>DATMKY010000117.1:0-67324 GCA_035570955.1 Edaphobacter sp. | reverse complement strand
GCATTCATCCGCCTCTACGAGCAGGGCCTCATCTACCGCGGAGCCTACATCGTCAACTGGGACCCCAGCATCCAGACCGCCGTCTCCGACCTCGAAGTCGAGCACGAAGAGCGCCTCGGAAAGCTCTATCACATCAAGTATCCGCTGGCAGACGGCACCGGTTCGATCACCGTCGCCACCACGAGGCCCGAAACCATGCTCGGCGACACCGCCGTAGCCGTAAACCCCACCGACGCACGCTACAGCGCACTCATCGGCAAGAAAGTCCGCGTCCCCTTAACCGGAGTCAACGGAGGCCACGACCGCGAAATCCCCATCCTCGCCGACGACTGGGCCAAACCCGAGTTCGGAACCGGAGCGGTCAAAGTCACCCCGGCCCACGACCCAAACGACTTTGCCATCGGCCAACGTCACAACCTCGCCGCCCCCAGCATCCTCGACGAGACCGCGCGCATCACCCTTCTCGGCTCACCCTACAACGGCCTCGACCGTTACGCCGCACGTGAAAAAATCGTAGCCGACCTCGAAGCCCAAGGACTCCTCGAAGCCATCAAGGACCACACCCTCACCATCGGTCTCTCCCAGCGCACCGGCGTGGTCATCGAGCCGCGCCTCTCGCTCCAATGGTTCCTCGCCGTTAACAAAACCCCGAACACCGGGGGCAAATCCATCGCGCAAAACGCCATCGATGCCGTCGAATCGGTCAACGGCGAAAAGGCCGCCATCAACTTCACTCCGGAGATGTACAAAAAGATCTACCTCGAATGGATGAACAACATCCACGACTGGTGCATCTCCCGCCAGCTCTGGTGGGGTCATCGCATCCCTGCGTGGCACTGCAAATCCTGCAACCAGATCACAGTCGCCCGCGACACTCCCACTCACTGCGAGCACTGCAACTCCACCGACATTGTGCAGGAAACCGACGTCCTGGACACATGGTTCTCGTCCGGTCTCCTCCCTTTCACCACTCTAGGCTGGCCCTCGCTCACCTCCACCAGCCCCATGTCCTGGACCCCAGATCCGCATGCGCTCACCGACGATCTCGCAGCGTTCTATCCAACCACACTCCTCGTCACCGGCTTCGACATCCTCTTCTTCTGGGTCGCCCGTATGATCATGCTCGGCTGTCACTTCATGCTCGACGTTCCCACGCAGGATGGCAGCAAACGCGCCCTCGCCGACGCGGTTCCTTTCAAAGAGGTTTACATCCACGGCCTGGTCCGCGACGCCAACCGCGAGAAGATGTCCAAGACCAAGGGCAACGTCATCAACCCAATCGATATCATCGAGCGCTTCGGCACCGACGCCGTCCGGTTTACCCTCGCCTCCATGGCCTCCCCCGGCACCGACATTGCCTTCAGTGAAGCCCGCACCGAAGGCTATCGCGCATTCGCCAACAAGATCTGGAACGCGGCCCGCTTCCTCTTCATGAACCTCGACCGCGCCCGCGAGGCAGGTTACAAAATCACCGTTAAAACTCCAACAAACAAGCTCAATCACACTACAGAACCGTGGACTCTCCCCGAACACACGCCACTCGAAACTCGCTGGATCTTCGACCGTCTCCACGCCGTCTCCGTCGAAGTCGATCGCGCCCTCGCCAACTATCGCTTCGATGAAGCCGCGAACGCCATCTACCAGTTTTTCTGGGGCGAGCTTTGTGACTGGTACCTCGAACTCGTCAAACTCCGTCTCGACTTCACAGAAGGAGCCGAGCCAAATCCCACTACTGCCCTTACCCTCGCCTCCCTCACCGGAGTCTTCGAGTCCGCTCTCCGCCTCCTCAGTCCCTTCATGCCCTTCCTTACCGAAGAGATCTGGCATGCCCTCTACAACCAGCAGCCCCCTGCAAAATCCATCGCCCTCACTCGCTACCCGCAACCCGGCGACTTCCCCGCCGACCCGGTTGCAGCAACGGCGATGCAAACCATGCAGGATCTCGTCACCACCATCCGCGCGCTCCGCAAAGATCTCGGCGTCCCCGAAAAAGAACCAGCCCCCATCAATCTCCACGGATCGAATCGCATCGTCGCACTCGCCGACTCCAATCAGGACATGCTCGTCCGCATGGCTCGCGTAAACTCCATGGACTTCCCCGCGGAACCACTCTCCGGCACTAACGCCAGAAGCACCGCCGACTTTGACGTAGCCGTCCTCTACGAGCGCCAGATCGACGTAGCCGCCGAGCGTGAACGCCTTACCAAAGACCTCGTCAAATACGAGAAAGGCCTCGAATCCGCGAACCGTCAGCTCTCGAATGAATCCTTCATGGCCAAAGCTCCCGCCCACATCGTAGAAGGCCTCCGCAAACAACACGCCGAAACCACAACACTCTACGACAAGACCAAATCTGCCCTCGATGCCCTGGGTTAAGATCGGACGTCTTCGCGTTATGCCACATCAAGTTTCAGCGCACCTGCGCACTCATACAGTTCAAGCCCGCGTGGAATGAATTTGTGTTGAAAACCAACCTCAACCGGGCGTCGCATCAACAACCAGAGAGTCGCCAGCGAGGCGATGATATCGAGCGTGAACAGTACCACCGAGGCCTTCCACGAAAGCGCCGTCGTCCATGCTAGAGCCGGAACCACAACTACAAGGATAAAAACGATCCCCAGTTTGATCCCGTTCACTGCCGCCTTTTCCATGTCTCTTTTTGCGGAGACTACCCCAGCCGGACCATAAGCACCATCGCTGGTCGCACCGATCAGACCCATCGCAATCGTCTTCACCCCATTGTTGGAAAGCAACAGATGCAGCGGGAGCACAGCGAGATCTCTCGTGTTGTAGTCGTGTTCCCCGCCAAGCCCTGCGAGCCCTTGTATCTTGCGGGCAAAGTCGTCGCGAACAAGTGTGCGCACAAACTTCTCCGTCTTGTCGGGCGAGTCTCCATCCAATCTTGATGTCAACTGATTCACCACATTGGTAAACGAGCCTGGATTTCGCCTTTCGACCGAAGCAACCTGATCAACGTAAGAGGCATACTCAAGCTGTCCAAACTCCTGGGTAATGAGACCAAAGAACTTGAAATAGTCCCAATCGAAGAACACCGCAAGCTGTAATATCCACAAACGAACTCGATTCAGCTCAACTGACTCTCTCCGTCTACGCGATCGCACGTAAAGCGCCGTGACAAGAATCAGAAGAGGAGCACACTCGAGGAGCTGAGAAGGCTTCAGGCCTAGCTCGTTAGGTACGAACGAGAAAAGCAGCTTACCCAAAGGAATCGAGCTAAGGAGCTTCGAGAGAGGCCCGCGGAACACAAGAACCGTCAGTGTCAGCAGACTGAAGATGAGCGGGGATTTCTGCGCAAGGGCATTCACTGTCTTGGCCCAGCTACCGATCTCGAAAAAACTCGCAGCCTTCATCGTTCTCGCAGGCTCGTAGCTCTTCTCAACATATTTTTCCATGTGCTTCTTCAGCTCATCTTCGGTTGACTGCGCGGCTGGAATGGGGTCCCGCGATGCGTTTCTCGTGTTCTCGACAATCTGCACCGTATTGCGGTTCGCTTCAAGATAGTCCTTCGCCTGCATCACAGCTTGTCTAGCGATCTCAATCGAATCGTAAGTGTTTAGTCCATATTGATAAGCTGCTTTGGCGTTGCCATCGAGCCAATAGTCCACCGACCACCGGCCAATCGCGGTCAGAGACGGGCGAACGCACAGAGTTACATTCCTCGAGACAATCATCCAGCGATCTCCGCTCATGCAGAGCCTATCACCTGCATCACCTGCTTGGTACAACACTCGCCGTTGCCCTGGGAACCAACGGCAACCAGGGAAGTACCATAGTCTGCAGACGGAGGGACGAACCCGTGTTGAAACTCATCCTCGCTGCGTGTCTCCTCCTCCTGTCGACAGCAGGTTGGGGACAATCCGCAACACCTACCTCAACTCAAGAGCCGGCCCAAGACACACAATCAATAACAACGCTCAAAGTAGCCGCACGCGTCGTCGAAATCTCTGCAGTAGTCAAAACAAAAAACGGCGAACACCAGGGCGGCCTAACCAAAGATGACTTCATCCTTAAGCAGGACGGCAAACTCCAGCCAATCCGATACTTTTCGCAAGGTTCCGACCTCCCTCTCACCTTAGCCTTGATGGTCGACACAAGCGGAAGCCAGCGCACCTTCATCAACGATGAGGCCCTCGCTAGCGACGTCTTTTTCGAGACCATGATGGGCCGCAAGCAGGACCGCGCTATGCTCGTGCAGTTCGACACCACAGTTCAGCAGCTCCAGGGCATGACCAACTCTTCCAGCATCCTGCATCTGGCACTCACGCGCCTCAGCTCCCACGCCTCCGCAGCGAACGGAACCCTCTTGAACGACGCAGTCTACTCCGTCGCAAAGGAAACTCTCGCCAAAGAGACCGGCCGCAAGGCAATGGTACTTCTCACCGATGGTGGCGACAACGGAAGCAGCCGTTCGCTCGCCGAAGCAATCGAACAAGTGCAGCGTGCAGATGTTCAGGTCTACTCGATTCTTTACAGCGCGCAGAACGAAGCCGCCAAATTCGGCGTGAGTACCGCAACCCCAGATCCCGGAATGAAAATCCTGCAAAGCCTCTCCGAAGCAACCGGCGGCCGCGTCTTCACCGTCTCGCCCACACTCAGTCTGCGCGAGATTTATGCGCAGATCGGCCAAGACCTCCGCCTGCAATATGCCCTCGGCTACACACCACCTACAGACACGCAACCGAACAGCTATCACAAGCTAGAGCTCAAAGCGAAGAACAACAAGCTCACAGTTCAGGCACGCAAAGGCTTCTTCGCAGCACCCTGAAAAATCAGGATCTAGTGAGAACGACATAAGCGATAACGAAAATCACGCAAATGATCCCAATACCTATCGCCAAAAGCTTTAGGAAACTGATCTGAAACCTACCGTTCGATCCACCAGCGGAGACCAGCACAAGTAAATAGTGATCCTCTCCGCGAATCGTCCGGACCGTAGAGTCCAGGCCGTCTCAGAAAAGTACATCATCTTCCGCTCTTTCTCCGAAAGAGGAATTCCCTCGTGCTCTGCTTCTTGGACAATCCTACTGACCAGAAAGTCCTTAGCCTCACGAACGGAGCTGAATGTTTTCACCGTACGATCTCGAACTGAGTTCGAGAACTATCGGATGCGGCCGTGGCACATACTCCACTAGCCCTAGTGCCCACCGAATCGCCTCAAAGTACATCTTCTGCACTCTCAAGTCGTCCCACGCAGAATCGGGATGCCCAAATGTGCTGTAAAACACATTCCCCTTCCCATACTTCTTCACCCACGCCACCGGAAAATCCCCGTCCGTCCGATGAAGATCTTTCACCTTGAGATCAACTTTCGAAGCATCCATGCGCGCCAGCACATCCACATCCTTCCTCGAGTAGGGCCCATTGGCAGGCACATAGATCTCGTCGTGAATCACAAACTCCCGCGGGAACTGGCCCATGCCGGGAAACGTCGGCTCCTCAACAACAATCGGCGCATCGAAAACTCCCCAAGGATGATTGTCAAAATAAGCCCCCACCATCTGCCCATACTCCGGCCAGCTATAAAACGCATCGATCGCCGAATGTCCCCCGACAAAACCCTTTCCATCGTCATGCACAAACGACAGCAGATCGCTCTTCTGCTTCGCCGACAGGTCACCTTCACCTAGCCCATAGAAAAAAATTGCATCGAAGTAATCGAGATTTTTCGCATTCACCGAACGAATCCCGCCCGCAGCATACTTTCCCGTTCCATAGATCTTGTCCTTCGTAATTAGCTGGGTATCTGTACGAATGTAAGTGACATACTCTCCTGACCGCCGCCCCAGTTGCTCAACCGTCGCCAACGCATGCGAGACCGAATCATGCTGATATCCCGTGTGCACATCACCAATCGCCAGCAACTTCTTCTTACCGGCAAACGGATCCTGTGTCCGCGGCGCAACCTGCCCGGTCGCACTTCTCCCAGCAACCTCACATGCCTCAGCCGCAGCCAACCCCGCCAGAAACGATCGCCTGTCGACACAACCTCGTCCATTCATCATTTTGCGCAAGCTCAGGATTAGACTAACGCGCAGTCATGCAACATCGCCCAAACAAAACTCCCCGCCACAAACTGTTCTAAAATCAACTGGTCCCTCTCCTTCGGAGCCCACATGAGCCGGATCCTCATCATCGAAGATCACAACCACGTGAGTCACGAGATCGGCGACAAGCTCACCGCCAGTGGCCTCCCCCTCGACTACGCTGCCGGAAACGCCGACGCGCTCCAGCGTCTCCGCATCCACTCCTTCGGCGTTGTCATCACCAGCGGCGACACCGCCATCGAAGAGAGTCTTGCCCTGCTCCAGGAGATGCGCTCCATCCGCCCCGCTCTCAAGTGCATCGTCCTCGCCCACCACAGCACACCCGACAAGGTCATCGACGCACTTCGCGCCCGCGTCTTCGCCTGCTTCACCCCGCCCTTCGATACACATGAGATCTCCAATCTCGCCAAGCAGGCTGCCTCCGACAGCAAGATCGGCGAAGACATCGAGATCCTCTCCGCCCGTCCGGGCTGGGTCTCAGTCCGCGTCAACTCCCGCCTTGTCACAGCCGAGCGTCTCCTCTCTTTCGCCAAGGAACTCAGCACCCAACTTCCCGAAGAAGCCAAGCAGGAGATGCTTCAGGCCCTCCGCGAGATCTTACTTAACGCCATGGAACACGGAGCAGCCTTCAACCCAAATCAATCGGTAGAAGTCACCGCCATTCGCACTGCCCGCGCCATGGTCTTCCGCGTCCGCGACCCCGGTGCCGGCTTCCGTCAGGAAGCCCTCAGCCACGCTGCCGTCGCCAATGCCTCCGACGATCCCACCTCCCATATCGCCCAGCGGGAAGAAATAGGCATGCGCGCCGGAGGCTACGGACTCCTCCTCGCCAAAGGCACCGTCGACGAACTCATCTACAACGAAATCGGCAACGAAGCCATCCTCATCAAGTACCTAAGCTGAGCTGGCGTCTCAGCGAAATGGTTTCCCTGCAGCCATGTACTTCTGCCCAATCACTTCACCTCTTCAAAATCGCCTGGCTTCCAGCTTCCATCGAAGGCAGCCGCATCCGGACCATAGATTCTGAAATAGGTAAACCAGCCTTTGCCAGGCAGTGTCTTGATCCACTGGCCTTCGTCTCCTGCAGGCGCGTTCGGACCGAAATAGAGATCGACCGACTTGGCGCTCGCCCTATCCTTCAGCTCGAACATCGAGCGTAAGGCAGCCTTATACGT
The DNA here is from genome assembly GCA_035570955.1 of Edaphobacter sp. GTDB lineage: Bacteria > Acidobacteriota > Terriglobia > Terriglobales > Acidobacteriaceae > Edaphobacter. Next base: position 60,084 of record DATMKY010000117.1, on the reverse strand, counting down.
GTCCGTCACAATCTCGCTGCGTGAATCAGGATCATAGACGGTCAGTGACCAGAACAGTTTGGCAGGAACAGGCTGCGGGATAGTCAGCTTGTAGCTCTTTCCGCCGTCGAGATACGCCCCCGTGCTATCCCGTGTGCCTAACCAATAGAGCGAACCAGCCGCAGCAGTCCGGCGAAACATGGCAGGTGATTCGATCTGAGCCTGATAGAACCACTTCTCTCGTGCCTCTAGGTCTTTCGCGGTGGGCAGATCGAAGGTGCCGTTCTCAGGACGAAGATCGGCCCACTCCCATCTGCGATCAGGCCATGTAGCACGATCCGGACGGCGGTCAGCGAAGGACTGCACGCGCATCTCGTCGTTGGCGATTTGGGCCGCCCTGATGAGAATTCCTTGCATGCGTGCATTGGGAGCAAAAGGCTTGCCCTTCTCAATCCCGAGCTTCGCTAGCTGACCATAGTTCATCCGATAGGCCTCATAAGCGGGTTCTTGGTCGACGAGTTCGGCAAGCTTCTTCCAGTAGTCGAGATTCTTTTCCCATCGAACAGGTGTAAAGTCCTGCGCGCGGTCACCAATCTCCGCCCAAGTCACTTGCCAACCATCAGGGGAGTTCAGCGGGTAAATTTTTACCTTCTTCAACATCTCAATTGCAACCTTGACATCACCACCAGGCGGAATCACGCGCACCATGAAGAGCACGCGATTGGTTGTAGGCGTGCCGGTGAAATAACCTTCCGGAATCTTGCCGGTGTAGCCGGGAGGAACAAGGGCATGCTTCCCACCCTTGCCTGCATCAGGGCCGGGCAAACCCATATCCATCACGTAATGTTGATTCAGGTCATTGGCGACGCACATGAACGGCCCAGGAGGCAGTTCCACCACCATGGGGCCTTCAGATAGATCGAGGTTCGCTCCCGCGTAAGGAGTATCGGAGTTCGGCGTAAACACCAACTGATGTGGGCTCCCTTGCAAAATTAGAAACGACTTGTTGGCAACAACACCCGCTGCCACGTTGCCCTCCCAGGTTGCGAGGATTGAAACAGACGGATAGAAAAACTTGTACGCCTCAACGGCGGTATTGAGATCGGACGAGTCATACGCCTTCTGCGCCGTCTCTGACGTTGGATAACCACCCTTGAACTCATACCCTGATCCCGATGATTGACTCATTGAGGCAGGTTGCATCGTTCGTACGGTTGGACACATTTAGGAGATTCTCCTTCGCCAAAATCTTCCGCTCCAGCAAAACGAAAAAAAACTGTCAATCTGCGCAGCGTGATTCCAAACTCGCCCATTTCCTTGCAACCCAAACGCCGTCGATCCAATTTCCACCAAGATTTTTTGAAGGACGAAATATTCAGCTCCGAAAATCAACAGCTAACAACCATGTTTTTGCACGAAGTCACCACGTAACGGCCGCGAATTTCCACGCAAAAACACCCGCTCTTTCGCGACCGAGCCCCTCAAAAAAACGCCAGAAAATTGCAAAAATATAGCCCTTCACCCAGCCAGAAAAAAATTTACGGAAAAACGGGTTTAGGATGACGTAATGGATTGGAAGAGCAAAAGGGTCAACGCCATCCTCGAGGCCGCCCTCGCAGAAGATAAAGTCGCCAACGACATCACCACCGCCCTCACCATTCCTCCCAACCTCAGAGCGTCCGGAACTGTCATCGCCAAACAGCCCTGCGTCGTCTCCGGACTCGGTTGTATCCCCATCATTCTGGACATCTTCGGCAAAATGTCGTTAGGTTCTGCGGGCCGCTTCGAGGTCATCAGCCATCCCGAAATCTTCGATGGAGTCAAAGTCAAAAAAGGCCAGCCCCTCGCCGTCATCCGGCACAACGCCGCCTCTCTGCTCTCTTGCGAGCGCGTCATTCTCAACCTCATGCAGAGGATGTGCGGCATCGCCACCCTCACCAACGAGTTCGTCAAGGCCGTAAGTGGCACAAAAACCAGAGTTTTAGACACCCGCAAAACCATCCCGGGCCTCCGCGCCCTCGACAAATACGCCGTCTCCTGCGGCGGCGGCGTCAATCACCGCCTCGACCTCCAGGATGGTATTCTCATCAAAAATAACCACATATCCCTCGGAGGTGGCCTCCCCGCTGTTCTCAAGCGAGCGCAGGAAAATAACAAAACCGGTCAATGGATCCAGGTCGAAGTCCGCTCCGAAATCGAACTCGATCAGGCCATCACCGGTGCCGCAGACTCGATCCTCTTGGATAACATGACTCCATCTCAAGTAAAGAAAGCAGTTAAGCGCATCAAAGGCACGCTCCCCGGAGTCCCCATCGAAGCCTCCGGCAACATGAACCTCAAGACCGTCCGCAAATACGCACTTGCCGGAGTAGACTTCGTCTCTGTCGGAGCCCTCACCCACTCCGCCGCAGCGGCCGACCTCAGCATGCGCATCACGGCCGACATTTTCTGAGGGCACGTTGTCTGATTCTCTTGACTTAGCGAGGGTCGTCGGCGCACTTTCCAACGCCATCTACGCGGATAAGATCCATTATCTCGCCTCGGTAACTTCAACCAACACCCTCGCCCTCGAGGCCGCTCAAAACGACGCTCCCCACGGCAGTATCTGGATCGCCGATGAGCAAACCTCTGGCCGCGGACGTAGTGATCACACATGGCACTCCTCCCGTGGCGAAGGCCTTTATGTCAGCATTCTCCTTCGCCCACACATGCCTATTAAAAAAACACTTTTGCTATCTTTGGCGACCGGTATTGCTGCCCAATCAGCCATAGCAGCAGTCACCGGCCTGGCACCCGACATTCGCTGGCCCAATGACCTCCTCATCGGCGAAAAAAAATGTGGTGGCATCCTCGTCGAAACCTCTACCGCCCCCAATCAACCCACCTTGCGTTACGCGGTAATAGGTATTGGTATTAATCTCAATCACACTGGCTTTCCCAAGGAGCTACAATCAGTCGCGACCTCTCTCTACCTCGAAACTGGTCAACCCTTGCCGCGAGAACAACTCCTCATCCAACTCCTACTAGCGATTGAAGCCGAGATCGACCTTCTCGAAGCGGAGAGCAACAACTCTTTCTCTAAAATCAATCTCTTGGATCGCTTCGCTGCAACCTCGACGTGGGTTCGCGGAAAGCCTGTCATCGTCGAAGAAGCAGGCGGCTATACTGGCGTAACAGAAGGACTTGATGCGGACGGTTTCCTGCGCGTCCGAGGAGAGGACAACGTTATGCACACGGTTCTCTCGGGTGGTGTTCGCGCAAGATACGGAAACGAAAGCGGAAGGTAGACATGCTACTCGTACTCGACGTAGGAAACACCAATACGGTTCTAGGTCTATACCGGCTCTCAACACCAGAATCTCCCACAACCACGGAGCTCATAGCCAACTGGCGTATCACCACGCCCTCCTCCGCTCAAACAAGTGATGAATTTGGGGTTCTCCTTCGCAACCTATTCAAATTGAAGGGGCTTGAAACGGATGCCGTTGACGGCATAGCAATCTCCTCGGTCGTACCGCCACTCGATTCAGCTCTGCGCCAAGTCTGTGAGATCTACTTCCATGTGAAACCGCTTTTCGTCGAACCCGGCGTAAAAACAGGTATTCCCGTCCTCACCGACAACCCCGCCGAACTCGGCGCAGACCGTATCGTCAACTGCGTCGCCGCCTTCGACCGCTTCGGCGGCCCATGCATCATCGTCGATATGGGCACGGCAACCACCTTCGATGTCCTTTCAAAGAAAGGCGAATTTCTTGGCGGTGCCATCGCACCCGGTCTCGGCGTCTCGGCCGACGCACTCTTCTCCCGGGCCGCCCGTCTGCCTCGCATCGACATAAAAAAACCTGCCAAAGTCATCGGCACCGGCACGGTCGATAACATTCAAATCGGCCTTTACTACGGCTACATCGGCTTGGTAGACGGCATCCTCGAGCGCATGATCGCCGAAACAGGCCCCGACACCAAGACAGTCGCCACAGGTGGCCTTGCAAAACTGATCGCTACTGGATCGAAGCATATAGCAGTCGTCGATGACCTGCTCACTCTCACCGGCCTGCGGCTAATCTACGAGCGCAATATCGAGCGCCATAGAAAACGTGCATAAGCTATGGGCTTAAGCTTGTAAGAGAGCCCATGCGCAATTACTTCAACTACTTCACCGAGATCGAGGAGAAGTTTCAGCAACGACGCGGCTCCCTGCTGATGCTCTCTACTCTTGACTGGGCGTTGATCGAAATCTGGCGTGAAGCCGGGATCCCGCTCGAAGTAGTTCTACGCGGAATCGATAACGCTTTCGACAAACATGACGCGAAGACGCTTCGCTCCTCCTCGAAAATCCGCAAAGTGAATGGCCTCGCATGGTGTGCTCAAAGCGTGATGGAAGCAGTTGAACAGTCAATAGAAGCTTCCGTCGGCTCCGCAGCAACTTCAAAAATTGATTCTGCAGAGAGTGGCTTCGAACGACAGCTCATCCACGACTATCTCGAACAAAATGCGCGCGCAATCGAAGGCGTAACTCTCCGTCCACCGGCCGATGCAGTGGCTGCCGAGATCGCTAACCGTCTGCTTGGTCTAGCCCGCGATCTACCAGCGCAGCCAGCTGGATTACTGGAGGATCTTGACCGGAATCTCAGTGTTCTTGAAGAGCGCATGTTCGCCGCGTTGCTTATGTCAACTCCAGAGACAGAGTTGGTATCCCTACGCGAACAGGCGACAACTGAACTGGCTCCCTATCGCGGCAAAATGCAAGCCATCCAAATCAAACAGGTACAACAGCAATTTCTTCAGAAAAAACTGCTTGAAGCCAACAAACTACCCCGATTAAGCCTCTTCTACATGAGCCACGCATGAAGCTTCATATCGAAAAGGCGGTGTATGGAGGAAACGGGCTTGCACATCAGACCCAAGGCGTTGGTGCAGGTAAAGCGGTTTTCGTGCCATTTACGCTACCCGGAGAGCTAGTCGAAGCCAGGCTTCTGAAACATGACGCCACGTTTGAAGAGGCGTCGTTGGTTCAGGTCTTGAGTCCCTCCCAGGATCGCGTCACACCACGCTGCTCTCACTTTGGCCAATGCGGTGGCTGCCACTACCAGCATGCAACCTATGCTGCCCAGGTGCAGATGAAAATTGAAGTCCTGCGCGAGACCCTGGGGCGCGCAACGTTGACCTCGTTACCTCCAATCCAGCTACACTCGGGCGAACCCTGGCACTACAGAAATCGGACCCGGCTACGATTGTCGGAGAGTGAAGGAGCCCTTAGGCTCGGGTATAACCGTCGTGGCTCGAATGAGTTTCTTGCAATTCACGAATGCCCAATCCTGGCACCAATCCTCTGGCACTCTGTCGAATCTGTTCTACAAATCGTAAACGAGTATTCCGCTTTGACTCGCTGGGTTCGCAACGTCACTGAGGTCGAATTTTTCACTAACAATGACGAAAAAAAGTTACAGATAGAATTCTTTTTTAAAAAACAGCAGTCCGGACTAACTGCATTTTGCGAACAGCTGCAAAAGCAGGTGCCTGAACTCACCGGCGCGTCTGCTTTTCTGCTTTCATCCACAGGACTGCAACGACGAGCAAAAAGCGCCCGATACCTTGAAACGTGGGGCGCTCCGGGACTGATCTACCGCGCGGCGGATGATGATTACTGGGTGAAGCACGGCGGTTTCTTCCAGATCAATCGTTACCTCGTCGACGAACTCGTCGAAATCGTAACCGCACGCAAAAGCGGTGTAATTGCCTGGGATCTCTACGCCGGAGTGGGATTGTTCTCCAAGGCGCTTGCGAAATCATTTGGACAAGTAGTAGCAGTTGAGGCCGCTGAAAACGACCTCTCGCGCTCGTTTACAGGGCCAGGTAGACGCGCCGTCAAGAGTACGACGGTTGATTTTCTGAGAAACGCACTTGTCCAACGGGACCGCCCACAACTAATCGTCATGGATCCTCCTCGAGCGGGTTTGGGCACTGAGGTTTGTACGCACTTGGCGCGCATTGCCGCACCCGAACTTGTCTACGTCTCATGCGATCCAGTCACGTTGGCAAGGGATCTCAAAACGTTGATATCGACGGGATACAAGATTGAAGACCTGCACATGGTCGACATGTTTCCACAAACGTTTCATCTCGAAACCATAGCAGTTTTACGCAAATAATCGCCCTCTCGTTATGGGTGAAATGGTAGTGAGTGCGATCCGCAGGCAGAACTTCGAAGATCGGAAAAACTTAGCGAGCCAAACCCTGAGCTGGCTGAAGGAACTCGCGCGTATTGCGCTGCCTGAACTCCGTCGCACCTTAGACCGCTAATTTCAATCCTCGCGAACCGGTGAATGATGACTTGGTCGTGATGTCGCTGCGGTATTTCAAGAGGGCGGTTTTGCTCGAAGGGGATGCCGAGAGGAGTGAGGGGTTATGCCGGCGCATGGGAGGATTGCCCGGTTACCCTGCGTAAGGTGGGCCATCATGGAGAGGACATCAACGTTGGAGGCGTTTCGGGCGACGGCGGCGCCTCGAGATGCGGTGGCGTCAGCGGGGGAGGGGGAATCAGTTCGGGCACCCGCGGCCCGAAGTGGTAGGTCGGATCGCGCCTGCCGGGTCTAAGCTATACCGGACGGATGAGTTCGGCCTGACGACCTTCCTGCTGGGCAGGGATGTTGGAATCCGCGGGATCGTTGGCGCATCCGATCAGTAGCTGGAGGTAATTCGATGGAGTTGAATCAGGCGAGCGTTGAGCTCACGACAGTCGGTGCGGACGAGCGGGCAGCGGAACAGAGGCTGATCCGGCGAATGCAGATGATGATGAACATGGTGATGCAGGTCATTGCCCAGGACGCGACGCTCACTATCGATGACGCTTCCCAGATGATCGCCGATAGCCGAAGGGCGGCGCTGGCGATGTTCCCGGGGAAAGAACTGGCCTACGATCTGATCTGGCGGCCGCGCTTCCAGAGGCTGATGCGGGAGCGGTTTCGCATCATGTAAGGGCGGTGCTCTTGATACGCTAGAACCATGCAGATTCGGCTTGCGAGTGAAGACGATCTTCCCGCCCTGATGAGGCTTGTGCGACGAGTAGTTCCTTTGATGCGGGCATCGGGCAATCTCCAGTGGGATGAGAATTATCCAGATGAGGCTGTGTTCCTGCGCGATATCAGCCTGAAGCAGCTTTGGCTCGCCGAAATTGATGCAGAAACCGCCGGGTTGGCGGCGATTACGATGGACCAGGAGCCTGATTACGCCCAGGTTGGGTGGGACATCGAAGAACCGGCGATTGTGGTTCACCGGATTGCGGTCGATCCTGCGTTTCGTGGCGCTGGAGTCGCGACGGCTTTGATGGAAAAGGCGAAAGAAGTCGCAATTGAACGTGGTATTGATGTGCTTCGCGTCGATACCAACACTCAGAACGCAGCGACTCAGCAACTGTTTCCGAAACTCGGTTACGAACTTGCCGGAGAGATCAGCCTTGCGTTCAGACCTGGGCTACGGTTCTTCTGTTACGAGAAGCGTCTCCCTTAAACTGTTTGGCCGAAGCTTGAAGCTCCATTAGCGTAAGCTGATGAATTCAGGTGGTTTAGAAGAACAAAAATGCCGCCTGGGTTGTTCAGGCGGCATTTTTGGATTGTTGAGAGGCCGAGCCATTCGTACCGCATTGTGTAGAAATTAGAACTCGATGCGGGCCGAGAGCTGTGCGGACCGACGGTTGTAGTTGGCGTTAGTGGTGACCTGACCGAAGTTGGGGGCTCCCCAGGCGAGACTGGATACACCGAAGAGGGTGTGGTTGGTGAGGTTATACATTTCGGCGCGGAAGTTCAGCCTTGCCGCCTCGGTGAAGTGCAACGGGAAGCTGCGGGCCAGACCGATATCGAGCTGATAGTTTCCAGGACCGTAGATATTGTAAGGGGCGGTACGGGCCGTGTTGCCGAAAACGTAAGCTGGGGTTGTGCTGAAAGCGGTGACATCGATGAACTGATTAGCGGTAGATTGCGTGAGCGGAGTTGTGGAGGCAACACTCGCGCTCTGGGCCGTTACGCCCTGTCCCCACTTTCCGTGGATGCGAGCAGGTCCACTGAACGAGGTGTTGTAGGTGGGTAAGCACACTGCCGCGGCAGGATTCGTTCCGCAGCTGTTGCCTGTGATTGGAAGCGGCGATCCTGAGTAGGCCTGGAAGATCTCAGAGAATTTAAACCCGCCGAAGATTGCACGCTCCCAGGCGTTGCTGCCCAGAATCGAGCTGCCAATCGGAAGATTCCAGACCCCGGTGATCACGATGTGGTGTGGCTGGTTTGTGGTGGAGACGGTGCGTTCAATTGCATCCGCCGCCCAAGCCTTCCCTGTACCGGAGACGCTGGCGGGGATTGCATAGCCAGTACGGAAGGTACCGCCATTGTCGATAGTGCGTGACCAGGTGTAGTTGGCCATGAAGGTAAGTCCATGCGAAGGCCGCATGTTGACTGTTGCCTGCAAAGCATTGTAGTTCGCATTCGAAACATTCCCCATGTAGTCGGATACGCCCTGGAAGGGGAACGGTTTGAGGGCGGTGCCGAGGTTCTGGCCCGTGGTAAAGTTGGCCGGGCATGGCAGATTGTTGGCTGCGCAGAACGAGGTTGCAGCCGGACCGGCGAGAGTCAGGTTTGTAGTATAAGCCAGATATTTTGGATCGAGCTGGTTCGACCAGAAGCCGCGTGCATTGCCTCCATCCGAAATAAGAAAGTGACCTTGCGAGCCAACGTAGGAGATATTGGTGACAATCGCATCGGTCCATTGATGCTGGACCCCAAAGCTCCAGTTGATGTACTGCGGCGCGCGTCCACCGAGATAGGGATCGAAGTAGTTGACGGTGGAGGGGGTTCCTGTGAAGCCGCTGGTGGTGGTAAACCCAGTACCGAACGCCGGACCTGAAGCTCGCCCTGTTGCAGCGGTGTAGGCCGGGAATGCGTTGCTGGTGGCAGTTAACGGGAAGGTGGAGAGGAGACTCGAATTGGCGGACGCACTGGGACTGGCCGAGAAGCCAAGGCTGTTGCCTGAACCACCAGCGGTGATGTTGTTTCCGCCTCCGACAGCATTGCCGTGGGTGTACATGACGCCATAGCTGGCGCGAATGACCGTCTTGGGGTCAAGCTGATACGCGACGCCGATACGGGGACCAAGGTTCTTGTAGTAGTTATTGACCGGCGTATGACAGTTGCAGGTGTTGGTACCGGTACCGGCGAACTGAAGTGCACCGTTTACGCCGGTGACAGGATTGAGGAGATTGGGATTGAAGAAGCTCATGTTGTCATGAGCCTCGCGAAGCGACGGAAAGAAATCGTAGCGGAATCCGAGATCGAGCGTAAGTTTGCTGCTGACCTTCCAATTGTCTTGAACATAAGGAGAGATCGCGCGAAAGCGGGAGCCATATTCCTGTACGAGGGTTTGGGTCAAGCTGCCCTTGTCGATCTGTCCGAGGAGGAAGCTCGCGTACGAGAGACCTGTATTGGCCGTCGCGGCAAAGCTGTTGGCCATGCTCGCGGTCTCAGTCACGGCGTTTGCGATTGTCAGGAAGCTCGAGCCGCCTGTATCCGGAGTTACTTGATAGAGAAGCCAGGCGACTTGTCCGCCAAGGGTGAGCGAATGCCTTCCGAGGTTCCACTGGACGTTATCGACCAACGTGTAATTTTCAGCAATGGTGATGTTGGCCTGAGCACCGCTCCAGTTCGTTGGAGCTGCGGTGCCCGCGAAGGTAACGGTTGGGAAGCCACCTGCCGCCTGACCAGCTGGAAGGCCAGTGATTCCCATTGCCGATGAGGCATACGCAGCGGTGTTGTTGGGATTGAAGGTGGGACCGTTATAGCGAGCGTATCCGTATTTGAACTGATTGACGATGTGCGGCGAGAAGACGTGTGTCTCCTCGATGATGCCTACCGCGGTCTTGGGAGCGAAGGCCTGACCATAGTTATAGGGAACAGGACCGACGTTACGCCCCGCTGTGGTCTGGCCCTGAGGAACAGCACTGGCCTGGCGACCGATGGCAGCCAGCACGGTGATAACGTCCTTGGAGGTCGCGTTGTAGTCGATGCGGTCGGTCGTGGACCAGTTGGTAAGGCCGGTAAAGTTGGGAGCGACGTAATTGTTGGTTGCAGAGGTGCCGATACCAGCGGGAAGGAAGCTCTGCAGTTTTTTAGCAATCGGCGAGATCTGGCTGGCGGGAATGACATCCACACCGGCTTGGCCGAGCGGCCCAACGACTCCGCCACCGGGATTGGTGGTCGCTGTGCCGTTGGTGGGTGTGCCTCCGTAGACGTAACCGTACCGGTAACGGCAGGGTTTACCGGCGTTGTTCGCAGCACAAGCCGCCTCCGTTGAGGGATCAAAGATTCCGCCGGGCGAGAGGCCAGCGAAGTTACCGGCCTGTTCGGCAGCGGTGGGGAAGGTCATCGCGGTTGGCGTCTGGCTGGTGTATTTGAAGCCGTTGTAGTTACCGAAGAAGAAGAGCTTATCTTTCCAGGTGCCAACCGGAACGAGCGGACCGCTGAGGACGATGCCGTACTCGTTGCTGTGTTCTACGGGCTTGCTAACGACGCCGGTCGTCGGATTGGGCAGAGAGCCGAAGAAGCCCCAGGTGTCGAGAGCTGTATTGCGGAAGAACTCATAAACGGCGCCGTGGTATTTGTTGCCGCCCTGCTTGATGTTGTAGTTCTGGATGCCCTGACCTTCGTAGATAGCAGAGTAGCCGTTGGTCTGAAGATTGAACTGGTCGACTGCATCGACAGAGATCGCGGTCCAAACGAAGCGAGGGTCTCCGTTACCACCAGCGCGCACAAATGGAATGCCATCGATGTACACGGCGGCGGCGGCGCCACGGCTGCCTGATCCGTTGACGATACCTACGTTGGTGGTGGCGTTGCCGTTGGTGTTGTTGCCCTGAACGCCGGGCATGAGGAAGGCAAAGTCAGTGGCGCGGCGTTGATCGGGCTGGCCGTAGGCTCCCATCTCGATGGGCAGCGCAGAGTACATATCGTGCTCGATGGTTGCGCCGAGGGTGGCATTGCTGGTTTCAAGAGAGGGCGGCGCGGTAGAGACTTCTACGCTCTGGCTCTCGGAGCCAACTGTGAGGCTGAGCTTGAGATCGGCAACTTCAAGGGCGTTGACGTGTACGTCTTCCTGATTGAGACTCTGGAATCCCTTGGCGGTGACGGTGACGCGATAGATGTCGGGATTGAGGGCGGTGAGATCGAAGTCGCCGGAGTTAGAAGTAGTGCGAGTGAGCTTGACTCCGGTCGTCGTCGAGGTTGCGGTGACCGTAGCATTGGGAATCACGGCTCCGCTGGCGTCGGTGACGGTGCCTTTAATCTCGCCCTTACCAGCGAGTTGAGCTTTTGCTGCGGGAGTGCACAGCATCACCAATGCAGTAAGAAGAATCAGAAGGCCCGCGAGGGCTCGGACAATAGGAGTTTCGGAGCGCGATGAAGCGCGTGTTGGTATCTCGGTGAACGTCATACTCTAACCTCTCAAAAGTATTTCGGGTACAGCTTTAGTTTTGGCGTGTCCTTACGGGGCCCGCGTCCGTTTAGCGATCGAAGGTCAGACCACATTGGATGCGATACAAAGCTTCTGCTCTTGGAACAACAACTGTCAAGAGGCAAAGTAAACTTTTTCCTAAGGAGAATCGGGGAGAGATATAGGGCCTGGAGCCAGTAAATGCTGAAGAATCCGAAGGTTGTGTGGGTGAGGAGCATGGGGGCAGGGTAAGAATCTGAAAACTAGACTGGTGGTTGTACCTCAGCGATCATACCGAGGGAAATTGGGCGAAGTGCCAGAGAGGCTAGGGGAAAAGATCAAGGAACTTGGACGGGGCCGATCTGCGGAGTTTTGACTGGAGCGGCGAGACCTACAATCTCGGTGAGAATGTTGGTAAAGAAGTTGGTGACCCAGAGATTGCCACTGGCATCGATTGCGACGGCGAAGGGTTGGCTTAGGCTCGCGTCTTTCTCGTAACCGTTGGCAGGCGAGAGGATCTGGCCGGGAGAGGAAGTGGCCGAACCGGCGAGCTCGGTGAGGGAAGAACCTAAATAGTTGGTGGTCCAGACATGACCGGAACCGTCGACGGCGATTCCTTGCGGATGCCAAATGCTGGCTTTGTTGTCGCTGTAACCTGATGAGACGATAGTGCCGTCAGCGGAGAGTTGACTGATGCTGTCACCCATGTAGTTCGTGGCCCAGACAAAGCCTCGCTGATCGATGGCTACTCCTGCAGGCCAGTTGCAGCAGTTATAGCTCGTGAACTGGGAGCCATCAGGAAGAACCTTGGTGAGGGTATTGGCTTCTGAATTCGCTACCCATGCGTTACGATTCGCGTCGATGGCGAGCGCGACAGGAAAGGCAAGTTGCGTGGAATTGTAAGGGTTTGCTGAGATGGGCTGGCCGGAACTGGAGAGAAGAGTGAGGCTTGAGTCTCCGAAGTTAACGACCCAGGCGATTGCGTTGTTATCGATCGCAATAGCAATGGGATAGTAGATGCCGCCTGTGATGTATCCCGTAGTGCCTGAGATCACCTGACCCGAGGGATTAAAGGTCGTGATGCTACCGAGACCTTTGTTAACACCTCCGCCGCAGACTGAAGTGTCTTCGTTGGGAATCCAGATGTTGTTCTGGGCGTCGACTGCCAACCCGTAGGAATGACAGAGGCCCCCTGAAGTAATTCCTGTGGGGAAAATCGGATTGCCGGTTGGTGAGAATTCAGACAATGCGCTGAAGTAGCTGGCGACCCACACGTTTCCGGTGGCGTCAATGCCGAGTTGGGAAGGGGAGTTCATGCCGCCCCCGGTGAAGTTGATGAACATCGTCCAGTCAGAGGGTGCTGTTTTGAGAGCCGGGGTAAATGCAGTGCTGGCGGTGGACTGGGTGTAGAGCGCGGCTACATTGGTTCCGGGATTGAGAACGAGATTCAGAGCGGCATCGAGTGTGTTGATTGGAGCCGACGCGCCGTTCGGAGTTGTCGCAGTGAAGAGCGGACTGCAACCAGCAGAAGAAGTCGCGGTGGTGCAAGTGTTCAGCAGGTTGGCGACGGAGTTGATTCTGGCGGCTGGCGATGAGCCATTTTGCGGGAAGGACGCGCCCGGAGATGTGCCTGTTGCCAGGTTGACGAGGTTCTTGACGGTAGCCACTGCGTTGGCGAGGCCCTGACTGTTGGTGGCGGTGGCTCCAATGTTGCCGCCGGGGCTGAGGAACTGGGCGAGCCCGTAGGCCGTGGCTACCGTGGTCACCTCGTTGATGACGAATTGGGAACCGGGTGTCAGCTGGTTGCACGCACCGATTGGCGTTGTCAGAGTAATGGCTGGGTTGGCGGTGGCTCCGATCTGTCCTCCGTGGATGATGATGTAAAGCTGCGACGCGGCTGCCGGACAAGGGTATCCGTCGTGGATAGTGAAGACTCCGCCTGAGTCCGTGGTCAGAGTGCCGGATAAGATCGCAGTTCCTACAGAGCCATTTCCGGTTGTACCTGCGGCGTAGAGATTAACGGTGGCTCCCACGATCGGTTGCGTGCCGGCCATTGCCATACCTGTGAAGCCTGCGCCGGAATTGTTTGCCGACGTAACGGTAAGGGTTCCCATTCCAAAGATAAAGCTGTAATTGGCGGCAGCAAGAGTTCCGAGGGCGGCGACAATTGGGTAAGCGCCGGGTAGTGAGGGGAACGTTGCGGTGGTCGTAAGTGACGGAAGGCCGGTGACGACTGTTTGCGTATCTCCATTAACAAAGCCTGTGATGGTTGCGGAGAGAACCGGGAGAGCGGCCCCTGAAACGATGCTTTGATTGTTGGGCGTGATATTGAGAACGCCTTTGTTGATGGTCAGAGTGCCGTTGACGTAGACGACGTTGTAGTTGGCGAGATTGACTCCTGTAACGGCAGGAACGATCGAGTAGGTGCCTGCAGACGAAGAAGAAGTCGCGATCGTGGAGGCTGTAAGGGTGAAGGTATCGCTTGGAGCCGCTCCACTGGCGGATGCCGTGAATGTTGGGTTCACGGTGCCGTAGACCCGGCTTCCATCAGCAGCCGTGACGGTGAGGGAGGCTTTGTTCACGGTCAGGGTGCCGTTGACGTAGATGACGTTGTAGTTGGCGAGATTGATACCTGTAACGGCGGGAACGATCGAATAGGTTCCCACAGGAGATGCAGAAGTCGCGACGGTGGATGCGGTGAAGGTGAAGGTGTCGCCGGGAAGCGCTCCAGTAGCCGACGCACTCAAGAATGGGTTCGCACTTCCGTAGGCTCGGCTTGCATCAGCAGCGGTAACCGTAAGGGTTGGACGGGATGTCGGGGTACCTGAGCCACCACAACCCCCTAGGAAAAGGACAACAACACCGGTCATTGTCACAGTGAGAGATGAAGGAAGGCTACGAAAAATGGATCTCACGGAATAACAATACCAGTCTGTGCTACTGATGCCGATAGGGTTGAGTCAGGCCAGCGAGATCGGCTGAAGACAGAAAGGATCGAACCGCAGTGACCATCTGATCGCGAGCGACTGCAACTGGGAGTGTGGTATCGATGGTCTCAGCTTTAATCAGGATCGGAATCGGGCGTTGCGGATCCTGCGTGAAGAGAGATTGCGTTGTCGGCTTACTGTAGACAAGGCCGAAGTGAGTGCGATCGCTCGAGTACTCACCGCAGGTGCCTCCGTTGCAGATAGTGGTGGCCTCGAGGGATTGGGTCGCGCCATTGTTGAAGAAGGAGCCCGAGAAGCTGACGGGTATGTTACCTGCGGTGGGCAATGTGATCTGGTCGCGCCAGAGCGGGTCTTCGCCGCGCGCAGAATGGCAGATGAGAGTGTCGTGGGAGCCGAGAACAGGGGAGACTCCGAGGTTGATATGAGTTCCACCGTTGTCGGGGACGTACTCAGCCCAGTGAAAGATAAGCGGACCGGTGGTGAAGTTCTCATTCCATGTTCGCGAGAGCGTATAACCACCGATGTGTTGCGGGAACTGTCCCGCAGCGTTCTGATCGGCCTTCATCTGGGCAGCACCGCCATTGTGGCTGAAGGCCCAGGCGCGTACAACACCATAGCTACCGAAGAGCACCAGAAGCAGCATCGCCACGAATTGCAGATTGAAGGAACGAGGTGTTTCTAAGCTGGTCGGCAGAGGCTGCGGGGGCTTGATTTTACTGGGTGATTCGCGCAGGCGCCTGACGACGTAAAAGAGCAGCAGGGTTGCGATCAGAAAGAGACAGGCGCCGATGATGTAATCGCCCATCTCGGCTCTGCTTTGCAGCCATGGAAAGCGCAAGGCGACGAGGTAATAGAGTACGAGGAAGCACAGCCGGACAAAGTTGAAGAGGTATCCAAGGAGCACGGCACTAGCGACCACAGTCGCGTGAGCGTACCAGCGGAAGCGATAGACGTATCCTGCGATCAGCGCAATGAAACCCATCGTGATTGCGCCGCGAATACCGTTGCAGCCAGGAGCAATGAACATGCCGAACTGCGGCGTGAACATGAGACGGAGCTGATCCGGACTCAGGGGCTGACCGAGTGCAATCGCGAATGATCGCGTAACGTGAGCCGAAATACGCTGCAACGGAAGGTCGACAAACACATTGAAGATGTGAGGAACGGGATTAACAAACCAGAGGAGAACCAAAGGAAACAGAGCGGCGCGAAAGAGACGTGTGCCGCCGAAGAGAAGAACGACTCCCGCACCATAGGCGAAGATGACCAACGAGTGCGGCGGAACGTAGATAGACCATTGCGGAGAGAGCACGAGGACCAGAATCGACTGATCTCTGATATGGACGATGGCAGTGGTGAGAACGAGGATGACGAGCCCCCACCATGTTCCCCGCATCTCCCATCCGATCGAGCGCCATGCGCGGAGGACAAGGACGAAGCTAATCAGCGGAATGAACATGCCGATCGACTTGAGTGCGTCGGTGGTCCAGAGGAACCACAAGGCATTCATGGTCGACCAGATTGTGGTAGTGCCGAAGGCGGCGAGAATTGCGGCGAGTACGGGGCGGGACGTATTGAATTGCGCGACTCTGCTGGAGAGGAGCGGACGGATTTCAGCGGCAACCGGCAGAGTCGACATTAGAAGATTTACTTTTCAGACGTACCCGGACAATCGGCGTGTCTTTATCCGGGATTGTCAATTGTTGCTATCTGGAAGAGTCGCGGCGAGCCTTGATACGCACACGAATATTGGCAAAAAGTGCACCTGCAGAACCTACGGCTGCAAGAATAGCCGTTGGATTTTCAGGCGAGTCAGTGCAACCGCCAGGACCATCCTGAGCGTGCAGTGGGAGGGCTACAGAGAGGAGAGCGAAGCTGGCAAGGATGAGAAAAGTTTTCTTCATGTGTGTCCTCAATTGGGAAGGTACCGTCGAGAAAGTTGAAAGTCAACGAAGAATGACCTCGATGACATAACACTTTTGTGTATGATGATTTCTTTTAATTAACAATCTGCGACGAAAGGGTTTTTATTCTAGCGGCGATGAAAATGACTCGTTTTATTAAAAACAGAATGAACCAACGTATGCATCTACGCCTGTATTTACGCGCTGATTGATCACTTAGAGAAGTTGGAAGGCGACATGCTAGTTTGCGTTTCGCTCCAGCCAGTAGTTCAGATCAGGCTGCTGTAGGGAACGCAACTGAACGCAATCGTTGATGCCGTCGACAGCTTTCGCAAGTGCGCGTTTGCTGGCTTCGACCGGGTGGGTGGCGAAGAAGCCGGACACTTCTTCGCGTTGTTGCACAGAACAGAAGTTGCCCGTGGCGGCGACAAGATCGGTTCCTGAAGAAACTGTTAACTGCGCATGCACCTTGTCCCAGTTGGCACGGATGTAGTCCCAGGCCTGATCTCGGGTCTCGCGATGGCGAAGTAGTACATCGAGGACCGCGCCACTATCCTGATTGCGAATTTTTCCTGCAGCGACGTAGTCGAGCGTGCGTTGAATGAGTACCGGGTCGTGGAAGCGCGGGAGGGCGCGTAGTGCGTCGGATTTTTCGCCGGGATTGGCGGAGTTCTGGCTGACTGCAAGAAGCTTTTCATACAGCGCGGCATTCCCCTCGGCTGCGCTGACGAGTACTGCGGCGTCTGAGAGAGTTGGGTCGAGAGTTTTGTCCTTCTTGTTATCGGCGGCGAAGACTCTTACTGCAAGCATCTGAGCCTTGGCGAGGGTTGTCGGATCATGCGCTTCGCCAAGCATTTCGAAGAGGATGCCGCGAAGCTGTTGGCGGTCGTAGCTTTCGTCTTTTGCCGGAGCTCCCAGCGCGGCATATACCGGACCGAACTCGCGGCGAATGATCGCGTCGAGTCTTGCGCGGTCCTGGTCGGTGGCGATCTCAGAGGATACTTTTTGAAGCTGTTGGTGGACGCTATCGAGCACGGTAGCGTTAGGATCCTGCTTCAAGGCAAGGACAAGATCGAGATAGTCGCCGACTTTGCCCAAGCCCGAGCGCACAAGAGCCCAGCGGTCGCCGAGAAGGTTGATCTTCTCCGGTGGCGTGAGGGCGGTTTCGGCTTTGGCTACGATCGCCTGGTACTGCAATGGAGAGTAGAGAGCCCGGTAGTACCCCTTGGCAGCCGCGTTGGCATAGAAGGCCGGCAAGGCTAAGTCTACGGGGATGGGAATGGTGGAATCTTCGGGGGTGAGGATTCGACAGACTGGAGCGGCGCTTGTTTTGAGACAGACCGGAACGGTCCAACGCTGGTCTTGCTGATTTTGGTCAGAGGCGGTTGCCGAGAGGAAGAAGCGGCTCTGCTCGACGGGAACGCCGGTCGCCTTGCGTTCACTGAAGGTCAGCAAAGGTACGCCGGGCTGGGTGATGAAGCTCGCCATGATCTTGTCGACGGGTTGGTGAGAGTTGGCGGTTTGGGCGTTCCAGAAGTCCTCGGCTGTGGCGTTGGCGTAGAGGTGGGCCTGCAGATAGTTGTGCACACCCTGGCGGAAAGTCTCTTTGCCTAGATAATTTTCGACCATGCCGATAACGGCTCCGGCTTTACCATAGGCGATGCCGTCGAACATCTCGTTGATCTCATCGGGTGTGTTGGCGGTGGCACGGATAGTCCGAGTAGTTCTTTGTGCGTCGAGGTTAAGAGTGTCGTCGAGGGTCTGGGCGTCATCCTGCGTGAAGTTCCATTCGGGACGCCACTCGGCTACGGGCTTGGTCTCCATCCACGTGGCGAAGCCTTCGTTGAGCCAGAGATTGTCCCACCACTGCATGGTGACCATGTCGCCGAACCATTGATGCGCCATCTCATGCGCTACGACAACGGCGACACGCTTCTTAGCGGGGATGTCGCCTGTCTTCAGATCTGTCAGCAGGTCGGTCTCGCGATAGGTGATGCAGCCGAAGTTCTCCATGGCGCCGGCTTCAAAGTCTGGGAGGGCGACCATGTCGAGCTTAGGCATGGGATATTTAATGCCGAAATAGTTGTCGTAATAATGCAGAACATACTTCGCGGATTCGAGAGCGAATTTTGTGAGTTGGACTTTGTCCGGGGTGGAGCAGGCGCGGATGGGTACTCCGTCGGATTTACCTTCGGTGCATTTGAAATCGCCAACGAGAAAGGCGACGAGATAGGTGGACATCTTCGGCGTTGTCGCGAAGCGAAGAGTGTGTTTGCCTGCGACGGGACCCGAGTGGGCGTCAATGAGGTTCGTATTGGAGATAACAGTGTCAGCTGCGTCAACTGTGAGGGAGATGTCGAAAGTAGCTTTCAGGGCAGGCTCGTCGAAACAGGGGAAGGCGCGGCGGGCATCGGTGGATTCGAACTGCGTGACGGCGTAGTTGCGGAGTTTGGTTTTGGAGAGATAGAAACCGCGGAGCTTGTTGTTGAGAATGCCGCTGAAGCGGATTGCCAGGGAGACCTTGCCGGCAGGAAGTTCCCTCCCAAAGGTGAAGGTAGCTTGCTCCTTGACAGGGTCTAGGGCAACTTCTGCGACCTGAATCTTGGGTGAAAAGTCACTGATTATGGCTCTGACGGATTGGAATTCAATCTCGGCGGCGTTGAGAGTTATCGTTTGGGCGGGTGCGTCGAGAGTGACGTCGATGGTCTCTTCACCGCTGAAGGTTGCGGTTAGGAGATCTGGAGTGAGAGAGAGCGAATAGTGCTCCGGATGGACTTTGGCAGAAAGGCGCTGGGCGTGGGCGGCGAGATTTGCAGTGAGAAGAATGGCTGTGATTGCAAGAACGGTGTTGCGAAACGACATGAAGAGGCCTCTGCATCCATAGTAGTGATTTTGCGGGAGACGTTGTGGAATGGTTTTTTGTCAGGAGATGCCTATTTGATTCGGCTCACGCAAAGCCGCGCGGGACGAAACTCACGGATTGCAACAGTTTCGGGGGCGAGTCCAGCGGCTACGGTCAGATCTTTCCAGTCTTCGGTGCGGAAGCTGCGGCGGATGGAGACAGGGCCATCATATTTAACGAAGGGATGCCAATTCGTGAACCGAGCAAGGAAACTGAAGAGACCATAGGGGACCGGCTGGCGATGAAGATCGTTGATAAACCATCCGCGCCGGGTGCGCTGCTCCATCCACTCGAGAAACTGGATGATCTGTGGGTTGGTGAGGTGATGCGTCAGGAGGGAGGAGATAACGATGTCGATTTCATCTTGTATGGAATTCGACAGGGCATCCCCTACGACCCACTCGATGCGATTGGAGTGTGTTGCCTCTCTTGCCGCGCGAATTGCATCGGGGTTCAGATCGATTCCGGTGAGCATCACGGGGATTCGGCTTTTTTCTGACCAGGCCTCGATCGTGCGAAGCGTGTCCCCGTAGCCGCAACCTACATCGACGATGCGTAGTGATTCCGATGGGCTAGCTGCGACAATTTTTTCCAGCCATTCGATGACTGGACGATAGGCGGAGGTGAGGCGGTTGACTCTTGCGATGTCGTGCAGGCAGGCGCGCAGTTCCCCGTAACTACAAGGCTCATCCATCTTTTCGATGAGGTCTGCGCGTTGCGAGAAGTCGGGCTTTGCGGTAGGCATTAGGTCTGGAGGGAGGCGGCTCGCTCGGAGTGGCCGGAGCTCTCAGATGCCTTGGCTTCAGCGTACGCAGCGGCTCCGAGGAGCGCGCAGGTGTCGTCGAGGATGACGCGAACCGGGATCGCCTGCAGGAGCGGTGAAAGACGACCCTTGTCGAGAAAGGCTTGCATGAAGGTTCCGTTTCTGAGCGTCTGAAGAATCTTCGGGGCGATGCCTCCACCGAGATACACTCCACCCGTGGCAAGAACTTTGAGGGCGATATTGCCAGCCTCGGCCCCGTAGGCGCCCGCGAAGATCTTCATGGTCTCGAAGCAGAGCGAGCTGGATCCGTCTTCGGCGCACTGGCTGATGACTGCGTTAGGATCTTCCGCAATCATGCGGTCGTGGAGCCAGCCAGGTTCGTTGATCTTTTCTACGTCGCGGAGAAAGGTGTAGATGTTCTTGATGCCGAGGCCTGAGACTACACGTTCCCAACTGACCCGCCCATTGAGACTGTCGTGTAGATGTTCGAGCAGGGCGATCTCACGATGGTTGCGGGCAGCGAAGTCGCAATGGCCACCTTCCGAGGGGATGGGGCGATGTTTTTTGCCATCCCAAATAAGGAGTGCTTCGCCGAGACCGGTACCGGCAGCGATTAGTCCGGCGTTGCCGCTGGCCTCAGGGTTACCGCTGTGTAAGGTGAAGATTGCCTCGGGCGCGAGTTCGGGGATGCCGTAACCGTTGGCTTCCAGATCATTTATTAAAGAGATATTGGGAATTCCGAGAGATCGTTCAAGATCGCGTTCGTCGAGAACCCATGGGAGATTGGTCAACTTAAGACGTCCGTCGCGAACCGGACCGGGACAGCCGAAGCAGGCGCCGATGATATCTTCCTGTTTCTCGGGCCCGTCGGTGAGAAACTTTTTGACGATAGCTTCAAGGCTGGAGAAGTTGTGAGCGGGAAATTTTTCGTCGCGAATCGGCTGCAGGCGGCCGCTGGCAAAGTTATATAGGGCAAGGTGGACTTTCGTACCACCAACATCACCGGCAAGAATCATCTATCGGAGCTCCAGGGTACCGGTGGTGTTGGAATTGTCCGGCTTTGGCAGCTTAGCGGCTGCAGCGGCATCGAGCAAGAGTTTAAGGCGTCCGCTTGCAGGACGGATGAGTTGCGAGGGATGGGTTTCTGGCTGGTAGTGACCTAGAAACACATCGTCCACTACCTGCGCCTTGCCTGCACCTTCGATGAGAAACGCGACTTCCCTACCCTGATTGATGACGGGCCAGGTGAGCGTGATGCGCCAGGTATCTTTTTGTGGAACATGGTTGGCGACGACGATGTGACTCATCTCGTTGAGAGCCTCGGTGTGCGGGAAGAGGGACGCCGTGTGTCCATCGTCGCCCATACCGAGCAGAACCAGATCGAAGGTTGGGGTCTCAGCTCCTTCGAGCCTGAAGGTGTTGCGGATGGTAGACTCGTAGCGGGCAGCGGCGACTTCGGGTTCAAGTTCGCCTTCCATTCGATGAACTCGTTGGGCTGGCAGAGGCACCTTCGAGAGCAAAGCCTCGTTGGTCATGCGGTAGTTCGACTCGGCGTTGTCGGGTGGGACACACCGCTCGTCAACCCAGTAGAGCTCGACCTTGTCCCATGGGACTTGGGTTAGAAAGGGCTCGGCTGGATTCGCCAGAAGCGCGAACATCGTCTTTGGAGTCGTGCCACCGGAGATAGCGATGCGTGCGATGCCGCGTTCGGTTGCCGCTGTGGCGGCAGTCTGGGTGAAGAGTTGTGCTCCGGCTCGGGCAGTGTCAGCGGGAGTTGGCAGTACGCTGTAGGCAACGGTGACTGGGCGAGGCATGATGTCCTGTTCGTTCAGAGAAATTTTAAAGTTTGCGCCACTTACGTCCGTCGCTCTTCATCATAGCGTCGGCGGCCGCTGGTCCCCAGGTTCCGGCAGCGTAGTTGGGAAGATCGCGGATGGGATCGTTCACCCAGGCTTTCAGGATCGGAGTCATCAACGCCCACGTTGCCTCGACACCGTCGCGATGCGCAAACAGAGTGGCGTCGCCGAACATTGCGTCGAGCAGCAAGCGCTCATACCCGTTGGCCGACGAACTGCCGAAGGCCTGCGCGTAGCTGAAGTCCATGTTGACCTTGCTGATGGTCATGGTCGGACCCGGGACCTTCGCGCCAAACTGCAGCGTGATGCCTTCGTCCGGCTGAATGCGAATAGAGAGCACGTTTGGGCGAATGCCTTCACCACCTTTGCCGTGCGCGTCTTTGAAGAGCAGCAGCGGCGGAAGTTTAAATTGAATGCTGATCTCTGTGACACGTCGTGGGAGACGTTTGCCCGCGCGAATGTAAAACGGGACGCCGGCCCAACGCCAGTTTTCAATCTCGAGGCGAAGCGCGGCATAAGTTTCGGTCTGCGATCGGGGATGAACACGGTCTTCCTGACGATAACCGACGACTTGTTTGCCATCGACAACGCCTGGGCCATATTGCCCACGGACAGTGTCGGCAGGGTGGATTGGCTGAACAGCCTTCCATACCTTCACTTTTTCTGCGCGCACGGCGTCGGCTGCGAACGACACCGGCGGTTCCATAGCGACGAAGCTGAGGAGTTCCATGACATGGTTCTGCACAACGTCGCGGAGTGCGCCTGCCGTCTCGTAAAACGGGCCACGGCCTTCGATGCCGATACTCTCGGCAGCGGTGATCTCGACGTGGTCGATGTAGTTGCGGTTCCAGACGTTCTCGAAGATGCCGTTGGCGAAACGGAAGACGAGGATGTTCTGTACGGTTTCCTTGCCGAGGTAATGATCGATGCGGAAGACCTGGTCTTCGTTGAAGACCTTGTTCACCTCGTCGTTGAGCGCGCGAGCGGATTCGAGGTCGTGCCCGAAGGGTTTTTCAATGATGATGCGGACCCAGTTTTTACCGTCGCCGCAGTCGGCGGGACGGGCCATGCAGTGGCTACCGAGATATTTGATGATGTCAGAGAAGTACTCTGGCGCGGTCGCTAGATAAAAGAGGCGATTACCCTGCGTCCCGTACTTCGTGTCGAGGGTGGCGAGCATGTCTTTGAGTGCGTCGTAGCCAGACTCATCGTCGAAGTTCATCGCATGGTAGTGAACCCGGCTGACGAAGGGATCAAGCTTGGCGTCGTCCTTGTCAACTCCACCCCCACTGACAATGCCGTCTTTCATGTCAGCAGCAAAGGTCTGCTCGAGCGGACGGCGCGCCACGCCGACCACTGCGAAATCCTTCGGCAGCAAGCCCGATTGTTCGAGGTGATAGAGCGCGGGAAGAAGCTTGCGCTTGGTGAGATCGCCCGAGGCTCCAAAGATGACGACAATACAGGGATCGGGCGTTCGCTCAGGTTGAACAACAGCGGGCGGCGCGATCAATTCGGCGGTTGACATGGTCTTTACTCCTGCTTTGAGGTTCCCGGCATTCTCTACGGCTAAGATTGCAGTTTCTTTACATCGTGACCGCCGAAAGCTCCGCGCATAATGGAGATCATTCGATCGGTAAAGTTGTTTTCTTCTCGCGAACGCAAACGGCGGATGAGCGATTCTGTAATGACAGGCGCGGAGATGTTGAGATCGATGGCCTCGGTTACAGTCCAGCGGCCCTCTCCTGAGTCGGGAACGAAAGCCTTGAGGCCGGTGAGTTTAGGGTTCTTGGAGAGAGCGTCGGCTGTAAGGTCGAGCAGCCAGGAACGCACAACCGACCCCTTCTGCCAGATCCGCGAGATCTGCGGCAGATCGAGATTGAGCGGCGTCTTCGCGTGCAGGATAGAAAAGCCTTCCGCGTAAGCCTGCATCATGCCGTACTCGATGCCGTTGTGCACCATCTTGACGAAGTGGCCGGCGCCAGATGGCCCGACGTGTCCCCAACCCTGGTCTTTCGCAGGCGCGAGGGTTTCGAAGATTGGGCGGAGACGCTCGACGGGTTCCCTATCGCCACCGATCATGAGACTGTAACCCTCTTTCAGGCCCCAGACTCCGCCGGAAGTTCCGCAATCGATGAAATGGAAACCTTTGTTCGCGGTTTCGGCATGGCGGCGCTGCGTATCCTTGTAGTTGGAGTTGCCGCCGTCGATGAAGGTGTCGCCCTTTTTCATCAAAGGCTCGAGTTTGGCGATGGTCTCGTCGACGGGATCTCCGGAAGGAACCATAATCCAGATAGCGCGCGGTGCCGCAAGATTTTTTATTAGGTCTTCGAGAGAATCGACGCCGAGCGATCCGGCTTTGGTCAGTTTTGCGGTTGCGTCTTTGTTGAAGTCAAAGCCGACGACCTTGTGGCCGGCGAGGCGCAAACGCTCGGCCATGTTGAAGCCCATTTTGCCGAGCCCAATAATTCCTAGTTCCATGATGTTTCCTTTCCTGTCCTGCTCGATGTGCGAGGTTTCCTGTGTGGGTTTACTGCGCCTCGGGAAAATCAGCGCCTACGGTGACCTTCTCCCAGTCGGCGATCTCTTTCTGCCAGTTGTCGAGCTTGCCGCGAAACCTAGTGAGGGCTGAGACGCCAAGCAACAAATGAAGTGGTGGATTGGAAGATTCTACGACGGCGATCATGGCCTCGACGGCACGTTGCGGGTCGCCGCGCTGCTTGCCGTCATTTTCAGCGAAATACTTACGCATGTTGCCTGCAGTGTTGTCGTAGTCGGCGATGCGTTTTTTGGCGAGCACGCCGGAGCGGCCAAGGAAGTCTGTGCGGAACGGACCGGGCTCGATGAGGGTGACATGAATGCCCAGAGGTGCGAGTTCCGCAGCGAGAGCCTCCGAAAGACCTTCGACTGCGAACTTCGATGCGTTGTAGATGCCAATTCCCTGACCGCCGATGAGGCCACCAATGGAAGATAGATTCAGGATGTGACCGCTACGTTGTTTGCGGAACTGCGGAAGAAGCGCGCGAGTGACTCGGAGAAGGCCGAAGAGATTTGTCTCGAACATCGGCATCTCTTCCGCTTCGGAGACTTCCTCGATAGCGCCGGCAACACCATAGCCCGCATTATTGACGAGAACATCGACGTGGCCGAATTGGGCGATCGCCTGGGTTGCGGCAGAGTCGACTTGACCGGGATCGGTTACGTCGAGAGTGAGAGCCTTCGCTCTCTGCGGATATTTTTTTTCGAGGTCGGCTACCTTGTCGATATTACGAGCGGTAGCAATGACTCTCCCGCCAGACTCTAAGACTTGCACAGCGAGAAGACGACCGAAGCCTGTGGAGCCTCCAGTGATGAACCAAACTTTGTCGATTTGTGGAGTATTGGTCGTATGAGCCATATGTATTATGAGACGCGGCGCATGAATGAAGCGATGCAGGATTGCCGTTACGGCCGATGTTCGGTCACGCCGTCCTCTCCGGCTACCAGCGCCAAGGTCGCCATACCCAGGAAAAGTCCATGTTCTACAACACCTACGATTCCACGAATCTCCGCGGCTAAAACCTCGGGATCCTCGATACTTCCACAGGCGCAGTCAAGAATGTAATTGTTTTCGTCCGTTAAAAAAGTGCCGTCACCGTTCTTTGCTTTTCGGAGCATTGGATTCAGTTCCAGTACGGCCAGCTTTGGTTCTACAATCGGGAGCGCCATCTTGACGACTTCGACAGGCAGAGGAAACTTGCCGAGGCGTTTGACAAGTTTGGTTGAGTCCACCACGACGAGAAATTCATCTGCTGCACTGGCTACGATTTTTTCCCGCAGCAGCGCGCCGCCGCCGCCTTTGATCAATGCGAGATCGGGACCGACCTCATCGGCACCATCGACGTACAGATCCAACTCCGGCAGTTCATCGAGTGTTGTCACTTTCATACCCAGAGACAGACCGAGATCGTGGCTAGCATCGCTTGAGGCCACACAACGAATCTTCAGGCCCTGCTTAACGCGGACGGCCAGTTCGCGGATAAACATGGTTGCCGTCGTGCCGGTGCCCAGGCCGACCGCCATTCCATCCTTGACGAACTCAACCGCACGTTTCGCGACCAGCAGCTTCGCCTCGTCCTGCGTCATCTGCGTCCCCTGCGTCAATCGGTTTCGTGAGTGTGCTGTCCGTAGGCGCCGCCTGACACAAAACCGCGGCGCAATCGATTGCTGCCATTACCTCTACTTCTTTACTAACTTCTTTGCGTGCTCCACCGTATTCGCGACGTTGATACCGAGCTTGTCGAGTGCGATTGGGCCCGGGGCCGATGCGCCGAAGCGATCGATGCCGATCACTCCGCCGTTGTGGCCGATGTACTTATACCAGCCCATCGTTGCACCAGCTTCAATCGCGAGCTTCGGCGTGGTTTCAGGCAGCAGGTCGGATTTGTAGTTGTCGTCCTGCTCATCGTAGATCTTGAAGCTGGGCATCGAGACGACAGTTGCGTTGATGCCTCCAGTCTTCAGCTCATCTGCTGCTTTGAGCGCAACCGAAACCTCAGAGCCCGTGGCGATGAGGATGATGTCCTTGCCGTACGAGAGCAACTCATAGGCGCCTTTCTTCGCGCCTGCCTGCGCCTTCGATGCATCGAGCACGGGAAGGTCCTGCCGGGAGAGAGCCATAAAACTAGCGCTCTTGCGCTCAAGCGCCATTTGCCAGCACGCCGCCGTCTCGTTCGCGTCCGCGGGACGGAAGTCCGTCAGATGCGGCATCATGCGAAGACTCATCAACTGTTCAATGGGTTGGTGCGTAGGACCATCTTCGCCGAGACCGACGGAGTCGTGTGTGAAGACAAACAGTGAGTGCACACCCATCAGCGCGGCAAGGCGAATGGCTGGCCGGCAGTAGTCCGAGAAGACGAAGAAGGTTGAGCCGAACGGAATCAGCCCGCCATGTGCAGCCATCCCGTTGACCATCGCCATCATGCCGAACTCGCGCACGCCGAAGTAGACGTTTCGACCTTTGGGATCGACGTGAAAACTTGGCGAATCTTTAAAGATGGTCTTAGTAGAGGTCGTCAGGTCAGCTGCACCACCGAAGAGTTCCGGGACTACGTTCTCAATCGCCTGCATGACAGTCTGGCCTGCATTGCGGGTTGCGATTGGCTTTTCTGTGGGGAAGGTGGGGATCTTTTTCTCCCATCCGTCAGCGAGTTTGCCAGAAACGACGCGCTCGAACTCGGCCGCGGGCTCCGGATAGGCCTTTTTGTACTGTTCGAACCTCTCCGCCCATTCCGCGTGGGCTTTCTTGCCTCGCGGCTTGGCCGTCGCCCAGTTTGCAGCGGCTTCTTCGGGAACGTAGAAGGACTTGTCTTCGGGCCAACCCAGATTTTTCTTGGTCGCTTTGACGGCTTCGGCTCCAAGCGCTTCGCCATGCGCTTTGTTTGTGCCGGCCTTGGGGCTGCCGTAGCCGATAATAGTGCGAACGCGGATAAGCGAAGGGCGCATTGTCTCTGCTTTTGCTGCGAGGATGGCCTTTTCGATTGCGACGAGGTCATTGCCGTCAGCGACGTGCTGCACGTGCCAGTGATAGGCCTCGAATCGTTTCGTTACATCTTCGGTGTAGGAGAGCTCGGTGGGACCATCGAGCGAGATAAGGTTGTCGTCGTAGAGCACGATCAGCTTGCCGAGACCGAGGGTTCCTGCAAGCGACGCAGTCTCATGCGAGATTCCTTCCATCAGGTCGCCATCGCCGCACAGAACGTAGGTGTGGTGATCGACGATCTTATACTCGTCGCGGTTATAAACAGCCGCGAGGTGTTTTTCTGCAGTGGCAATTCCTACTGCCATACCGAATCCCTGACCGAGCGGGCCGGTTGTCACTTCAACTCCAGGAGCTTCGCCGTACTCGGGATGCCCGGGCGTGTGCGAACCGTACTGGCGAAACTGCTGGAGCTGCGACATCGGCAGGTCGTAACCAGTGAGATTCAAAACGCCGTAGAGCAGCGCGGAGGCGTGACCGTTCGAGAGGATAAAACGGTCGCGGTCTATCCACTTCGGGTCGGCGGGATCATGTCTCATTAGCTTGTGGTAGAGCAGATATGCAATCGGGGCGCAGCCGAGAGGGGCGCCGGGGTGACCGGAATTGGCTTTCTGAACGGCATCGACGGCGAGAAAGCGGAGAGTGTTGATCGAAAGCTGGTCGAGTTCGTTGTTCTTGGAATCCTTCTGGTCGCTCATTCTTTTCCTTTGCTCGATAAGGAGACTCGCATGCGTCGGGCGACGCTGAATCTCGAACTTGGTGGAGTCGGTTTTATCTATGGCCTTTACGACAGTGTACAAGCCCTGCGCGAGTTACCGCATCTGTGTACTTGAGGAGGCGCATCGTTACTCTTTCTTCGATGCAGGAGACGACAGAATGGACACCTCAATGTCCCTCCCCAGCCAGCGTTCCTGTTCGTTCTGTCCCGGCCAGGCGAGAGTAAATAGGATGGACCCGACCTGATCCGGAGTGGTTGGAATATCGACAAAGGAGCCAGGATAGCCTACCGAGTGCGCCTCCTTTGCGAGTGTGGTGTTCCAGTTGTCGAACGTGTAGATGATACGGAAATGCTGGCGGTCGACGATGCGCAGCGTGTGTCCCGAGAAGATGGACGAGACGGGCCGGGTGACCTCAAAGACCTCGACGTGATTGGTAAAGGTTCGTTTGTCTTTGGGAACGGCATAACGCGACTCGACGACCGGGATGCGATCGAAGACGCTGCCATCGGAGGCGGAGCGTAGCAGCTTCAGATACTCCGAATGCGCCCAGACGAGCGGCTGCGCGGACCCAGCAGGCTTGCCGATGTACATTCCCTTCGATGGAATGTCCGAGTAGTCCCAAATCTGCTCCGGAAGCATTCCTCCGAGAGAACTGAAAAGTTCCATCGCCTTGATTAGGGCGGTGTACGGATTGCCGGCGGAGAGTTCGTAGTGGGCTCGCTCGCCCGTGAGGAGAGGCCATGCGCGGCCCTGCCCCGAGCCGTCATACGGACCGCCATCCTTCTTTTGCCCGTAGCCGTCATGGTTATAGCGACGCCAGCAGTCGCCGTAGGGCGTCTCGATCTTCAATGTGTGGTCGATGACCTTGAGCGAATCGATGATGAGTGGGTCGTCGGCGCGACGGACGCCATAACGAACCAATTCGAGAAATCCCGCGTCGACGACCTGTCGCGCCTCGAAGTCACACTTCTCGCCAGGCTCGCGGTTGTTGATGTGAATCCATCCGTCGGGCAGGTCAGGATTGTAGAAGGGCTCGCCCTTGGCCGGGGGGTTGATGCGTACATAGTGGTATTTGACTTCAGGGAACAGCACGCCGTCCCTGGTCGTCGTCCATTCGTCGAGGTGCGATTCGATCCAGTCCGCGTAGGTTTCGAGATAACTGCCCAGCTCGGAGGATTGTCGCGCTCGCGCGATGTCGGCGGCACAGACCAGAGCCGAAATCACTGCTGCGAGCGTAGAAGGCGAGTATCCTGCCGTCTCCTCCCATCGCTCCTGTTGCGTAACCGGCGCGTAGCGGACGAGAAACGCAGCGGCTCGCTCGACGAACGGGAAGATGTCAAATTCACCAAGCCCGTTTGCCTTCCAGAGACGCCATGCCAGGATGATGGGGAAGGCGACTTCGTCGAGTTGAATGCCGGTCCAGTAAGGTGTTCCGTCAATCCAGAAGTTTTGCGCGAAGCTGCCATCCGGCTGCTGCGTGCAAGCGAGATAGACGAGGGCGCGCATTGCCGTATCGGTGCGTCCACACGCCAGTAGAGCCGTTGCGGTCTGCACCATATCGCGCGTCCATACGAGGTGGTAGCCGCCAAGATCGGTGTCCCCCTTCGAGTTCCCCCACGGAATGGATGCGGACGCGATGAACGCCCCGGAGTAGGTCTTGTCCTCGTGCGTTAGCAGCACATTGTGACTGATGCGCATGAGCTTGCCCC
Organism: Edaphobacter sp.; assembly: GCA_035570955.1. Lineage (GTDB taxonomy): Bacteria > Acidobacteriota > Terriglobia > Terriglobales > Acidobacteriaceae > Edaphobacter. The sequence goes on along the minus strand of DATMKY010000117.1, from coordinate 30,323 downwards.
CATCCTTGGACACGGAGGATAGCCGCGGCGGTGAGATTGAACGTGTCCATTGGAGAAGAAAACGCCTCTGGTGCTCGATGTACGGGGTTGAAAGCGTCTGCATCATCTGGGCGATGGCCGAGTGGCTTCCATCTCCGAAAGAGATTGCGATCGTGAATTCGCGGTGAAGTGCGACGTCGATCTCACCCATGACGGCTATGTTCCCATTGAGCGCCTGGCCAAACTGCCAGGTCATCTTCATGTCCTTGCAGAGATCCTGATATCCATCGCTAGTGCCAACGTAGCCACAGGAGGAGCGGCTAAATCCACAGTCTGCGCCCATGGCGAGCATCGTCTTGCCCTTCCATGCAAGCAGGCACCGCTTTCCGGCTACATCAATCGAGCGAGCGGAGTTACCAGCACCTCCGCCGTCGAGGTGCGGAGCCAACAGCGCGTAGCACTTCAACCGCGAAAGAATGGCCTCATCGCCACCAATCTTGACGTTCATCAGCACGACCGGATGATGTGGGTCACTGATGAACTCCTTGGTGACCGTATAACGCGCTTTGAGATCGCTGGCGGTAACGCGTACAGCCGGAGCGCTGCTATCGATGTAATGAAAGTCGTAGTCGAGGTCGCGCTTTTCTTCGTGGAAGAACGTCTCGCCATCGCTGAACAGCAGTTCCATATCACGCGTCTGCGGCCGGTCGATGGTGGGATAGTAGATCTCGTTCAAGGTGCCGTGTGAGATGGTGAACCAAACGCGGCTGGAGGCAGCGTAGGCGGTCGACACCGCATCCTTTTCGCTCGAGGTCCAGCGTGGTTCCACACCCGGAGCCCCGAAGGCGGGGCCGTCATCCTCAAGCCACCGGTAGGTGGCGCTTAAATCACTCATGGCCTCCATTAGAGCGCAAATTTTCGCGAATGGTTACAATTCCATGTAAACGAAGGATGAACGCGGCGCGGCGCCCGATTTTCGGACAGCGCAATCGCTGAGTGCATCGCGCTAACCCCACGCAGCATCGAAGTAAGTTGCCGGTCAGGACGCTCCTGGCTGACACAATTGAACGACGACAGGAGAAATTCCGTGGCCTACGAACTACCCCCTTTGCCCTATGACTACGCGGCACTCGAGCCCCACATTGACGAAGCAACCATGAAGCTTCACCACGACAAGCACCACCAGACCTACGTCACGAATCTCAACGGCGCGGTCGAGAAGCATCCCGAACTTGGCAACAAGTCCCCTGAAGAACTCATCAAGGACCTCGCCGGCATCCCAGAAGATGTGCGCAAAGTTGTGCAGAATAACGGCGGCGGACACGTCAATCACACGATGTTCTGGCAGATCATGAAGCCCAAAGGCGGCGGCGAGCCCTCCGGCGATATTGCCCAACAGATCAAAGCCGACTTTGGGAACTTTGAAGATTTCAAGAAGCAGTTCAACGAGACTACGGCGAAGCAGTTCGGCTCAGGCTGGGGCTGGCTGATCTTTAAGGGCGGTAAGCTCTCGATCGTCACTACGGCGAATCAGGATAATCCGATTTCGCTGGGCAGCTACCCGATCCTTGGCAACGATGTCTGGGAGCATGCTTACTACCTGAAGTATCAAAACAAGCGGCCTGACTACCTTGCAGCATGGTGGAACACCGTGAACTGGGATGAGGTCAATAAGCGTTTTGCTAATGCTAAGAGCTACAAGTAATTCCAGTGCGTCTTAAACAGAAAGGGAGCTGCAGTGTGGAGCTCCCTTTCTCGTGTGACTTAGCCTAGGTTATTCGCTGGAACCCTTGCGCGGACGCTTGTTGGCCTGAAGTACTTTCTTGCGGAGGCGAAGGTTCTTCGGGGTAACCTCAACAAGTTCGTCATCGGCAATGAACTCGATACATTGCTCAAGCGTGAGCTGCTTGTAAGGAACCAGGCGAACTGCGTCGTCGGAGCCCGAGGCGCGCATGTTGGAGAGCTTCTTCTCGCGGACGCAGTTGACGTCAAGATCGTTATCGCGTGAGTGCTCGCCGATGACCATTCCCTCGTAGACGTCGATGCCATCGGGAACGAAGAGAATGCCACGATCCTGCAAACCTTCAAGCGCGTAGGCAGTCGTAGTTCCCTGACGGTCGGAGATGAGAGCGCCAGTGGCTCGTTGCGGAATCTCACCCTGATACGCCACATAGCCGTCGACGATCGAGTTCATGATGATGGTTCCACGAGTTTCAGTGAGCATTTCCGACCGCAGACCGATCAGACCGCGACTTGGAACCCGAAACTCCATGCGGACGCGGCCGGAGCCGTGATTGGTCATCTTGGTCATCTCACCTTTGCGCGGTCCAAGGCGCTCGATAACCGTACCAACAAAATTCTCCGGCACGTCGATGTAGAGGTGCTCGACCGGCTCCATCAACTCTCCGTCGACGCGTTTCGTGACGATCTCAGGACGGCCTACCATCAGCTCGAAGCCCTCGCGACGCATCATCTCAATGAGGATGCCGAGTTGCAGTTCGCCGCGGCCAAGAACCTTGAAGGCATCGGGCGAGCCAGTCTCTTCCATCTTGAGCGAGACATTGGTGAGCAATTCCTTGTCGAGACGGTCGCGGAGGTTGCGCGAGGTAACGAACTTCCCCTCACGGCCAGCGAAGGGCCCGTTGTTAACATTGAATTGAATCGCGATCGTCGGCTCGTCGATGGTGATGGGAGGAAGCGGCTTCGGATTTTCAACATCGCAGAAGCTCTCGCCGATGGTGATGCCAGGAATGCCAGCGATGGCCACGATATCTCCGATCTGCGTCTCTTCAATGTCTGTACGCTTGAGGCCGGAAAAGCTGAAGAGCTTGGTGATCTTGTACTTGGCGAAGGTGCCATCGAGACGCGCGACGTTATACTCCTGGCCGGTGCGCATGGTGCCGTTGAATACACGGCCAATCGCGAGACGGCCGAGATAATCGGAGTAGTCGAGGTTGGTAACGAGAATCTGCACGGGGCCTTCAGGCTCGCCCTTAGCTACGGGGATCGTAGTGATGATCTGTTCGAAGAGCGGCTGAAGGTCGGTACCGGGAACTGCAGGATCGGTCGTCGCAGTGCCGAGTTTGCCGTTGGTATAGAGGACCGGGAAGTCGAGGACGGACTCGTCAGCGTCAAGGTCGATGAAAAGATCGTAGACTTCGTTCAGGACTTCCTGCGGACGTGCGTCGGGGCGGTCGATCTTGTTGATAACGACCATTGGCGTGAGTCCGGCTTCGAGCGCCTTCGAGAGAACATAGCGTGTTTGCGGCAGAGGGCCTTCGGAAGCGTCGACGAGAAGAACGACACCGTCGACCATCTTCAGCGCACGCTCGACTTCACCGCCGAAGTCCGCGTGGCCGGGGGTGTCGACGATGTTTATCTTATTGTCGTGATAGTAGAGAGCCGTGTTTTTGGCCAGAATCGTGATGCCCCGCTCGCGCTCGAGGTCGTTCGAGTCCATGACGCGCTCGGCGACGGCCTCATTCGAGCGGAAGGTGCCGCTCTGACGAAGCATCGCGTCGACGAGTGTGGTCTTGCCATGATCGACGTGGGCGATGATGGCGATATTAAAGATGGGCTTAACGGCGACTGCGGTTGAGTTACTCACTGCGTTGGATGTCCTGTTCTGTGCGCCTGGATATGGCTATTTGGGGAAAGTGGGCACCTGAACTAGTTTATCGCAGTTGGCTATCCCCTGTATTGACGTCACGTTATTTTGATCAATCGTGAAAGTCGCATTTAAGAGACGAAGAGGGTGGCCGAAGCCACCCTCTTCGATGATGCAATTGAGTTAGAAGGAGTACTTCAGGAAAAACCGAATACTGCGGTTTCCTGTAGCGGTGGGTGGGAGATAGTTGAAAGTTCCCTGGGTGTAGCCAGCAGCGACGGGCTGGTTGCTTGTCGACTGAAGAAGCAGATTTGGAATACCAGTATTCGCATGGTTGAGGAAGTTGAACATCTCCGCACGGAAATCGACGGAGTGGCTCTCGTGGATGGGGAAGTTACGCTGAATCGAGATATCGTTCTGGAGAACGCCCGGAGTATAGCCCGTGTTGCGGCTGATTGTTGTGTTCTGGGTGTTTTTCGCACCCATGTAGAAGTGGACCTGGTCGAGCGTAACAACGTGACAGAACTGGTCGTTCGCCCCGGTTGAAGGATTCTTTGCAAGACCATTCGCTACATAGGTGCCATCGCAATAAACGTTCGGTGAGGAGCCGGGAGCTGTCGGATATCCGTCGATCTGACGTACTGCGAAGCTGTTGTAGGGTGCATTCTTGTTTGCAAGGACGGGACGGTCGTTGACGATGCCATCACCGTTCTGATCCTGATTGGTCTGCAGGTTCATCACGCTGCCGGTCTGGAAGGAGACGATTCCGCTGAGTTGGAAACCGTTGACAACGTACCCAGCAATTTTCATCGCGCCATCGGCGTGCCACTTGGGAATGGCATAGACGAAGGACAGGACGGCACGCTGCTTATGGTCGAAGGCGGAGGGGCCCCAATCCTGTCCACGGCGACCGCCAAGAGCGGGTTCAATCTGCGGATAGGCAGAATAATTTCCAGATGAGTATTCCTCTGAGGTATTGTCCAGCGACTTAGAGTAGGTGTAGCCGATGCGGGCCTGAGCTCCGGAACGGTACTTGCGCTCAAGCTCGAGGGTACCCGAGTTGTAGCTGCCGTCGCCAGAGTTGTCGTGAACGGAGATGGGACCACGCGTCGGAGCGACAACACGCTGTGTTGTGGAGCCAGGTACCAGCGGATTGATATAGGTCAACGAATAGAGGTGTTCAGATCGAGAACCGATGTATCCAGCAGTGAGGCTCATCGCCCAGGGAAGAGCGCGTTCGACGGCAAGGTTGTATTGATAGGTAAGAGGATTTCGGAGATTGGGAACCGTGGAGGTAACAGAGTTCGTGGGTGCGGGATTTGGGTTGAGAGTGGCAAACTGGGTCGACCAGGCAGCCGTTCCACGCCCTGTGTTCACACCATTTACGGTTGGCGCGGAAGCATTCGGGGCGCTGGCCTGGATGTTATCGGCGACGTTGGTAAAGACGTTGTCATAGAAGATTCCGAGTGCTCCACGGATCACAGTCTTGTTGCTGGCTCCGGGAGTGTAGGCAAAGCCGATGCGAGGACCGAAGTTCTTGTAGTTCGGCTTGACCGGAACGCGGCAGGAAACCGCCGAGGTTGTCGGGAAGCACGCCAGATTGTTGAGATCGACAGCCGGGTAGGCAATGTAGTTGAAGGGTGCGCCGTAATATTCATAACGCAGACCAAGGTCAACAGCCAGGCTTGGCGTTGCCTTCCAGTGGTCCTGGAAATAATAGGCTTGGTTGGTAAGCGTCGGCCGAGCGATGTTGTTGCCGAAGTTCTTAGTCAGCGTAGCCGAGCTTGTTCCGGAGAAGTCATCCATGAAATTACCCAGCGAACTGTAGGCACTGGAGAGCTGGTAACTGAAAGAACCGTAGAAGACAAAAGGAACCGCATCGCGAACCCTAACCTGGGCGATGTCAAACCCGGCCTTCATGGAATGGCTGCCCTTGGTAATGCTAAGGGCATCCTGGAGTTGATAGGTGTTATGGAAACGCCCTTGAGGGATATTCGTTGGAATGCCCCAACCCTGAACACCGTTGATGGTCACAGTTGGCCCTGTCGCCAGCGGATTGGACAACGTATCGGGGCGCAAGCCGAAAGAAAAACCGATCCGGCCATACGACATACGCAGTTCGTTCAACATGTGCGAGTTGAAGATGTGATTTTCCGTAATGCCCGCGTTGTAAGCCGTGCCGGACTGATTCGTATCGAAGAGAGGAAGCTGAGAGGGGAAGTTTCCGGTATCCGTCGGTGTGAGATATGGGGAGCGGATAAAGCGGAACTGAACCTTATCGTTGCTGAGAGCCTGCCAGTCAACCTTGGTAACGAATTCGTTGCTGTTGGTCAGATTCCCAATGATGCGTTGGTTGCCACCATAAGCGACGGTGCCGCGATCGACGCCGGTGACCGGGTCGGGTCCGAGTGCTACGTTGCGGAGAGAAGAGGGAAACTTACCGCTGGCAGCGTCAAACCCTGTGAATCCGCCATAGGCCTGCAGCAGTTTGGCGATCTGCGGATTCGATTTGTATTGGTTCAGAGTCGCATAGCCAGCGGTCGTTGGCACAATCAGCGTGCTGAGCACCGAGCTCGAACGGAAGTGATCGAATTGCTGAGAGACGAAGAAGAAGAGCTTGTCGTGCAGAACAGGTCCGCCGAAGCGATATCCGTAGATGTTCTCGCGGGTCTTCGCCTTGACTCCTTTGTTGTAGGTGGTCTGGTGGTTCGTTGCGTTCAGGGAAGAATTAAAAAGGCGATCCCAAACGGCGCCATGAAAAGTGTTGGTGCCGCTCTTGTAGACGAGGTTGGAAACGTTACCGCCGCGACCGAACTCTGAAGAAGAGCCGCTCAACAGGAAGGTTACAGACTCAAGCGCTTCCTGATTTTCGGGCTGAAGCCCCTGACCCTCTATGCCGGCATCGTTATCGTCCTGGCCTTCAATGAGGAAGTTGTTTTCGCGGGGGCGGCTGCCATTGACTGAAAACGCAGTCCCGTTCGTCAGGCCAACGGTGGTAACCGTGGTGACGCCGGGCAGCGTCGTTGCAAGGGCAAACGCATTCAGAGAATTGACCGGAAGATCGGAGATCTCCTTCGTGCTGATGGACTCGCTAACCTCTCCACTTTCCGTTTTGAGGATCTCGCTTGAACTTGACACTTCGACCACGGTTGACGCGCTACCTACCTTCAGAAGAGCGTTGACCGAAGTGATCGTCGTGGGCTGCACGGCCACCTTCGAGATCACCTGCTTGGAAAAACTGGCCGCCTCGACCGTAACGTCATAGCTTCCAGTACCGATTGCGTCGATAAGATAGCCACCGTTTGCCTTGGATTGGGTGACGTGGGTCTCACCCGTATCCGTATTTCTAATTGTGATCGTGGCGTTGGGGATGGCTGCACCGGTCGAGTCGGTGATCGAACCTGCAATGGATCCGTAGGAAGTTTGGGCCAGACTAGTTGGGCAGACAAACAGGCACCCAATAATCAGAACAAGCAGAGAGGTCGTGCGGAGGATCATCTTCATGAAATTTGCCTCGTTCTCGGAAAAGTCAAAACACTGAATTACAAGTCACTGGCCAAAGCGGGATGATGCATCCGGCTTTTTCTTGTCGCTTTTCAAACATGGAACGGCTTGAGTCTGCGTGACCTCAGACGTTCTCTCTAACTTTGTGGTATTCGAGATATTATGTAGCAATCAGAGGGCCAATTAGAATTGGCCCATTTTCCGCACTTTCTGACGCCGCAAAAACCCAAAATTCATAGAAATGTAAACAGCATTTCCAGAATTTACAAATTCATCTTTTTGAACACGCGTTCAGGAATGTGGCGGATAGCGAACATGATCGGCTGCCACTGGAAGGGGACATAGAGGACGTCCTTGCGCTTGTCGATGGCAGTAACAATTGATTCGGCGACGGCATCGACATCGGCAAATTTCTCGCTCTTCGGCATAGCGGCAGTCATCGCCGTGCGTGTCGGGCCGGGTTTAATGGTAAGGATGGTGACCCCTTCGCGGTCGACGCGATTCCGCAGGCCCGCGAGAAAGGCCGACAAGCCCGCTTTTGACGAACCGTAAACGTAATTCGACTTGCGGCCGCGGTCACCGGCCACAGATGAAAGCACCGCGATAACCCCGGCACGGCGCTGGACACAGAAGTTAGCAAGCCACGTCAGCAGTGAAATGGGTGCAATCAGATTCGTGTAGAGGATTTGTGCCGCCGCGTTGAAGTCCTGCTCGGACTCGGCCTGGTCGCCGAGGATGCCGTGGGCGAGATAGGCGACGTCCATGCCGGTCAGGGAGTTTACGGCATGGGCGAGGAGTTGCGGATGCGTGTCGGTATCGTCGAGATCGGCGACAGCAGTGTCAACATAGCTGGCGCCTCGGGTTCGAAGATCGGCAGCAACAGCTGCGAGCCTTTCGGCGTTGCGTGCGACGAGAAAGAGGCTTGCGCCCTGCGTGGCCCAGATGCGGCAGGTCGCCTCGGCAATCCCGGAAGTTGCACCGAGCACGAGAATTTTGCGCGAAACTTGAGGTTGCCTGTCAGTAGTCTGCGGTGTGGAGCTCATAGACCTCGTCTTGTCCTGATTACAGATTCTGAGTGACACGCTCCCAAAAACTGGAGGTGATCATCGGATCGCGGTAGCGGGCGAAGTGCTCCCACTGCGGGTAAAAAGCCTGGAACTGAGTAGCAGTCATCGCCGCGTCCTTCGCCGGGTAGAGGCGTCCGCCGAACTCCAGCGTCATGTCAGCAAGGCGCCGAAAAAGCGGAAAGCTCTGATCAGGTTTGATGGGAAAGTCGAGCGCGAGCGTGATGCCGGGCTTTGGGAAACTCATCATCCCGGGCGAGGGAACATCGCCGAAGGCTTTGAGCACTGCGAGAAAGCTGGCCAGGCCGGACTTTGCGACTTCATGGAGGATGGCGATGGTACCTTCCTTCGCATGCTCCCACGGGATGACGTACTGGAACTGCAGCAGGCCGGACTTGCCGTACATTCGGTTCCAGTGAAGGACCTTATCGAGTGGATAGAAGAATGGCTCGTAGTCCTGCAACGAGACAACGCGTTTGTGAATCTGCTTGTGAAAGAAGACAGTGTTGAACAGGCTTACACTAAGCGAATTAAGCGCGAAGCCTGGCGCGTCGAAGGGGAAGACAAGCTTCGGCTTTAGCGACGCGATAAGCGAGTCCCGTTTCGCGGAGTGATCGCCCTGCATAAAGACGCCGCGGGCGAAATTGCGGCCCGTCGAGGTGCAGTCAACCCAGCTGACGGTATATTCGATGTCCTTGCTCCGGTCGGTAAGATCGAGAAACTCGTCGATACCGTGGAACTGGATTCCTTCGTAGTCGATCTTGCGCGAGACGATGGGTTTGAGACGCAGCGTTGCCCAGGTGACGAGCCCGGTGAGGCCAAGTCCGCCGATCGTTGCCGAGTAGAGATCGGCGTTTTCGCCGGGAGAGCAGATCCGGCGTGAACCGTCGGAGCGGACTACCTCGAACTGCGTGATGTGGCGGCCAAAAGTTCCGGCGACGTGATGGTTCTTGCCATGAATGTCGTTGGCAATTGCTCCACCCAGAGTTACATATTTCGTCCCCGGCGAGACGGGAAGAAAATAGCCTCGCGGCACGGCGAAGTCGAGGATCTGCGCCAGCGTAACGCCCGCTTCAGCCGTGAGTAGCCCTGTCTCGGCGTCGAAGTCGATCAAACGATTCATTCCGGTTGTGAGGATGAGGTTGCCGTCTTTCAGAAGACAGACATCCCCGTAACTTCGGCCCATGCCGACAGGGAGTACGCCGTTGTGCAGGCCGTCAATAACAGTAGGAAAATCGCTCTGCCAGTGAAGCGGGATAATCTTCGCGTCGTAGGTTGGATAACGACCCCAGGATTCGAATGGAGGCGGGCCGTTTCTTTGTTGTCCCTCGTTCGCGGCAGGAAGTTCCAACTGCTGCGCCGGGTGTGTGGCAGTCGACATACTCTAAGGATATCCGACAGACCTGTTTATACGATCTTTGGTAGTTTGATACCGGATCAGCGGCACATCGCTTCGAGCTCTTTGTAGGGTTTCGAGTTCGGGGGGAACTTGACATGTCTGGTCGCAGCAATCTGTTCCTGAAAGGCTCCGCCATACTTGAGCGCCATGTCAGGATCTTCGCGATAGACGGGATCTTTCATCGCCTCAGGAAGCGTCGTGAAGGTAAAACCGCGTTTGCGGAAGAGGTCGATCAGGTCGGGTAACATCTTCGCGTCAAATGCCCCGATATGCATCAGAAGCACATAAGGGATATCGCGGCCGTAGAGTGTATGCGTGAGGTCCTCGAAGACCCTGATGTATTGGTCGGCCGTGGCGAGGTAGCTCGCGCGAAGACCTTCGATGGTCTTCTCATCCTTTTTGGCGACGCAGCGCGCATAGGGAGCGTTCCAGAGATAGTCTTCAAAATCGAGCGAGACCTGAGCGATCTGGTACCCGTTTTTCTGCAAATAGGTCCGGACATCGTGGCGCTTCTCCAGCGTGTCACCCTCCCAGAGGAATGGGTAGCGGAACCAGTGCCAATCGTGACCAATCATCAACCTAGAGAGAACTGGCTCGTTCTTGGCGATGTCAGCCTCAAACTGCTCCGGCGTGAGTTCGTTGAGCGAGGGATGCGAGTAGGCGTGATTTCCAAGCGGATTGCCCGCGTCACGCCATGCCTTTAGCACAGCAATATCTTCCGGATTCTTCTCCAGTTTGACCGCATTGATGAAACCATAGACTGGAGGCAGGTGCTGATCATGCAGCGTCTTGACAATCGATTGGGCCACTTCAAGCCGTGTCTCGCCGAGCGGCAGGTCTCCATGAGCAGGCAGATCGTCGAAGGTAAAGGCTACCTGCTGCGAAATGGATGGAACGACACAGGAAATACCCAACACTGAACAGCCGAAAACTAACTTCATCGTTCGCATCATGCATCCACAATAACTGCAATCGTTGGTAACGATGTGGTTGCCTATTGTGCCTGTTGATGCAGTCGGCTCAGATTCTTTGAAAATAAAAAGAAGAGGCACGGCCGCAGCCGCGCCTCTTCTCCTGTGACTCTAGATTTAAGCTGCAGCTTTGGCGGCCTTCGCGCGTTTGTCGGTATCGGCCTTCAGAGCGGCCTTCGCTTGTGCGGCGAGAGCGGCAAAACCGGCGGCATCATTGGCGGCAATGTCCGCAAGAACCTTGCGGTCGAGGCCATTACCAGCCTTCTTCAGGCCGTTGATAAAGGTCGAATAGCTCATGCCGTTGATGCGGCAGGCGGCGTTGATGCGGACGATCCAGAGAGCACGGAACTGACGCTTCTTCTGTTTGCGCCCGATGTAGGCGAACATGAGCGAGCGCTCGACGGCTTCCTGAGCTGCTTGGTAGAGCTTGGATTTTGTGAGGAAGTAACCGCTTGCGCGCTTAAGAATCTTTTTGCGGCGGTCACTGCGTTTTGTACTCCGTTTTACACGGGGCATCGTGTTTCTCCTTTTGCGTACTTCGCGGCGCTCTTGCGCCATCTGGGTTACGCCCGGCTGGAGGTAAGGTGGGCCTCTTCACTCGGGCTATGCAACTTCAAGTCTCGGTGGAACCTCTATCGTGATTCCAGGGGCCGGAACGCTTTGACTGGCCCTTTGCTCTCGTCGAGCGGCTCGACTTGAAAACTTCACTCCCTGGCCTAAACCTCAGGCGTAGGGAATCATCCGTGCGACTTTGGCCGAATCCGCCTCAGAAACCAAGGTGATCGAACGCAGATGGCGCTTGGTCTTGGTCTTCTTTGAGGTGAGGATGTGGCGCATCTTCGACTGGCCGCGCTTGAACTTGCCCGTACCGGTCTTCTTGAAGCGCTTGGCGGCGCCGCTGTGAGTCTTCAACTTTGGCATGTGTGTTCCTGAGTGTTTCTGGACAACTTATTGAGTATATATGAATTGGGCTGCTTTGAGCGGATAGAATCGCGCTTCCACCACTGGATCGAGGATAAACCCTTTGTTTCCGTAAAGGGAATGACCCTCCGAAGAGGGTCATTGGTTTAGCTCTGGCGAGCATTCTCAATCTAAAACTGTCATACCTGGTCTTTCCAGGGTTTTGGGAAGGGCTTGCAGATTTTAACCCTTCGGACCTACAGTCGAGCCGCCACCGGTCGAGGAACCGCCGCCTGTGGAACTTCCACCACCTGTGGAGCTTCCCCCACCGGACGAGGAGCCACCGTGATTGCAGTCATGGCCACCGTTGTTGCGGTTGTGGTCGCAGTCATGGTCTTTATCTTTGTCTTTATCGCGATCGAAGGAATGAGAGCAAAAGCCAAAGAAGGACCACGAGTGACTATCGTGCTCGCAAGCAAAGGCCGAGGTTGAGGTCGTAAGCAGTGAAACACTAACAATTGATGCAGCAATCAAGCGATTCAACTTCATTGGGTCACCTCTGAAATACCCTTTCGTGACGAACTAGGGGGAGAATATCGCTAGTTAAGGGTCATATCTGTAACACTTTCGGGGGATGCGAATTTGGAGGTCCGGAATCCCGGCACCTCCAAATTCGCGACAAAATCGGATCTGAAATTCGCCGTACCAAGCGGGATTCCAGCCGCCCTTTTTGAGGGTCGGCACGTGGTATACTTAAGTCACAGAACGACAGGCTGGAACCCGTGTAAAGCGCTGGAATAGCGGGGGTTTTCGCGAATCGCGCAGACACCGGGAAGAAGCCGAAAACCTGTATTTTTCAGCATCCGCTGAACGGAGATCCATGGCAACGACGGCAATCCCCACCGATGGCACTCGCTTAGAGCTCGAAGTTGGAAAAATTAAAGAAACTCCAACCCGGAAAAAAGAGGGCGGAGGCTACTCAGCCGAGAACATTACGGTACTTGAAGGACTGGCTGCGGTGCGGCTGCGTCCGGCGATGTACATCGGCTCGACCGGCGAAATGGGGCTTCATCACCTGGTCTATGAGGTGGTCGATAACTCCGTCGATGAGGCGCTCGGCGGCCACGCGAGCAGGATCGATGTAACGATCCATGTCGACAACTCCATCACAGTTGTGGACGACGGCCGCGGAATCCCGGTGGACGACAAGGTTATCAATGGCGAGAAGATGCCTGCGGTACAGGTCGTTCTTACCATGCTGCATGCGGGTGGCAAGTTCGACGCTTCAAACTACAAGGTCTCCGGCGGTCTGCACGGTGTCGGAGTAAGCTGCGTCAATGCCCTCAGCGAGGAACTCGAGGTTGAAATCTGGCGTGACGAGTTCGCCTGGCAACAGGAGTATGCCAAAGGCGTTCCCACCACCAAGTTGAAGAAGATGGGGCCCAGCAAGCGCCGTGGCACCCGAGTTCACTTCCTGCCGGATAAATCTATCTTCTCCGTAACCGAGTTCAACTACGACACCCTCGCCCAGCGTCTCCGCGAACTCGCCTTTCTCAACAAAGGCCTCGAGATTCATCTCACCGACGAGCGCACTACCGACGCGAAAACCGGCGAGAGCAAGCATCAGGAGTTCAAGTACATCGGAGGCATTGCCGAGTTCATCAAACACCTGAACAAAGGCAAGCAGGTGCTCCATGACAAGCCGATTTACATGGAGGCCGAGCGTGATGGTGTCGCCATGGAAATTGCACTGCAGTACAACGACGCCTACTCCGAGACGGTTTTTACCTTTGCCAACAACATCAATACGGTTGACGGCGGAACGCATCTCTCCGGCTTCAAAACCGCGCTGACCCGCACCATCAACGCCGCGGGACAGGCTCTCGGTCTGTTCAAGGACGTCAAAGAAAATCTGAGCGGCGATGATGTTCGCGAAGGACTCGTCGTCGTGATCAGCGTGAAGCTCTCGCAGCCGCAGTTTGAAGGACAGACCAAGGGCAAGCTGAACTCCGACATCGCCGGAACGGTACAAGCCTTCGTCAACGAGCGCCTCGGCGGCTTTTTGGAGCAGAACCCCTCCGTCGCCAAGAAGATCATCAACAAGGCGATCGATGCAGCCCGTGCCCGTGAAGCTGCACGCAAGGCCCGGGACCTTACCCGTCGCAAAGGCGCTCTCGACGGTGGCGGATTACCAGGCAAGCTTGCCGATTGCTCCGAGCGCGAGCCTGATCGGTGCGAACTCTACCTTGTCGAGGGCGAGTCCGCAGGTGGAACTGCCAAGCAGGGCCGTGATCGTAAGTTCCAGGCGATCCTTCCGCTCAAGGGTAAAATTCTCAACGTCGAGAAGGCTCGGTATGACAAGATGCTGGGCCACGAAGAAATTCGCGCCATGATCACTGCCCTCGGCTGCGGCATTGGGAAGGACGATTTCGATGCCACCAAGCTGCGATACGGCAAGCTGATCTTGATGACCGATGCAGACGTCGACGGATCCCACATCCGAACGCTTCTGCTGACCTTTTTCTTCCGCCACATGACCGAGCTGATCAAGCGTGGCCACGTCTACATCGCGCAGCCGCCCCTCTATCGCATCAAGAAAGGCAAGTTTGAGCAGTACATCAAGGACGATCGCGAGTATGTCAGCGTGATGGTCAAGCGTGCTTCCGACGGCATGGTTATCCGATACGGCGAGGGTGGCGCGAAGCTCGAAGGCAAAGAGCTGACCAAGTACATGACCCAGCTTAACGATTATCTGGGCTTCTTCGACAAGGTACAGAAGCGCCTTCGCAACGAAGAGGTGACTCAGGCTTTTGCAGACCTCTTCTCTCACGAGGGCAAGGATCCGGCCCGACGAGCAGACTTCGAATCGCCGGCCAAGCTCGAAAAGATGCGCCAGAAACTGGTTGGCATGCAAAAGGGATTCCAGTTCAAAAACGTTGGCGACGTTTTGCTAGACGAGGAACACGGAAGATACTCGGTCAGCTACACCGATTCGCAGGGTGCAGTGCGAACGATTGATTGGACGCTGGCCTCGGCTCCTGAGAGCCGCCAGATGCTCGCCAAGCATGCTCAGATCAAGGACCAGCTTGTTGCTCCGTTCTTGATTGAGTACGCCGCAAAGAGCAAAGCAGAAGCGGCCGCCGAAGCAGCGGATGAGGCCGAGGAGATCGCTTCGGAAGAGGGCGTGGCCGATATCGCTGCTGCGCCCGGCACCGTTGCTGAGACCAAGGCAGCGAAACGCTCCAGCAGAGCTTCGCAGGATCCAGTCGAGAAAAAGACAGCACGGGAGGTCTTCGAATACGTCATTGAGCAAGGCCGTAAAGAGTACCAGGTGCAGCGTTACAAGGGACTGGGCGAGATGACCGCACCGCAGCTTTGGGAGACGACGATGGATCCCGAGCGGCGTACGCTGCTGCAGGTCAAGCTTGAAGACATCGCAGCCTGCGAGGAGATCTTTACAACACTGATGGGTGAAGACGTTGAGAGCCGCAGGAAGTTCATCGAAGAGAATGCACTGGATGTGAAAAACCTCGATATCTAACCGGTTTCGAAACAGATTTTACCGCCCCGGCCCTTGTGGCCGGGCTTTCTTTTTTCCGGATGTTTCGTGCACACTCAAAAGATGGTGCGTGTCGGCGTCGATGAAAATCTTGCTCAGGAACTCGTGTCCGATTTTCCGCGTGAAGCGGAGATCGTTCGAATCGCACGCCATCCTTCGGGCATGCAGGATGTCGACTTCTGGATTATTCCCTTTGCCCGAAAGAGTGCGCAGGACACTTTTCATCATCTTCGCGGTGTGAAGGTCGTGCAGTCGATGATGGCAGGGGTGGACTGGATTACACCGTGGTTGCCGAAGGAGGTCACCCTGTGCGATGGCCGCGGACTTCACGACGTCTCGGCCTCCGAGTGGGTCCTGACATCGATTCTCTGCTCCCTCAAACGGTTCCCCTTTTACCGGGACATGCAGATGCGTGGAGAATGGAAGGGCCAAGCTTCGTTTCGCGATGGTTTTATGAGCACCAGCGGAGCCAATGTAGGACAATATGCGATCCTCGGTGACGATCTGGAGGGCAAGACGGTCCTGATCATAGGCTATGGCTCGATCGGAGCTGCAATCGAAGGGAGGCTCAAACCTTTCGGAGCAAATGTTCTCCGACTGGCTCGAAACGCACGGCAGAACCCTGAAGTTTTTGCTGTCAACGAACTGCACAGGCTTTTGCCGCAGGCCGATATTGTCGTGGCGATCGTGCCGCTGACCCCTGAGACACATGGGTTGATCGGAGCAGAAGAGATCGCCCTGATGAAACCAGGCGCGTTGCTGGTCAACGCAGCACGCGGCCCAGTAGTCGTAACCAATGCGCTGGGCGAGGCGCTGCAGCAAAACCGAATCCATGCAGTTCTCGACGTCACCGATCCGGAACCGCTGCCTGCGGGTCATCCCCTGTGGTTCGCTCCCAACTGCATGATCACTCCGCACGTCGGAGGCTCAACTCCGCAGTTTATTCATCGTGCCTTCCGTTTCGGCGCAGAGCAGGTAAGGAGGTTCCTTGCGGGGGAGGAGCTACTAAACATTGTCTCGGATGCCGGATATTAGTTCTCAGCCAGGACTATACGCGTCTGGTCCCGTCCAGCAATCTGCTCTTCAACTACGCGCTCAAATAAGATCTAGCTCTTCTTCGTTATCCTCCTCCTCGTCCTCGTCGTCTAGTTCATCATCTTCGTCTTCGTCCTCATCATCATCTTCGTCTTCGTCTTCGTCCTCATCATCGTAATCGTCCTCATCGTCGTCGTATTCGTCGTCTTCCTTATCGTCGTCGAAGCCATCTTCCTCAACCTCGTCCTCGTCGTTCCCATCAAAGTCGACGCGCCGCATTGCCGCGCTGAGAACTTCTCCGTCCGCAGGTTCAGAACGGATCGAGGCAGAGTCGATTGGAAATACGAGGGCCAGACCCGCGGTAGAAAAGGTTGCGTTAAAATCGATAGATTTGGTGTCGGACGCCATGCAAAGTTCTCCTCACGAAAATATGTATTGGAATAGATGCAGCAGAAGGAAAAAGGTCATCGTAAAAATCTGATTTCGGCGATTTAGAAGTGGAGGGGAATCTGGCGCTTCTGCTCGTACATGCGCTGGTCAGCCAGCCGACAGAGCAGCGACTCGTCAGTCGTGTCGTCAGGGTAGATAGCTACGCCGATACTTCCCGACAGGTTAAGGGTATTGCCGTTGATATTGACTGGCTTACGCAGTGCGCGGTCGATGCGTGCGGCTGCAGTTTGTGCAATGATCTCCGCCGGCTCGCCACCCGGCAGGTCCGTAGCGATCAGGGTAAACTCATCTCCTCCAAAACGGGCCAACGTATCCGGTGGGCGGATGGCACTGAGAAGATTTTTTGCAACCTGGCGGAGCACCTCGTCGCCGGCGTCGTGCCCCTGTGTGTCGTTGATCAGCTTAAAACCGTCGAGATCGACCATCAGCAGCGCCGTGCGGGTGTTGTTAAGGTTTGACCCCTGAACCGCAGTGGTCAGACGCTCCTCGAAAAGACGCTTGTTCGGGAGTCCGGTCAGGTGATCGTGGAAGGCATACCACTCGTTGGTTGAGACCTGCTGTTCCAGCAGGACAAGAAGCATTCCAATTGTGACGAGAAACTTCTGCAGATTCCATATCTCGTCGGCAATCGGATCGTATCCAGGATGGTTAGTCACCCACGAATGAAGTAGAAAGACGAGAGACCAGATCACAAATCCAATAACGATAGCGACCTTGCCGAGACTCTTGCGAGGAAGACTGAGTTGGAAGAGAACCGCAGTAGAAAAATAGATAACGAAAAGCACAAAGTACGCGGCGTCGCGAAAGGACTCTGCCGAGGCGAAGAGCCAGATAGGGATCCAGGTGCCAAACTGCAGGAAAAGAGTCCACCATACCCTCCGAACAGTCCACTTGTGAGCGATTGCGGCGGCACTGACAATGCCGACCACGAAGCCACAGGCAGCAACGCCATGATAAGCAGCTGGAACACGGATATTGAGACCATAGATCGTAAGCAACGCGACAGGAGGCAGCGAGTTGATGAGGAGATAAAGAAGATAAAGCCTGCGTGAAAAAAGATCTCTTCCCGACGCCCAGAGAAAGATAGCCCCCGCAATATAGAAAAAGTTGAGATTGACGACATGTGCGACTGTCCGCAGGGTACCGGGCGGCGGGTACGCAGCGTGAATGATCGCCTCAAAAAAGATGAAGACCAGTCCGATGAGCCAAAGATCTACGGTCTCGCGCGGATGACGTTGACGCAAGAAGTAGAGGATGCTCAGGAGCATCGCCATCGCGGCTAGATCGGGCAACAGTAAGTAGTTCATCAATCCTTCATTTGGGGGCCATCGCCACTCGTCCGGCGAGGAAAACCGTGTGCTGCCCGGGAGAAACATTAATCATCGAACATTAGCGTTAAATTTCCGCAAATGGAATTGTGGATTTAGTTCCTTAGCTTTCGGAGAAGGGCTGGAGCTGTTTTTCCGTTGGAGGCCGCGTAACCAGGCTAACGAGCGCAAGACACAAAAGGGAGGCCAGCAGTGCGGGGAGAATGGCGTCGCGGGATGCGATGGAGTCCGGCAGATGCGTATGGACAAACTGCGAATCCCAGAAGACCGTAACAAAAGTCCCGGCAAAGATGCTTGAGACCGCGGCAGCGGCAGTCGCGCGCTTCCAGAAGAAGGCAGCCAGAATAACTGGCGTCAATGCTGCGGAGTAGACAGTATAGGCATAGAGCGCCTTCTCTAGTACAGAGCGAGTTCCAAGAGATTGATAGAGCGCCCAGCATCCGAGGAGCACTACGAGAAAGCGGCTGACCAAGAGGATATTGCTGTTGGAGGCCTCCGGCTTCACGTAGCGAACATAGACGTCGTTGATCAGGTTGGTGGCAGGAGAAAAGAGAAAATTGTTCGCAGTCGAGATCACTTTCGCGAAGATCGCACCTACCATAATGGCTCCCAACAGATGCGGGAGAGAATGGAGCGCCGTATAGGCGAGGATCTCGCGCGGATTTTCGCTGACCTCACCCGACGGGAAGAGTGAGGATCCGATAACTGCGAGGGCGACGATCACCGTTTCGAGAATAAGGATTCCGATAAACCAGCCGACAACCGCTTGTGTGGCATCTTTCTCGGATTTCGCGGAGAAGAACTTCTGATACATGGACTGATTGCCAAGCATCAGCAGACAAGTCGGAAGAAAAAGCTCGAGGGCACGGGTTGGGGTGAAGTCGCCGAGCACCTGGAAGTGGGTTGCAGGCAGCGACGAAGCAATGGCTGACCAGCCACCGGCGATGTGCGCAAGAATCGGGACCGCAACGACCAGAGTAATAGTGGCTAAGAGTCCGATGGTCAGGTCCATGTAAGCGACCGAACTCATGCCTGCGATGGCAGTAAAGACAATGACAAATGCCGCGATAATCTCCTGGCCGTGACGCGCAGAGACCGATGGGAAAATGAGATGGAGTATGTCGCCGCCGCCGATGAACTGATAACTGGTAATGGCCGTGTAGGCGAAGAGGACTGCAATCACGCCAAGAATACGGGCAGTTTGGTTGTAGCGTGCTTCGAGCAAATCTGGGATGGTGAACTGAGCGAACTTCCGGGCGCGGGGAGCGATGAAATAAATAATCACAAGACCGGCCCAACCGCCAGCCGCCTGCCACAAGGCGGGGAAGCCATGCTTATAAGCATTCTCCGCGCCTGCGAGCAGCGACCCGGAGCCTATCCATGAGCTGAGAAGCGTGAAGATAAGCACGATGGCGGGAAGCGACCGGCCCGCGACGAGATAGTCAGCTTTTGTCTTTACCTTGGAGATGCGGCCAAGCGAGACCCCGAGCAGAGTGATGACGATAAGGCCTAGAACGATTGCGTAAAGATTCATGGGTTGGGGACAAGTGTACTGGCTGCGAGCCGATTTAGATACCGGCGGTCGCGACGACAGAGTCGCAAAACCGCCGGTGTAAAGAAACGAACCTACCAGACCTTGCAGGCGGGGGCGTGCACCATGGGCTGGCCGGCCTTACAGCTGAAGGCATGCTGGAATTCCGGCATGTTGGA
This sequence comes from Edaphobacter sp., assembly GCA_035570955.1. Lineage (GTDB taxonomy): Bacteria > Acidobacteriota > Terriglobia > Terriglobales > Acidobacteriaceae > Edaphobacter. The sequence continues at coordinate 10,817 of DATMKY010000117.1, read as the reverse complement.
TACGACTCCATTAATACGCGCAAAGCCAGGTGAGTGTGGATTGGTAACAGCGCTAACACGAAGATTCTCCGGCCGTTCATTCTCGCATGCCCACTGCGCCATGCCTACGAAGAAGCGTTGATCCGGAGTGAAGCCGTCTGCGTTCGTCAGCTTGGTCCCCTCGGTCTGCTTTTTCCATGCAATGTACGCCAGAAGAGTTCCGCCAAGGTCAGCAACATCCTCACCGCTCGTCAATTTGGAATTGATGGGAATGTCGTCCACGATAACGTATTGTGCGTATTGATCGCGAATGCAGTTGATGCGGTCTTCGAATCCTTTCGCATCGGTCTGTGTCCACCAATCGCGAAGGTTTCCCTTCGCGTCAAACTGGCGCCCCTCGTCATCGAAGGCATGGGTCAGTTCGTGGCCGATCGTCGCACCGGTGTTGCCGTAGTTCGGCGCGTCATCCAACTTCGGATCGTACAGCGGCGGCTGCAGAACGCCGGCGGGAAAGTTGATATCGTTCATCTGTGGATTGAAGTAAGCATTCACCGTCGGCGGCGTCATGCCCCATTCATTCAGATCGACGGGCTTGCCGAGCTTGTTCCACCGGCGCGCATCTTCAAACTGGTACGACCGCGATGCGTTGCCGAAGTAGTCGTTCGGCTTGACCTCAAGCTTCGAGTAGTCACGCCATTTATCTGGATACCCGATCTTATTGCGGATTGCATGCAGCTTACGTAATGCCTCCTGCTTCGTCTCCGGACTCATCCAGTCGAGATTTTCGATCTCGTGCTGCATCGCGGTCTCGATCTGCTCGGTCATCAACTGCGTCTTCGCCCTGGTGTCGGCCGTAAAGGTGCGTTTGACGAACTCCTGCCCCAGCGCCTCACCAAGATTGCGATCGACAGCGCGTGTGCAGGTCTTCCATCGTGGCGGCATCGTTGGAGTTCCGCGCAGCGTGGTCGAATAAAAATCGAACTCTGCCTGCTCAAACGGATGCCCAAGATAGGGGGCTGCAGAGGTAAGAAAGTGGAAGCGCAGATAGGCGCGCAGAGCCTCCACCGGCTCTGTCGTGAGCTCGGCCTGTACTGCCTTGATGAACTCCGGCTGCGAGACATTCAGCTTGGTAACTCCCGGCGCACCCTGCAATGCGAAATACTGTGCCCAGTCGATTGCCGGAGCGATCTGGCTAACCTCTGCGACGGTCATCATGTGATACGTATTGTGCGGATTCCGCCGCTGCACACGCGTCAGCGACGCAGTAGCAAGCGCCGTCTCAATGCGCAGGGTCGCCGCGGCATCGGCTTTGGCCGGTTCAGCGTTCTCACCGCTCAGAGCAAATAATTTCTCGATGTAAGCGACATACTGCTCACGAAGTTTCACGCTCTTCGGGTCAGTTTTCAGGTAGTAGTCGCGATCAGGCAGCCCAAGCCCGCCAGCGCCTAACTCAACAATCACCAGCGACGAGTCCACCGCATCCTGGCCCGTTCCCGATCCGAAGAAATAGCCCCCCGGATACTCATGGTGCAGCGTGCTGATCGCAGCGACCAATTCCGGACGAGTCTTCAATGCATCGATGCGGGCAAGCCCCCGCTCAGCCGGCTTGATGCCAAGCGCATCGATCGCCGCCGTATTCATGCACGCGGCAAAGTAGTCGCCCACCTTCTGCTGCACGGGGGTGCGATTCTTCGCCTTCGCATCTTCTTCCAAAATGCCCCACAGAAACTGCGAATTCTCGTTGCCCAGTTTGGCGTAGACGCTCCAGCCGGACTGGTCACCAGGAATAGGATTTTTCTTCATCCACCCACCGCACGAAAACCTGTAGAAGTCCACGCAGGGATCGACCGAACGGTCAAGACTGCCGACATCAAGAGAGGGCGAATAGGGCATCGCCTGCAAAGGTTGCGGCGCGGGTTGTTGTGCGGAAAGGAAAAGAGGAAGAAGGAGTGTTGCAGAAGCGAGGCCTGCCAGAAACTTCAAAGACATGGATTCTCCTGTTTGCATCATCCTACCTGTAAATTGCCCATTTAGGCCAAGAGCTTCGGTCGAGGGAGGTAGACTGTTTGCGGTTTCAAAAAGTGATAGAGCGAGGCAAACGATGACGGGTCTTTGGATGAAGTGTGCCAGTGCGGCTTTCGTTGTGGCAGTTGGAACTTCGGTAGCTGTTGCACAGGGAACAGCGATTTCTTTGAACGTGGATCTGACGGAAGCACCACGCAAAATTCTTCACGCCACCGAAGTGATATCGGTAACACCCGGCCCTTTGACGGTCGTCTATCCGAAGTGGATTCCCGGCGAACACGGCCCCACTGGTCCCATCGAAAACATGACCGGATTTTTCATCACTGGGAATGGCCAGCCCATCAAATGGGAGCGCGACAAGGTTGAGATGTTCGCCTACCACATCACCGTGCCGCAGGGTGTGACGAAGCTCGAGATGAGAATCGACTTCCTTGCTACTGCCTCTGCGTCTGGCTTCTCCGCCGGTGCCTCCACGAGCGAAAACCTCGCGCTTCTCAGCTGGAACGAGCTCCTCGTCTATCCCGACAACACCAATGCAAGCGACGTTATGTTCGCTCCCTCGATCACGGTGCCCACTAGCTGGAAGTTCGGCACCGCGCTCGAAACCACCCACGTCACAAAATCGGGAACCAACTCAAACACGACGTTCAAAACTGTCTCCCTCGAACAACTCGTCGACTCGCCAGTCCTTGCCGGCCGCTATTTTCGTGAGGTAGAGCTCGCTCCCGAGATCACTCCGAAACACTACCTCGACATGGCTGCCGACGGACCTGAACAAGTTGAGCTCTCCAAGGAACACATCGCTGAATTCGACCGACTCGTTCGCGAAACCGGCGCTCTTTATAAGAGTCGTCACTATGGCGCCTATCACTTTCTCGTAACCCTCAGCGATGAGGTCGCGCACTTCGGCCTGGAGCATCATCAGTCCAGCGACGACCGTGTCCCCGCCACCACTTTTACCGATGACCGTGAGTTCACGCTCGGCGGTCTGCTCCTTCCTCACGAATTCACTCATAGCTGGAATGGCAAATATCGGCGTCCCGCGGGCCTCGCCACCAGTAATTATCAAAAACCGATGGTCGGGGATCTACTTTGGGTCTATGAAGGACTCACCGAATACCTCGGCGACGTCCTCGCCGCTCGCTGCGGAATCTGGACGCCCGAGCAGTACAAGCAGCGCCTCTCCACCATCGCCGCACAATATGACAATCGCCCAGGCCGCACCTGGCGCGATATTCAGGACACCGCAACCTCAGCGCAGATTCTCTACGCAGCTGGTGGCGGCTGGGATAATTGGCGCCTCAACGTCGACTATTACGACGAAGGCGAGCTCATCTGGCTCGACGTCGACACAACCATTCGCAAAATGACCGACGGTAAGAAATCCATCGACGACTTTGTGGCCAAATTCCATGGACTCGGCGGCAATACCGCACCAAAAGTTGTCTCCTACACGTTCGAAGATGTCGTCGCTGATTTGAATAGTGTCGTCGCAAACGACTGGGCGACGTTTCTTCGCTCGCGGGTGGACTCGAACTCCTATCAGGCACCGCTTGGCGGTGTCGAAAACGGCGGTTACAAACTTTCCTATTCAGATAAGCCGAACGCATGGAGTGCAATGGAAGATGCCGAGCGCGGCAGCTTCGACTTCTGGTACTCGATCGGTCTCCATGCAGGAAAGTCCGGTACGGTCTCCGATGTTCTCAAGGGCGGCGTTGCTGACAAAGCAGGGGTAGGACCGGGAATGAAGATCATAGCCGTCGACGGACGAGCCTATAGCCCCGACGTTCTGAAAGCTGCTATTCACGATGCAAAAGACTCAGGCCCTGCGGTCGAATTGATCATCGTGAATACAGGCTTTTACAAGGTCGTTCGGTTGGATTACCACGGAGGCGAACGCTATCCGCAGCTGGAACGTGTCTCGAGCGTTCCGGACCGTCTTGGTGACATCCTAAAGCGACAGGCGAAGTAGTCACAGTCGAACGCATCGGAGGCCGTCGTTGCAAGAAGATAGGTCTGCTTGACTTGAAGCCGACTCATTCGCTGCAGCGACGGCTTCGATCACACCGTTCCTTAACTAGGTGGATTCCCTGCCGCAGTCGGAAGCCGCCGGGTGCCCGAATTTACAATCGGTTAGTGCGCCGGTGTTATGTTGCGCATCTAAATAGCGGAGAGAAGATGCGCAAATCCTGGAAAGACAGACCCTTCGCAGTTAAAAAGGTTGAACAGCTTTGGCGTCAGGTACGCGAGAGCAATAAGAACCCTCTGACCGGAGTTCCTCGCCCGGTGAAATTGGTGGAGCGCGACGAACTGGGCGTTACTTTCATCGGCCACTCCTCTTTTCTTCTTCAGGTAGCCGGACGCAAGATCCTTGTCGATCCTGTTTTCTCCAAACGGCTCATAGTATTGCGAAGACAGCGCCGACCCGGCCTACGGATTGACGGGCTCCCGCCAATCGACCTGGTACTCCTTACCCACGCGCACATGGATCATCTGGATATCGCCTCACTCCGGCGCGTAATCCGTGCCACACGACGGCTAACCGGAACCACCCCCGAGGTTGTTGTGCCCAGAGGTGTCGAGGATCTTGTCGAACGGCTGGGCTTTCGCACAATCCACGGCCTCCGATGGTGGGAGGACGCCGAGGTAGCGGGTCTCAAGATCACCATGACCCCATGCAAGCATTGGGGTGCGCGCTTATTTCGCGACGTGCATCGAGGTTACGGCGGCTACGTCATCGAAGGCGGCGGCCAAAGAATCTATCACTCGGGCGATACCGCCTACTTCGAAGGATTTAGCGAGATTGGTGCGCGGCTGAAACCCGAAGTCGCGTTGCTCCCCATCGGGGCGTACTTCCCGGATAGTCATCGGTCGGTTCACACCAGTCCGGAGGAAGCAGTCCGCGGCTTCGTAGACCTGGGCGCCAAACGAATGGTGCCCATGCACTATGGAACCTTCCGACTGGGCCGCGAGCCGATGCACGAGCCTCTCGAACGTCTTGAAGCGGAAGCCGTACGACTCGGTATTAAGGGACGGGTAAAAGTTCTTGAAGAAGGCGAGACCATGCATCTTCGCCCAGCAGCCAGCATCCCATAGTGCATGGCGACTTCAACGGCAGTACATGCACAGGCGAGCGGAACGTTTGCGATTGGCGGCGATTTGACTGTCAACCGGTTGGGCTACGGGGCAATGAGGATTACCGGCGACGGGATCTGGGGTGAGCCTAAAGACCGAGAAGAGGCAAAAAGAGTTCTCAAGCGCGCGGTCGAGCTTGGAGTCAACTTCATTGACACCGCCGACTCCTATGGCCCCGAAGTAAGTGAACAACTCATCGGCGAAGCGCTGGCTCCGTACGCCAAGGGTGTTGTGATTGCAACCAAGGCTGGATTTACGCGACAGGGCCCGAACAAATGGGTACCCGTGGGCAGGCCTGAGTACCTGATCCAGCAAGTTGAGATGAGCCTGCGTCGTCTGAAGATAGACCGCATCGATCTTTGGCAGCTTCATCGCATCGATCCGAAGGTGCCGGTCGAGGAATCGCTCGGAGCAATCAAAAGACTCCAGGAACAAGGCAAGATTCGGCACGTCGGTCTCAGTGAGGTGAAGCCGCACGAGATCAATCAGGCTCGCAAGGCCATCGAGATTGTCAGTGTGCAGAATCAATACAATTTAGGCGACCGCCAGCACGAGGACGTTCTGCAATACTGCGAGAAACATGGGATCGCATTCATCCCCTGGTTTCCGGTTGCTGCCGGCAAGCTCGCGCAACCGGGCGGCAAGCTTGACTCGGCGGCCAAAATCCACGGGGCCACCGTCTCTCAACTTTCACTGGCGTGGCTTTTGCATCACTCGCCGGTCATGCTTCCGATTCCCGGAACGTCTTCGGTTAAGCATCTCGAGGAAAACATCGCGACTGCTGCCGTGCATCTCTCCGACGCTGAATGGAAACAAATTGAGAACTCCACGAACTGATCTTGTTGCCGAAATCGACGAGAGCGAGGACCGCTAAAAAGCGGTCCTTCTTCTTTAGTGCGGACAATCTCCTGCAATAAAGACCCGCCCTGAGCCCCAGTTCCTCGACGTTCGTTCGAGGGAATCCCCCAATAGAGTTAGCTACAAAATCGTAGATAACCACTACGCTAACCTTTGCAGAATCGTGTGGAATTTCATTTCCTTTTGATGGAGAATCAACCTCCGTCAATCTAAGTTTCAAACGACTTAGAGAGCTTAGTGAACCTTTGATCTACCGATGAATCAAGTGGGAGGAAGTTGATTGCGCACACCTATAGTCAGAAGCTTTTCCTGTAAACGTCTCGGGCCTGCAGCCGTTCTTTTGTGTTCTGTCTCTGCATGGTTCCTTAGCGGTTGCGCCGTGGCGCCATATACCGACACCGCGACTCACACTCTGGTCATCAGTGGCACCGCCTTCGGTGGCCAGCCTCCAATCAGTGGAGCCTCCATCACCCTCTTCGCAAATGGCAGCACCGGCTACGGTTCTACCCCGAGCGGGATAGGAACGGCAACGACCGACTCCAACGGCCATTTCCAGATTACAAATCTTACAGGTTGCCCTCCTGGCTCACAGATTTACATCGTCGCCACCGGAGGTAATCCCGGACTCACCGCCGGAACCAATAACAACGCCATCGTGCTCGTAGCGGCGCTTGGGGACTGCGCCACCGTAGGCGCCAGTACTCACGTCAACATCGACGAAGTCACCACGATCGCCGCAGCCTACGCGCTGAGCGGATTCGCCAATACCACTACGACCAGTCCGGTTCCCGTACAAATCGGGGCAAGCGCTACCAACACAACGGGACTTACTCACGCCTTTCTGAATGCGGCAAATATTGTGGACTTCAATAGTGGCTCAGCCAGAGCCACCACGCCCGGCGGTAATGGCAGCGTACCAAGCAATATGATCAACAGCCTGGCTGATATCCTGGAGCCATGCGTCAATTCAACCTCGAAAACGAGTACGTCCTGTTCCGCCCTCTTTACGGCCGCAACGCCACCCGCCGGTTTCGGATCAGCTCCAGTGAACACCTGGCAGGCCGCGCTCGACATGGCGCAGTTTCCGGGGAATAATACCGCTACGCTCTACGGTCTGATTTCGGCCACTCCCTCGTTCCAGCCCACGGTCGGCGCCTCTGCCCCCAACGATTTGTCGATTGGCGTACTTTACACCGCCGGATTCACTACAGACGGAACCACCGCCGCTGAAGTCCCGTGGGGAATTGCCGCAGACGCAAGTGACAATCTCTGGATTACCGGCGTCACCAACGCTGGTTTGATCGAACTCTCCAGCAACGGGACCGTCCTTTCTCCGAATGGAGGTTGGGGCAACACAGCTCTACAGACCGCCAACTCCACCCGCCAAGTCGCCGTCGATTTGAATGGCAACATCTGGACGGTTGACAATGCAACCGGCGGCGGAAATATCTACGAATACACTCCCGGCACAGCAACCACAAAGGTAACGACGCCGGGTACAATTGCTCTATCCGGGATCGCCGTGGATGGCAGCAACAATATCTGGTACTCCACCAAGGCCAGTTCCGGCACTCAGATCTTCGGTCAGCTCGCCTACCAGGGATCCAATACCTTCGCGACGACGCCGACTACCTTCAGCACAAGTAACGTGATCGGATCGGGAGGTGTTTACGCGCTCACGGTTGACGCAAAAACCGGAAACGTCTGGGGACCCTCTCAGGGTGCGGGCATAACGAACTTCTTCCTCTCCCCCTACACCGCACCGGTATCCTCAACTGCAACGAGCGGTTCCGCGAACTATGCTGCAGCGATCGACAAAAACGGTAACACGTGGATCACGAACACAGTGAGTGGAACCAATGCAAGCTCTCTTTATATGAGTGCGCATGGCAATCCAACAGGAACGCCTCTCGTCTACACTCCCACAGTCACCTCAGGCCTCGGCCTCGACGGTTCCCGCTCCATCGTTGTTGACGGCAACAATCGAATCTTTATCAACAGCTACACGGCTGGAGCCATCGTCGAATTCGATCCGTCAGTGGGATCAACCGGTGGCAATTCGGGAAGCTTTCTGCTTACCTCCGTGGGTAACGGCTTTGCCCCCTATAACAGCGCAGGCATAAATTCGTCGGCTCTCGTTACCAATGGAGATCAGACAATGGCCATCGACGCTGCCGGAGCTCTCTGGACCGTCAATGGAAAGTCAGGCTCAGTACCGGTAGTCCAGATTCTTGGCGTTGCCGCTCCCACTGTGCCCGTACTTGCCCAGGGCAAGTACGGCGTCAAACCTTGATCAACTTCACTCGCAGCAAAAGAGGCAGCGGTTTCATCGCTGCCCTCTTTTTTGATATCTTGAGCATCCGCAACACCCGAATCAGGTCCTAGGTGAAGCCATATCCAGCGGCTTTGTCGTCAGAACTCCACTCGCATCATCCTTCGCATTCCATCCCGGCAGCTCCTGCGAGCCGGTAATCAGCCGAGCGCTGTCCCGAAACGTCAGATACGTCCACGCCCACTGCCGAAAGACTGAAAGCCGGTTCCGAAACCCGATCAGAAAAAAGATGTGCACGATGAGCCACGTCAGCCATGCCGGCAACCCGCTCCAGTGGCCTTTGAACGGCCACTGAATATTCGCCACTGCGGCTTTGCGGCCTATAGTAGCCATATCGCCTTTGTCGAAATAGTGAAACGTCTGGTTCAGGCCGCTCCCATCGCTTCCCTGTCCTACGGCAATCAGGTAGCCGACACGTTTCCCCGCATAACGACCCATCTGAATTGCGGGCTGCGCAACTCCTGGGACCTGCTTTCCGTTCTCTTCGACATGTGCTAGGTCGCCGCAGATAAAAATCTCCGGATGCCCCGGCGGATTCAGAAACCCATCAACCAAAACACACCCGCGCCTGTCAGTCGGAACACCAAGCAGTTTACCCAGAGGCGAAGCCTGCACACCCGCGGCCCATAGAGTAACCACCGCATCGATGCGTTCGTCGCCGACCATCACATACCCGGGCTGCACATCGCTTACATGAGCATTGGTGCGGTAATTCACACCCAGCGCCTTAAGCTGCTCGCCCGCCTTGCGCTGCAAATCCTCAGGATAAGCAGCAAGAATATTCGGTGAACCCTCCAGAATTAGCACCTGCGCCATCGATGGATCGATATGCCGAAAATCCTTAGCCATATAAAGCTTTGCAATATCGCTGATCGCCCCCGCCAATTCAACGCCAGTAGGTCCTCCGCCAATGATGACAAAATTTAGTGCAGGATGAGTTCCCTTCTCCATCATCTCCCGTTCAGCAAGCTCAAACGCTAGCAAAACCCGCCGTCGAATCTCCGTCGCATCCTCGACAGTCTTGAGTCCCGGAGCGAGCTTCGCCCAATCGTCACGGCCAAAGTAAGAGTGCGTCGAACCCGTCGCAAGAATCAGGTAGTCATACTCGAGCCGAACGCCAGTCTTCAGCAGAACAACCTGTCCCTGCAGATCGAAGCCGATCGCCTCATCCATTAGAACGTCAATATTCGGATGATTCCGCACGATCGCGCGAATCGGCTGCGCTATATCTGCTGGCGAAAGCACCGCAAGCGCAACCTGGTACAGCAGAGGCTGAAAGAGATGGTAGTTCTTACGATCCACCATCGTGACGTCGACCGGTAGGTGCGCAAGGTTGATTGCCGCATTGATCCCGGCAAACCCGCCACCAAGGATAACCACCCGTTTACGTTCTATGTCTCTTCGATCCGTTACCGCCATACTCAGGCTCCCGGTTCCTTCAAAGGGCTTCGTTCCTAATGTGATGCCCCGTTCGACATGTCCAGCTTATCTCGCTATATCTCTCCTGTTAGATGATCTTCAGTCACATCGGTTCCAACCAGTCCGGCTATCGCGCAGCTATACCGCTGTTTCTCTAGTGACTTTGAAACGAATCCCCGGGAACGCGTCGCCACCGCAAGATTCGCTGTGCCGGCTTGCCTGTGGTCTACCGTAAGCACATTGTCGTTCGTCTACGACCACGCCAGCCCCGCACACGCCTGAACGCCCGCATCAATCGACACGCAGTTGCCCGGACGATGAACCGCCAGCATTTGCCCACAAAAAATTACATAGGCCTGATCCGACACCTGATGCAAAACAAGACGATCACTCGCCCGCGACGATCTTTACAGAAACCAAACCATCTCTTCCTCCGCCTTTCCCTTTTTTGGGTTAGGAAAAATGCGAAGGCGAACACCTGGCCTGATTCCGCACACTCGGCGGCAGGTTAGATCTCCGGATAAAAATCGAAAAACGCGTCCAAACTCATCTTTAGCTGTGTCTCAATCTGCTCCCGGCTGCCTTCCAGCACATGCATCGTTACCTTAGCCTCATTGCCGTTCTTCAAAGTCACGGGCGCATCGCCCACTGCCGCTACCTCATCCGCGGGTAACAGCCTCATTCCATAGACCAACGTCAGATTCGCCATAGCTCAATTCTTTCACCAAAGCCCCTCTTGCATCCTTTTTGACCGTCGCGCATTTACACTACTAGGGTCCATATGCCTGAAAATACGACACGCGACACTGTCATCCTCGGTTCAGGGTGCTCCGGCCTGACCGCTGCCATCTACACCGCCCGCGCCAACCTCAAGCCACTTGTCCTCGAAGGTCACGAGCCCGGCGGTCAACTCTCCATCACCACGCTGGTCGAGAACTTCCCCGGATGGCCCGAAGGGATTCAAGGTCCAGAGCTCATCGAGAACATGAAGAAGCAGGCCGTCCGCTTCGGCGCCGAGCTCAAGATGGCTCACCTCAACGCCGTCGATCTCACCAAGCGCCCGATCGAG
>DATMKY010000116.1:0-2919 GCA_035570955.1 Edaphobacter sp. | reverse complement strand
GACTGGGTCGAAAATCATTCGTCAGGCCGGATCTGGTATAGGTTCGACTCGGTAGCCAAGCATTCTGAGTTTCCGGATCATGGTTGCGGTGCGGCGTTGTTGGGACTGTTTCGACACTGCAGGACCGCGTTCTTCATACGGAACGCATTTATGCAGAATTATCCAGATCAAGTGACAGAGGCGATTCGCAACTACGCCGATCGTTTGGTTATGTCCCAGGCGCGGAACGAGACGACGATACACGATCTCGAAAATGCTTCCCTTGCGTTTAATTGCGGCATTCGCAGCTTGATTGAGAATGCGGCGCATCTGGCGGTTGCCCTTCGGCGAGTGTCGGCTGCGGTTCACCCCCGCACTCTCTTCCTTACCTGGGCATGCCCCTACCCACGAGGAGAGCTTTTTAGCTGACGCGAAGGTGGCTGCAGTGGCACCGACTTCGGCGATGATCTGTTGCGCCGAATCTACTCCGAGCCCGGGGACTGCCGCGAGTCTCTTGACTGCATCCTGATTCCCCTGAAGCAGACTGGCGATCTCATGGTCCAGTTGACTGATCTGCTGCTCGACGAATTCGAAGTCGTCGAGCGTCAACTTTACCAGCCGGCGATAGACCGGGTTGATCTCCGTGCAGGCACCTAGAGCGTCATGCAGTTGCGCCGGGGTGGCGCGCAAGCGGTGATCGGCCAAGGCGGCCAGAGCCACGGGATCACTTCCTCCATCCGCAAGCGCCCGGAGCATACGACGTGCACTGGCACCCAACAGATCCGAAACCAAACTGGACAATTTGATATGGGCTTCTTCCAGCAATGCCTCCAGTTGGTTCTGCAGACGAACCTTGTCACGCGTCCGTTGATACCTGGTGCGGGTTATTGTTCGCCACAGACGTTGTTCGGCATCGGGCACGAAGCTCAAGACTAGCTCCGCTGATACGAGCCGCTTCACCAAACGTTCGGCGTCTCGGAAATCTGACTTGCGCCCGCGGCGCCCGCGGTTAGACTGCGCCTGCGCCAGATGGAGCGTCCCTGACATCCGGCTTGCACCTTCACGACTCTGGCACTTCGCCTTCCAAAATCGCTCCAGTGCTTCCCATACAGGCTTCCAGTATTGCGCGGTCGATTCCATCACCACTTCCTCGACCTGCTGCTCGATGAGCCATTCCGACAGCACCCGTAACTGTTCAGGGTTGCTGCCGTACCAGCGTCGCTCAAATCTATACTCATCTTCCTCGACGTCCGCCACAACTACGGCCAGCTTCTTCTTGTGCACATCGATCCCCGCCACCCTGTAAGGCATAGCTTCCTCCTGGCGGGAATGGAGAACGTGCCGGAATTACATTAACCTGGGTCTCGGGCTATTGCCGCTCCCGCGAGGGAGAGACAACGCACCATTTATTCGCTCAATCACGCACGCTCCGGATCAAACTTACATTCGGCTTTAGAAGCTCCACTGTCTAATCGATCTCGCCACTCCCAACCGTGCTCAATTATTGCTTGGGTCGCAGCGATTTTCATGGAATTCCGCCGGCCGGAGGCCCAACTCAACTTACATAGATGTGGGCTACTCGTCGCTTTGACGTCTATTCGCCTGCCCTCGACTTCGGCCCCGGCCTCCTAATCCGATTAGGGAAGGGTGGGCGGCGACTCGACCGGAACCCAGATTCTGCTGTGAAGGGCTCGATGAGTGCCTCGGCGGAGCGACAACGAACTACTGGACGATCGCATTTGCTTCCCGGATTGGCGGCTAGCGGCCCGGAATCCTGAGCCCATTGGTCCTATCGTTCCTCGGACCGTGTAGATCCGTTCCAACGGAATCCCAGTTTCGAGAGGAGTCGACAACCGTCATTGCTACACATGAGAATTCATGTCACCGGATAATATCAGGTGAGTCCAGCGAGGCCACCTGTGCAACCGATGATCGAAAAAACGTTCAAGATTTTGGCACCGGGCAGTTCGCTAAAACGCAGGGTTGTCTACAGCTTGGCAATTGTGCGGATCATTCTCATGCCGGTCATCTTTCTGACGATCTACTACCTCTTTCAGATCGTGGGAATCCTCAATCAAATCGTCGACATAGATGCGCCCATAACGAAGTTCGCGGAGCAAATCGCTGTTCAAATGCTGGAGGCACGGCGGAGCGAACGCAATTACTTTTTACTCCACGATCCAATGTATCTCCAGGAGAATCAACAAGCCACAGGGAAGATTAAAGACTTGGTCGAGCAGATAGAACGTCTAGATCCGAGCGAATGAAGTACCTGTCAAGATATCTTGAAGAGCGTCGAACAGTACGGACAGCAGTTTGAAGCAGCAGTGTCGCTCATGAAGGGGCCTGGCGGTACATCAGCACAACGTATCCAACAAGCAGTAGCTGCGTACGAGAAAGACCTCAACGAGGTGTTTCGGCGCTCTAAGCGAATGCAAAATACGCAGATGATTCAGGAACTTCAGAGCCAGGTCCAGTCATTCGATGCAGAAGTGGCGAAGACACTTGAGCAAGAGAATCGAGCCGTTGGTCAGATCACGGCGGAGATTCGGGCTACCAGTCAGCACGTCTTAGATGTCGCATCGCAGATGGAAGCTCAAAGTTGGCAACGCGTCGAGCGCGATCATCAGAAAGCTCGCTCCCTCGCTCGTCGTGCAGAGTGGGTTCTGAGCATTGTCTCTGCGATTACATTCTTAGTAAGTGTCTGGATTAGTTTTGTTCTGCCGCGCATGGTTGTAAAACCTTTGGCTAGCCTTCGCGAAGCTGTAGACCATGCGGTGCCTGGGAACTATCCGATCAGGTTAGAGTTGCTGGGGGAAGGTGAAATCATCGACCTTGCGCAAAGCATCGACAATCTAATTAATCGAAAGCAATGGACCGACGGTTTTTCCGAGTTCCGGTCGGATTGTGGCCGAGTGGTGGGTTTTAACTGATTTCATG
>DATMKY010000115.1:0-8515 GCA_035570955.1 Edaphobacter sp. | reverse complement strand
CTACTTTACTGATCGAAGCGATACCACGCGCGACTTTGCGATTGAGAATGGACTGTTGGTGGCGAAGGGAGTGACAGCGCGAATGTCGTCACCAGGGGCGACACCGATCATTTCGGCGGATGGGACGAAGGACGCGATTCTGTGGGTGGTGTCGACGAAGGAGTGGAACGAGGCGCACATGGACAGGCCCGCGGTGCTGCATGCCTACGACACGAGGGACATTACGCATGAGCTGTACAACAGTGAACAGAAGAGCGAACGGGACCGTGCCGATATGACCGTTCGTTTCGCCATACCAACGATTGTGGACGGCCATATCTTTGTCGGTCTTCGTGGCCGATTGGATGTCTATGGCCTGCTCAACCCAGGCAGTCGCTCTAAGAAGTGAGGTTCGAGGTCGCGCGATCGTCTCATCGCGCGGCGAACGTCCGCGATCAACCAGCTGCGGCCCTTCCTGCTCGAACGCGGCATGACCGTCGCGAAGACTCCGTTCAAGCTCAAGGTAGCGATGCCCGATATCCTCGAGAACGCTGAGGCAAACCTGACGCCACGCATGCGTAATCTGGTCAACCTTCTCTGGAGCGAGCGGAAGGATCTCGAACAGTCGGTCGTTGGCATGAACCAAGAGATAGAACAGATCGCCTCGTCCGATCCGACCTGCCAGCAGCTAAGACAGATCCCGGTAACGGCCCGCTGGTGGCACCGCGATCGTGGCTCCGATCGGCAACGGCGCAGCCTTCCACAAGGGCCGCGAGTTCTTCTCCTGGGTGGGGCTTGTGCCGCGGCAGCACTCGACTGGCGGGAAAGCGAGGCTATTTGGCATCAGCAAGCGCGGGAACATATATTTGCGCAAGCTCCTCGTGCATGCCGCCCGATCCGCTGTTCTCCAGATTAAGCGAGAGCGATCCCCGTTCGGTCCATGGCTCGATACGCTGGGGACCTGAGCGCCGATCAACGTCGTGGTCACAGCGGCAGCCAACAAGCTGGCTCGCATCGCCTGGGCCGTTCTATCAAGCGGCCAAGCCTATCGCGCAGCGATAAACTCCGTGCTTGCCTGAGACGGTGCGGAAAAGACGCCTTCGGCTTGGAAGCACTGATCGCGCTCCCCCTTTACCGCACCACGACGACGACTCGAAGTTCCCTCACCAAGGTCTGCACTGGATAGCTAAGACGATCGAACAGTTGCCAACGGAGTGCCCGCAACCTTACTTCCGCAAATCGTCCTCCATGACCGTCCGTTCAAGTGAATTGTTCGATGAGTGCATTGCCCTCGTTTTCACTCATTGGCATCATTTTCACATTGCCCGAGATGCTGAAGCGACCGCCATCTCGCAGCCAGGCTCCAAACGATGAACCGGCGTCGAGCAGCAAAATATCGCCGGTCAGATCGTTTGCTCATCACCGTAGTGTTGCGTCATTCCACTCTCACCGAACAATTCTGCCAAGCCTTAGACGCGCCTGCGCATTAAGAGACTCCGGTGTAGCAATTGATTTAATGCAAAATAAATCAGTCAATTTCTTGGCAAATAAGAAGACATTAATTTGACGATTCCCCGACAAGTAACATCATCTCCCGCGTTTATTGTGGCCCTCGGGTCCCCTCCCCAAAGAGACCCCATCGTGACAAAAAATTGGGACAAGTGGAGCAACAATGAAAAATCCAGTGAGTAACACTATGCGTCCAGTCGACCGCCGCTCTTTTATGAAAAGCGGTCTTCTGGCAGGAGGCGCAGCAGCAGTGGGCGCCGGCTTGTTAGCAAATGGAACTTCGGCCCGTGCGCAGGAACGCGGCCGACTCAACCCGGGCGATGCAGCCATCCTCCGGTTTCTTGCAGCTGCAGAGCTCATCGAAGCTGACCTTTGGACTCAGTATGCGGAGTTGGGTGGTATCGGCAACAATCCACCCATTGAAGTAGCGCCGAACCAAACGATGAACACCTATCAGATGGCCTTGTCGAACCTCGATTCCGATGGCCCACAATACATCGCTAGCAACACGCTCGATGAACTAAGCCACGCTGCCTTTCTCAATGCCTACCTCGAGTCAAGAGGAGCCGAGCCGGTCAACCTGGACCGGTTCCGCACGTTACAGGGAAGCACCGCCACCGGATCATCGGGCATAAAACGCCTCACCAATCTCATGAATCTCAATGTCGACACGAGTTGGTTCGTTCGATACCGCAGCACAACCAACCCGGACCTCGGCGCCACCTTTCCACAGGCGGTCACTCTCAATGGAGTTACCGCTATTCCTAGAACCAACGCCGACTTCAACGGCGCGCCCATCGGCAACAATCTTCTTGGCAACCTCCACACTCAGGCGATCGCGAATGTGGCGGCCTTTCACTTCGGAATGATTGAGCAAGGTGGCTCGAGCCTTTACGCAGCCATGAGTCAAAAAGTATCGGATCCTGAGGTGCTGGAGATCACTCTTGGCATCGGCGGAGACGAGATCGCTCACTTCCTCGAATGGGTTGACTTCGCCGGCAATGGAGTGCAACAGCCGGTCGCGCCATTTACCGACCCCACATCCGGCCTGTCATTTCCTGATTTCTTCAACAACCCACCGCTGCAGCCCCCCACGCTCGTTCAACCCAGCCTGATCTTCCCGGTCCCTTGCGAATTCATCAGCCCCAACCTCCCCCACGTAGCGATCATTCGTCCGCTGACCGATAAGTTTGCCGGCGCAGTGGCGGCAGTCGCGAGCCTCACTGCAGACGGCCTCTTTAACGGCCAGAGCAGGCAGTTCCTCAACACACTGCAAGAGATGGCTCAAGAAGCCGATGCTGCCTTCCGTTTGGCCCTGTAATTCTTTTATGCCAGGTCAGTTGCATCGGGAATCGGGGCCCTTCTTGTTCAGAAGGGCCCCAACAGCATTAGATTTATTCGATCGGATAGGATCGAAAACTTTGACCACTATTTTAACGGGCGGCCGGCGCTAATGCCTTTTGCGCCGGTGTGGCTAGCTTCACCGTCGCCACCGCCCCCGGATCGTCCCGTAGCCTCAAATAAACCGTCGTCCCATCAGCCGGCATTGGCACAGTAAACTCACCTTGAGCGAACCCGGTCGGCACATCCGCTGACTTCGAAAAATCTTTGTCCGCCCCAAATGTCTGCACCAGAAATAGATCATTCCCATCCACCGTGCATGTCGCATCCGCGGCGGTGCAGTTGATCGCGCTGATCTTCGGTGTCCTCACCAGGACTCCCAACCTCGTCCAATCGCCAGTTGATCCGTCCGCTGCGACCGGCCGGATTGCCAGCGGTCCGAAGGCCGATTGCCCGAACGCCTTCAGAGGATCCAAAGTCGCTACCGCTGTGTGCTCATCCTGCAAGACGAGATTGTTGTCCGCGAGTGACAGCAAAGTCTTCAACGATCCGTCCGCCGTTGCGATCTCCACCTTCTGAGTCCGCGGGAAGACTTCGTGCGTTGTGATCACGAACGTCAGCTTTCCATGGAGCGAAATCTCATCCTTCCCGCCCAGCACGACTGGCATCGTCCCACTCTCGTCCGCCGGCGATGCTGTCATCGAAACCAGGCTCAACGCGGGCCTTGCCGCCTGCGCCGCAACCTTCACGGTCAGCACACGCCCGTCCTTCAGCTTAGCTTTCGCCTCGTCACCGTCCTTCGGTGTAACGGCAGTCTTCGCCTCCAGGTGCATCGTTGAATCATCACCGCCGTTTGCCGGCATGAACGTCTCTCCAGCCATTTCTACCGACCCCACGCTGCTCAGCCCCTTCCCCGTCAGCACTGCCGTCCGATCACCTGAATGGATCGTTACTGCATCCAGCTTGATGTTCGCGTTATAAGCCGTAAGGGGAACACGCTCCTGGTTCTCATCGCCAAACTGCTTGATTCCCAGCGAGTACCCACCCGGCTCCACAGTTTTCAGCGACACATCTAGCGCCAACGTGTCCTTCTTTAGACTGCCTCCGTCGCCTTTTGCAGGTTCATACTTTACGTCGACGTCCTTGGCATCCTTTGCCCCTTCTGCCGAACTCAGAGCAATATGCTCGACACACGCTGCTCCGTCGCCCTTCAGCACCAGCTTGTTATCCTGACCCGCTAGCAGTTGGGTGTCCCCGATGATCTTCCAGTTTTTGCCATCTGTCTGTTGCAGGGTCAGCGTCGGCCCCACAAAGTGGTCGAATCCCCAAAAGCCTTCGACCGTTCCAGTGATCGTCAGGTCCGTCATCGATCCAACCTTGCCTTGTGGCTGCACAGCATCATTCTCTTTGGCCATCCCGTCATTCAGCAGCTTTCGCCCAGCATTCGGAGTCACCACCAGTCCGCCCTCGATCGGATCCGCCTGGAGTGGCAGGTCCGACGGGGCTCCGGTCCGGTTCAGATGCAACACCAACTCATGCGCATACGCTGTCGAAAATACCAGTGGAGCCCCCTCAATCTCCAGGACCATCTTCGGGTTCTTCAGGCACGCTACTTCATCCGAATTGTGCGGTTTCAGCGGAGGCAACTTTGCAGCTTGAATGGCCGGCAGCGCTATCACAATCACCGTCTTCGGATTATTGAACGACGGCGACGCATTCAGCTTGATATTCAACGTTGACCCATCGGGAAATGTCAGCCCCGGGATGTATTGGTATTGTGCCGTCCTCAACATAGCCACCAAATGCACTGCATCCACAATCGTTCCTACGTATGCCGAGTACAACCCAGCTCCTACCGGCCGCGTATACGCAGCCGTGTTCGCCAGGTCTGCCGATGGTCCCGTCGACAACGCCTCCGCCACTCCCATCCCATGCCCATCGTTCAAAAGCACTGGAGCCGTGGCTTGCGTCAAACAGGCCACCTGTTGATCCACCGGCTGCTTAAAACAATCGGGATTTGGCTTCAACGCTAGAGTCGACGCCAGTTTGGCAGACCGGTCCGCGATCACCTTAGGGTCCTTCGAGTCCAATTGCTTCATTGCCGCCAAGTACCGCTGGATTCGCAACTGCTCGAACGACGCTTCATTCAAATCCGCATCAGCGCGAATAAACACTCCGGGCCGACCTTTTACCGCAGAACGAAGCGTCTTGAAGTCACCACCCGTCTCCGGCGCAATAAACATGAGTGCCTGCTCGGCCCCTTGAGGTACCGTAATCGTCGTTCCCTCAACGGTTTTCTTATCCCACGTGTCAATCTCATGGAACCAATCATCGGGAGGTTCATTTGTAGTGCCGCGCAGAAACGCCACAACCAGCAGCAAGTGGTTGGATTGGGTTGAAGGCAAATCCGCTTTCACGTAAATCCTATCCCCGACCATCAGATTCGGAACCTGCGCGATGGGCAGCGTCAGGCTCCCTCGTTGCACCCTGACAACCACTTTAGGGCCCTCAAGATCAAATCGTGCTGGATCATCGGCCCACAATTTAGAACTGTGTCCCAACATCCCCACTAATCCGGCCAAGCAAGCGACGCCGATCGAATGCTTCATCAATATCCGTCCTTTTGATCCATCCCTAAGTAAAGTTGCTTCCGACTTAGACGCCGGACTTTCCTCTAGCTGTTGCGTGTTGGGATTCGATCAAATTGACTTGGCCAGGCAACCAATTTTATCCCGTACTGCGCAAGATGCTCACAGCGTGGTCTCGTCGCCACAGATCGGACAGGTCGCCGTCCTGGTTCCATACCGGGGCTGAGGCCGCTAGGTGTTTGTTGGGCGCGAGCCGGCGATGAGTATGTTGACGAGACGCCGGGCGCTTTGTTCCCAGCCAGGTGAAGCCGTCGTGTGGAAGACACCGACGAGCGCGCGGAGGAAGTCGTTAGGATCGGTGTCCGCGCGCAGATCGCCGCTAGCGATTGCGCGTTTGACCGACGTGACGAAGGCAGTATGTATGAGACTGCGCGAGCCTTCGATCAGCCGCATCGAGCCGCCGGCGACCGTGTTCATTGCAGGGATGATGAGTGTTTTTGCGGATACATGATCGATGAAGAGAAGCATCCAGGCGCGGAGCGCTTCAAGTGGTAGTAGGGTCGCGGCGAAGCGCTCCTCGGCTGCGGCAAGCTTTTCTACTTCGCTGCGGTAGACGGCTTCGATGAGGGCGTCGCGAGTTGGGAAGTGGCGATAGAGGGTGGCGTTCCCGATGCCCGAACGGCGCGCGATGTCGTCAAGGCTCGCAGCTGCGCCATCGCGGGTGAAAACCTCCTTGGCGACCTCAAGGATGCGCTCGCGGTTGCGCTTCGCATCGGAGCGCGGTTTTCGAGAAGGCGGGGGTGGCGTGCGTTTTTTTTTGGGCATGCGAGCGGCCGGCGGAATATTCTGCATCCGGGGAGTGTCCCCGTTTATCTACTAATTCGGGGAATGTCCCCGTTTTAATCGGCTGAGGGCCAGATGTCAACTTTGAGATGGTCTTCACGGGTTCGCGCGACCACCAACAGGAGGAATGACAATGCGTGTATTCGTAACAGGAGCGACGGGATTCATTGGGACGGAGTTGGTGAAGGAGTTGATTGAGGTTGGACATCAGGTGCGGGGACTTACGCGCAGTGATTCCGGTGTGGAACAGTTGAAGGCTGTGGGAGCCGAAGTGCATCGCGGCGATCTTACAGACCTTGACAGCCTTCGCAGCGGGGCCAGAGGGGCGGATGCGGTCGTGCATCTGGCGTTCAGCCATGATTTCTCGAAGTTTGCGCAGAACGCGGAGGACGAGAAGAAGGCGATTGAGGCGCTGGGTTCAGTACTAGAGCCGGGGAAGCTATTCGTCGTGACCTCGGGGGTGGGATTGACGAGCGGCACGCCGGGCCAGGTGCGCACAGAGACGGACCTTCCGGTTGACTCCCCGGCGATTCCGCGCAGGCCCGAACAGGCGGCGCAGGAGATAGCGAAGAAAGGTGTGCATGTCGCGGTTGTGCGGCTGCCGCAGGTGCATGACACCCGCAAACAGGGTCTGGTACCACTGTTGACGCAGATCGCCCGTGAGAAGGGTGTGTCAGCCTATGTGGGCGACGGAGCGAATCGCTGGGCCGCGGCTCCGCTGAAGGATGTTGCGCATCTCTATCGCCTGGCGGTCGAGAAGACGGGACCTGGCGTGACGGTCTACAACGCAGTTCAGGAAGAAGGCGTTTCGGCGCGCGAGATCGCCGAGACAATCGGCAAGGGACTGCGGGTGCCTGCGGTTTCGATTACTCCCGACATGGCTGGTGAGCACTTCGGATGGTTTGCGCACTTCGCGGCGTTAGATATGCCGGCTTCAAGTGAGTGGACCCGCAAGGCGCTCGGGTGGGAGCCAACTGGCCCTGGGTTGATTGAGGATCTGACAAATATGAAATATCTCTGACGGGGGCCCCTGGGATTCTCCAGGGCTTTGAACGTGGTGAGTGACAACACACTTCTAAAAGACAATCTCGCGATCCGAATCTTTGAGATTCCCACGTGTTGCGCCTGCTGTGGAGCTGAGATGACGTTAAAGGCGGTCGCGTGCCCGATTTGTGGCAGTCCCCAGCATGGTATGTCTCGACGTGAGCTTCGAGCCCGAAAACTGACCGTCAACTTCCCAGCTTTCACCAGCAATCCACAACTTCACCACAAAAAAACACATCCAACCATCTGTTTTCGCCAAAATCCCCAGCAAAAAACAAGATTCGACCACCCCAAAAAAATACTGCGAAAGCACACATGCCACCCCGATTCGGGTGGCATGCGTGACGGCAAGCGATCAAGTTAGAAATTCAGCTTGAGTGCAAGTTCGACCTCGCGGCCAGGGTTCGATCCATCGAGCAATCCGAAGAGCCCAGTGGTTCCTGAGCCTCCGCCGTTAACCCCCAGAGTGCGAACGCCGCTGCAGCTTGCACAGGAGCTGTACTGGCCCCACCAGCTTGCCGGAACACTGAAGATCGGCGTGTTAGTAAGGTTGATGAATTGGCCGATGAAGGCCACATTGACAGTCTCGGTGATGGGGAAATGTTTGATAAGGCTGAGGTCGGCTGTCTTGAGACTTGGACCGCGCAGAGCCCCGGTCTGACAGTTACCGAATTGGCCGTTTTGAGTACTTGTAACGGCTCCCGGATTAAGGTTGACGCGTCCAATGCTGCTGCCAATCTGCACGGTTTGCATGGGCTGATTGGTTGCAACGCCGGATACGCAGTTAGGGCGAGGCTCGTACGAGCCGACTAACGAAGAGGCAGAGTTTGGATTGGAATCTCCCATATAGGAACCAGCGAATGGAGTGATCCCGAAGCCAGAGTGGAGTGTGAGGCTGAGCGCCGTCTGCCAGCCGCCGATGACCTGGTTCACGGCCTTATTGACATGGCTACCGATCGCCTTGCCTGTTCCGAAGGGAAGGCTATAGACGGCGTAACCCCCAAAATAGGATGCGACATCGGTAGTGCAACGCCCGTAATCTCCCTTCGGATTGTATTCATCCTGGAAGAAGTTCTGTGTTGCCTGTGTTTGCGATTCTCCTATACCTTCTTCGTCGCCGTAGGAGCCGAAGTAGCCGAGGGTGTTGGTCATGCACTTCGACCAGGAGTAAGAGAAGTTGTAGTCGAGGCCGTGGAAGTTTTTCTGATTCA
>DATMKY010000114.1:0-4009 GCA_035570955.1 Edaphobacter sp. | reverse complement strand
GCTTCGGCCGGGGACCCGCCACGGTCAGCGCGGTATCGGGGTCTGCCAGCAGCTCCAACACTTCATGTGACAACGTGAAGGACCATGCTTCCTTAGCTTTTGCGCAGATATCCAGGTAGACGAACCCGTAAGGTATCCCCTTGTTGTTGGCGGAGTGATACCTTCGGCGTCTTCCACTCCATTAGGGGGTCTTCGGATGAGTCGCCAAAGATAAATCACCGCATCCGCGCTCCAACTTGGTAAAAGAGAAATAGAGACAAATCAGCCCGGCTGCCGGGCTTTTTACATGGGTGGCCAGCCAATTTCCCAAAATGGAAATCATCTTTACCATAAGTCATTTGTTTTCTGCTAAGTGCAGGTAAGTCATTTCTTATCGATTATCTGCAGCCAACCTATCCTAACTCCTATGGAATGAATAAGGTAAGAAATCCACGGAGGAGGGGGTACCGATTCTCTTATATCCTGAGAAGGTATGTCTACCCACACCGAACTCGCTCCTCCCGTCGCTACTCCTCGCCGCACCGAAACCACCCTCCACGGCCATACCCTCGTAGACGACTACGCCTGGCTCCGCGAGCGCGAAAGTCCCGAGGTCATCTCCTATCTCGAAGCGGAAAACGCCTACACCAACTCCGTATTGGAGCCGACGGTGGAACTCCAGAAGACGCTCTATACTGAGATGGTCAGCCACATCAAGGAGACCGACGTCTCGGTTCCCTTCCGCGACGGCGAATACTGGTACTATTCGCGCACGGAGGAGGGAGCGCAGTACCCGATCTATTGCCGCAAGACCGGCTCTCCCGACGCACCAGACGCGGACGCTCTCGAACAGGTCATGCTCGACATAAACGAACTGGCAAAGGACGAGGCGTTCATGGCGGTCGGCAGCACGACGGTCTCCGACGACGGCAACCTCTTGGCCTATTCGATCGATAACAAGGGTTTCCGTCAATACACACTGCAGGTAAAGGATCTCCGCACCGGCGAACTACTCGGGGAGCGTGTCGAGCGGGTGGGCTCCATCGTCTGGGCCGCAGATAATCGCACACTCTTCTATACAATCGAGGACGAGGAACAGAAGCGCCAGTTCCAGTTTTACCGGCACACCCTCGGCGCGCCGCACTCCCAAGACCTGCTTATCTATGAGGAAACCGATGAGCGCTTCAACATCGGAGCTGGTCGTACCCGCGATGACCAATACATCATCCTGGAGAGTTCAAGCCACACCACAAGCGAGGAACGATTTCTCCCCGCCGAGGAGCCCGATGGGAAGTGGCGTTTGATTGCCCCCCGCCGGGACAACATCGAGTATTACGCCGAACACCGCAACGGCCTCTTCTACATCCGCACAAACGACACCGGCCGCAACTTCCACCTGGTGACGGCGCCGGTCGAAACTCCGGACCAGTCGAACTGGAAAGAAATTCTGCCACACAGAGCGGAAGTGATGCTTGAAGAAATCAACGTATTTAATTCATTTTATGTAGTATGTGAACGAATAGCCGGTCTACAGCATCTCCGGATTCAGCGCTTCTCTGGTTCGGGATCGGAAACCGCATCCGGCAGCGAAATTCGCTTTCCTGAACCCGTCTATAGCGCGCAGCCTCACATCAACCGCGACTTCGACACGACTAAATATCGCTACAGCTACCAGTCACTCGTCACGCCAGGTTCTGTTTATGAGTACGACGTATTGACGTGCGAGTCGACACTGCTCAAGCAGCTCGAAGTACCGGGCGGCTTCGACCGGACCCTTTACACCTCAGAACGCCTCTTCGTCACGGCGCCCGACGGCGTCGAAGTTCCTGTTTCCATTGTTTACCGCAAAGATCTCAGTGCGCTCGCCGAGCATCCGCTCTACGTGTATGGATACGGCTCCTATGGCTACCCGTTGCCGGTAGGCTTCAACAGCAACCGCCTCAGCCTGCTGGACCGGGGCTTCATCCTTGCCTATGCGCACATTCGCGGCGGCGGCGACCTGGGCAAGCCCTGGCACGATGCCGGGCGGCTTATGCATAAGCGCAAGACCTTCACCGACTTTATTGCCGTCACTGAACACCTGCTTGCGCAGGGCTATGGCGACCCAAAACGCGTCGCTATCGAGGGCGGCAGTGCTGGTGGTCTGCTGATGGGCGCGGTCGCCAACATGCGTCCCGATCTCTTCCGCGCCGTGCTCTCGCATGTGCCCTTCATCGACGTGATGAACACCATGCTCGATTCGTCGCTGCCGTTGACCGTGCCGGAATACGAGGAGTGGGGGGATCCCCACGAGCTCGAGGCATTCGAATACATGCTTAGCTACTCGCCGTATGACAACCTTGAGGCGAAGGCCTATCCCGCGATGCTGGTAAAGACCTCTCTCTACGACAGCCAGGTGATGTATTGGGAGCCGGCGAAATATATAGCCAGGCTGCGCACGCTCAAGACCGATGACAATTCCCTGCTTCTGCACACAAACCTGACCGCCGGACACGGAGGAGCCTCGGGACGCTATGACTACCTTAAGGAAGTGGCCATGGATTATGCGTTCCTGCTACGCGAATTGAGGGTCTGATTTGAAGTGCGATTCCATTTGCGAGCCAGAAGCGGTGATCGTGTCTCCCACGCATAATGCAGCACACGAGGCAGCGGCAATAAACAGAGCCAGCGCTACACTGCGACCGATCCCTGAAACGAGCCTCCGAAGAGGCGCGGTAACAGTCCGAAGCCAAAAAAGAGGGCAATTGCGACTGCAACTCCATAAGGAACGGTTCCTAGCAGGAGTCTTCTTGTCTGCGCATTGGCATGGCCTACGCTCCGGACCCGTTCGCGAAACAGACCCGGAGTCGCCGCCGCATAGATTCCGTAGAGTGGCGCGCTGGCTACATCCACCACGCGATAATTGTGGGTTGGGGCAAGAGGGTCCAGTCCAGTATTCGATTGAGTGCTGTCCTGGTACTTGATTAGTATTGTGACTCATTAAGGAGATTCCATGACAGACAGCTCGTTTCACTATGACGTTGAGGAATCGGAAGACGAATATAAGTTAAAGCTTACGACGATTAAGTGTCATGGCAGGCTGATAGGGGAAGCAGCAAGTCAGCTCAAGGCACTGGTTACGCCCCTCATCTCGCAAGGAGCCCAACACGTCGTGATCGACCTCACCGATTTGGCTTTCCTAGATAGTTCCGGGCTTGGAACATTGGTTGGCCTGAAGGTTTCCTCGATCAATAAAGGTCTGGGCAAGCTGGAGCTCGTTAACCTGTCACCTCGTGTGCGAGAGCTCGTCACAGTTACTAACCTGATGGAGTTGTTTGCAAAATAAGAGGCGAATCGCGGAGCCGAAAGCAGCGTTTGAGCCCCCATTTTTTGCGAGCCCTTTCCGGAGTAAAAGCCCAGGGCTTACCGAGCCTCGCGTTACAAGGCGGTTGAAAAGGCCTGCTCAGGATTGTTCCTCCCACCCTTTGCTTCCCTTCCTTTGCTCCCTATTTCGTCTCTGAAATCTTAAAGACTTTGAGGGTTTCGGCGGTGACGCGCTGCTCTGTCTCGGAGATGCCCTTCCATGGGTCGCGGCGGAGGCGGGTTTTCCAGTCGTCGAAGTCGACGACGCGGAAAACGGGGCGGTCGGGAAGCTTGAGGTCGATCCAGGGGAGCGGTAGGGAGACGGCGGATTCGGCGCGGGCGCGCGGCGAGTAAGCGGCGACGGCGGTGGCTTCACGCTGGTTGCGGAGATAGTCGAGGAAGATGCGTCCCGTGCGCGCGGATTTGGTCATCTTGGTGAGGTAGAGCGAGGGCTCGCGCTTTTCCATTCCCAAAACAAATGCGTGTGTGAATTGCTTGATGACAGTCCAGTCGTATTCAGGCTGTATCGGAACTACAACGTGGAGACCTTTACCTCCGGTGGTCTTGAGAAAGCTCTCGAAGCCGAGGCCCTTTAGCTGTTGGCGTATTTCGGTGGCGCTCGCGGCGAGAGTGGGCCAGGAGATGGCGGCGTCAGGGTCGAGGTCGATTACGAGGCGGTCGGGATGCT
>DATMKY010000113.1:0-34809 GCA_035570955.1 Edaphobacter sp. | reverse complement strand
CTCGCCTTCGCGGTCAGGGTCGGGAGCCAGATACACGGTGTCTGCCTTCGACGCCAGCTTCTTTAGCCGGTCAACAACCTTCTCCTTCCCAGGAGACACGATCAGCGTCGGCTCAAATGTCCGATGCTTCAGCTCAACGCCGATCTCGTTCTTCGGCAGGTCCATGATGTGGCCAATCGAGGCCTCCACCGTGTACTCATTGCCAAGATATTTCCCGATCGTCTTCGCCTTCGCTGGCGATTCCACGATCACAAGTGACTTAGCCATTCTTTCCCTTCGTTAATCAGAACGTGCAGCCGAAGCCGAACGTTCCAAATCTTCCATGTTCCCTTGCGAACCTAACACGGTTTCTGCAAATGCGTCATCTCGGTGACGATTTTTCAACTGACGAAAATCATTCCGGAAGGTCATCACCGGCCTGTGCATTTCCCGGAAAAATTCGCGCTACGAAATAATCAGCAACCCGAACCAACACTAGAACTTAGATTTAGTTTTCCACCGCGCTATTTCCGCCAAACCAGCGTCTTCGTGTCTGCCTAAAAACTCCGAACATAATTTTTCGCGAAGTTGCCTCACCCGCCCCTTCAATTCCAGCCCAAACAGCGCCGCAAACATCTCCGCTGACCCCAACTCCGGTTTCAGTTTCTCGATTAACTCATCGAGTTGAGCCGCCTCATCATGCCGCAAACGGCCAAATATCACACCTTCATGCTCTCGCATTGGCTCATCATTAAATAGTAGAGATGCCGTCCCCTTCGCTTTCGATTCACCTGCCTTCCGGCCGCATGCCCTTCCTCCAGCGTCAACCTATCTCAGAAGGCATGCTTTATCAATGTGTTAGGCCCAGGGTGGTCTTGGTTCGCTACATTCTCTGGTCAATATCCCAATTGCTCTTCAGCCCTAAATATAAGCAAATGCTACGGCCACTGCCAAAGGACCCCATAGTGAAAAAATAATCTGCATCTAAAACCCACTCGTCGCTCCTAAATGGCATCAAACAGGGTCCGCCTTAGTGCGGATAGGAGAAGCCTATGTTCAAGCGTCTTTGTTTGACCGGGCCCCTTATCTTTGCTCTCGCACTTGCTCTGCCAGCGCACGCCGACACCGTCAGCTACACCGCAATTCTCCTCGGCTCCAACGAGGTTCCTCCCACTGGAAGCCCCGGAGTAGGAGTCGGTATTTTCACCCTCACCGGCAATCTACTCACCATCGATGAAAATTTCACCGGGCTAACCGCCCCTGCTAGCGCAGCACACATCCATTGCTGTGGTCCCTTAGGAGTTAACGAAATCGTTGCGGTTCCATTCACACCATTTCCAAACTCCACTTTCGGCAGTTTCAACGCGACAGTCGACCTGAGCCTTGCAGCTACCTACACCGCAGCCTTCATCACCCAGGAAGGCGGTACTGTTGCCGATGCGGAGGCTGGACTTATTGCTGCCTTGAACAGTGGCAACACGTACGCCAACATCCATGACGCGAACTTCCCTGCTGGCGAAATTCGCGGCCAGATTGCTGTCGTAACACCTGAACCGGGAACTCTTTTAATGCTCGGCACCGGCATAATCGGTTTCGCGCAAACGATCCGCAAAAAGATTCGCGCCTGAACAGAGATAATCTCTAGAGCTTCCGCCGTCTACGCTGGCGGAAGCTTTTTCGTCTCGACAAGAAACATTTCGTCGTCCTCCTCCTCATCATCATTTCTCGAAAAATAAGCCCGCGAATGTTCTTCGTAGCGCCAGTTACAATTGTCCCGTCGAACTGGGGACCTGGTCGCAGCAATGTCGAAGGCACATCGATATCGAAGAAAAGTTGGGCTTGCTCTATCCGCGGTTGCGGCATTACTTTGGTGCAGCGGCGGGCTGAACGGGACCTCTGCCCATCCGCAACCCACCGCCAAAACGAAGACAACCCCAGCTCCGTTCTCGGTCGACGGCAATCAGTGCCGAAGATGCCACGCCGAAGAGGTCGACGGATTCGCGCAATCCAAAATGTCGCACTCCATGCGTCTCCCGACACAGGAGCCCGCAGGAGTCGTTCAGGTTCCCGGGACTACTATCACTATGTCCTCCGACAAACGCGGCTCATGGCAGACGATCGAAAGCAACGGCAGCACAAATTCCTACCGCGTCGACTACGTCATCGGATCCGGCACCCACGCCAGCGGATACATCATCGGTCTCGGTGATCATCTCTTCCAGTCCCCCGTCGCCTACTATCGCAGCCGTTCCGCGTACGATCTCGCTCCCGGATACGAAGGGAAACCCGACCCGGACTTCACTCGCCCCGTAGCCGCGGCCTGCGTCTACTGCCACGCAGGATCCTTCGACGCCGTCGCAGGAACTCAGAACCAATACGGCAAAAGTCCATTCCCTCATCTCGCAATTACTTGTGAACGGTGCCACGGTTCCACCATCGCCCACCTTGCAAAACCCAGCTCGCAGAACATAGTCAATCCAGCCGCGCTGGAGCCCGGCGCGCGCGACAGCATCTGCGAGCAGTGTCATCTCATGGGTGTCGCTAGAATTTTAAATCCCGGTAAGCGTTACACCGACTTCAAACCCGGTCAACGCCTCGAACAGACCTTCACTATCTACCACAACGAAGCCCCCAAAGGCACCGAAGCTGCATTCAAGGTCATCAGCCACTCCGAGCAGCTAGCATTAAGCAAGTGCAAACTCACAACCGGCGCAGGTATGTGGTGCGGAACCTGTCACGACCCGCACTACGAGCCCACCGACCGCGAATGGTATTACCGCCAACGCTGCATGAAATGCCACGCAGCCACCCAGTTCGCCGCCGATCATCCCGCAAAAACAAGCAACTGCATCGGCTGCCACATGCCAACACGCGAAGCGAAAGACGGAGGTCACACAGCGTTCACCGACCATCGCATTCAGAGACATCCCGTGCCTGAGCCCACCGAAGTTTCTACTCAGATCGCTCCCTGGCGCGAGCCTCCCATCGAATTTGCGACCCGAAATCTGGGAATCGCATCGATTGAAGCAGGGATGGAACACCGATCCCCAAAACAAATCGTCAGCGGTTACCAGATGCTCACAACAGTGCAGCAGCAATTTCCACAGGACAGCGAGCTCTACAACACCATGGGCAACGCCCTCTTCATCGGCCAGCAGTTCGGCGAAGCGATGCAGGCCTTTGAACTCGCAGTCCGTTACGATCCAAAGTCGTCGCCAAAAGAAATGAACCTCGCCGAAGCCTACGAAGCAATTGGAGACCAGAAGCTCGCCGAACAGCACCTCGAGAAGGCGCTGGCCCTCGACCCACTCAATCTCAGTGCCGCAACCACTCTGATACAGATCTACGATAAAAATGGCGAACAAGCAAAGTCCGAAGAACTCTCAAAGAAACTTGCAAAACTTATTTCACAAGGAAGCACCTCGCAAAACGGAACACCGTTACGAAACGTCTCACATTAGTGATAAAAGGAAAGATTGTGGCGACACGAAACACCAAACGCACAACCCGATTCGCTCAGACAACCGTACTGGCATCACTGCTCATCTGCTTCGCAGCGTCGGCCCAGGTCGCTCCACTTGCGCCGAAGTGGCTCGCCGGCACACCACCCCCTCCGGTCGAGACCTTCGCCGACGGACTCACCCGCCACAATATCCCGCTCACCGAACCCGATCTTCTCGCGGCCTTGAAAAACCCTGATCCTGAAATCAGAAGTCTCGCCGCGGCTCAGCTCGCCGCAGCAGACGACCATCCCGCACTCAAATATATGATCACTGCATTCCAGGATGAGCGCGACCCACAGGCCCAGGTCAACATCGCAGGAGCAGCCACTTGGCTTGGCTCCAACATCGCGGTCGAGCAGCTCAAGACCATCTGCAAAGACGTCAACCAACCCTCCACCGCACGTCTTGACGCGGCCCGTTACATCTCCAACAAGCAGCTCTCCGACTGTTTCCCCGCCGTCCGCGAGATCGCGCGTAGCGATCAAGACCCTACGATCCGTGTCCTCGCCATCACCGCCGCGCTTAGCTACCACGGCCAGTCCGATGCGGCGCAAAAAATCGCTGCACAAGCTCTCAGCGACATCGATCCAACAGTCCGCATTACCGCTGCCGACTCGCTTCGCCACCTTCGCGCTACCGACGCTATCCCAGCGCTCCAGAGCGGCCTGCAAAGCGAGGGCGACGAGACCACACGCGAACACTTCCGCGAAGCTATCCGCGTACTCCAGCTCGCTGCCGATCAGGACAAAAAAGAGAAGGAAAAAGCCAACCCCAAGTAAACGGTCAGTTGCCGCAAAGCGCAGGTCCTAGGCAGCTTCAAGCGACTGCAAAAGACCGCGAATATACCCATAGCAAAACGCGAACGACTGCAA
This sequence comes from Edaphobacter sp., assembly GCA_035570955.1. GTDB lineage: Bacteria > Acidobacteriota > Terriglobia > Terriglobales > Acidobacteriaceae > Edaphobacter. The sequence continues at coordinate 30,455 of DATMKY010000113.1, read as the reverse complement.
ACCCTCCGGGTCATTCTTCGCAACAGGTACATGATCGGGCATCAGAAGATAGGGATACTCCACTTCGCGATAAACCTTGATCGCCTTCACAAAATCTACATCGCCCTCGTCCGGGTACACCTCGACAAAATCATTGCGGTGCCCGCGGATATTGCGAAAGTGAACATTGAAGATCTTCTTGCGCGTCCCGAAGTATCGAATCACCTCATAGATCTCGCGGCCCGGATCAGCCAGCATCTCCGACACAGTTCCCTGGCAGAAATTCAACCCGTGATAAGGACTCTCCTGTATCGCAACAAACTTCTTCAACCCGTCCACTGTGCCCAACACCCGATCCACACCCTGATACCCCTCAGGCGGCACACCTGGATCCTGCGGATGACACGCCATCCTCACCTTGTACTCGTTCGCCACCGGAATCACCCGATCCAGAAAATAAGTAATCCGCTCCCAGAACAAATCTGCATCCACATGCCCCGCAATCGTCAGCGGAGTCTTCGGCTTCGCCTCGGCAAGTTTCCACTGGCTATAGCTCGCATCACCGCGCCCCGGAGTCCTGCCAGTTCGCAGCACGCCAAGAATACTCATGTTGTATTTGATCGATGGCAACCCCACCTGGGCGCAATTCCGAATCAACGTCTGAATTGACTCAATATCACGATCCCTCTCCGGACTTTGCGCCAACATGATCGCCGGATGTTTCTCGTTGTCGATGTAACTCGAAGTCAGCAGCGGTGGTCCAACGCAATCGATCTCAATATCATTCTTCGCAGCCAGATCCTTCATGCGCCTCAACTCATCCACGGTCGCCCAGATTGGAGTATCGCCACGCCTATCCGGTGTCTCCGGATACCCACAGATATTCTTTACTCCATACCGCGCAAGGTACTTCAGGTGTTCGTCATTCGTCGGTGCACTCTGGCATCCCAACTTCATCCTCACCGGCTTCGGTACAGCCCCCGCAGAAGCAGCCGGTACTATTACACTTTTTCCTAGCCCAAGAGCGGCAACCCCCGAAGATGCGATAAATCTCCGCCTGTTGAGCGAGCCCTTAGGCACCAAATCCTCCAAACCTGTCTCCGCGCCCGCTCGACAGAGCAAACCCCACTCCGCTCATCGCAACCGCAATAAATAAACTCGTCACTTCATTCCCATTTCTCGGTGAACCTGCCACACGCGGCAGATGCAGAATCAGCACCCAGATCAGAAACATGATTCCCAACAAAGATCCCGTAAGCGAAACCATCTTACCGGTCACGAGGCTCAGCGCTGCAGCCACAAACGCGACTCCCACAAAGTAAGCCCAGAACAACCGCGCCGGAATCCAAGCTGGTATAAGAGCAGCAACAAAGCTCCCATAGATAAAATGCTGCACCGCAAACACGACCAGGGAAAGGGAGATCAGCCAGCATCCGAGCCCGCCTAACATTCTCATCTCGCCAACCACGTGAGGAGAGTTCGCAGTAATCACAAATGCTCCGCCGCCTAGCGCCAGGAGCTCAAACAGAAGCGTCCATGGTCCTGGATCATGTGGCTTCGCACCCAGCGCCGGTCCGTACTGAATCAGCCCAAATAGCACGAACACGATACCCAGCACTAAGGAAGTCGTCCGGGCCAGCCCACCCGTCGCAAGACTCACGCCCGCCACAAGGAATCCCACCGCGCTTAACCACGCGGTGATGATGCTCCCATGCGTCCATGGAGGCCCAGGTACAGGCCCTGTCAGCGCAGCCGCAAAGATCACATATTGAAGCCCGAAAAACATCATCGCAATCGCGAACAGGATCCTGCCAAACCGGAACCAATCCATAACTAGCCTCTCCAGAGTGATCTGCGCGCATCGGGAGAATCCTACTATCAAACCCCCTCCTCATCGCATTTTTTGCACTCCATCACGCTCCCAATTCGCATCGCCCTGCCCTCCTCGGTTGTCACCCACTCGCGCACCATCCACGGGGGACTATGCCGCACATGCTGCCCATGCCCGCATTCCAGCCGAGCAGCCCAGTGCCCTTCCTCATCCTGATAGAAACCCGCTACTGCCCTCTGCATCACACATCCTCATCCAACATCCAATAGACTAGTCCTTTGATGACTCCATCCTCGCCTCGAATGCTTCGCGTCGCCGCCATCAACTTCCTGAATCCCGCTCCCCTCATGTGGGACTTCGAACACCCGCCACGCGCCGTCACGCTGGCCCACCGCTACACTCTTCACTACACCCTGCCCTCCCTATGTGCCGACGAGCTTCTCGCAGCCCGCGCTGACCTCGGCCTCATCCCCATCGCCTCTCTCACGCCTGAGCTCGCCATCGTTCCCGGCTGCACCATCGCCTCACTCAACGAAGTTCGCTCCATCCAGCTCATCGTTAAAAAGACGCACACCCTCTCAACCATCCGTACCGTCGCAGCCGACACCGCCTCGCGGAGTTCCCTCGCCTACGCGGAAATCCTCTTCCGCAAGTTCCTCAACACCCAACCCACCTTCCTCACGGCCAAAGCCAATCCGATCGCCATGCTGCAACAAGCCGACGCAGCCATCCTCATCGGCGACCCCGCCCTTCTTGCTCTCGAATCCCGCGAGTCAATCGAAAAACAAATCGGCTCATGTCAGTGGTTCGACCTAGCCCATGAATGGCGAACCCGCACCAACCTCCCCTGGGTTGCCGCCGTCTGGGCCGTCCGGCCCGAAGCACTTAGCGAAAACCACATCACTCCGCAAGAACTCACCGAAGACCTCGCAAACTCCCGTAATAACGGCCTAACCCACATCGAAGACCTGGTCAGCGAGTGGACCCCACGTATTGAATTGCCACCGCAAACTATCCGTAACTATCTCACCCTCAACATCCACTACACGCTCGACCCCACCTGCATCAGCACGATTCATCTTTTCCGCCAATATGCCGCCGAGGTCGGAATTCTTCCCGCTCTCCCCGACCTTCGTTTCCTTTAGTCCATCAATCTGCTGGAATCCAGCGACTTCGCGCCGCCAACCGACGTCAAATTAGGTATGGAGCTCTTGGGAACGGCAATTCACCTCGTAAAAAAGGCCTCGTCCGCTGCACCCACAGCAGCGAGAACCGCCCCGCCGCGCAACCCGTTTCTCCATCTGGCCTTCAGCTTCGGACTCTTTGGGCTCTTCGTGGTCTCCATCGTCGATAGCTCCTTCGTACCGCTGCCCATCCCGGGCGTCACCGATATCATGATCGTTCTCATGGCCGCCCGCCATCAAAACGTCATTCTGATCGTCTTCATCGCCACCATCGGTTCAGCCCTCGGAGGATACTTCAGCCATCAAGTAGGTCAGCGAGGCGGCATGACGTTCCTCGAAAAAAGGGTCCCCGCTCGCATCCTTAAACCCATCTGCGAATGGATGGAAAAACACGCTATCCTCTCCGTCGCGCTTCCCGCGATCCTTCCACCCCCCATGCCGCTTAGCCCATTCGTCCTCGCAGCAGGCGCGCTCAACATGTCCCGCAAAAAATTTATGATCGCCTTCACCGTCAGTCGCGCGCTCCGCCACGCCGCCGCGGCATGGCTCGGAGTCTTCTACGGACGAAAGATCGTGCGCCTCTGGAATGGTTTCTCAGCCAAATACGCCACACCATTTCTCATTGTTTTGTGGGTCGGCATCGCCATCAGTTGCGCCTTCGCATTCTGGAAACTCTACAAGGCGTCGCGCACAGTCGGAACCCAACCACAAGGTCTCGCCCAATCCAAGACAGCAGTCTGACAGGAAAAGGCAGTTTTCTACTTCTGTTCCCTAGACGCTACTTCTTGCTTCTTCAAATCTCCCACCGCAACAACGTCGCCCCGACGGTAAATCCGGCACCCACACTAGCCAGCAGAACCAGATCTCCTCTTTTCAACCGTTTCTCGTCCACCGCAGTCTTCATCGCCAGCGGAATGGTCGCGGCCGTTGTATTCCCGTAGCGGTCAATATTGATAATCACCGACTCCTCCGGCATTCCCAACCGCTCTGCTGTTGAAAGAATGATTCTCTTATTTGCCTGATGTGGAATAAAGCACCCAAGTTCCTTGCCTTCAATCCCGTTGCGCAACAACACCGCCTCCGAAGCCTCCGCCATCTTGCGCACTGCAAATTTGTACACCGCCTGCCCGTCTTGATGCACAAAATGCATCTTCTTCTCTACCGTCTCCGCAGTCGGTGGATGCAAACTCCCACCTCCGGGCATATTCAACGCCGGCGCTCCCGACCCATCAATTTCATGCAGATAATCGATCAGCCCGATCTCGCCCTCAGAACAAGGTTCCAGCAGCACAGCGCCCGCGCCATCGCCAAAGATCACGCACGTCGCCCGGTCCGTATAGTCAATGATCGAGCTCATCACATCCGCTCCAATCACCATCACCTTCTTGTGCATCCCGCTCTCAACCAACTTCGCACCAACCTGCAGTGCATAAGGAAATCCAGAACAAGCCGCCGAAAGATCAAAACCCCACGCGCCCTTTGCCCCAAGTCTGTTCTGCACCAGGCAGGCCGTGGCCGGAAAAAACATATCCGGAGTCACCGTCGCGACGATGATCACTTCAAGCTCGCTTCCATCGATCCCACGTTTCGCGAGGCAAGCCTTCGCCGCCTCCACCGCCAGGTCGCTCGTCGCGACACCATCATCCACAATGTGGCGCTCGCGGATCCCCGTCCGCTCCCTGATCCACTCGTCGTTCGTCGCGACCATTTTTTCAAGGTCTGCATTGGTCAACAAACGAGGAGGAACATATGTCCCAACCGAACTGATCTTCGCGCGCACCGTCGTCCGCGGTTTCAACATCAAACTCAAACTCTCACCTCACCTGGTTGCACTGCAATGAAAACGAAAGAATCACAAAACCCAACATTCCTCTATCGCAGTTCATTCTCTCCGAGAACTGCTCTCATGTCACGTTTCCGTGAATAGTGGTCGGTCCTCCGTAGTCGGTTCCAAGTTGTCAGAATCTTCCAGGACGCACTCGGATATAGACTTTCAGCGCTGAGACTGACAATCATTTGAATAGAAGTTTTTTAAGGATAAAAGGCATTCTGCGAAACTAGCGACCTGTTGCGCCATTGCGCGAACCAATTCGTAGCTTGACCAGAGGCTTTTCTGTGCACCGGGCGACCTACTGCGCCCGTAATGGCCCGTTACCGTTGCTTCCTTCCGGACCTGGCGGGGTTGGCGGGATTACGTCGCGTAGGACCCGGCACAGTTCTTATTCTAACTCAAAATTCAAGTCTCAATTCGCTGCGGTCAGCCCCGGCGAATCATCACTTCACCGAGCCATATGCGGCAGATTCTCCGGGTGGCACGGTCCGTTATCCACAGTGCCAAGCCCTTCAAGCTTGCCGACAAATTCAAAACTTGGCGGATGACTCGTAATCGCTCCTATCCAATCGAACTCCACCAGATACGGAACATTTGTCAGTGTCAGTTTGTTCTGCGTATCGCACGTTCCAGAGCAGCCGTGTTCACTCCTCAAATAGCCTTGCCAAGGCCCTTTGCTGGTCGAACACCAGAAAAGTTCAGGAGCCTGCTGCAAACCGGCTCGCTGTTCCGCCGACAATCTTCCGCTCTCCAATTTATGAGTCGGCTCGCCAGACCCCGGCGAGAAAACCCCCGTACCCGTACCAACAACCGGAAACCTGCAGACTGTAATCGGATACGAGACCTTCGCGCCGTAGTCGATCTCCACATCGTGTGCCGCGCAGTTTGGATGAACCGCATTATCCGGGACCGCATTAGGAATCAGGTGAACCTCGCTCGTCGCCAGCATCTGCTGATCCGGCACAACCTTAAGCTTCGCGACATCTTCCTGCGGAAGTGCAGGCAACGAAGCCGTCGTAGCTTGCTCTTTATCCTTGTCACTTTGGCATCCGATCCAGAACACTACACTGCCGAACGCCAACATTGAAGCCGTCACAACATGGGGATATATCTTCCGGAACATAAACTCCTCCTTCTCGGAATCGAATTTATCCAATTGACCGTACGATCGCCGGCGAAGGGCCGAAGGGGCCGGGCTATCAGGGAGGTAAAAACCAGCCGGCGCGCCGATTATAGGCCCGTATCTTTGCTCTTGAACAGCCCGCTTACGACCACATCATTCCACAGCGAAACAGAATGACACGTGCTTTCGAGCAGCGTAGGATTATCCCGCAACAGTATCGGGGGAACTATGAAAAACCGTATGCCGGCTCTGTTTGCTGGACTCCTGCTGCTGGCTCCCTCTGGATTCTCCAAAGACAAAAATAAGCCCACAATCCCGGTCTACGTGTTGCGCGCTCGAACCGTCGCAGTCATCGTAGATCCCACCGCAGGCATGTCAGTCGAGGATCCGCGAGCGAATCAGATAGCACAAAAAGATGTTGAGACTGCTCTCCTCAACTGGGGAAGATTTGAACCCATCATCGGGACTTCCGGGACCGATCTAATTATCGTCATCCGCAAAGGCCACGATCGCCTCGTCGATCGGACGATCCCGGATCCTCGTCAGAACGATCGCGCAGGCGTCATCACTCCCATGGACGACGGCATCTCCGTTGGCGCGCAGCACGGTCGCCAGCCCAACATTTCCAATGCACCGAACCCTGGCCAGACCTCCACGACCTCACCATCCCAGGCTGAGATCGGCTCGAGCGATGATTCCTTCACTGTCTATCAGGGAGGCGTGGACAACCCGCTCGAGGCCGCCCCTGCCTGGAAATATGTAAGGAAGGACGCGCTCCATTCTCACGATGTCCCTGCAGTCGATGAGTTCAGAAAGGTTCTCGCAGAGGCAGATAAGGCAGCGGCCGCGAAGAAGCCGTAGAAACTGATACTCTTACGGGCATGCGTTTGGTCCTGCCAATTTTTCTAGCAGTTTATGCCATCGCCCTTCCTCTCGCCGCCCAAGACGTCCACGTCCGCGTCGATCCCTCCGCACCGCACGCCAACCCTGGTGACGAGAATCTCACCGTCTTCCCCGCCATCCAGAACGCAATGGACCACCATCCATGGCCCGGCCCCGGCGGCCGCGTCTACATCGAAATCGCACCCGGCACCTATCACGAGCGCATCATCATTACCCAGAACCACCCCAACATCACCCTCATCGGCAAAGGCAAATCCCCCGAAGACGTCGTCATCTCCAACTCACTCAATGCCAAAACCGCCGGCGGCACATTCTTCACCGAAACCGTCGAGATCAACGGCACAGGCTTCGAAGCCGACAATATCACCTTCGAGAACGCCGCCGGCAACACCGGTCAGGCCGTGGCGGCGGCGGTCCGCGCCGACCGCAGCATCTTCAAACACTGCCGCTTCCTCGGCCATCAGGACACCCTCTTCGCGGACTTTGGCCGCCAATATTATGTCGACTCCTACATCGAAGGCGGTGTCGACTTCATCTTCGGCAACGCTGCTGCCATCTTCGACCACTCCGAGATCCACGCCAACGGCCCCGGCTATCTAACCGCACAATCTCGCACCTCACCCTACCAACCCACCGGCTACGTCATCGTCAACAGCCGAGTCACCAGCAGCATCGACCACATTGCCGCCGAGATGAGCCCCGATACGCCCGGCGCAGCAAGCTCAGCCTCCGCGCACAACACCACAGGTCTAGGCCGCCCATGGCGACCCTACTCCCGCGTCATCTACATCAACACTGAACTCCCCGCGGACCTCAACCCGGCAGGCTGGAACAACTGGAACAATCCCGCGAACGAAAAGACCGCCTACTATGCCGAGTCCAACACCACGGGTCCCGGAGCTAACTTCTCTGCCCGAGTCCCCTGGTCTCACCAGCTCACCCCAAAACAGGCCGAACAATATCTGCCCGCTACCTTCCTTCGCGGCGAAGACCACTGGAATCCCGAAGCCGAAGCCGCCAAACTCCCCTAAACTGTCTGTCAAAGCTGACAGTGTCCTACCCTCCTCTCCACGCTTAACATTGCCTCCAACGATGTGGAGATTAAAGAACCGCGAAGGTAAGGAGACTGGATATGAAAAGGATTTCGTTGATCTTGACGGCCCTGCTTCTCAGCATCACGAGCAGTGCTCTCTGCCAGGATGTCCGGTACAACTACGACAAGGGCACTGATTTTTCGAAGTTTAAAACCTATAAATGGGTCCTCATCAAAGACGCCCAGCGGCCGAACGATATCGTCGACAAGCAGATCAAATCCACTATCGATTCTCAACTCCTGGTGAAGGGTTTGACTGCAACCGACAGCGACACCGCCGATCTTTACCTCGCTTATCAGACCGCCATCGGATCAGAGAAGCAATTCACCTCCTTCAGCAGCGGAATGGGTCCAGGCTGGGGTTATGGTGGGGGCTGGTACGGAGGAGGGTGGTACGGCGCGGGCGGAATGAGCACCACCACCGGCAGCACCTCGACCATTTACGTCGGCCAACTCGTCCTTGATATGTACAAACCTGCCGACAAAGATCTCGTCTGGCGAGGAACTGTAAGCAAGACTCTCGACCCGAAGGCCAAGCCCGACAAGCAGCAGAAGAACCTCAATAAAGCTGTCGCCAAACTCCTCAAAAACTACCCACCGCCTCCGGGAAAATAGTTCGTTCTGGTTGGTCCACTTTTCGTGGCGCGTCTCTGTTATTTCGTTTTCGTTTTGAAAATAGTGGGTCTCTTTCAAGTGGACCCACTACTCAAAAACCATAACTAGACCCCTTAGCCCTCGAACAGCTACACTTCCCCTGACCATCGAAAAGGGGAAAAGCCCAGTGCTAAATCGATTTTCTCGTCGCACCTTCGCTCGTCTCTTCGGAGCTGCATCTCTCGCCCCAGGCACTCTCGCCTATCTCACTCCTCTCGCCTCTGCCGAGACGCCATCCCCATCAAGCAATGAGCGCAGCTTTCCGCAGGGATTCCTCTGGGGCTCCGCAACTGCCTCCTATCAAGTCGAAGGCGCCGTCAATGAAGACGGTCGCGGCCCCTCCATCTGGGACACCTTCTCTCACACCGCAGGCAAAACCAAAGACGGCGACACCGGCGACATAGCCGACGACCACTACCACCGCTACAAAGAAGACGTGCAGTTGATGAAGAACCTCGGCCTCAAAACTTATCGCTTCTCGGTCGCATGGCCGCGAGTCTTCCCCCAAGGCACAGGTGCGCCTAACCCCAAAGGTCTCGACTTCTACAATCGTCTCGTCGACGAGCTCCTGGCCAACAACATCCAACCCTTCTGCACCCTCTTCCACTGGGATCTCCCTCAGGCTCTCGAAGACAAAGGCGGCTGGCAGTCCCGAAATACATCCGAGGCCTTCGCCAACTACTCCGGCTACGTCGCCCAACATCTCTCTGACCGCGTCCACGACTTCATGACCATGAACGAGATGCGTTCCTTCGTCGACATCGGCTACAAAGACGGCCGTCACGCACCCGGCTTAACTCTTCCACTCGCCGGAGTCAACCAGGTCCGGCACCACGCCGTCCTCGCCCACGGCCTGGCGGTTCAGGCCATCCGCGCACACGCCAAACGGAACACCAAAGTAGGCCTCGCTGAAAACGCCACCTGCTGCGTCCCTGTCATCGAAACCACCGAACACATCGCCGCCGCAACCAAAGCCATGCGCGAAGCCAACGCCGGATATCTCACCGCAGTCATGGAAGGGAAGTACACCGACGGCTATCTGCATCACGCCGGAGCCGACGCTCCCAAATTCACCGAGGCCGACATGAAAGCGATCGGCAGCCCCGTCGACTTCGTCGGCATCAACATTTACACACCCTCGTACGTTCGTGCCGACGACTCCACCGCAGGATTCGCCATGGTTCCCCCACCCAAATCCTACCCGCACATGATGAGCCCGTGGCTTCACGTCGGTCCCGAAGCAATCTACTGGGGACCGAAGCTAGCCGCACAGATCTGGAACATCAAAGAGATCTACATCACTGAAAACGGAGCCTCCTCCACCGACGTACTCACGCCCGACGGCCACGTCTACGACACCGATCGCGTGATGTACCTCCGCAACTACCTCACGCAGCTTCATCGCGGAGTCACCGAAGGCGTCCCCGTCCGCGGCTACTTCTGCTGGAGCCTCATGGACAACTACGAGTGGGCCGACGGCTATCAATACCGCTTCGGGATCCACTACGTCGATTTCAAAACCCAAAAACGCACTCCCAAGCTCAGCGCCCATTTCTACAAAGAGGTCATCGCCCGCAACGGCCTCGCATAAAAGGCAGTCAATCGATTTAGACTGACTGCCCTCCAAAGCTGGAAACTACATCATCACTAAGGAACCGACACGGTCACCGAATTTGACGGCGTGCTCTGAACGCCGCTTTGATCGACGCTGGTTACGTAGTACGTATATGTCGTGCCGGAAGTGACCGAAGTGTCCGTATAAGTGGTCTGCGAATCGATCGACGAATTGATCAATTGTGCGGATCCGCTTCCTGTCGACCGATAAATATCGTAGCCCGCTATCGGATCACCCGAGCCGGTCGGTGCATTCCACGTCAGGACAATCTGATGGGAAGCCGACGTACCTGTACCGCTCAAAGCCACCGATACGTTGCCTCCATTGCTCGAGTTGCTGCTGATCGCAAGCGTACCTGTAAGTGATCCTGCTGTTGTGGGAGCAAATTTAACCTGTAACGTCGTCGACTGACTTGGATTCAGCGTCACTGGGAAGCTCCCACCGATCAGAGAAAATCCCGCCCCCGATACCAACGCCGAATTTACCGTTACCGCCGTCGTGCCGGATGACGTGAGCGTCAGCGACAACGTCGCCGAAGAACTGTCCGCGACGCTTCCGAAGCTCAAGCTCGTGGTGCTCAAAGTCAGCTGCGGATTACTTGCTGTGCCCGTACCGCTCAAAGCCACTACAGCCGAGCTCCCTGTCGACGAATTACTGGTGATCGTAAGCTGCCCGCTCACCGCTCCCGCTGCTTTCGGAGTGAACGTAACCGATATCGTCAACGACTGGCTCGGATTCAGTGTCACTGGCAACGTACCCGCAACAACGCTGAAGGCCGCACCGTTCAACGAAACCGTATTCACTGTCACCGGGGTCGTACCTGAAGATCGAAGCGTCAGCGACTGCGTTGATGAGGTATTCACAGCAATATTGCCAAAACTCAAACTGCTGGAGCTCAACGTTAATTGCGGATTTGATGCTCCTGTGCCGCTCAAAGACACCACGGCTGTCGACGCATTGCTGGCGATCGTAAGCTGTCCGCTGGCGGATCCCGCTGCAGTAGGAGTAAACGTAACTGGCACCGTCAGCGTCTGGTTCGGATTCAGCGTCACCGGCAACGTGCCTGCAACGACCTTGAAGGCCGCACCACTCAACGAAATCGCGTTAACCGTCAACGGCGCTGTACCCGTAGACGTCAGCGTTAATGATTGCGTTGCTGAGCTGTTCACCGCAACGCTTCCAAAGTTCAGACTCGAGGAACTCAGCGTTAACTGCGGAGTCGTCGGCTGCTGCGAGGCTGTAAAGACAACATCCACCCAATAATTAGTCGCGTTGTGGCCATTTGTAGGAAATGCGCCAGTTGAGGTATACGCGTAAACGCCATTGGGGCCAGACACGTTATTAGCCAAGGCCTGCAATGGCGGTCTGCTAACACCCGAGCTCCTGAAAGCCTCCGAAGTCAATGAGTAGCGCCCCTGCGGTGCAAAATACGACGCAACGTAAATCGTATTTGCAGTCACAGCGATCGGCGAGGAGAAGTTCACCTGTTGCCAACCCGAGGTGGTCTCATTGGTGAACGTCGCACTGCCAAGGAGAGCACCCGTCGCTGTCCATAGGTGCCCAACGTGAGTTCCCGCATCTCTGGTCCCCTTATAAAAGCGCAGTCCGGTGATATAGCCGCTGCTCGAAGACGTAAACTTCACGCCGACTTCAATCGGGTCGCTATTTCTATAATTTGTCTGAGAGGGTACCGCCGATGAGCTGAAGATTGTGCTCTGGCCCTGGGCGACACGCATCGCAAGAACTGCGCAAACCACCAATGCAAAAATTTTCACACTGGCACGGCAGAATCCCGACACACTTGATTGGTTGGCTGACTTACTGGATGCAAATGATACTGCGGGACATACGGGCCTAAAAAATACCTGGATATTGAACACCATCACCTCTTTGAGTTATGCAGAAACCGCAATGAATTGCGCAGGAGTACAGGTGGTCTAAGGCACAATCCAAAAAAAGACAAAAGAAAAAGAGGTGACTTCTTCTAAAAGGCGGTGAATGCCACTAGGGTGTTGACGTGACATTCCACAGACTAGTTACCTTTGTTTACAAAGTCCAGTTCAGACCACTTTGGTCAGGCATGGTCCAGCACCAAGTGAAAACAAGCCGCACGTATCTCTCCTGAAATGAAGGCATTGCAAGATCAAGAAGCTCCAGCGCAGGCGTCTCAAACTTGGTAAACTAGATAGTGGTGACTTCCTCCTCTCAAACCGAAACTACAGGTGTGCTCGAAACCCGCTCCACCCCCGAGGCGAAACCCAGGGTAGGTTTCGTCTCTCTCGGCTGCCCTAAAAACCTCGTCGACTCGGAGGTCATGATGGGTCTCCTTCATCACAACGGAGCCCAACTGACACCCAATGCCGAAGACGCCGAGATCATCGTCATCAACACCTGCAGCTTCATCGACTCCGCCAAGCAGGAGTCCGTCAATACCATCCTTGAGATGGTCCAGCACAAGCAGCAGAACGGCGGCAAAGCTAGTCGCATCGTAGTCGCTGGCTGCCTCGTCGAGCGCTATCGCGAGGAAATCCAAAAGAGTATCCCCGAAGTTGATGCCGTAGTGGGCACAGGCGAACTGGAAGCCATCCTAAGCGCCGCAGGCCTCACCCCGACCGGCAACACAAAATCCGACAGTCCCTTCAACATCCTCCCGCAAGACCCCTTAGCTGCACGGACCCCCAGCGCAGTCCACCAGCACTCCCACCCCAGCGAACAAGGCACACAACTCCAGCGCGAGCAGGAACAAGAGCCCTCTACTCCCAACCCGCTATTTCGTACCCCTTCGCTGTCCCGCCCCGAAGGGGATGCCCGAGAACAATCCGGCCGCTTCTCCCGAGTCGCATGGGACGGCGCCACCGCCGCTCTGCCCGAGTACCTCTACTCCGACGAAACCCCACGCATCTTATCCACTCCTCGTGCCAGCGCTTACATCAAGATCGCCGAAGGCTGCGACCACCCCTGCAGCTTCTGCATCATCCCGCAGCTTCGCGGCAAGTTCCGCTCCCGCCGCATGTCCTCCATCGTCCACGAAGCCGAAAACCTCATCGCACAAGGCGTCCGCGAGATCACCCTCATCGGCCAAGACACCACCTGCTACGGCGAGGACCTCGGCCTCACTGACGGCCTGGCCCAACTCCTCGACGCCCTCGCCGTCCTCCCTGGCCTGCGCTGGCTCCGCTTCCTCTACACCTACCCCAACAAGGTCACCACGCGCCTGCTCGAGACGATGGCCAAACACGACACTATTGCAAAATACCTCGACGTTCCCCTCCAGCACGCCAGCCCCAGTGTCCTCAAGCGCATGAAACGCGGAGGCAACGCACAGATCTTCCTCGACCTCATCGCCAAGGCTCGCCGCATCGTCCCCGGCATCGTCATCCGCACCAGCTTCATCGTCGGCTTTCCCGGCGAGACCGAAGCCGACTACAAAGAACTCGAAGCCTTCATCACCGCTGCAAAGATTGACTGGCTCGGCGTCTTCACCTACTCCGACGAAGAAGGCGCAAAGGCCTTTGAACTCGCCGACGAACTCAAAGTCCCCAGGCGTACCATCCAGTCCCGCCGCAACAAGCTGATGAAGCTCCAGCAAAAAATCAGCGTCAAATCCAAAGCCGCCTGGATAGGTCGCGAGATCGACCTCCTCGTCGAGGGCGAATCCGAAGAGACCGAACTCCTCTGGCAGGGCCGCAGCCCACTCCACGCTCCAGAGATCGACGGCAAAGTTCTTATCAACGACTTCGGCCCTTACGACGAACTGGTCCCCGGAACCTTCTACCGAGCCGAAATCACCGAATCCCACGACTACGACGTCGTAGCCCGCATCCTCGAATAGGGTGAAATGGTAGCGGCAAACCAGTTGTTCTTCTCGTCTAACTCACCCCAAAACACATCATCCTGAGAGCCGCGCAGCGGAGTCGAATGAGGCCCATGAACCCGACCAACCGAAACGGATCGAAGCGTATTAGCCGATACTGCTTTTGCAGTTGCTATTGTTCCTGAGATGGGTCTGTGCTTCACCACCTGGGATATGTTCTCTAAAATGGCCGAGTCGGCACTCAAAGGCGGCAAGGCAGTCGCCGTCAGTGGTGACGTAAGTGACTCGAAGGCAGTGAAGGATCTATTCGACCAGGCAGAGAAGGCCTTCGGCGGTGTCGACGTCCTCGTGAACTGTGCAGGCACCATGTCGGTCGCGCCGCTCGCAGCCATGGATGACGCATCGATCACCAGGCTTCTGGACATTAACCTCAAGGGGTCGATCTATTGCATGCGAGAGGCTGCAAGGCCCATGCGCGACGGCGGCAACATCATCAATTTCTCCTCCTCCGTCACGAGAATTCGGCAGCCTGCATTCGCAGTCTACGGCAGTACGAAAGGCGCGATCGAAACCATCACCGCCATTCTTGCGAAGGAACTCGGCGACAAAAAAGATCCGTGTCAACGCAGTCGCGCCCGGCCCCGTCGCAACCGACCTGCTCAAAGACAGTCCCCAAGAAGCTGCGAAAACAGAAGCAAGGTCTCCTCGTCTGGGTATCAAGCAGCAGCACTCGCGGTGGTGTGCCCCCATACCTGGGGCCCTATTTTGCTGCAAAAGCCGGAATGGTGGGGCATCGAAACGTCGATCATCGTTCCCGGAGCCATAACAAAAGGGACCAACCACTTTGCGCACGCGGGTGCACCCATCGACACCAAACTGGTTACCGCCTATGACGATGGTCCGTACTCGGACCTCAGAGAATAGGTCCTCAAGGGTCTTGGCGGCCTCGAGCCCGCAGACGCGGATCCGGAAACAGTTGCCAAAGCGATCGTTGATGTAGTGGCCCTTCCCTCCGGAAAGCGTCCCTACCGAGTGCACTTCGACCCTTCGCACGTGGCGCAGAGACAGGCTTCGCCGTGACAGCCCGGATGCGCGAGGAGATGTTGCGACGCATAGGTCTGGACGATCCGTTAAATCCGCGTAACCTCGTCGGTTGAAGCTATGTCATCGCAGCAGGCTGCCCGCGCACTGAGCGATCTGCTGCGTTCTCTCGTCGAAAAATTTATACTCACTGAGGAATGACCAAAGCTCTCTTCTGTCCCACCTGCCGGAAAGTCGTCCTCGCCACTGACGAGTACTTCCCCTTCTGTTCCGATCGCTGTCGTCTCCTCGACCTTGGCAAGTGGGCGTCAGGAGATTACAAAGTTTCCAGCCCCATTCAGGACCCGGACCTTCTCGAAGAACTTGCTCGCTCGAATCGCAACAAATCCCACAACGACAGCGATTGAACCAGCTACAAATCTTGCCGCAGCGTTTATTCCTCCGCCACAGGCTTCCAGGAACTATCCGGATTAAACCGTTCCATCTTCTTGAATTCGTCCAGCGTGGTTGGGCCCAAGTCCTTCTGATAAACCACGCCGTCTTGGTTCACGATAAATGTCTTCACACCGGACACGCGATAATCAACCGGCGCAGCCACCAACGCAAATCCGCCGATCATCACACCTTTGATTACATAGTCCATCTCCCCCATATGCGCAGCAGGACCCTGCCCCTTCAGTACCTTAAAATAGTAGCCGCGATAAGGGTCAGTCAGTTTGTATCCCTGCTCGATCACCTTGGCGATCTTCTGGCCAATCGGCCCATCCCATGATCCGTCAGCATTCTGCCATGCCAACCCATCCTTTGTCCCCGGTGTACTTACAACGCGCTGCGCATACTGATTCGCGTCATATCTTTCGCGTTTCTTCATGGCGTATTCTTTCTGCGCCTCGACAAATCCGCGACAGATATCGATCGCATCTAGTTCATTCGAGCCGATCCGCCTATACAGTAACTCCTGCTCTCCTGCCTTGGCATCGAAGAACCACCTATTGCCGCTCTTCACCAACGGGACCGGAAACGGCCACGCCTCACTGCCCACGAGCAAAAAGGCACGCTTTCCGTTCTTCGGGTCTACGGAGATAGTCTTCTTCTCGCCCGCCTTGGCTGCAAAATCCGTTGCGTTTTGCTTGTCCTGAGGCTCCTCGCCACTCAGAATGATCTTGTCACCTCCAGGGCCAAATATCTTCCGCAAAGCAGCTTCATCAAATGGATTGGTCGCCGTCAAAAGCGCATCAACTGCGTGCTCAGGCGAGTCGAAGGTCTCGGCTGCGCCGGGTGATGCGCTCTTTGCTGCCGATTGCCCCATGAGAGTAGCCGGCACCCAGAGGTATGTCAAAGCCACAGCGATCACAAATCTGTGAACTCCAAAGAGATTTCTGTTCGCATCTATCGATTTCATCTCAGTGCTCCTCGCGATTCCATTTGCTCTACCGTCGCCTTCCGCCACCACCACCGCGACCTCCCATGCTGAAGGATCCCCGGCTGCTCATCGATCGTGCACTTGCTCCGTTGAAGCCTCCACGTCCACCGCCAAAGGTGCTTGGACTTCCGCCGCCTCCGCGGGATAGGTCGCGACTTCCGACATGCTCTGCACCACCACGATTTCCGCCAAAATCCCCTCCCCGATTGCCGGAGCCCATCCCTCCGCCACGCTCACCAGCACCCCCTGCCCCAAGGGAACCCCGATTATTCATCCCCGCTCCCCCTTCGTGATTGCTGGACAGATTCCCTCCTTCACGGCCGATCTGCTGGCGAGCATTCGTCTGACGATTCGCTAAAGACGATCCTGCCGTCGTTCCACCAAATCGGTTCGCCGTCGCTCTATCGCCATAGGGAGTGCCGCCTCGATGCTGTGGATTGTGCTGCCACGTACCGCTGCCGCCTCCGCCGGGCCGGTTGCCGCCACCATTGATCCGGTTATTGATATTCGTGTTCCGATTGAAGTTGTTGTAGTTGTTGATCGTAATGTTGTTGTGACCGCCCCACCCGCAGCCCCAGCCCCAGCCTCCGCTCCAGAACGCCCCCATCGCGATACCCACACCAAACGAGATCGCCAGACCCGCCGCATAGTATCCCGGAGGTGGGTAATAAATCGGCGGATATGGGTATACCGGCGGCCCATAAACCACCGTCGGATTGTATGAAGGCACATACACGACCTGTGGGTTTGCCTGTTCGATGACGATGACACTCTTGTTGTCCACCGACTTCGTCTCGACGTTCTGTTGCTGGGTCGACTTCAAGTTGCCCGTACCTTGAGCCTTGGCGCGCATACGTTGCACCGCGTCCATCACATCGCTCTGCTGTGCGAGAAACGCGTTGCCCAGATCGGTCGTCCACTCAATGTCATCCGCCAGACGCTTCACCACATCCGGAAGACCAGCCAGCGCCTGGACACTTGGGTCCCACGGCTGTTTTGCAACGGCATCAGCCAGTGCTTTGTCTTTCAAGGTTGGATTCTTCGCCAGCCACTGTTCCAGTTGAACAATCTCCAGCGGATACGTCGAAGCCGCGAGCACCTGCGCAAGCATCGGGTCAGGGTAAAGAGCAATCGGAGCAACCAGTGAATCTAACTGGTCCGCCGGGATCGTCGCACTTTGTTGTTGCGGTTGCGGCGCTGTCGAGGTCTGTTGCGTCGAAGCAGTCTGCCGATACGCCATCATGTCACCCGGTATCAGCATGAGCACGCAGACCATCCCAACTAGGCGTTGAACTCCGGCACCCCACCTCCCTGATCTTGAATGCATTGCTGTCCTCCTTATCAGTGACGCCGCGACAACCACTTGCGAAAGACTCAACTAGGCGTGCATGATGATCCGTCTCACGGCACTTCACTCTGCACGGTGAGGTCCGGCAATAATATCGCTCACTAAACCCGGGATACACCTGTTCAATCAGACAGGGGTGTGATCAGTGCGATGGCACTCCTGAGTTGCGATCCACTTCCCCTCCGCCGTCTACCCCCAAGTAAAATCAATGAAAAGATGGCCAATCAACCACACCTAACGAACCTCCCCGAAAAGAAAACCCACTGGGCCTGGACAATCGGAACCTTCGTTGGCGCGGGTCACCTCAAACCCGGACCCGGAACGTATGGCTCCGTCGCGGCTCTCGTGCTTTGGTACGGAGCCGCACATCTTCTTCATCCCAATCTATTTATCCTCACGGCCTGCACCCTGATAGCCGCCCTCGTCGTCACGATGATCGGAGTTCCAGCCGCAACCATCGTAGCTCGCGAATCCGGCCGAAAAGACCCTGGTCACGTCGTCATCGACGAGGTAGCTGGCCAGCTCTTCGCCCTCATTGGTCTCCCCGCAACTCCCGCATTTGCCGTTCTTGGCTTGGTCCTCTTCCGGTTCTTCGACATACTCAAACCATGGCCGATCCGCCGCCTCGAACAGCTCCCGGAAGGAACCGGCATCATGCTCGACGACGTAGCTGCCGGTCTCCTCGCCTTCGCAGTTGCGCAGCTCGTCCTGCACCTTCGCTAGCCTCATCCATTTGCACTCGTCCAACACTCCGGCTACGCTAGCCTTCAGGTATGACGACTCTTCGCTCCTTCCTGACCTCCGACAAGACAGACGGCCCGCATCTCGACCGAGTCATACCCCCCGCCGCCATGCCCGGGGGAGAGATCATCGTCCACGGCCAGCACCTCGACCCCTACACCACCCACATTCCCCGTGCCACCATTGGCGACATCCCCGCCCCTATCACCCTCAGCCGGCCCACCCGCGCCACTGTTCGCATCCCTGAGGGATCCATCAGCGGAAATCTTATCCTTCATCGAAATTCAACAGAGAGTAATCCCCTCAACGTGCGCGTCGCCGTTCCCATGGCGGAAAATCTCCACCCCGTTGCCAATCCTGCAGTCGACGCCGACGGCAACGTCTACTCTACCGTCTCAGGTGCTCGCGGACAGGCCGTCCCCGTCTCTATCTACCAAATCCAGCGCGATTTTCAGATGCGCCCCTTTGTCCGCGATCTAATGAATGCCACGGGCCTCGCCTTTGGCCCCGATGGCTATCTTTACGCCAGCTCCCGCGCCGAAGGCACCGTTTACCGCATCTCTCCTGAAGGCTCCATCTCCACCTACGCCGAAGGCATGGGCATCGCCACCGGCATCGCCTTCGACGATGAAGGTAACCTCTTCGTCGGCGATCGTTCCGGCACCATCTTCAAGATCGGCCCCCCGCGCGCAGACTGCGCCAGCTGCGAGATCTTCGTCTATGCCACGCTCGAACCCAGCATCGCCGCCTACCACCTCGCCTTCAATGACCAGGGCACTCTCTTCGTTACCGGCCCCACCACCTCATCGAATCAGGCCATCCACACCATCGATCGCGACGGCAACGCCACCGTCTTCTATCAAGGACTCGGGCGCCCGCAGGGCATCGCCTTCGACGCTGATAACAATCTCTACGTCGCCGCCAGCCTCCGCGGCCTGCGCGGCATCATCCGTATCACTCCTCGTCACGAAGCTACGCTCGCAATCTCCGGCAACAACCTCGTCGGTCTCGCATTTCTCGAAGACGGGAACGCAGCCCTGGCCACCCGCGATGCCCTCTACCACGTCGCCCTCGACATCGAAGGCCGCAAACTCATCTAGAAATAATCCGCCGCAACTTACTTCAGCGCGGCAAATCCAAACGCACCCTGACCTGACTGAATTGCGCCGACATCCACCACCGCCTCGGCCCTGTGGATCTTTCGCTCCACTTCATTAGCGGCCTCCATCTGCCTGTTCTCTTTGAGGAATGTCTCATAGTGGGTCAGCGCTGCTACGTACGCCGGATGCCCCCATCCTAGCTGTTTGTCCATCCCACTCGTTCCGTCCCGCATGTACTCCTCAGCCAGAGAAATTTCGCCTGACTTCCAGTAAGCGTAACCCAGAAGAAACTCACTCAGACCAACGGGAAAATCTTGCGGCCGCAGCGCTGCCTTTGCATCATCGACTGACTTCTTCAAGAAGGGGATGGCCGAAGGACATTCATTAAGTCCGCAAAGCGACTCTGACAGCGCAAGCCATGCAGCCATTCGGTCAGATACGGTCGATCTGGTATTCGTTGAGAACTCCTCAACTGCCTTCTGTGCAAACTCCTTCGCTCTCTGGAATCGCTGTTGTCTTAGCGCAAGCGCAGACAATTCCTCCCAACTACGGGCAATTTGAAGTCTGTCACCCAACTCTTCTCTTAACTTCAGGGCCTCCTTATCTTCCTTCTCGCTCTCTTTGAGGTTTCCCTTCGCGATGTGCACATCGGCCAGTTGGCTCAAGACTACGGCCAGCTCCCCTTTGGCCCCGCCTGCTCTACGAAACAGCAACAACGATCGTTTCGCCGCACTTTCCGAGCGATCCCATTGTGCTGCTCGATAGCACAATTGCCCGAGTTCCGCGTAAATCCTCGCCAATTGGATATCTCCTACCTTGTCTCTCTCCGCCTGTCGGACTCCCTCCGCAACCACGGCAATCCGGTGCAGCAGATCTTCCCTGTAAGAATCGACGGAGTTGCCCCTCGCTGGGGCTGGCTGACCCAAAATAGAAGAACAGAAGAATAAAAGAAGAAAACCTACTGGGACGATACGCACATTCATCACAGCCTCCTGAGGTTGCTGGACAGACAACGTTATGGACAGAAATCTCCTCTCGCGTCTCGTAGCGCGTTGGTCTGCCTATAGGAAACGTCGAAGCACATCAGTCGACACATCCACGCATTACTTCTCGGAAGAATGCCGTAGAACACCACCCTCCGACTTAGGCGCCTACGGGATAAGACACTATACGAATTTTTTCGTATATATCAACGAAAACATTCGTATGTCAAGTGAGCGCGCTAATTAGCCTGAGAAGATCAGTCCGTTTTTCTTGAAAAAATCCGTCACTCGAAAGGTCGAATAAGATTTGACCGTCCAGAAGGTTCTTCCCATAACTCGACCTTTCGTTTCGCCAATTAGACAAGAGGGACCTCCTGCGGTTAGGTCTAAAAAACAGATTTCTTATCGTGATTAGGTCTACAAGCACCTCTTAAGTAAAATCATTTGGCCAGCCAATTTCCGGGCATGGACACGACACCAATTCATGGACTCCTACGAGGCATCCCGTGGAATCGCGGCTCTATCGCAGACTCTTGTTTCGTCTTTTGGTTCTCCCGGTTGCGGCACTTACGGTTCTGGCTTTCCTCCTTGCGTACGGTCTCCGTCGCGTACAGGAGAGCGCAGACGCAGTCGATCGTGCCGACGTCGTCATCCTCCACGCAAATCGCCTTATTAAACTGATGGTCGACGAAGAGACCGGTCTACGCGGTTATCTGTTGACCCACAATCCAACGTTCCTCGGCCCCCTCCACCAGGCCGACCGCGATATCGAACCCGAGTTCGACACCCTTTTCACTCTCGTCCATCGTCCCGATCAAGTCGAACGTCTTCACCGTCTTCAGGCGGCGCACCAGCAGTGGGAACAAAAGGCCTATCAGGAAATCCATTCCGCACCAGAAGATCAGGCAACGCTTGAGCAG
This sequence comes from Edaphobacter sp., assembly GCA_035570955.1. Taxonomy (GTDB): domain Bacteria; phylum Acidobacteriota; class Terriglobia; order Terriglobales; family Acidobacteriaceae; genus Edaphobacter. Next base: position 8,872 of record DATMKY010000113.1, on the reverse strand, counting down.
CACATGTTCCAGCGAAAACTTGATATGGACAATCTTCGTGCCTTAATGGACGAGTTCACTGAAATCGTCGCCGGACGTCGTGCCGAGCACTTCGCGGAAGCAATCCTCGTTAATCGTTACGCTCGTCCCTCTCTCCTCGCTCTGGTGGCTCTGGCAGCGCTGCTCTTGGCATGGGAGACCCGCCGGAACTTTCACAGGCTCACCGCCGCCTATAACGAACAGATCCAGGAAATCAGGCTCAAAAGCGATGAATCCTATGCTCGCGAACAATGGCTGAACACAACCCTCCGCAGTATCGGCGATGCCGTCATCGCCTGTGATGAAACCGGCCACGTCGTCTTTATGAATCCCGTCGCCGAGCAACTCACCGCCTGGCGCGAAGACGAAGCCCGCGGCCGGACTCTTCACGATGTCTTCCCCATCTTCAACGAAGAGACGCGCGCACCAGTTGAAAATCCGGTCGACAAAGTCCGCCGTCTCGGCAAGGTCGTAGGCCTAGCCAACCACACCTTCCTTGTTTCCAAAAAAGGCAGAGAAATCTGCATCGACGATAGCGGCGCGCCTATTCGTGACGGTGATAACAAAATGATCGGCGTCGTCCTCGTTTTCCGCGACATCACCGATCGCCGCATGTCCGAGGGTGCCCTCATGCGCGCTGAAAAACTCGCTGCGGCTGGACGGCTTGCTGCATCAGTCGCCCACGAAGTCAATAATCCCCTCGAAGGTCTTACCAACCTCGTCTACATCGCACGTCGCTGCTCCGACATCGACGAAATCCGCCACCTGCTCTCACAAGCAGAAGAAGAGCTCAATCGCATCGCTCACATCACTCGTCAGTCGCTCGGCTTCTATCGCGAAACCTCGCAGCCTGCTCACTTCAAGCCTGCCGCCATCGTTCGTGAAGTCACCGATTTCTACACTCCTCGTGCCTCGGGTCTCGGAATCTCCTTCATCGTCAAAACAAATACAGAGAGAGAAGTGCTCGGTTCCGCAGGAGAACTTCGTCAGGTCCTCTCCAATCTATTGGCCAACAGCCTCGACGCGTGCTCCAGCGGAGCAGTCATCCACATCGAAGCAAAACCCGCGGTCGATCCTCGAAACCTCTCCAGCCCTGGTGTCCGCATCAGCATCGCCGATTCAGGTCAGGGCATTCCTCCCGAACACCTCGAAAATATCTTCGAGCCGTTTTTTACCACCAAAAAGGACACGGGAACCGGACTCGGGCTCTGGGTCTCGCGTGAGCTCATCCTCAAGCACGGTGGCACGATGCGAGTCCGCTCTCGGACGATCGATCCATTCTGTGGCACTATCTTTTCGATCTTCCTGCCGGTCGATGGAAGTCCCGACACGAATCGGCCCGTCAAGCCACGTGAAGATCCATCGATCGGTTGACACAACTCTGACATTTCAAACTACCTCGACATCTGACCTCAGGCGATATCATCGTCTGGGGAACGTCTACCCAGGAAACTCACCACATTCCATGATCGCTGAAATCATCGCAGTTGGCTCCGAGATGCTCACTCCCTTCCGCCAGGACACCAACTCTCTCTACCTGACCAGCGGCCTCAACGACCTGGGCGTTCAGGTCGCCTTCAAAACCATCGTCGGTGACAGCCTCGTCCATCTCACTGGCGCAGCGCGAATCGCTATTGAACGCGCCGACGTCGTTCTCTTCTCCGGCGGTCTCGGCCCCACCGAAGACGATCTCACGCGCGAAGCTGTCGCCGCAGCTCTCAACATCGGCATCCATATGGACAACGCGGCTCTCACCGCCCTCTACAAACGCTTCGCTGCACGCCAGATGGTCATGCCGCCGAACAATGCGAAACAGGCACACATCCTCGACGGAGCGACCGTCCTCGAAAACAAAAATGGTAGCGCTCCCGGACAATATCTCGACACCACGATTCTCGGTCCCGCCAACGAAACCATCCGAAAGATTGTTATCCTCCTTCCTGGCCCGCCGAAAGAACTGAAACCGCTCTTCGACGATCAGGTTAAGCCTCTTCTTGCCACTTCCCTGCCACCCCGTCATCTCGCAAGCCGCATGCTTCGCATGGCCCTCATCCCCGAGTCTCACGTCGATGCCCGCACCGCGCCTATCTACAAACAGTACTCTGACATCGAAACCACCATCCTCGCAGGCCCCGCCGAGATACAGCTCCATTTCCTCTGCGCGAAACCCACACTCAACGAAGCACAACGACGCGTCGACCAACTCACCGAAAAGATAGAAGCTGAAATGGAAGACGCCATCTTCTCTTCCCATGGCGAATCCCTCGAAGAGGTTGTGCTTCTCAACCTCGGCCTTCGTAACCTCACCCTCGCCGCGGCAGAAAGCTGCACGGGAGGCCTCCTCGCTCAGCGTCTCACTGCCATCCCCGGCAGTTCACGTTATTTTCTCGGCGGTGCTGTCGTCTACAGCGACGCACTCAAAACTACATTCGCGGCAGTCCCACCAGAACTCGTCGCCGAAAAGGGCCCGGTCTCTCCCGAGGTAGCGAAGTCACTCGCCGAAGGAATCCGTAAGCGCACCGAAGCATCGCTTGGCATTTCGATCACCGGCATCGCCGGCCCCGGCCCGGGATCACCCGGCCCCGATGCCAACAAACCCATCGGCCTCGTCTATATCGCCTTAGCCAACAGTCGCCACACCCAGGTCAAAGAACTCAATCTCCCCGGTGACCGCGAGCGCATCCGCTTCTGGGCCAGCCAACATGCCCTCGAACTCATCCGCCGCCACCTCCTCTAGCCATACCGCAAATCTGGTGCTCCTATCTGGCACAAAAGTACAACTGCTCGGTCCATCTCACTAACTGACCGGTTAACGAGCCGGCTCGCTGTCTTGCTAAACTCATCCACACAGTTATGAATCCCTGGTACCTTTCCATTCCGCTCGCTTATCTCCTGGGATCCATCCCGTTCGGCTATCTTCTCGTCAAAATCTTCCGCAAGCAGGACATCCGCGCCACCGGCAGCGGCAACATAGGCGCCACCAATGTCGCCCGCTCCGGAGCCAAAGGCCTAGGCATCCTCACACTGCTCCTCGACTGTGGCAAAGCCTTCCTCGCCGTCAAAATCGCCCAGTACCTAGCTCCGGGCAACTACGACCTCGCCGTAGCGGCCGCCGTAGCCGCTATCCTCGGACACGTCTTCCCCATCTGGCTCGGCTTTCGCGGAGGCAAAGGAGTCGCCAGCGCTCTCGGTGTCTTTCTTGCGCTCTCGCCCGCCGCTGCAGGATGCACCTTCGCTATCTTTCTCATTGTCGTCCTCATCACCCGCTACGTCTCACTCGCATCGATCGTCGGCTCAGCCTTCTTCCCGCTCTTCGGCTTCTACTTCGTGCCCTACCGAACACCTATCGTTATTGCCGGCTTCCTCTTTGTCCCTCTGCTTATCATCGTCAAACACCGCGAAAACATCCGCCGCCTTCTCAACGGTACGGAAAATCGTTTCGGCAAAAAGAAGGCAGCAGCATGAGCCGCATCGCCATTCTCGGCGCAGGAGCTTGGGGTACCGCGCTCGCTCTCACTCTCGCACGTCGGGGTGGGCACCAGCTCTGTCTCTGGTCTCACTCCCCCGCGCTGGCTGAAGAACTCACTGACGTCGGCGAAAATATCCGCTACCTTCCCGGCTTCACTCTTCCCGCCGACGTCGATGTCACCTCAGACCTCCCCGGTGCCATCTTCGAAGCCGACATTATCCTCTGCGTTACGCCCTCCCAACACCTCCGAGGTGTCATCACCAACATCGCTCCGATGCTCACTCGCGACCAGATCATCCTCGGCGCGAGCAAAGGCCTCGAAGAAACCACTTTTTTTCGTATGTCGCAGATCGTCGCCTCCGTCACAGACAATCCCTTCGCGACCCTCAGCGGTCCATCCTTCGCGCAGGAAGTCGCCGCTGGCATGCCTACCGCCGTCGTCGTAGCCTCGCAGTTTGCGCCTATAGCTCAAACAATTCAGCGTGATTTCACCTCCCAAACCCTCCGCGTTTACACCAACGACGACGTCCCCGGCGTCGAACTCGGCGGTGCGCTCAAAAACGTTATCGCTCTCGCAGCCGGCGTAGCCACAGGCCTCAACCTGGGCCACAACTCCTCCGCTGCGCTCATTACTCGTGGCATCGCCGAGATCACACGCCTCGCCCTGGCTTGCGGAGGACGTCGTCAAACCCTCGCCGGTCTCTCGGGAGTAGGCGACCTTGTCCTCACCTGCACCGGTTCTCTCTCACGCAATCGCACCGTGGGAATAGAGCTGGGGCGGGGGCGTCAACTCCCAGACATCATCGCCGGCCTCAACGGCAAAGTCGCCGAAGGCGTTCGCAGCACCGCCGCAGCCCTCGGTCTTGCCGCCCGCTATGCCGTCGAGATGCCCATCACCGAGCAGATGGACGCCATCCTCCACCGCAACAAGAGCCCCAAAGAAGCCATCCGCGAGCTCATGTCCCGCCCCGGCCGCGACGAATAACCGTGAGCATCTAGCCTCAAGCCGCAACTCTCGCATCCAACCGTCCATGAGCGAGCAGCGGCCTACTAGTAGCGATCCCACACCTGAACAACGCACCGGCGATTCCTCGATCAAGCCCGTCGTCATCGGCTTCATCGCGACCATCCTCATTATTCTGGTGGCCGCGCTAATCTTTATCAAAACCCACCAAAACAAAATCGTGCCCAAAGCCAACGACTCGACTCCAACCTCCCAAACCGTGCGACCACCGCTCCCAGCACTACCGCAGTTGGCCATAGCAGCGTAACATCTGGAAAGAAAATTCTCTCGCTCAACGCCGCCAGACCAAATTCGAAGGTAATCTTGTCCGCATGTCCGAACATCATCACGAACGCGACCACGAACACGGACACATCCCGCCACCCGACCTCCACCGCCAGAAGCGAATCCTTGGCTTCCGCCCCCTTCATGTTGTCATTGGAGCGATCGTCCTGGTCATTCTCCTTCTTATCTACCTGCTTCTTATCGCTCGCGCGGGCTATTGATCCAGAAGCGGCCTCAAGCAGTCCCAAAGAACGTTGTCCAGAAATTCACCACCCCACTTAGGGTTTCGTATTCGCCGAACCCATCGTGCCCGTCCCCGCATCGCGCACCACAATACGCACACGCGATGTTCCCGGAGGCAGGGCGAACGGAAATGCAAACCCAACCTGCGACTGCGGCCCGATCACATCGCTCGCCTCGATCTGCTGCTTCAGCTCGGCGGCGTGCTGCCCCACCTCCTTGTCGCGATTGTTATATCCAACCGCGACCACCGTCACCTCGGCAAGCCGCGAGCCGTCTTGCTGCGGTTCCCAAGTAAGGTCAGCCGCCTTCACCTTCAAAAGATAGCCATTCTTCGTCGACACCGGCTCGATATGCAACCCGTTATAAGTCAGTGTCGTCCTCGCGGCCGCAGTCAAATCGAAGAGCAGCTGCTTAGGCTGCTTCTTCGCAATACTCGGAGCCACGGTATCTACCTTCTCCTCGCCGCCGAAGTAGCCGTCTCGCGAAATCACCCGCAGCGAAGAATCGTTCACTGTCACGCGAATCTTTCGGTAGGGTCGCGAGACATCGTTGGGGCTCGTTGGCACATAAGAAAGCGTGTAATACATCGTGCCCTCGATCGCCGTCTGTCCGATCTCTGCATCCACATCGTTGCGACCTGCAAGAATCCTTCCACCCGTCGTATAAACCAAACTCTCAAATCCAAAATGCGGATCATAGGATCCATAACCAGTCGCAGGATCGCCCGGCATTCCATTGCCAAGTGAATCGGCAGTTCCAGGATCCCTCGGAACGATCCCCTCCGGATCGATCATGTAAAGCGTCACATGCGCCGACTGCATACGGTCGGTTACGGTCTGAATCGCAGCCTTCACTTTGTCATTATCTGCATTGGAAAGATTGTTCAGATCGCTCGCATTCCGGTATCCCGTCCCCACCCAGATGATGTTCTTGCGCCCCGGCACGCCGCGTACGCTACTCGCAATCTGCGTCAACGCACCAAGCGTCTTTACCAGCCCATCGTCCGATCCTGACTTGCCTCCATTCAGAGTGTTCGTCAGCATCGTAAAATCCGTGTCGCTCGTATGCGTCCTAATACTGTCCAGAAGCTCTGAACGGCTCTGCGTATAGTCGTGCAGCACGGCCATCTTCCTCGCTCCGGCTGCCACGAACAGCGTCGGCACTGGCAGTACCTCCGGCATCCGTTTCAGATACCGTTCCATCGCCTGTCGCGCATACGCCAATTGCATAAACGGTGTATTCACCTCATCGAACACAAGAATATTCACCGGTGCATTACCAATCTTGGGCAAATCCGCGCTGCTCTGCACCACCATCTTGTCTTTCGATCCTGGAGGCATCTCATGCCCACTCGGCGGATCGAAGTTCTTGATCGTCTGCGGCACCTTATCTTCTGTCACCGTAAACTGCGAACGGTCAAGGCTCGGGACAAACTTGCCATTGCGATCGAGCACCACCACATCAACCACAACCAGCCGTGAAGCCACGTGCAGCGTAGTCGTATCGGTCTGCGGTCGCGGTTCCTGGCACCAGATTGGCCCAGTTGTTGTCGGCACAATCAGAGAAAGAAAGAGCCCTTGCAGCAAAGTCATTCGTAAATCACGCATAATCACTCAAACCCAAGCTACCACGCAAGGTTTCGCTTTCCTCCGCTAAACTAGAGAGAGCATGGCCTTCTCCATCTTCGGCAAACGCCCCACAGAATCTGATCAGCCCACCCCTGAGCCACAAGAGCCCAGACGCGGCCTCTTCGACCGCATGAAGCAGGCGGTCACCCGCACTCGCGAGTCCTTCACCGAGTCCATCGGCTCCATCATCGCCCTCACCCGCGAAGTCGACGAGACCACACTCGTCAACCTCGAACCGCTCCTCCTCGCCGCCGACCTAGGCGCCCCAACTACCGCACTGGTCATGGAAAACCTTCGCCAGCGCGCCCTTCGCGTAGGCATTCATGGTGGAGAGGAACTCAAGCAGCTCCTCAAAGCCGAGCTCAAACAAATCCTCGACGGCGTTCAAAAACCGATTACCCATCCGTCAACACCACCAGAAGTTATCATGATGGTCGGCGTCAACGGTACCGGCAAAACCACTACCACCGGCAAGCTCTCCGCCTACTTCACGGCACAAGGCAAATCCGTCCTGCTCTGTGCAGCCGACACCTTCCGTGCCGCCGCCATCGAGCAGCTCGAAGTCTGGTCCCGTCGCTCCAACGTCGATATCATCAAAACAAAACAAGGTGGCGATCCCTCAGCCGCCCTCTACGACGCCTGCGCGGCCGCAAAATCCCGCGGAACCCAGGTCCTCATCGTCGACACCGCGGGCCGCCTCCACACTAAAACGGACCTAATGAAGGAACTCGACAAGATGCGTCGCACCGCCGAGAAACTAATCTCCGGGGCACCGCACCAGACCCTTCTCGTCATGGACGCCACCACAGGCCAGAACGGTCTCCAGCAGGCTCGACTCTTCACCGAAGCCGCTCGCGTCACCGGCATCGTCCTCACCAAACTCGACGGCACGGCCAAAGGCGGCATAGTCCTCGCCATCGCCACCGAACTCAAGCTTCCCGTCGTCTACGCCGGGACCGGAGAAAAACTCGAGGACATCATCCCCTTCGACAGCGCCGCCTTCATCGACTCGCTCCTTGATTAGCTACCTGCTCAGCCGCAGCGCCAACTGCACCACACGCGGATCTGTCGTTGTCGCTGTAATACTTCCAAACGCCGCCGACCCAAAACTTCCATTTGGCTGCGCAAATTCTGGCGTATTCGTCACATCGAACATCTCCGCCCGAAACTCCAGATCAGCCTGCTCCCAAAGTTTCGTGTGCTTCACCAGCGCCATATCCACATCGCGATAACCAGGCCCGCGAACCGGATTACGCGAAGCAGTCCCGATCACAAACTGCGGAGCCGTAGCAAACGCAACAGTATTGAAGAAATGCGCAGGCGTCCTCAACCCCGGCGCCAGACTCGGATTTCCAACAATATTCGGACGTTGCAAAGCAAACCCCGCAAAGGCATTGTTATTCGTAGCCTGTGTCACCGTCACCGGCATTCCCGACTGCAATGAAAGAATCGCATTCAGCGACCATCCACCCAGCAACACATTCCCAATTCCAGTCGGCGCGAACTGATGACCGCGTCCTGCCGGAATGCTGTAGATCCCAGTAAACGAAGTCACATTCGGCATATCCCCGCTCGACGAATCGCGCTCCAGATAAGGCCGGAAGGTATCCGCGGCAACCAGGCTGCTTGTGTTCGGCGACGAAAGCACCGTGGTAGAAAACACCGAGGACGCATCATCAATCAGCTTCGAGTGGGTATACGCAAACAGAAAAGCAATCCCATTGGAAAACCTTTGCTCCACCTTCGTCTGAATTGCGTTGTAGTTTGTCGTGCCGCTGTTATTCCTGTAGGTCGCGATATTTAAAAACCGCGGATAAGGCTTCAGCAACTGGGCCTGGCTCACCGTCTTCGTACCAATCGAACTCGAAGCCGGAATCTGCCCAAAGAAAGGATTCGTTACCTGCGTCAACAACGGAGCACCCTGCGCAAGCTGAGCGGCAGTCAACTGGTTCAAATTCGAGTCCGGAATCCCCACATGCACAATATGCGATCCAACATAGGCAATTTCAGCTGACAAATTGTTCGTAATCGCCCGCTGCACCGCGACATTCCACTGCTGTACATAACCTGAACCAGCCGTCTTCTTCGCGGTATAAACACTTTGCCCCAGTCCCGCGTCTGGCGTGAAAGGAATCGGGGCCACCGAAGGCCCGCCCGACAACGCAAACGCCGCATTCACACTGTCCTGCGTTTTCTGCTGCACATTCTGAATGAACGGAAACTGCG
>DATMKY010000112.1:0-54738 GCA_035570955.1 Edaphobacter sp. | reverse complement strand
CTCCCCCATCGACCGCGCATACCCAGCCTTCCCCCCAATCGCCCGTGCCAGCCCCTCCCCCGAAACTCCGGCAATCGGCTCCTCACTCGCAGCATAGATATCGAGCACCTCCACTGAATCCGCATCTGCAAAAGCTCCCGCAAATTCCCCCATCAAATCCCGAGTCCGCGTAAACCGGTGCGGCTGAAACAGCACATGCACCTTTCCATATCCACACTCTCTGGCCGCGCGCAGCGTCGCCACAATCTCCGTCGGATGATGTCCATAGTCATCCACAACAGTCACGCCACGAACTACACCCTTCACCTGAAATCGACGGTCCACCCCGCGAAAACTCTCCAACCCTGCCGCAATCTGGTCCGGCGCGACTCCCAGTTGCACTCCCACCGCCACCGCCGCCGTGGCGTTCAACACGTTATGGCGCCCCGGAACATGCAGCCGAAAACGCCCCAGCATCAGTCCCTTGTAATTCACCGCGAAGCAGGAGTGGCACCCATCCTCCTTAGCCAGCATCTCCACCCGAAAGTCTGCATCCCCACTCTCGCCATACGTATAGACTCTGCGCCGCACCAGTCCCAATACCCCAGCAAGCAATTCGTTATCGACACAAGCCGTAGTAGCCCCATAGAACGGAAGCCGATCCATAAACTCCACAAATGCCCCCTCAACATCCTCCATGTCGCGATAGCAATCCATATGCTCGCGATCAAGATTCGTCACCACTGCCAGCACCGGCGACAGCTTCAAAAAACTCCGATCACTTTCATCCGCCTCTGCCACCAGGTACTGCGAGTTCCCCAGCCTCGCGTTCGACCCTAGCGCATTCACTCGACCACCCACCACCACAGTCGGGTCCAACCCTCCGCCAGCTAGCACCGCCGCAACCATAGAAGTGGTCGTCGTCTTCCCATGCATCCCAGCCACCGCAATCCCATACTTCAGCCTCATCAACTCTGCCAGCATCTCGGCCCGCTGAATTACCGGAATCTTCCGCTCTCTCGCCTCCAACACCTCAGGATTATCCTTCGCCACCGCCGAGCTGGTCACTACCACATCGCTTGCCGAAGCATTCGACGCCGCATGCCCCTCAAAGATCCGCGCACCCATCCCCAAGAGTCGGTCCGTCACGGCTGACCGCTTCAGATCCGACCCGGAAACCGTATATCCCATCGTCAGCAGGATCTCAGCAATCCCGCTCATCCCAATTCCACCAATCCCGATAAAGTGAATCCGCTGCGACGGCGCAAACAGAAAATGCCCAGGAACAAACATACTGACGTCTCTCACTTTCAGATTTCCAATCTCTTCAGCAACCGCAGCAATGCCGCGGGGGCCCAACATTAATCTCTCACGCCGACTTCAATTCAGCGCCTCGTGCGCATCGCTGTGATATATAAAACGTCATGCCCACCAACTTCGTCCGCACAGCCGCCCTCGGCGCCGCTGCCCTTCTTTCCATCCCCGCGGCCCTCGCGCAACAGCCTACGCAGACACTCCTCGCCACTCCCACCACAGTAGCCTGGGGATACTACTCCGCCCGCGCTAAGCCAGTCCTCACTGTCAAATCCGGGGATACAGTCAAAATCCAGACCCTCTCGACCTGCGGCCCCCCGGAGCGTCTCAAGAGCGTCGGCATCGCTGAAGCAGACATTCCCTCATACGTCGCTGACATCTACACCAAAGTCCCTGCAGCCGACAAAGGCCCCGGCGGCCACATCCTCACCGGCCCTGTCGCCATCGAAGAGGCCCAGCCAGGCGACGTCCTCGAAGTCCGCATCCTGAAAATCGACATCGACGTCCCTTGGTCTTGCAACTCCTTCGGAGTCGGCCGTGGCTTCCTGCCCAACGACTTTCCTTACAGCAAAACTCGCATCATCCCCCTCGACCGCGAAAAGATGATCGGCCACTTTGCCCCCGGCGTTGAAATTCCCCTTCATCCTTTCTTTGGCAGCATCGGCATCGCCCCGCCCGAATCCGCAGGTCGTTACAACTCCGCCCCGCCCTGGATGCACGGCGGCAATATGGACAACAAAGAGCTGGTCGCCGGCACGACGGTTTACTATCCCGTCAACGCCAAAGGTGCGCTCTTTGAAGCGGGCGACGGCCATGCCAACCAGGGCAATGGCGAAGTCGATATCACAGCGCTCGAAACTCAGCTCACCGGAACCTTTCAGTTCATCGTGCACAAAGGTTCAGTCGACGATCCCCACCGCCTTATCTGGCCCCGTGCCGAGACCCCGACCCAATACATCGCCATGGGCTTCGACGAAGATCTCAAGACGGCCACCGAGATGGCAATTCGCAACATGATCGTCTTCCTCTCTGAACAGCTTCCTGGTACCCATCTCACCCGGGAAGACGCCTATTCTCTCGTCTCCGTCGCCTGCGACGTCGATATCACCCAACTCGTTGATACCAAAAGCGGTGTCCACGTCATGTGTCCAAAGGCTCTTTTTACGAAATAACCAGCTCGTACCACGCAACCCATTTCAGAAGAGCGCTGTTGCATTCCTGCAACAAAAGGTTAAAACTCGTGTCTAATCAAATGAGCAGTGACCCGGGAAATATCAATCCGGGCTATGACTCATCCGGCTCTCCGCGAAACCCGGCGTACGAAGCTGTAACCGGTCAAACGAAGGCTGAGCAGGAAGGGAATCACATGACGTTCCGCTCATTCAAATATTCGGTTAGTACCACGATGCTGGCCGGCCTTCTCACAACTGCAGCGTTCTCCCAGACTCCGGCAAGTGATCCCTACGGCCCCGCGGGCCCACCACCCGACATGCAACAGGGCCAGCCCCAGCAGTCCTACGGTCAGGATCAATACCAGTACCCTCAGCAAGGTTACGCGCAGGACCCTAATCAGCAGCAAGGTCCGACTGCCCAGCAACAGGCGGCAGCGACCATCACCGACGTTCAGCAGGCGCCGCCTGCCGTTCCTGACTATCAGCAGCCCGAAGCCCCCGGCGATGGCTACGTATGGACCCCGGGCTATTGGGCCTGGAATGGGATAGGGTACGAGTGGGTGCAGGGCGCTTGGGTTCAGCCTCCCTACGTCAACGCGCTCTGGACTCCTGGCTTCTGGGGTTGGGGCTACGGCGGATACTCCTGGTATCCCGGCTACTGGGGACCTTTCGTTGGCTACTACGGAGGCATCAACTACGGCTTCGGATACTTCGGAATCGGCTTCTACGGTGGATATTGGGGCGGCGGACACTTCTGGTACAACCGTGCCTACTGCAACATCGGCCACGGCTATGGCTTCCACACCTATACCCGCGCCTACTCCGGATTCTCCGGACACCCAGGCGGTAATAGCTACGTCCACAGCGCCTCAATCGCTAACCGCGGCGGAGCAACCGGCTTCCGTGGATCCAGCATCAACGGTCGCTCATACTCTACTCAGCAGGGAGCCAGCCGCTCTAACTTCAACGGCTCCCCGAACGCAGCCCGCTCTTACAACGGAAACGCTGGCTCCGGCGCACGCAACTTTGCCCAACCGAGTCAGAATTACAACGGTGGAGGACGTAACTTCGCCCAACCGAGCCAGGGTCGCAGCTTTGCTCAACCGAGCCAAGGTCGCAGCTTCTCCGCGCCAAGTCAGAACTACAGCGCACCACGTAGTTACTCTGCGCCAAGCTACAGCGTATCTCGCGGCTACTCTGCTCCGAGCCAAAGCTACAGCGCTCCCCATAGCTTCTCCGCACCTTCCAGTGGCGGATTCCACGGCGGCGGAATGAGCAGCGGAGGAGGGTTCCACGGCGGCGGCGGTGGTGGTGGCTCCCACGGTGGAGGTCATCGGTAACCAATCTAAAGTTACAAATAGAAAAGGGCTGAGAATAAAAGTCTCAGCCCTTTCTATTGCTCTCTCACATCGCTTTGGATGTGCGTTTCGTTGTCACCTCTCGCCGAAGGCGGAGGATCCGCAAATCTCTTCAACCTGCCAAATAACAAAAATCGAAATCATTGTGGCGGAGGAGGAGGAGTTGGAGCGCCAATCGTGGGCGCACCGGGGCCATTCGGAGTAGTTCCAAATCCAGGCGCCCCCGGAGTGTTCCCCGACCCAGGCGTATTTCCAAACCCAGAGCTATTGCCCGAAGCCGAGCCCAGATTCGAGGATCCTCCAAACAAGCTCCCTTTTGCGTACAACTGCTCAATTCGCGGGTCATAAAGAAATTCCCACGTGTCATAGGTCGTCTGCTCGTTCAGCACCGTAATTGACTCACCATCCTTCGGAATCCCCACGCCAACAAACGGCGCTCCACCAGAAGGCATGCCCGAGGACGCGTTCCCCGCCATCGATCCCAGCGTGCTGTTGGAGTTATTCCCTCCAGAATTTCCTGAAGACCCTGGAGAGCTACCCAAAGTACTCGAAGTACCGCTCACACCAGGCCCATTCGCGCCACTTGTCGTGCTTCCACCCAGCGTCGGTAGACTCGATCCACCCAATCCCCCACCCGGCGAAGAACTGCCAAGTCCGGATCCCGGCGACGAAGATCCAAATCCCGAACCCGAAGAATTCCCGCCAATCCCCGACGAAGCCAGCCCTGCAGCTGACCCCAACCCCGCTGTCATCCCCGCCAGCGGCTGCCCGAAGAATCCTTTCACTGTAGTCTTCGCCTCACCCACATGAATCAGCTTCCAATCTGCCTTCCCCGTCATCGGGTCCACATACTGCTGCCTCAGAAAACGAATATTATTCGTCTTCTCCAGCTGCTCCATCGATCCCGGATAGTGTCCAAACTTCTTGTAGTACAACCGGATCGCCCGGACATACTGATTCCCCCGGTGCACCGCTTCCACCTCGCGCTCTCGTCTCAGCCCCTGTGCTACTTTCGGAGCAGCCACGCTCAGCGCCAGCAGAATCAGAAAAATCGCAACAATCAACCCCACTAGCATGAAGCCCTGCTCACCTTGCGGCTCCATCCTAACTTTGCGCTCTTTCTTCTGCAGGTTCATACAACCTCACCGCGCCAGCAAGGGTAGCGTCTGACGATTGTTATTCGCCAGATCCTCCACCAAAATAGAGTTCGCGGAAACCGAAATCACCTTGTACTTCCGCACCACAATATCGCCATCCACCGCCAGAAACACATCGTCCCCATGGAGGAGAAACGCCTGTTTCTTCCCACCCGGCGCGGTCGCCGTTCCAAAGAACTTCAGATCAATCGGCGGGGGTGGCGGAGGTCCCTGCGGGATCGGAGGTGGCGGAGGTAAAACCGGCCCCTTCGGCCTTACCGGCGCAACGGGCTTCGGTATATCAATCGGCACCGAAGTCATCGAGAAAATATTTCTGCCATTCCCCGAATAAACCAGCGACTCGGTCACCAGCATCGCCTCCATCCGTAACGTCGGATCGAGCTGCGCTGAAGTCGTCCCCAGATTCTTCGCCACATTTCCCGACGGAACAGCATTCACCTTCGGAGCCGAATTCGTCTTCGCCGTCGCCGTAGGAGATGTCACGCTAGCAGCGGCTGGCGCCACTGGGGGCGGAGGGCTATCATCTCGCAGGTTGTAGTACAAAATCCCCGTCGCAAGCAACACAAATGCAGCAATCACAGCACCCTTCTTCTGTTGGTCCGGAGTCAGACGAATCATCGCCGCCTCCCCGGGGCAGGTGCGCTCACCGTATTATCCGAAGCTTTTGCATCCTTGTTAGTTTTGTCCGAGGCTTTGTCACTCTCAGAGCTTGCGACCGTCTTCTCTGTACTCTCAGCACCCATCGGGGCCCGCTCATAGGTTGTTAATCCAAGCCGCAGTCCTACCATTCCGCTCTGTTGTCCCGTCAACGTCAACGCACGAATCAGGAAAAACATCTTGTCCCGCTCGAGACCATTGATGAACATCACCAGCGAACGATAATCCCCGTTCAGTCCCGCATCCATACGAACTTCGGTCAACGCCCCGGGCGTTCCATCCATCTCCGGCGATTCAGCATACTGCGCCCGCGTCAGCTTTACGTTCTGCTTCTTCGCCTGCGTTCCCAACTCTGCAAGAAACTCCGAGTAGGCATAGGGCAACCGCTGCTGGGAAAACTTATCTGCATCCTTCGTAGCCTGCGCCAGCTTTGCGTCGAGCCCTTCCAGCGGCTGCCTTGCAATCTCCGCTGCCTTCATCTGTACAGTCTGGTCCGCGAGTGCCTTCGCGTTATCGCCGTTCGCCGATCGCCATGTAAAAGCCACATGTACCAGAAAATAGAGATTGACCAGACCCAGTAGCACCACTCCGGCAATATGCAGGTTCAGCAGCGTCGCCAACTTCCGAACCTTCTCAGCCCATTGAGCCGCCGCCACTGCCGACCGTTTCTTTTCCGTTACTGTCGTCGTCATCGCGGCGCTCCTTTCTGCATAGGAGCCTTCACCACCCCAGATTTGCTCGTCGGACTCCTCCGCGTGCTCGCATTCCGAGTGGCTCCAGTGGCGCTGATCTTCGGCGCACTACCATCCCCATTTCTTGCCGCAACTTCCTTCGGTTTCGCAGGAAGCGGATTATATCCACTCAAAATCTCAAACTGAACTGCCCCAGGAGCTACCACCTGCGCAGCCTGCCGATTTCCTTCCTGCGTCTGCGCCTGTTCCGAAGCCAGCCGTGGAGCCACAAACCTCTGCGAAGTTTCCAGGT
This sequence comes from Edaphobacter sp., assembly GCA_035570955.1. Classification (GTDB taxonomy): domain Bacteria; phylum Acidobacteriota; class Terriglobia; order Terriglobales; family Acidobacteriaceae; genus Edaphobacter. Next base: position 48,117 of record DATMKY010000112.1, on the reverse strand, counting down.
TCCTCACCAACTGCACCGCGCGTTCACGATCGCCGCTGACTCGCAGCCGGATATTCACGTCGCCTTCCTTCGTAATCGTCGGCTCGATGCTCGTCACCTGCACGCCGGTCGGGAGCACCTTCTCCAGATCCATCAACACCGCGGTCCAGCTAAAACTCTTGCGCGCAAACACCGCGTTCAAAAACTGCGATCGCTCCAGCACCGCCATATTCTGCGGCTGATGCATCCTCGCTTCATTGACCTGCCGCTCATGCTGATACTGTTGTGTCTTTGCCTTCAGCGCATCCATCTTCGCCTGCGCCACGCTGGCTCTGGCACTCAGCGAGTGCAACCAGAAAAATAATCCCACTGCCGACAACGCCAACACTCCCATCGCCAGCCTCAGCCGCGCAAACAGCGGTCGCAGCTCAACAAAAGGCCGATTCGCAAGATTAACCGAGATCCGCATCAGTTCCTCAACGCTCCCCGGACGCCAGCCAGCCATCCTCGCGGCACCCGCGACGTCGTCGCCCCGGCAGCCAGCATTCCACCATCGACCATCTCACGCACCTGCAAACCTTCCACTCCGCTCTCTTCCATCATTGAAGCCAGCGAATCCGCTCCCAGCGTCCCTGCTACAACGACCTGATCCGGCGGCCTCTGCAGCGAATCCTCAAAATAAGCCGCAGCCACACTCACCGCCTGCGATACCTCACGGCTCAGCGCACTTACACCCGCCTCGCGAACAATGGCTGTCTCCACCACCGAAGTCTGCATCGCCGCCTCGGCATCAAATCTGTCCCAGCCGCCAGGCCCCAGCGGTTCCTGCTGAGCCCATTCCTGTGCAGTATTCTCACGGTCAACCAGCGGCAAGACGCTCCTGATCTCAGGAGCACTCACATCCACATTTAAATCGAAGGAGCGATGCAGCAACATCCTCTCGCCCTGAACAATCGCCGTTGTTACCGCGCCGGTTCCCGCATTTACGACAAGCAGAGGTGACTGCGCCTCTTCGAGTCCCGCCAACGCGGCCAGCGTACTCGGCAGAACAGCTCCAGGCACATAGCCGGCGGCCAGCACCACTGCCTCATACTCATCGAGAACAGCCTTAGGCATTGCAATGGCGAGAAGCTTCATCCCGTTCTTCTCATGCGACATCACCTGATAGCTGACCATTGCTTCGTCGGCATCGAATGGCAACAGCTTCTTCAAACGAAACCGCACAATCGGTAGTGCTTCAACAACCTTTGAAGGCAGCTCGTCAAAATCGACAAACAACACCCGCACTGCGGAGTCAGGAATAATGACCGTCACATCCCGTAGCCGCTCGCGACCCGTCCCAGCAACAGCGTCCAGCGCCTTTCTCATGGCTGCCGCGACAGCTCCCTTGTCGACGATATTGCCCGCCTTCAACCCAGGAGCAACAGCCCCTTCAGGGAGATCGCCGCGAGCCACCGCCGTCAACACTGCTGCAGCATCTTCCGCACGAGCCGCCACTACGCCCTCTGCCCGTACCTCAACCGCCAGCCGTGGCCGCGTCCCCAGACTCTTCGGTAAAATTTCCATTCCCTCTTAGACTACCTTGCTCTATCGATTGCCACTACCACTATCGTGTGGCTACCGACCCGTCTCAATAAACGTCACCTTATTAATCTCTCGCAACGTAGTAATTCCTGCCCGCACCCGCTCCAGCGCCGAATCGCGCAAAAACGCCATCCCTTTCTCTCGCGCCTTCTTGCGAATCTCGCTTCCCGGCTTTTTTGCGAGCAGCATTTCACGAATCTCGTCGTCCAGTTCCAGTAGCTCGTGAATCGCCGAGCGTCCTCGATACCCCGTGCCGGCGCACTCCATGCATCCAGCGCCCTCACGAAAATTAAAATTCAGCCACTCGGCAGGCTCAAGCCCGCTCGCCAGCAATTCACGCTCGGAGTAGTGCACATCCTTCACACAGAATTCACACACCTGCCTCACCAGCCGCTGCGCCAGAATACAGTTCAAGGCCGAAACAAAGTTATACGGTTCAACGCCCATATTCAAAAACCGACCCAACACGTCAACGACGTTGTTCGCGTGGACAGTCGTAAACACAAGGTGCCCCGTCAGCGCCGAATTGATGGCAATCTGCGCAGTCTCCGCGTCACGAATTTCGCCGACCAGAATCTTGTCCGGGTCATGACGCAGAATCGAACGAAGACCGCGCGCAAATGTCAGCCCCTTCTTCTCATTCACCGGAATCTGAGTAATCCCTCGGATCTGATATTCGACCGGATCTTCAATCGTGATGATCTTGTCTTCTTCAGACTTAATCTCATTCAGCGCCGCGTACAAAGTCGTCGTCTTACCAGAACCCGTGGGTCCCGTCACCAACACCATCCCGTATGGCTCTTTGATGTACCGGCGAAACCGCGTCAGATCCTTCTCCGCGAACCCCACGACATCCAGGCTGAGTTGCTTGAACTTCTCCGACATCGATTCTTTATCAAGAACACGAAGAACAGCATTCTCGCCATGCACCGTCGGCATAATCGACACACGAAAATCGATCAGCCTGCCCTTGTACCGCACGCGAAATCGCCCGTCCTGCGGCACGCGACGCTCAGCAATATCGAGCTCCGACATGACCTTGATACGCGAAAGAATCGTCTGATGATGTTCCCTTGCAATCGGAGCCATCGCCTGCTGCAGCACGCCGTCGATTCTGTACTTCACCAGCAAACAATCGTCGAAGGTCTCTAAGTGAATATCGGAAGCTCTCCGCTCCAGCGCCGTAAAGATCGTCGTATCCACCAGCCGGATAATCGGCGATATGTCGTCCTCGCTCGTAAGCCGTTCAATCGAGATATTCGAGTCCTGATTCTCATCCCCATGCAGCACATCGAACGCAAGGCCTTCACTGGCCTCATCCAGCACGCGCTGCGACTGCTCCGTCTTCTTCAACAGCTCCGAGATTTGGCTCAGCGTCGCCACCCGCGTCACCAGTCGCTGCCCCAGCAGCCCCGAAATCTCGTCCAGCACCATCAGCTTCGAGGGATCGCTAACCGCAATCGCCAGCTTTCCTTCCATCTGCTCCAGCGGCACGAAGTTGTACCGGAACATCATGTCCACGGGCACGCTCTTGAACAGATCATGTGAGATTTTGAAATTTTTCAGATCAACAAACTCAGCATGATAACGTCGCGCAATCAGCTGCGCCCGCTCTACTTCATCCATCCCCTGTTCAAACGGTACTGCCAACGGTGCCATTGCCATAACTCTAAGACTCCTCCAACCCTCTTCCGTAACCCTAACAAATAGCTGTTAGCTGTATTGCTCAAGTTTTGGACGAACGGCCTGCGCTCTTGTTAAATTCTGCGCCTTCACCATTTTAACGCCCAATTATGCTATTCTCCCCCCATCGCTCTGCCCCAGTAACTACGACTTCTGGAGGACACTTATGAGCAACGCCGCGCCAACCCTTGGCAACCTCGCCCCCAAAGCCATCAACTGGTCAATCGCCCTCAGCATCCTCCTCATTCTCGCTGGGCTTGTCGCCATCTGCGTTCCCGAGATATCCGGCGTCGCCGTCACCCTCATCTTCGGCTGGCTCATGGTCGTCAGTGGCGTCACGCACTTCATCTTTGCCTTTAAATCCCACACCACCGGCCACGTCATCTGGGAAATCCTTCTCGGCATCGTCTATCTCATCGCCGGCTTCTACCTGGTCATGCACCCGCTGGCTGGTCTGCTCACCCTCACGCTTTTCCTGGCCTGCTACCTCTTCTTCGAAGCCATCTTCGAAATTATCCAGTTCTTCCAGATTCGTCCTCGCCATGGAGCCGGCTGGCTCCTCTTTGACGCCATCATCACCCTCATCCTCGCCTTCATGATTTATGGTTCCTGGCCCAGCAGCTCCGTCTGGGTCATCGGAACTCTCGTCGGTATCAGCATGCTCTTCAGCGGAATCTCCCGCCTCATGCTCTCGCTCGCAGCCAAACGTGTCATTAAGACGGTCCTCTAACCCAACAAGACATGAACTCAGAACCCGCCCCGCTCTCAGTGCTCGCCCCCAAAGCTATTGGCTGGTCAATCGCGCTGAGCCTCCTGTTGATTCTGGCCGGCATCTTTGCGATTCTCATTCCGTTTCTTTCCAGCATCGGTATCACAATCATCTTCGCCTGGGCGATGATCTTTAGTGCCATCACCCATTTCATCTTCGCCTTCAAAACCCACACAACCGGTGGCCGTATCTGGGAGCTCCTCGTCAGCGCCGTCTATCTCGTCACCGGCTGCGTGCTTCTTCGATATCCTCTCGACGGCCTCTTCGTTCTCACCCTCGTCATTGCTTACTATCTGTTCTTTGAAGGCATCGTTGAAATCATTCAGTACTTCCAGATCCATCCCCGCCATGGTGCCGTGTGGCTGCTTATCGACGGCATTGTTACCCTCATCCTGGCCATCATGATCTGGCGCTCATGGCCCGCCAGCACAGTCTGGGTCGTCGGCACCCTTGTCGGCATCAGCATGATCTTAAGCGGTCTCTCCCGCCTCATGCTGTCCTTAGCCGCCAAACGCGTCCTCGCCATCTAGCCCGACCCACTTCCGTCCAAACTCAAGAATCAACCAGCGTAGTCTCGCGTACTCTCGAGCGAAGCCAAAGCTCAACAGCGATCGTATTGATCGAAAAACCGATCCAAAACGCAATTCCAAAAAATTGCTTTGGTTCAAGATGCGATAGACGACTCGTTGCGAAAAACGCACCCATTACCGGTCGAGTCGTTGCAATACCTAGAAGAATCCCAACAGCCCGCAACGTCCAACGAATCTTCCCGGCCATCTCACCTCGCCGCATCAACAGATAAGCTTGCCCCAGCGAAAACAAAAAGAGACTGTTGAAAAATAGAACCGCTGACCGCTCTACCCATCCTCCAACCGAGTAGATGCTCATGGCATAGGCAGTCACCGCCACCACCGCTCCAAGCGGATAGAACAACCGCTCCGACCACAGCGATGTATGCCGCCGGGAAAGAACAAACGGTGTCAGCAGAACGAACACCATCGCTGGAAGAATATGTGCGAGTGTCAAAGCCGTATGAGACGCAAACACAGCGTCCAGGCCTGCCATCGGCGAGCCACCCTGCGCAGGATGCGCAAGAGCTATCACCCGGCGCGCCACCACGGCGACCGCAATCGCCACACAAACCCAGAAGCCAGCCTTCAGCCAACCCGGATACACCGGATAGGCCCGAAGCGTCCTCTTTCCTGCCTCATCTCCCTCGGGAAGCCTTCGCATACATATTGAGGCATACGAACAGGCGAAAGTTTTCGTTCCCGTTATCTAAGTCGAAACCAGCAGGTAAGAAACTCCTGCTCCGTCCCCATTGGTGTCCGATGCATCTCGAGCGAACTCTCGACTAGGCGAAGATGATTGCCAAACTCAACCGCCAACGCCGCCGGATCATATCGCATCGTCGCAAGCCCACTGCAGCGATCCGGCCCCGACGGCCCAAACGTACTCAAAATCAAACTGCCCCCAGGCTTCAACGTTTTCTCCACTCTCTCTGCATAAGCCCGTCGCCGATTGGCTTCCGTCAGAAAATGAAAGACAGCCCGATCATGCCACACATCAAAAGCACCTTCCGGCAGAGCGGCTTCAGTCACATCTCCGCAGATCCACTGAACCCTTTGCCCCGAAGGTCCAATCCGTTCCTTCAACCTGTCGAGCGCTACTTTCGAGATCTCCAGCGCCGTCATCTTCTCGTATCCCCGGCTTAGAAGATCGTCAACCAGCGTCGACTGGCCACTCCCGATATCCAGAATCGACGCCCGCCTGTCCGGCGCGGCTCGTTCAATCAACTCCAGCGAACGCTCCAGATGCGGGCGAAACCAACTCACCTCTGCGGCATCTTTGGTGGCGTAAACCAGTTCCCAGTGAGCCTGCACATCCATCGTTATTCCTCAATCATCGGTGCTAAGCCTCGAACTCTACTGGCCGCCGGTCGCACCCGCACTCAGACTGAAGATCGGCAGATACAGCGCAATCAGAATTGTCACTACCACAATTCCCATAAAAATCAGGATCAGCGGCTCAATCAAACTCATCGCCGCGGTCAGATTCGTCTGCACATCTTCTTCAAAAAACTCCGCCACTGAGTTCAGCATCTGCGGCAAAGCACCCGTCGACTCACCCACTTCAATCATCTCGATCGACAGTTCAGGAAAAACCTTTGTCGATTGTAGACTCACCGACAAACCCTTCCCTTCCCGCACCGTCTCGACAGACTTATAAACCGCCGTCGCCACTTGTCGCGAATCGATTGACCGTGCCGCCGTCTCCAGCGAAGGCACCAGTGGCAACCCACCTGTCAACAGCGTCGACAGCGTCCGCGAAAACAATCCAACCTGATACTTCAACCACACTGGTCCAAAGATCGGCAGCGAGATCCTGATCCTATCGATTACATTCGCACCGGCATCTGTCTTCGTCCACCGATACAGCAAAAATCCAACCAACCCAGCCACTGCGGCAACATAAACTCCATAGTGCTGCGCGTTCCGCCCTAGATCCAGTAAAAACGTTGTCAGCGCTGGTAGCTTCGTCCCCAGTTGGTCATATAACTGCGCGAACCGAGGCACCACAAACGTGATCAGAAAGATAAACAACCCAATCACCATCACCACCAGCAGCGCCGGATAGATCAAACTCGCCTTCAGTTTTTTGCGGAACGTCAGCGACACCCGTTGAAAATCCAAAAACCGCTGCAGAACCTCTTCCAGATTGCCGGACCGCTCTCCTGCAAGCAGCGTCGTCGTATACACAATCGGAAACCCGCCCTGCGCCTCAAACGCCTGCGAGATCGACTCACCGGTCTTCACGCGTACCGCAACATCCTCTAACTGCCCGCGAAAGTGCGGCAACTTCTGCCGTTTGCTCAGCAGCTCAAGTGATCCCAAAATCGGTAACCCCGCACGAATCAGCGTCAAAAACTGCTGGTTGAAGATGAGAAATGTTTCGAGCTTAACCTTCTTCTTCCCCGCCCCCAGAATGCTCTTCGCTTTAACTGAATAAACGTAGTACCCGGCCTGCGTAAACCGCGCCCGCAACTCTTCCGCCGTGGCCGCCGCATGACTCTGCTCCATCACCCGTCCGCGCTCATCCGCCAGCTTCACAACGAATTCATTCATAGACCACTAACACCCATCCCAATCAAACTGACTCCATCTTAGACGTTCTCCGGACAAATTCGCCCCTTCGTCTGCGTCTTCCGTGGTACATCTTCCGTCCCACACCCATCCGCACCGCCTTTGTTACTCTTGAATCCTTCCAAGGAGCCCCATGGCCACTCTCATCTTCCGTCAACACGTGCGCCTCACCATCTTCACACTTGCCTGCATCTCTTCCTTCTCTCTAGCGCAAAAGCGCCCCCTCACTACAAAAGACTTCGACTCCTGGCGTACCCTCACCGGACAAGTTCTCTCCTCCGACGGCCACTACGTCGCCTACGGACTCTTCCCCCTCGAAGGCGACGGTGAAGTCATCATCCGCAATCTCGCAACAGGCAAAGAGACCCGCGAGCCCGCCGGCGAACTCCCGCCGCCTCCGCCGGAAGACCCCAACGCGGAAGGCCCGCCACCTCCGCGCACCATCCAGCTCTCCTTCACCAACGACTCCAAAACCCTGGTCTTTCTCGCCTATCCCACCCATGCCGCTGTCGAGAAAGCCAAAACCGACAAGAAAAATCCGGCGCACGAAGAGCTCGTAGTCTTCGACCTGGCCTCCGCAAAATCCACTCGCGTCCCTGACATCAAGAGCTTCCAGCTCCCCAAAAAATCCGACGGCTTCGTGGCTTACCTGAAATATCCCGCACCTACTCCACCCACGCCGTCAGCGGAAAACTCAACCGAATCTGAGGCTCCGGCAGCACGCTCCCGCAACGCAACTAATCGCGAAGAATTTGGCACAACTCTCACCGTCCTCAACCTAACCACGCAAACTACCCGCGAACTCCCCGACGTGCTCGACTACCAGATCACTCGCGACGGCAAATCTCTCGCCTATTCTGTCGCCGCACACAAACCTGAAGCAGACGGTGTCTTCGTCATCCCAACCGCAGACGAAAACCAGACAGCTCCGCACGAACTCATCTCCGGCAAAGCCCAATACCAGCATCTCGTCTGGACAGAAAAATCCGACGCACTCGCCTTCATCGGCAACCCCTCCATCAATGCCTCCGACAAAAAGCCACCTTACAATCTTTATCTCTGGAACTCCACAGAACCCAAAGCCACCCTCGTCGTCTCCGCCACCACACCCGGCTTCCACTCCGGCTATGTCATCCACGACCACGCCACTCTCACGTTCTCCAAAGACGGCACCCGTCTCTTCTTCGGAGCAGCGCCTCCCTCAGCCCCGCGCCCACCCGCGACCATCGACCCCGACAAACCCTCCTTCGATCTCTGGAGCTACAACGAAGAATCCATTCCGCCGATCCAGAAAGTCCGTGCCACCGCAGACCTCAACCGCTCCTTCCGCGCTGTCTACCTCATCCCCAGCAAGAAAATGATTCAACTGGCCGACGACTCACTTCCCGAAGTCGTCCCGGCCGAAACCGGCCACTACGCCCTCGGAACCGACGACCGCCCCTACCGCCCGATCCAGGACTACGGCGAGCGCATCCTCGACACTTACATCGTCGACCTCGACACCGGCCAACGTACCCTAGCCCTCAAAAGACATGAAGGCCAGACCCGCCAATCACCTGGCGGGAAATACCTCTTGACCTTCGATGGTAAAGACTGGAATGCGATCTCCATCGCCACCGGAAAATCCATCAATCTCACCGCCAAACTTCCCGTCGCCTTCTGGAACGAAGAAGAAGACACCCCCAGCACTCACGCACCCTACGGCATCGGCGAATGGACCAAAGACGACAAACACGTCCTCCTCTACGATCGCTACGACATCTGGCAGATCGCCCCCGACGGCAGCTCTGCTGTCAACCTCACCCATGGCCTCGGCCGCGCGCAGCACCTCCAACTCCGAGCCGTCGTTTTCCACTCCGACCCGGAAGACCGAACTATCGATCCCGCTAAACCCCTTCTCATTCGCGCCGAAGACACCAACACCCGCGACTCCGGTTTCTTCACCAGTCGCATCGACGCTAAAGAACCACCTACCAAACTTCTCCTCACCGCCGAAGACTATAACAACCCCGTTAAGGCCCGCGATGCCGACGTCTACGCACTCACCGCGCAAACCTTCTCCAAATTCCCCAACCTCCTCATCACCGACGTCTCCTTCAAAAACCTGCAAAAAATCTCCGACGCAAATCCGCAGCAATCCTCACTCCTCTGGGGCACCGACGAGATGGTCAACTTTCAGAGCACCGACGGCATCCCGCTGCAAGGAATTCTCTACAAGCCCGAAAACTTCGACCCGCACAAAAAGTACCCCATGATCGTCTACCTCTACGAAAAGCTCTCGCAGAACCTCAATCACTTCGTCGAGCCCCGCCCCATGGACTCGATCAACATCAGTTACTACGTCTCCAACGGCTACCTCGTCTTCACACCTGATATCGTCTACACCACCGGCTACCCGGGTCAGAGCGCGCTCAAATGCGTTCTCGGCGGAGTCAACGCCGTCACCGCACTCGGCTTCGTCGATGAAAAGAACATCGGCATCCAGGGCCACAGCTGGGGCGGCTACCAGATCGCTTATATGGTCACTCAGACAACGCGCTTCAAAGCCGCAGAAGACGGCGCGCCTGTCGTCAACATGATCTCGGCCTACGACGGTATCCGCTGGGGCTCCGGTCGTCCGCGCCAGTTCCAGTACGAAAAAACTCAAAGCCGTATCGGCGGCTCCCCATGGGAAGTCCCTCTTCGCTTCATTGACAACTCGCCAATCTTTCAGATCGACCGCATCCAGACCCCGCTCCTCATCCTCCACAACGACGCCGACGACGCCGTTCCGTGGTATCAGGGCATCGAGTTCTTCCTCGCCCTTCGCCGCCTCGAAAAGCCCGCATGGATGTTCTCTTATAACGGCGAGCCGCACCATCTCCGCCGCCGCGCCAACCAGCGCGATTACGCTCAGCGCATGGCCGAGTTCTTCGATTATGAATTAAAATCCGGCCCCAAACCCAAATGGATGGACAACCCCATCCCATATCTCCACACCGCGGAACAAGCAGCACCATGACCCACAATTAAGCGAGTTTGCTGAGAGGCGCTGCGCTCACCCCAAATCACCAGGGCACTTTCGAACAGCGACGAAAAAGATGGGATAAGTCATGCTGGGAAAGTTTTAGCGGGGACGCTTTATGGTGACGCGCTTGGCAGCCGCCTTGCTCGCCGATCGGGCGCCATGATTTGCCATCTTCGCTTGCCCAGCCTTGGTCATCAAGCGTGATTGTTCGTACATCTCGATCCACTTCTCGCTCGAAATCGCCGAGATCAACTTGCCAATCGCTTCGAGCGGCAGATCGTCCGGCGTCTCGAAATTAACGCAACACTTTCCCATGGCCAGCTTCTTACCGGCCGCCTTGAACGCAGCCTTCAGCTGCTCAAGTTGGCTCGGACCCCAATACGCGCCCATCAGGTAGAGCGAGCAGTAGTTCTTCTGCGACGAAAGCGCAACGTAAGTGATTGGCTGCTTGTTGTATGTGTCTGGATATCGAGACAGGGGGATCACCCAGCCGATCGTGCCCCAGACAATGCACTCATCGTAGCCGGGCGGAATGTGCTTGTTCACGAGCGCGCGCACCCTCGTGATCGTCTTCGCACGATCGGCAGGGAGTGAGTCAATGTATTGCGCTGGCGTCTTGACGTTCGATGGCGGTTTCATGAATCGTTGTCTTTTCGCACGAAGTGTACCACTGAACGTTTGAAGAACCTGCAGCGGCACGGGCTGTGAGTACCGCGTAAGCCTGGCTGTGTGGAAGTACCGTGCCGTTCTTAAAGTCATCTCCAGTAGAGAGATCGCCTAGGCGGAATCTTTCGTTTGACAGCGGGGGCGAAGACTCAAGGCACTTTGAGAGCCTCTCGCTCGCTCCAGGGTGCGACACTTTCCTCATACTCCATAGGATCCCCGAAACCTTCTGCCTGGACACCGAGTTGGCGAAGGGCGTCCAAGGCCATCAATCGCCGATGCGCGTTGAATGTCATGATATGGGCAAAGACGCCGCCGTACGTAAAGGTCTCCGCCGGTTCGCACAAAGCATCGACAAAAGTATCATCCCAGCCGGAGCGGCCTCGGACATCACCGAGAATGCGATGCAATTCAGCATCTGTCTTCTTCAGCCTTTCGAGCATCGCTTGCGGAGTGCGCTGCGATTGGGAAGGGCCGTCCATATCCATCTCCGCCCCGGAGAGTGCGGCGGTCCACACTTCTTTGGTGAAAATTATGTTCTCCAACAACTGCCTCAGAGTCTTATTCGACTCTCGCCATGGCAGTAGTTCTACAACGGTGGGAAGCGGCCGATCCAATTGTTCCTCTGTCAACGTACCCGCATATTCCAGCAACCGCCGTGTGTGCCAAGAGTCGTTTCCCGCAAATCGATCGAATAAATCCATGTCGCTCCCTCCCTTTGTCGATGAACCACTCATTGACGAACCAAGCGCAAAAAAGTGAATTCTGTTCTGCGCCGGCAAATGAAAGTGCGGATCCCCCAGGCGCCGATAGATGCTCGGAGAAATCCGAAAAGCCTTTCGGAAGGCACGAGTGAACGCTTCCAGAGAACCGTAGTTGGCGTCCAGCGCAACGTCCGTAACCGACATTCCGGTGTGCCCCAGTTGATAGGCTGCTCTTTCCAACAACAGCCGTCGTCGCATCGCGGCCGGAGTCTCTTCGACCACGATTCGGAACAACCTGTGGAACTGCGTGCGACTTTGATACGCCCGACGCGCCAGATCTTTCGTCTTCACCTGACTGTCCAGGGAGCTTGCAACAATTGTTGAGAGGCGGTTCACCGCTTCCTGATCATTCGCTTTGTTCATGCGCCGGTTCCGATCTTGAACGAATGATAGACAGAAGACGAAGCCTTCCGCCTGATAGTACGTACCAATCTTCTATCTCAAGAACCAATCAGAGGAACCCTACCCCTGCGCCCGGATCCCATCCAAAATCCCTTCCAACATAACCGCCGTATCCTGCACCGCCGTCCGGCTCTTCTCAATCCGGCTGATCATCAAAGCCCCTTCTAGAGCAGCCACTACCAAATTCGCAATCCTCCGCGGGTCGGTCCCCTCACGAACCTCTCCACGCTCGATCCCTTCGCGCAAGTTCCCGCACAATCGCTTCTTCCAATCCGCAATCGCCTCTCTCGCAATCCCACGCAACACAGGATTCCCATCATCTGAATCAATCGCAGCATTCATAATCGGACATCCTCCCGGCAAAACTGAAGGTACTTCCACAAACCGCCTCACTAAATACTTGATCCGCTCCACTCGATTCTCTATCGCATCGGACCCCACTCGCCTTACACGAAACGCCTCGGCGATTGCATACTTGAACGCTTCCGCAGCCAACTCCTCTTTGCTCTCAAAGTGCCGATAGATCCCACCCTTCTCCAACCCCGTCGCCTCCATTACATCCTGCATCGAACAGCCCGCATACCCGCGCTGATTAAAGATCGGCGCCGCTTCGGCAATAATCCTCTGCCGCGTTATCTCTCCTTTATTCATCACATTTCACCTCGCCAACAGCATAATCCTGAAAATCCGAATCCTCAGCCCCTCCTGTGAATCTGATTATAAAAGAGACCGAACGGTTTCTTTTTAACCAGCACCGAGGGGACGCAACTTCATGGCTACAGCAACCATCGAGTATCCGGTTCAAACAGCGCCACCCCAAGCTGCTCCACCAAAATCCAAGCACGCACCGGTAGCGAAGCCGCGCCCCATCATCAACCCATGGGTCATCGCCCTCACCGTCACCCTGGCCACCTTCATGGAGTTGCTTGACACCTCCATCGCCAACGTCTCCCTTCCTTACATCGCCGGAGGCCTCGGCCGTTCCTACGACGAAGTCACTTGGATCCTCACCACTTATCTCGTCGCCAACGCAGTTGTCCTCCCCATGTCCGCATGGCTCTCTCGTGTCTTCGGCCGCAAAAACTACTACATGGCCTGCGTCGCGCTCTTCACCATCACCTCCTTCTTCTGTGGAATTGCGCCGTCACTCAACATCATGCTCATCGCGCGAGTCATGCAAGGCATCGGCGGAGGCGGCCTCGCCCCAGTAGAACAAGCCATCCTCGTCGACACCTTCCCGCCCGCGAAAAGAGCCTCCGCCTTCGCTCTTTACACGGTGGCTATCGTTACCGCCCCAGCCATCGGCCCGGTACTCGGCGGCTGGATCACCGACAACTACAACTGGCGCTGGGTCTTCTTAATCAACATCCCCATCGGCCTGCTTTCTCTCTTCCTGACCAATCGTTTCGTGCACGATCCACCCGCCTACGCCGAAGAGCGCAGGTCCGTCCGCAAAAACGGAAAGCTCTCCGTCGATGGAATCGGCATCGCCCTCATTGGCCTCGGCTCCGCCTGCCTCGAAGTCCTCCTCGATCGCGGGCAAATCGACGACTGGTTCGGCTCTTCTTTCATCATCTGGATGTTCGTCCTCGGCGTAGGCGCCCTCACCGCCGCAGTGTTCTGGGAGCTTAACCAGAAAGATCCCATCATCGACTTCCGCATGCTCAAGGTGCGTAATTTCGCCTTCGCCAATCTGTTCTACTTCGTCTTCGGTTTCGGCCTCTTCGCTTCAACCACGATGATCCCGCAACTCCTCCAATCCCTCTACGGCTACCGCGCCATCGACGCTGGTCTCGTCCTCGGACCCGGTGCCTTCGTCATCACCGTCCTTGCCCCGGTGGGCGCACAACTCGTCCAGCGCGGCATCATCAAACCAAAGCTCCTTCTCTTCGGAGCAGTCATGGTCGTCGGCATTTCCTTCCTCCACTACAGCCACTTCAACCTCGACACCAACTACGCTCATTACGCCTGGGCCCGCGCCCTTCAAGGCCTTGGCTACGCCTTCTTCTTCGTTCCACTCTCCGTCATCGCCTACTCACAGCTCCGACCCGAACAAAACAACAAGGCCTCATCTCTCACCAACTTCTTCCGCAACTGGGGCGGAAGCTTCGGCATCGCCTTCATCACCACCGTCTCCGAGCGTCGCCAGAACTTTCACCAGTCCCGGGTAGGCGGCAACATCTCCGCCTCTTCGCCCGCGCTGCAGCAGAACATCCAGCAAACCACCGCCTACCTGCAAACCCACGGCTACTCCCACGCCGACGCCATCCGCGCAGCCTACGGTCGAGTCTACGAACAGCTCCATGCCCAAACCCAGCTTCTCGCCTTCATGGATTGCTTCCACATCATCGGCATCATCACCCTCATCGCCGCCCCGCTGGTCCTCCTCACCAAATCCTTCAAATCCCCCGCCAAATCCACCGGAGCCCACTAATCATTGCAATCCGGGTACCGACACGTTTACTCCGTCGACATCGGAATCCATCACGTGCACCTGCTGAGTGGCTTGCCCGTAGTTATGCAAGGTCTTCTTCTTTGCAATCGTCTGCCCGAACGTTGTCGTCGTCTCGGTCGTCACTGCATCTTGAACGTTGTGCGTCGTCAGCGTGTACTCTGAGTTGCCCGGCACATAATCAAACCGAAAACTCCCATCCTCATGCACCGACACCGTAAACGTCACACTCATATCGTTCTTATCCGTCAACTCAACCGTGCCGAAGTTCACCGCATGCGCATCCCCCTTCGCAAGAACATGCCCACTTACCGCATGCATCATGTGCAGTGGAAGCACAATCTCCACGCCGGTCCGCTCATCGCCCGCGATCACACTCACAGCCTTCGCATCCGCTACATGCATCGCGCTACCCGAGTAAGCCGTAAGCTTCGCTCCCATTAATGCGGCAAAGGTTCCCATTCCCATTCCCGCCCCACTCGACATCGGCGCAAACCCGCCCCGATCCATTCCCATCAGCGTCACCCGCGCCTGCAGAACGTACTCACCGCTCGACAGCCCGCTCAGCCGAAAATGTCCGGTGTCGTCTGTCGTCACCGGAAGATGCAACAGATTCTTCAGTCCCGACACCCCCAACACACCTCCCGACCCGAAAGGATTCGCAGCGTCCTTCCCCGGAGCAGCCGCCGACTGCACCTGCCATCCAATAGCCGGCGACCCGTCCTCAAACATCACCTTCCCACTAATCGAAGCCCCGCGCTCCAGCCGCAGATCGATGTGCGCACCCTCGTTGCCTGAAATCGTCACCGTCTGCGCCGCAGCAGCAATCCGCTTTCGCATCGCAGGATCCTGGCTCGCAAAATCCTCCGGCGAAAACTCACCCATCGGATCGATGTATCCCGCCAGCGTCGCACGTATCTGATACGTTCCCGGCGGAACATTCGTGAACCGGTACATCCCATCCAATGCCACCGGAACCGTGTGTCCCGAATCCGCCATCATGCTCGCTGTCCGCGCCAACTCTGCCGTCTGCTTCTGCTGGTCCGCCTCCTGCTCCTTCGTTAGCTTTGGTTTCTTCGCATCGTCATTACCCGACTCGCGAAGCTGCTCCAGCCCCTTCAACATCTCTGCTCCGGAATCCGAAGGCGTCGTTGACCTCAGAATCACCTGCGCCAGCCTAGCCGGCCCATTCGTATCCGCGCAGATTACGGAACCCGTGATCGTTGCAGTCGACAAAGTGACAGCCGGAGCAACAGGCGCTGCCGCCTCCTGCCCCAGAGCCGAACCACACGCCAGCCCAACCACAACAATCCCAACCAACTGAACCCGCCGCAGAAGATCGAACATCCCCTCAATAACCATTAGAACCCTCGAAAGAAAAAGTACATCGTGTATTTGCAGAAACGAATGCAGCAAACGGTAATTACCGCCAAAATATCGGAAAGAGCGAGAAAAACTCCCACCCGCTCACCGAAACACCTGCGAATCCAAAAAGTCCCTGCCGAAAACAGAACTTTTTCTGATACCTCCGGGAATCTAGCCGCTGAAGTTTAGTCCGCAACCCCCGTTCGGCTGGCAAAAGAGGCCATTCGTCACGAAAATCAACGGCTAGTCACATTTTTTTTACCAATCCATGACATTTTTTTATTGACGTTTTACTTCCCGACCTGTAGCGTCTCCTCCATTGCAAAAACTTTACGGGCAGGACGCCTGAGGCGCTACCTGCTTCCTAGCAGACACAGTGAACGTGTGCCTGAAGACACGTCTCTGTCTCTGTACAACCCGAACCGGTGGAATACCTTGACCCGCAATGTACCGATCAGGGACTGAAAACCGGGGAACTTACCTCCGTTCGGAATTTCGGCCGGTGACACTCTTCCGAGGTAATAAAACAAATGGCGCTTCCCATTGCCCAGAGGTTCCGCGGCATCGCTGCGGTCGTGAGTATTCTGTTACTAGCCTTAGCCCTTCTTCCTCCAGCCCTCGCACAGGAAACCACGGGTGCGATCCAGGGAACCATTACCGACCCGACCGGCGCTGTTGTCGCCAATGCGACGGTGGTCGCCACCGCAGATAAGCTGATCAAGCCCGTAACCGCAACTTCAGATGCGCACGGATTCTATCGGCTAAACGCATTGCCTCCGGGCAACTACACCCTGGTCGTCTCAGGAGGTGGAATGAAGGCGAAGGCCATCGATCTTAACCTGACAGCCGGTGCGCTACCCAATTTGAACTTTCAGTTGACCGTGGGTTCCGAGACGGTCATCGACGTAAGTACAGCAGTTGCGCTCGTCGACGTAACGCAAAGCAAGGTTGAGACCACGATTACGAACGAGGTGCTGCAGGAGATTCCGAAGGGCCGATCGTTCCAGTCGGTAATCCCATTTGCCCCTGGAGCCCGCCAGGAGCCGCTGCAGAGTCTGACAGGCGGAACCCTTAGCGGAAATCGCATGAATGGTTTCCAGATCGACGGGGCCAGCGACAGCGAGAACGTGTACTCGTCGGAAGGCGTCAACGTCACCGACATCGTCGGCGGAGGTGTAGGTTACAACGTGCCGATGGAGTTTGTGCAGGACGTCCAGGTTAAGAGCTCCTCATTCGAGGCCGAATACGGCGGTGCGATGGGCGGTGTGGTCAATGTCGTCCAGCAAAAGGGCGGTGCCAGCTGGCACGGCTCGATCTTCACGTACTACCGTTCGAGCGCGTTGAATGCGAACGACCAATGCGCCCTCTCGACAACCTGCGGTCTGCGCAAGGATCCAGGAACCACGACGAATTCAATCACCCGGACTGATCAGGCTTCTCAGTTCTATATCGGCAAGCAGGACCACTACCGTGCGGTCAACCCCGGCTTCACCCTCGGTGGACCGTTACTTTCCAGCAAAGTGTGGCTCTTTTCCAGCTTCGTCCCTGAGTACTACGCGTTGCGCCGTGATGTGACCTTCAAAGGAACCAACCCGGGACCTCGCTCTTTTTACGAGAGTCAAAATCAGTATTACGGTTTTGCACGTCTCGACTACGCGCCAACCAGCAAACTGCGCCTCTTTGCAAGCTGGGAAGATCTGTACACCCGCGTCGTGGGCAACAGCCTTCCAAATCCTGATAGCAAGACCGGACAGACGAACAGCAGCAGCACCACTGACCCGACGACGTTTCGCGCTGACTCCGGCCAGGTCCTTCCTGCTGCAATTTATGCATTTGGCGGTGATTACACCATCACCCCGAGGCTGCTTGTCTCGGTTCGCTATGGCTACTTATACAGCAATGCCGAAGACCGCGGTAAAACCACAGGAATCAAGGACACCTTCGATAGTGGAGGTGGATCAGGTGACGGCAAAGGAAACGGTACCGTAGGGTTGGACGGCTCCACAGTTCCCGCTGCTTATCAGCAGATAGCCGGTTATACCAATATAGGGACCAATACTCAGCAGAAGTTCAACATTCTTAAGCGCAACACAATCTCTGCCGACCTCTCGTGGCTGAAGACTGGCTGGGCGGGAACGCACAACTTCAAAGTTGGTTTCTCCCGTAACACCACCTTCAACAACCTGGTTAGCGGGTACAACACTGCACTGATCAACTTCGACTATGGGGTTGACTATAGCGTGGCAACCTCGGCCACCGCCTGCGATTCGATCATCTCAGCCAATGTTTCGAAATATGGTCCCTCCGCCGCCGGTCACTGCCGCGGCAACTATGGCTACTTCTATGTCAATGACTACTCCACTGGCGGTATCGCCCAGGGAGACAATGAAGGCATCTACGTTCAGGATGGATGGACAATCAAAAATCGTCTCACGATTAATGCCGGAGTCCGGTTCGATCGCGAGTACCTTCCTCCCTACAGTGCCGGAGCCTCAAGCATCGGCTTCGACTTCATGCAGAAGGTCGGTCCTCGTATCGGCGCAGCCTACGACGTGCTCAACAACGGCAAGCTGAAGGTCTACGGAAGCTACGGCAAGTTTTACGACATCATCAAGTACTCGCTGCCCCGCGGTTCCTTCGGCGGCGAATACTGGCATGAGTGCGTGTACGCGCTGGATGATCCCAACTTCGCCAATGTCATCCCGGGAAACAACTCTGCTGGACACGCCTGCCCCACAAGCGGCGGCGCAGTCGGCCTCAGCAGCGGCTTGCGGTTCATCGAGAACGTCGACCTCCGCAAAAACGTCATCAGCACGAGCGACCCGGGAGTCGATCCCAATGTCAAACCGATGGCAATGCACGAAGTTGTCGCCGGGAGCGATTGGGCAGTCACTCCTACGCTGGCCGTCACCGCTCGCTACTCTCGGAAGCGTCTGGACAACACGATCGAAGACATGGGTGTCACGGATGCTCTCGGCTTCTACATCGGCAACCCTGGCCCAGGATACGGCGACCTTCTCCACCGTGTTCTCTCCTCGAACGGCTTCACTGCTCCGCTCTGCGCAGCCTGCCCTGCTGCACCCAAGGCTACGCGTGACTACGACGGCATCGAGTTTCGCGTAACGAAGACGGCGGGATCGCACTACTTCCTGAGCGCCTACTATACCTACAGCAAACTCACCGGCAACTACCCCGGCCTCACCAGTACCTTCGACACCGATGGTGGTGGCGGACGGCATAATCCGAACAACAACCGCTCCTTCGACCAGCCCCAGATGCAGTTCACCGGGCACGGCAAGCCGTTCTCCGGCCCCCTGCCCACCGACCGGCCCAACACCATCGGTGGTTACGGTTCCTACCGACTGAAGTGGTTTGGCGGCGATTCCCAGATTGGTCTCTCCCAGACCATCTACCAGGGTTCCCCCGTCAGCACTGCTTGGCCTACCGGCACCTCCACCTCCTCGGTGCAATTTGTCGAAGGTCAAGGCAGCTGGGTGCCAATTACTCGTGCCAGCGACGGTTCCATCCAGGCTGGGACAATCAAGAACAATTACCGTACACCCATGTACCTGCAAACCGATGGCAACCTTACCCACTACGTCCACGTCAGCAAAGAGCACGAGAACAGGAAGCTTGGCGGAGAGATCAACGTCAGCAACCTGCTCGGACAACATGCGATCACGGGTTATAACGAACTTCCTCTAACCGCTGCCGTTGCTCCCTCCACAACCAGCAATCCTACCGGCTATGACTATCTCGCCATGGAATCCGGTTGGGATTATGTCGGCGTGAGCAACAGCAATAAGAAACTTGTGGCGAGCACCTACGGTCTGCCGAACATCTTCCAGCCAGGTCGCCAGATTCGTCTGAAGGTCGCTTTCACCTTCTAAACTCAACTCCGGCATATAGCCGGACACAACCAACGGGGACTGTTTCGGCAGTTCCCCGTTTCTTTTAACCGTGGGAAAGAAACGATCTCAAAGAAAAAAGTCCCGGCCGGAGCCGGGACCTTTCACTAAAACCTCAACTCAATCTAAACGCTGAAACTGGATCCGCACCCACAGGTCGACTTGACCGCGGCGTTCTCAAACTTAAACCCTGCCGCCTCAAGCGTTTCGACATAATCGACTGTGCAATTCACCAGATACATCGCCGACGTTGCATCGACAAATACCTTTAGATCGTCGAACCTATAGACCTTATCCATCATTCCGGCCTGGTTCTCAAATGACATCGAGTACTGAAATCCCGAGCATCCGCCGCCAACCACGCCGATCCGCAATCCTGCCGGAACCGGGTTCTGCGTCGCCATAATCTCCTTCACCTTCGCAATCGCGTTCGGCGTCAGGGCAACTGGCGTAGTCGAAGCCGGCGCGCCAACAACAACTTCGGGGGTAACAGCAGCTGTAGACATCTCTAAATCTCCTTATCCAACACCTTTAAGTGTATGCGCCTGCTTCGGCTCCGGCAAGCCCACTCTCTAAATAGATGCTCTCCTCGGCCGTCCGATTCAGTAGCCCCATACCTGTTACCATCCAATCAGAAACCCATGAAGTTCATTCGTTTCATCGCGAACGCCTTTATCAACACCATGGGGATCACTCAACCCTCTCCCCAAGAGACCAACCGCGCTTCCTGGTTCATCATCATTCTCCTTTCGATTGTTATTGTTGGCGTCGCGACCATTGCCCTCGTCGCAATTCACTGGGCAGGAAACCACTGAAGCCAAAGTTGTTATAACTTGCGTTCCCCGTCCCAAAAAGGCTATCTCACCGTTCTCTGAAAGGCGTATGATTGCCCCGGAACGTTCCTCTACCCACTCTGCTTTGCCGTCGAAATAAGAGGTATCGGAACCTTCCGAAATCATCATCGGCCCTGTCTCAGGGCGGAGGAACATGCTATGAACATGATGAACGCCCTACCCGTTCTGCTCATCATATGGGCAGCGATCGCAGCCTGCTTCCTCGGCTTGCTCGCCTACAAAGGACAGCTGACCCGATATGAAGAAGATCAGCTATTCCTGAGCGACTCCGCTTCGAATGAGAAGCAGCTTCAGAACGAGATCGTTCGCAAGGTCACAAAACTTCAACCCTTTGTCCGAATCTTCGGCGTCGCCGCCGCTGTCATGACTGCCGGTATCATCGGAATCTTCACCTACGACGCATGGCAGCATCTCAAGTAAATCGCCAGCATCGAAGCACAACAAAGAGCCAGGAGCACTCAGCCTCTGGCTCTTTTCCTTGCTTGCAAATTCCCGCCCGAAACTAAACGTTATAAGTCGACGAAGAGACTTTCCCGCCCCTGCCCGTCCAGTTCGTGTGGAAGAACTCCCCACGCGGCTTATCCACACGTTCGTAGGTATGTGCTCCGAAGAAGTCCCTCTGAGCCTGCAGCAGATTCGCCGGGAGCCGCTCACAACGATACCCGTCATAAAACGCCAGTGCCGTCGAGAACGCCGGCATGGGCACCCCAATCTCAATGGCATGAATGATGGCCTTCCGCCACGACGCCTGATACTTGTTCAGCGCGCCCGAGAAGAAATCATCCATCAGCAGATTCTCCAGCTTCGGATTCTTATCGAACGCGGCTTTAATATTCCCCAGGAACACGCTGCGAATGATGCAACCTCCGCGCCACATCAGCGCGATCCCGCCCATGTTCAGGTTCCATTTCTGCTCTTCGTCGACCGCGCGGAGCAGCATATAACCCTGCGCGTAGCTGATCATCTTCGAGCAATACAACGCCCGCCGCACGTCTTCAATAAACTGCTTCTTCTCCGCGACCGTCAGTGCCTTCTTCGGCCCCTGCAGTATCTTCGAAGCCTCAACCCGCTCATCCTTCAACGCCGACAAACACCGCGCAAACACACTCTCGCCGATCAGCGTCACCGGCATCCCCAGATCCAGCGCAGAGATCGCAGTCCACTTCCCTGTTCCCTTCTGCCCCGCAGTATCCAGAATCTTATCGACCATCGGCTTGCCATCGTCATCCTTCTTCGCAAAGATAGCCGCCGTAATCTCGATCAGATAACTATCGAGCTCACCTTTATTCCACTCTGCAAAAACTTCATGCAGCTCATCGGCATTCAATCCCAGCCCATCCTTCAACAACTGGTACGCCTCGCAGATCAGCTGAATGTCGCCATACTCAATTCCGTTGTGCACCATCTTTACGTAGTGCCCGGCGCCGCCTTCACCAACCCAATCGCAACAAGGAGCGCCCCCTTCGACCTTTGCCGCAATCGCCTGAAAGATCTCTTTCACATGGGGCCATGCCGCAGGATTTCCCCCAGGCATAATCGACGGCCCGAACCGCGCGCCTTCCTCGCCACCGGAAACGCCGGTACCGATAAACAAAATCCCCTTCTCCGCCAGAGCCTTCGTTCGTCGATTCGTATCTGTAAACAGTGAGTTCCCGCCGTCGATCAGAATATCGCCCTTCTCCAGATAAGGCAGCACATGCTCAATCGTCTGATCAACAACTTCGCCTGCCTTCACCATCAGCATCACGCGCCGCGGCAACTTCAGCATCGCGCACAGCTCCTGCGCCGAGTGAGTTCCCACCACCTGGGTCCCCTTCGCCTCGTCAGCAAGAAACTCATCCACCTTCGAAGTCGTTCGGTTGAACACCGCCACCTTGTATCCGTGGTCGTTCATATTCAGAACAAGGTTCTGGCCCATCACAGCCAGTCCAATTAATCCGATATCGCAAGTTCCTTCTGCCATACAGTCTCCAGTCGTGATTCTGTTATCACTTCATCCAAAATGTGCACGTCATTGCCGCGCACACTAAAAAATTGGTCAGTCCACAAGTGACCTTTCTATCACACGCGTATATCGGAATGATAGATTTCTGGTCCGCGATCTCTTAAGGACAAAGAGATCCGGGGGCACCGGACCTCTTCGAACTTCAGATGCTTCACACCATTCGATGGCGTTATCGCAGGAAGAGGCTTTTACTTCCCCTTCACCGCAATCACTTCGATCTCCACAAGCGCCCACGGAGCAGCCAGCGCCGCCACCTGCATCGCACTTCGAGCAGGCTTATTCGGCTGATCCTTCGTCCCGAAAAACTGTGTATACGAGGCCTGCAGCCCGGCAAAGTCCAGCTTCCCACCATTCGCCGGATCACCCGCCAAAAACACCGTCATTTTCACCACATCTTTCATATCCAGACCCTGCGCCTTCAGCAGCCCCTGAATCTTATTCAGCGCACTCAGCGCCTGCGTCTTCGTATCTCCATAGACCGCAGCCTTCCCATTCGCAGGGTCGGCAGGTGTCACCGGCGAAGCCAGTTGTCCGCTCAGATAAAGCGTGTCCCCGGCCCACACTCCAGTAGCAATCGGAGACTTGTCATCCTGCAGATGCTTCACTGCAACCTGAGCCTGCATCGCACCTGCAGATCCCATCAACACAACCGCGCACATCGCCAGCTTAATCTTCATTCGTTATCTCCTGAAAATTGTTTTTGAAATATCAACCTTGTACTACGACACTAGCCGCTGCCCCAGCCAACCTCTCCGACTTCACGCGATCCGCAATCATCCCTACGGCACGCCGCGCACTCAGCGCAGCACCCTCCTGCCATCCCACAATGTGACTCGCCGTATCGCCTGCAAAATAGAACGGGCCATCAGCATCGGTGATCACGTCATATCCGCCGCCGCCATAGCTCCGAATCCATGAGCCCTCATTCCACGGCACATGCAACCATCCGCAAAACACGGGATTCTTCAACTCACTCCCATGTCCCGGATGAATCTTCTCCACCGACGCTCTCGACGCTGCAAACTTCTCCTCCAGCGTCAGCTTATTGAGACCGGTGCCCATCTCGTCGGTATATCCGGAGACAACAATTCCCGTCGGATGCATCAGCCGCGACGAGGGATACCAGATCGGGCTAGGCCCCTGCTCGAGATACGACAGCCCACCATAGATGTTGTAATCCCGCTCCCAGAACCGTCGGCTCTCCCACGCAATCTTGTAAGCCGAACCCATCGTGCTCCCATCCACGACTTGCTTGAACGGCGCGGAAAGATCATTTGGAGTCTTCTTTAGAATCGAAAACGGCATTGCAATAATGCAGTACGCAGCTTCTATCTGCTTCGTCGTGCTGTTCGACGTATAAGACACGCGAACACCGCTCGCCGTCCGCCGAATCTCCGTCACAGGGGAGTTGTACTGCACCACCGACCCCAGCGCCTTCGCAAACGCATACGGAATCCGGTCCATCCCACCCACCGGCTGCATCATCGTCGCCTGCCAGTCCCACGCCTCTTCAATAAACATGTCGAACCAGAAGTTCTCATCCAGCAACACCCGCATGTCCATCGGCGTGTCATAAACCGGAACCTGCTTGCCTGCTCCTGGCGGCGTCTTGTAACCCGCACGCTCCGATCCTGTATAGGCGCCGGATTCATCTAATGGTCCATAGATCTTCAGAAACGCGGTCATCCGTTCGCGATCTTCCTTGCTCAACTCATTGTCCAGCGCTCCATGAGCAATACACTTCGACAACAGCTCCGACACATGCCCGCGGGTATCGTTGATCGCCTTCCGCTGCACGACTGGCTTTCCACCATTTGCCTTGTCGTTTTGCATAAACGTCGACCGCGAAGTATTGATCTCCACCTCGAGCGCCACACCAAGCTCCCGACAATACTCCAGCATCGTCCAGTGCGTGCTCGGCAACCGCGCAGGCCCGAGATTCTGATAATTCCCGTCCTCCCAGTTGATCGTTTGCGTAGTCCCATCAACAAACTTCACCACCGTGCCATTACGCCCCGACCAGTTACGCCCACCCGGCCGCTCCCGAGCCTCCAGCACCGCCACCTCATACCCAAGCTTTTTCAGTTCATAGCCTGAAACCAGTCCGCCGATCCCCCCACCCAGCACGACAACCTTCACACCCTTGCCCGACCCGGGAGCAGCGGCAATCGGCGTCACCTGTTCGCCTTTCATCGGCATCAGTCCCAGTGCCTGCATCGAAGCAAACACCGCACCATACCCGCCAACTTGACCCACACGCATCAGAAAATCGCGCCGTGAAACCCCCATGAAAAACACTCCTCCCAAATCACGATTTCAGACGAAAAGCTCAAGAATGAAAACACTACAATTCGACGGGCACTACATGAATCCGAGACAGCAACGCCATCTGAATGAATTCCAGAGGCTCTGCGCCCAAAAGGCGTCGGGGAACTATTGCCGTTGGAAAAATTATGTTCTTACTCTACAGCAAAATCCCACCGCGCCAACCCTCTTTGGGACGAACGAAGAAGGACAAGTACGTGAACCATCGTTCGCGCTCAACGAAGCGTCGGAGATAGCGTTCGCCCAACAAGAGCGTTCAGACGTTATCGACGGGCAACACATTGTCACACTGCGAGAAGGCCGGCTTTTCCACGGCCACCAAAAAAATAAATCCTGAAAAACCAACTCGCTGACAACCGTGTTTTGCACTAAGCCACCACGTAACGACCACAAAAAAACCACCACATTTGGCACCCCCTAAACAATTCTCAAAAAGAAGGGGAAATTACCAAATCTGTGCCGGCTTCAACCTCAAAAATAATTAACGCGTAGCGTTCTGCGCCGGAACCGGTTCCGCCAGCAACCGCTCCACTAAGGCCGTAACATCCTTTACCAAAGCCTCGTGCGCTGGAGGATTCGCTGGCCCCGCAAATCCCGCATGGATCTCCCTTACCTTCCCATCCCTGCCCAGAAAGAACGAAGTCGGCCAAGAATTCAGGTTCTCGGCTTGGGGCACCTTCTCATTTAACTGGTCCGTATCCCCTGCCAATAAAATGGTATAGGTCAATCCATACTTCGCAATGAACGCCCGCAGGCGCTCCGGATTCTTTACTCCATCCTCTTCCTCAAACGACAGATTCACAATCTCCAGCCCCTTGCTATGAAACTGACGATAAAGGTTTTCCAAGAACGGAGCCTCATCGTGGCAGTTTGGGCACCACGAGCCGCCAATCGCCACAATCACGACCTTCCCCGCAAACTGGGGATCAGTATTCGAAACCAGCTTCCCGCTAAGATTTTGAAAACTAAAGGCAAACGGCACCGAAGGATCCTTCATCCTGGTCTGCTGCGTAGGATCGGTAGGCCCCGGCAAAGCCGCCGCCCGAGCCGCCGCGGGTCGCCGAGCCACGAGATTCTGTTGCTCATGAATATCCGCCCGGAGCATATTCGATACTAGCAATGTCCCGTCTGCCTGAGGAGCAAGGGCATACAACGCAGGACCCGCGGCCGTAAAATGGCTCACCCGGTACTCGTTGCCAGTCCATGCACCGTAAAGCGATCCAGTATCGCCATCAATCCGTTGAATCACCGCTTTAATTTCAGGCGAATGTGGAACAGGTTCCACCCTCAGTTGCCAGGCCGACTCACCTTTCGCCGACTTTACCGCTATCTCCCACTCCCCGTTGATGTTATAAGTAGAAGCTGGCGCGGTCCCGGACTGATTGGAACGCAAACTAAGGTTCACTGGATATCGCGTCGTGGCCGTCCCAAAACTCCCCGTAAGCTTCCCATCAGCAAGCGTCGCATCCAGAGTCTTCGCATAATAGTTAAAGCTCACCACCAGGTGATCCCCTCTGAAAGTAACGCTCGAAGCCGGACTCTTCTCGGGCCCATTCAGCAGAGCGGCATGGAGACTGGAACCGCTTCCCGTAACTTCAAGCAATATGTGAACTTGTTGGCCGTGAGAAATAGCAGTTCCCTCCCAGGTGCCGGCCGGTTTTTGCGCGAGAAGAGAGGTGCAGAGCAGGAGAGAGCTGACAAAGAGCTTCATAGAATGGCTCGATTCTTTTTAGGGAGTCTAAATCAAAAGCCGCAGATTAGCGGGAGAAACGCGACTCTGCAGAGGCCAGCGGGGAGCGGCAACAACAACAGAGGATGTGTTGTACAAGCATGGCTTTAGAGTAGGCCCAACCGCGTTCACGGTCAAGACAAGGCGATCCAGTCAGTCGCAGAAAAGAGCCATAAGCTACTGATCCTTCAAAAGTTGTATAGCCAGTCCGGTCGCTCAGGAGCACACTACAAAACACTAGGAAGTAAGAAGACCGTTCAGGAGATAACCAGGACAGAAATCAACCTTGCGATACCTTCGCCGCACCTCCTACATGGCTTGATCGCATAACCCCGGGAAGATCTCTTGAAGCTTGGCAAAAGCAAACGGTGTCCTTACTTACTGGCCCCACCCCCTCCCCGCAACAAAAATAGCCGCCTTCGGGCGGCTACCTCTCTTAATCAGTAACTGATTACTCACTTCCCGACAGCAGGTCCCTCATTAGGTCGCTGAACCGGAATATACGGTTCAACTGATAGGAGGTTAGAAAGCGTGGTGCGTTCCTGATCGGAAAACTGTCCGCGAAAACGATCGGAGTTCAGAACCGCTTGGCGCTGAGGTACCGGCATCTCGCGCAGATCGTGGAAGGCCCGTGCCACCATACGCCGCCGATCCTCAGGAAAGGCACCAAGCTGCTGGACAGAACTCCGAAACTGTTGTCGCTGTTCCGGCGTGAGGTGCTCCATGATCTCGGTCCGCTCCAGTGTGCGCTGGCGTTGCTCGGGGGACATATTGTTCAACTGCGTCAGACGATCGCGCATCCGCTGCTGCGTCTCGGGGGGGAGATCCCGAAAGCCCGGCTCTTTCTCAAGTGCACGTTGTTGATCCGCAAGGGGAAGATTGCTATGACGATCCATCCACTGAGCTAGATGCTCCTGGTTCGCTTTCGGCCCGCCTCCCCCCGGCTTAGGTGCCTGACGTGGCGCATTTATCGCAGGATGTCCAGCTTGTCCGGCTCTGCGCATTGCGGCAGGCTGAGCCACGACCATCTCTGTTGCCGCTAACAGCAGCAAACCAGCGAGAGTCGGCTTCAGGACGCGTCGCAAATCGAGTCGGATTGTCATTGATATTGAAGCGGCAAAAGCCCTGTATATCCTGTCAACTAGGGTCAGCTTACTGCGTTCAATTCCCCTTTGAGATATTAGTTCTCGAATTGTCCATCTTTCAACGAAATTAAGTGATCGGAGAGCCTGTATCATCGGCCGAACCACTGTCTTGGAGCAACCGGTCCATCGTTTGGAGCGCCTGATCGTTCTTATCGAGAATCTGCAGGTCCTGTACCGCAGCTGAAGCCGCTGGCGTCGAAGGATGAAACGCCCCTGATACACCTG
Organism: Edaphobacter sp.; assembly: GCA_035570955.1. Classification (GTDB taxonomy): domain Bacteria; phylum Acidobacteriota; class Terriglobia; order Terriglobales; family Acidobacteriaceae; genus Edaphobacter. The sequence continues at coordinate 20,115 of DATMKY010000112.1, read as the reverse complement.
CAAACGTTCCGCCACCAACCACCAGCACGAGCGCCAGAGCGCCAGCCAGTGCAGGCCGGAACTGTCGCCCGGTATTGAACAGGACCCGAGCTTTCAAGCGTTCAAACCACCCGGCCGGAGATGAAGCCTGCTCTTCGCGTAGACGAACTGCTAGCTTCTGGTCAAAATAGGGCGAAGGTTCAGGCGCCGTCCAGCTATCGAGCAGCGCAAACGTGGCCTCAAGCGATCTAAACTCCTCGCGGCACGCGGCACAGGATTCAACATGGCTCTTGGCACCTGCATTCGTGGACGCGCCTGGATCGAGCAAAAGATCAGGGAAAACGGATTGGCAGTCTTTGCAGTTCATTGTGACTCTCCAACTTCACCACTTCAAACGCGCTCACAAACACCGCGCGTGTTCAACAGCTAAATAAATGCCTTCAACTTTTCGCGCAATGTTTGATACGCGCGAAACAGTAACGATTTTGTCGCGGACTCGCTCAGCTTCAGTACATCGCCGATCTGTTTGTAATCCATTCCTTCATACTTGTGCATCAATACCGCCATACGTTGACGCTCAGGGAGAGCCATCACATGCCCTCGTATCGCGTTCAGCCGCTCCTGGCGAAGTAGCTTCGTTTCGACGTCCGGCGTTGCATCTGCCACATCAGGCGTTGTTCCTGTCTCGGAATCAGTTTCGTCGAGATAAACCGTCGACGCCATGCGTTCATGCCGATTATCACGGGCATAATTGACGCCAAGATTCGTTGCAATCCGATAAAGCCAGGTACTGAACCGCGCCTCAGCGCGGTAGGTCTCACGTGACCGGTAAACCCTGAGAAAAACCTCCTGGGCAAGCTCCTCGGCCACTGCCTGGTTATGCACCATCCGGTACATGAAGTGAATAATCGGCTTGCGGTACTTCTGGATTAGGAAATCAAACCCCGCCATGTTTCCGGCGCGGAGCTCAAGCATGATCGCCGCATCGTCCATATGCCCGAAGTCGCCCGCAATCTGGTGAATCTCGTTCGTCTGCTCGGACAGTAGCTGCGGGTTGACAGCGAGCGTGGCCATATCTTCCATAACCCCATCTTCGGCCTCGGGTTGCGTTCCTTCGTCAATTTCCAGTGGATTCTCGTTCCCGTCGAAGGAAGCGGGGTCTTCAGGACCTTGTGGGTCGGACCTCATATTAGGACGGCCGGATTTGGGAGGGAGAGCGGACATCCTGCTGGCCTGATTGTAAACGCAACAAACCACTCAACCAAGAGACTAAACCCTCTGGACATCCCTGTTTGCATGGCGGAAGCGACATTGAACACAGTCTTTGGAAATGCTATTCTACAACCCAAGAGTGCATGCCCTCTTGGTCTCCGAGATCCGCACTTGGGCGCATAACTCAGCGGTAGAGTGCCACCTTCACACGGTGGAAGTCGTAGGTTCGAATCCTGCTGTGCCCACCAATTATCAACAACTTAGCAAGCGAGGCCCTAGTCGATCAGCGCTCGACCCGGACTCGTGAAGGTGGCGGTATGCCCGACCCCAGCAGCGAAGCGCATTTTCCCAGATCAGTGACAAGTGAGCGTCCGACGCGCAGGCAATTTCGACCTAATCCAGAGGTAGACCAGATGTGAAAATTCGGCGGGACAACACGAAGCCGCTCGTGTAGGAGGCCTGATGGCTCATCCTAGTTCGCTGTCACATACTTCACGTGCACTTGTTCGATCGTTCCGTTGAACTTGAACGGCACCTTATCGTAGTAGTCGAGCGATACCGGCGAACCGAGCGCGATGCCGATATCGAGGCAGTCGTTGGCAGTAAAGAGCAACGGTGCGGATATCGGCACCTGACCCGTCGCAACAACTCCGCCATTTACCTTCATTGTGATGTTAAGCGGCCCAGCGGGCTTGAGTACAGCGTATGCAGTTTCAACCTCAATCTTCACCTTGCCAACCGGAAGCTTCTTGGTAGCGCGGATCTTCGTGCGCTGGATGATGAAGAGGTTGTATTCGTAGCAGAGAATGCCGTCCTCCACAAAACAGGTGAGGCCTCCGGAGTTCGCTCCCAGCTTATAGAGCACACCGTTGGCACTGGCTGGAATATCGGCATCGATGGTGACAATGTTGGGTCTGTTTCCCAGGGCGGGCGCGCAGAACTCCGGCATGCGGACGGTGCTGCCAGAGAAGGTCCATTCTGTGTACGGGGGGCTAATACGCATTTCGGGGTGTATAGCCGGAACCCACAGCCCGCCGCCGATGGGAAGCGCGTTGTTCTTCGTAGCTTCGATGAGAAAGAGTTCTTTCATCTGGGCCAGCTTCTCAGGCATCTCTGCAGCGAGGTCGTTGGCCTGGGTCCAATCATCCTCCAGGTTATAAAGCTCCCAGATGTCGTCGTCCGGTGTCCAATCGCGAATACCTGGGGGGTTGGCGGGAACCCATGGAAGGCGCGGTCCAAGAGCGGAGGCCATCCAGCCATCGTGATAGATCGAGCGGCTGCCCATAATCTCGAAGTACTGGGTGAAAAGCTGGCCCTTCGCCTTGGAGTCGCCGAAGGTATAGGCAAAACTGACGCCGTCGATTGGGTCCTGGAAGACTCCGTTGACCTCCCGCGGAGGCGTTATGCCAATAATCTCGTAGATGGTCGGGACGAGATCGTTGCAGTGATGAAACTGAGGCCGCGGTGTGGCATCGTGTTTGATCTTGGCTGGCCACCGGACGGCCATGGGGTTGCGCGTGCCGCCGAAGTGCGAGGCTAAAAGCTTGGTCCCTTTGTAGGGAGTGCAACCAGCCCAGGCCCAGCCTGCATTGTACTGGTTGTCGGTCTTGGGGGAGCCAAGCATGTCGAGTCCTCCCAGCTCGTCGAGTGCCGCGATATGTTGCTTGACGGTGGTAGGAATCCCATTTTGTGCCAGCAATTCGCTGATGGTGCCATTCTGCCCCTCCGCCGAGGAACCATTGTCGCCCCAAATGTAAAAGATGAGTGTGTTGTCGCCGTATCCGAGCCTGTCTATCTCGTCAATAACCTTTCCGACCTGAACGTCCACGTGTTCAGCATAACCCGCAGCCACTTCCATGAGACGACGTTGAAAGGGTCTTTCGTCCTCGGGCATGCTATCCCAGGATGGCATCGTCTCGTGCCGTGGCGTGAGCTGGGCATTAATAGGAATCCAGCCCTTCTCTTTAGCACACTTGAAAACGCTTTCCCGATAGGCATCCCAGCCGTCGTCAAACTTCCCCCTATATTTGTCGGCCCACTCCTTCATAATGTGGTGCGGACCATGAATGGCGCCACTCGCCCAGTACATATAGAACGGTTTCCCTGCCTGGAAAGCCTTATGGTTTTGCAACCAGTGGATAGCGTCGTCTGCCAGATCTTCGCTGAGATGGTAGCCCTGCTCGACAGTCCTAGGTGGCAAAACGCTGGTAGTGTTGCGGACAAGATTAGGCTCATACTGCGAGGCTTCACCTGCCAAGAATCCATAGAAATATTCGAAACCCAAGCCAGTCGGCCAGTTTTCGAAGGGGCCTGCGACGGTCGTTTCTTCTGCGGGTGTGTTGTGCCACTTTCCCCAAGCAGCGGTGCTGTACCCATAGTCTTTCAGTACATCGGCAGCTAGTGCGCTGCTCTTTGGGATGTGCCCAGAGTATCCGTCCCAGTCATTGGCCAACTCAGCGATCTGCCCGTTACCGACGCGGTGATGGTTTCGTCCGGTCAAGAGAGACGCCCGTGTGGGCGAACACATCGCAGTCGTATGGAAGCGGTTGTACGCGATTCCTTCGCCGACCACGCGATCCAGCGTTCTGGTTTGGACCTCACCACCAAAGGTGGACGGGAGGCCGGGACCTGCGTCGTCGATCAACACGATGAGGATGTTGGGAGCATCAGCTGGAAGCCGTCGCGGTTCGACCCTCCTCTTGTAGACCGACTCTTGCATTGTGCGGCCCGCAATACTCGCCGATGGCGTAGGTGGGAAGGGTAGGGAGTCCTGCTTTATCGCGTTGTCCTTCACGCTCATGGTTTTGCTATCCTCGGTGTGCTTCTCCACCGTATCCACGCTTCACCTCTCAAGGAACTAGCAAAAGTTACAGCCCAGCACACAAGTTATCCCAGGATTCTGGATCGCGACGCCTCGCGCCCGGCCCGCTAATTAAGGGGGATCATCGCTGTTCAACTCGCTTCAGCGGTGTGCCAAAGAGGACTCCTGTGGGGCGTGCCTGAAGTTTGGGCAACAACAAATAACTCAGAGGACTAGTAGTTTTACCATGAAGCGACATGGGCACCGGCTCGGCTGGCCCCAAAAACGCAAATCCTCTGCACAGACATTCTCCGTTTGCCCGTCATTGACGATACGTCGTGAGCTGCTTCCGCAGTCCCAGATCGTCCCTCGGAGGGAGATGCCGGCAAGGGATTCTTCATTCCTTCGCGGTGACCAGCCCCTCCACCGCCTCCTTGCAGCGCCGGCGAAAGTCGTCGTCGGGAGAAGTTTCCGTAGTGGGCGCCCCTGTGGGGCGCATCGCGGACAGGCGGGCGGCGCGCATCTCGACGTATTCGGGGTCCGAACACAGGGATTTGGGCAGCTCGCCGTAGGTGATCTCGTTTTTCGGGCCGAGATATAACACCGCGTCGAATTGTTCCTCCATCACTCCGCCGATCGCCTCGCCCAAGTCGACCACGATCAGCCCGTTCGGGCCAGGACGCATCGTCATGCCCGATCCCTTCGGGTAGTAGAAGGTGAATGGCGCCGTCCCGAGCGGCGTGTTCTTTATCAGCGTGAGGCTCGGCTTCTTCCAGGTTGCGATGTCGTGCTGCAGGGTGGGGAGTTCCGCGCCGAACCCAGTAAAGGTCCAGATCGAGAAGACATTTACGCCGGTCTTCTCAAGCAGGCTGACAATCGTCCCGACCGATTGGCCGGGCATCGGCGACGGCCCCCTGCGCAGATAATGCATGTCGCCATAGACGATCAGCGCCTTGCGCTTCTTCGCGATCACTTCGCGCTGGATCAACTCGGCAGGAAAAGTGTCCGAGCGCCGCATCGGCGCACCGGGGTTGGCGGGATCGTACGTATAGGGCGTGTCGCCCAGCAGCACGCGGAGTTGTTTCGCCTTTGGCAGTTTCTGGTTGACCTCGCGGATGGCGCGGAACATGTCGGCGTAGATATCGCGGTCCCAGACATCGGTGGGTTGGGTCGTCTCCAGCCAAGCCATGCGAAGTTCCTTCTCGGGAACGGTCTCGCCGGTGATGTAGTGATCCATCATCGCCTGATAGCGCCCGTTGCCGCTTTCGACGACAATGTCATTGACGGCAGCCTGAAAGCGAGGGTCGCGATAGAGCTTCGCGCGGAACGCGGCGCCCTGTTCATTGCCATGACCGCCCTCGCCGAGCGCCACGACATCGTGCGTTTTGAACGCATCGATAATGCCGTCTACCGGATCTAGCGGCTTTGCCTCAGCGGCCTGTGCGAAGCCGGCCGAAGGGAAAACAAACAGCAAAACTAGCAGTGCCGCCGGCAAGATCGAGAGTGTCTTGCAGAAGATCGCGGCAGACGATTTCATCCCTAGAGCCTCTAGGCATGAAATATAACACGCGCCTCTCCCTTATATAAGGAGAAGCGTGAGACGATGTCCATCCTGAACCAGAGGCAGGCTTCGTGGTGATGGGGACGCCACACACGGCCTGCGTAAAATTTGCAGAGCGTCGTTGATGCCGAACACGCTCTGATCGTTGCGTATGATGTGGTGCTGGACGCACCGAACAACAGAAGCCTGGAACGGATGGCGGATGCAACGAAGGCAGCCGCCCGCCTGAAATGAGATCGGCGGAACCGGCGTCCTCCGCCATGTAATGAGGGTTCTCATAGCGCATATCGATCACGCCGGAACCGATCTCAATCTTCTTCGTCCTCGCGCCGACTGCCGCGAGCAGGGGAAATGGTGACGCGAGTTGGCGAGCGAAGTGATGAACGCGAAAATAGGCTCCGTCCACCCCTAAACGCTCGGCCTCCACAGCCAGGTCAATCGATTGCAATAGGACGTCCACCAGTCTGCGCCTGCGACTGTGGGGAAGGTGTCCAGTGACCGAAAGAGAGAAAGCCAATTTTCTTCATACTCGCTACGCCTTTCCCTGGTCTCAAGACAGCTTTGTTCTGATGTAGTCGTTGACCCTGAGAACCGTTTTTAGATCGCTGACCGAGGTTCCAGTAAAGAGCCGTGTCACGAAATCGCCTGTAGGCTTTTCCAGCTTTGTGAGCAATTTCATCCCAGATTCCGTGATGTGAGTACACACCTGCCGACGATCTTCTTCCGCCCGCTCACGCATAATCCATCCTGCCTTCTCCATGCGTTCCAACAGGCGCGACATGTCGGGTGTCGCCGTCACCATTCGCTCCGATATTTCGTTCCGGCACAAGCCATCAGCTCTAGCTCCCCGAAGTATCCGCAACACGTTGTACTGTGACGGCGTGATGTCGAAAGGACGAAAGAATTGATCGACGGCATACGAGAGCTCAGACGTCGTGCGAAGGATACTCAAGTACACTTCCTGCTCTAACGACGTGAACGGCCGATTTTGCTTCAGAGTCGTCGCGAGAGAAGACTTCTGTGTGTGCGCCATGGTTATTCCTTATTTCGGTAGCCAATAGAGGCTGGCAATCCGCCGTTCCATCCGGGGATCGATCCAGCCTCTTTCAGCTTACGTGTGAGCAGCCTTAGTAGCCGATGGACAGCTGGCCGCGCTCATGTGCCGGCTTTTCGATCTCGTCAGCCAGAGCGACTGCATAGTCCTCAAACGAAATTCGGCTCTCGCCCTTTTCGTTGGCAATCAGGTTCGTCGTTCCGAGTCGGTACTTGCCGGTTCGCTCACCGGGTTCGAAGAGTCCGGCTGGGCTGAAGTAGGTCCAGTTGATGTCCGATCCCTTCAGAATCCCCAGCGCTTTCTCATGCGACCTGGCAATCGGGAGGTATGCTTCAGGCAGATAGCCTGAAGCAATCAGACTCACCCCGGGCGCGACTTCGAGGAGTCCGGCGCCGCCCACCACGATCAGGCGCGCATCCCCAGCCTTCTTGACGGCTGCAATCTGGCGTTCGGTGACTCCGAGGAGTGCATCGGTGTTGTCGTGCGGAGGAGCATAGGCGCTGACGACGACGTCCGCACCCGCGATGACCGACGAAATCGCATCAACGTTGCTCAGATCATCTTTTACCGCCTTCACCGTGGAAGGCACCTTCGATGTATTGCGGGCTACCGCCGTGACTTCGTGTCCGCGATTGGTAAGCTCCTGCAGAATCCGTTGGCCCGAGTTTCCTGTTGCTCCATAGAGCACGATCTTCATTTTGATTCTCCTTGTAGCTTGCATTCCGTTGGCCGGAAAGGCAATGCGTGTGACAACACGTATATGAGTGTGACAACACGTATTTGGATTCAGGAATACTCTAAGAAATGCTTTTGAGGCGACACCCTATGCCACCAGTGTGCATGGGATGTTATGGGGCCCAGAAAAGGGCTGACCCTCCACTGTCAGCCCCGAAACCCCACTGCGATAATTTGGTGCCAAAGGCCGGCATCTTCCGGTTCTGCCGGCTAATAACCCATTTAGAATTTGCGTGCGGCGCGATACGCTACATCTTCACACGCGCGAGACCTGAGCCGTAGGTCCACGCGAAGTAGCCAGAGGTGCCTGGCATCATGAAGGCCATTGTCTTCAGCTGTTGCGTAGTATCGGCAGATACTGAACGGAAATATTTCGGTTTAAGATCGAGTGGATGGCGCCATTGAGATCTCGATAGTCAACCATCTGGGGTCGTGCTTGAATCGTGAGGCATGCATTGGAGTTCCAGAGGATCTCCCCCTCGTAACCTCCAGGACGCAAAAGAAAACAAGTCCAGGTGCCACTCTTGTCCCGTGAGCAGGGTTGAGTCAGAGTTGCGCCGACGATCCATTTATAACTTTCGCCATAAGCTTTTTCGCTTGCTAGCAGACTTCCTGTTGCATCGGTGAGACACCACATTTGGGGTCGCCATCGTAGGCATACCAAATTACCCGATCGATTCTCCGGAACCATTGCAAGAACAAGTACTTAGATAGGAAGGCAGCTCGATCATCATCACCGCTGTAGGTTTCGCCCCAACTGCACTCGGTGTCCCATAGCGGCATCGTGCATAGATTGTTACGACCCATTACCTCTCGATAGGCGTCGACAATCGCATTAGTCTGTTCTGCCTGCCCTCCTCCATATCCGTGAAACGCCACAACGTCAAAGGTGTGCAAACCTCCAGCAGCAAGAAAGGACTTACCAGGGTCGCTCCAGTCGCGCCGCTGGCGCGGGAGAGAGCACCGTGGCGGAAGGATCAATTTGCTTGATGATGCGAGAGACATGTTGAGCCATGACTACCAGGGATGAAGGATCGCCGCAGTACGATGGGGCTTGATCAGGTTCGTTCCACAGTTCCCAGTACTTGATGGGGCCTTTCGCATTTGTAACGATATCAGTAACGTATTGATCCCATGCGAACATGATTGGCGGAGCACATTGACCTGGACCATAAGGCCCCGGGGCCCCGGGAGGTGTGGATGCCCATGGAGGCGTCCGTCCAAAGGTGTAAACAACCGGCGCTCTCCCCGAAGGTTAGCTCGGGCGCGAAGTTCTGATAATCCAAAACAGTCAACCCAAAGAAACGAGAAGAAGCAGGAATGATTAGTGTGGCGGAGATAGGAGTTCCCGGACCTGGCGGGGTTGTCGTTGCTCCAAGTACTGGGCGGACAATCGAACTACCGAGCTGAGAACAACCCATCATTGAAGCCAACGCAAGGCAATGCACAACATGAGAAAGGTTCTAAATAGGAATTTGGGAGAAAAACGGCAGATTGAAAAAAACAAGAAAAACGATCAATACTTTCAGTGGATTCGTATCTTTATTTAATAAATAAGTCGCACTTCGTTAGTTGCTTTTAAGCAAGCAGCGTAAGTTTTTTGCAACATCTAAGTCCTTCTCAAACTCCGACAATAGTCCTCATTCACCTGAATAACCTCCAATATAAAAACTATCGCGGCAACTCCGTCCGCCCGGTTATTGTAAATTTTCCGGTTTGCACGGAGGCAGCATCACCGGGCTGGGCACCGCCGAGAGAAACTATATAGTCGCCGGGCAATATCACGCGAGCACCATTCGAGTCGACCTGAGCAATCGAACGAGGATCAATTGTAAGTTTGACCCGGGTAGATTGCCCCGGAGCAAGGTGGACACGCGTGAAACCGGTGAGCACGCGCTTAGGAGTATCAACCGCTTTGGGTTGGGTCAGGTAAAGTTCAACAACCTCATCGCCAGCCACATATCCGGTATTTTTTACATCGCCTTCAACGTCAACCGGAGCTCCCGCAGCAAGGCTCGTAGAGGAAAGCTTGAGGTTGCTATAAGCAAAGTCGGTGTAGCTGAGCCCAAAACCAAATCCGTAGAGCGGCTTGCCCGAGAAGTACCGATAAGTACGACCCTTCATCGAGTAGTCATTGAAACCTGGCACCTGACCGAGCGATGAGTAGAAGGTCAATGGAAGACGACCGGCGGGGTTATTATCCCCGGCCAGAGTCTCGGCGATAGCATTTCCGCCCTCCTCTCCCGGATACCAGGCTTCAAGAACAGACTTGGCATGCTGCTGAGCCCAATTGACAGCCAACGCGCTCCCATTTTGCAAGACCACCACCAACGGTTTATCTGTGGCGGCGATGGCCTTCAGCAACTCCTCCTGAACCTGCGGCAAATCAATTGACGTACGATCGCCTCCGCTGAATCCCTCAAGCTTTACGGGCATCTCTTCCCCTTCGAGTGAGGGAGACAGCCCAACAAAGGCAATGATGACATTGGATTGATTGGCAATCTTCACCGCTTCATCGCGAAGGATTGCAGCAGGCGCTTCCCATGTGAGATCGATGCCCGCGCTGCCAGTGCCATGCAGGTATTCGAGACGAATTGGATGGGGCTTAGCATCAGAAAAATGTACGGACGCTTCAATGACGGCGCCCCGTTCACCAGTGCCTTTATCATCACTTTGGACTACCACCTTTTCGTCAAGATAAAGACGGAAACCCTCCGCATTCTCACAGGCATAGCAATAGTTCACATGTACGCCAAGCTTGTAGTCTCCGGGAGCAGGGGGGATGAAACTTCCGGTCCACCGAACCGAATAATTGTTTCGTTGCAGACCATCCACTGGGGTGACCTTGTCCCAGTTGAAATTAATATTGCGGTCAGTGCGCTTCAGAATAGGTTGTCCGCTAAAGTCCCGTGAGTTGAAATATTCACCCGTTAACCCATCGCCAGAACCGTTGGCCGGGCGCAGTGCCGTATGTTCGATTGGCATCGCCAGCCCTTCGACAAGACTGGAGCCCTGAGCATAAAAAACCTTCGAAGAGGGGAAGCGCTTTTCAATTCCACTGATCGGATAAACAGGCGATGGCGGTGGCCCGTTGTAGTTGCCCTGCAGAGACTGGACAAGCTCCGCAGTGGGCCCGATGACAGCGATGTTACCGATACTGGGCTTGAGAGGAAGTGTCTTGTCCTGATTCTTAAGCAGAACAATCGACTCACGCGCCGCTTGAAGAGAAAGTTGCCGATGTTGTGCGGAATTGTTCTCACTAGGGGGAATGCGCCCATAAGCATAACTTGAAGGCGGATCAAACATGCCGAGACGAAAACGCGCCGTAAATAGTCGGCGCAAAGCAGTGTCAATCTCCGCCTCTGAGATTAAGTTCTGATGCACTGCATCGACGAGAGCAGAATAAGCTTGCCCTTTTCCGAAACCACATTCGAGATCGGTACCAGCTTTGACCGCGGCAGCCGCGGCGTGCGCCATGTCCGGAGAAAAATGGTGCCCCGTATTAACATCCGCAACAGCTGCACAATCGCTGACAACGTAGCCGTCAAAATGCCACGCATCGCGTAGATGATCACGCAACAGCATGGTATTCGCACACGCAGGTGCTCCATCGATCGCGTTGTAGGCACACATCACCGATTGGGCATGGGCTTCGGTAACGGTAGCGCGGAAGGCCGGCAGATAAGTGTCCTCGAGATCATGCGGCGACACATCCACATTAAACTGGTGACGTAGAGGCTCGGGGCCACTATGTACGGCATAGTGCTTAGGGGTTGAAACCAGTTTCAAATATTTGGGATCGTTACCCTGCATACCGGTAACGAAAGCCACGCCCAAGCGACCGGTAAGAAATGGATCCTCCCCATAGGTCTCCTGGCCTCGACCCCAACGTGGATCGCGAAAGATATTAATGTTTGGAGCCCAGAAAGTAAGTCCAAAGAACATCTCATGATGGTCTTCGCGCATGGCCTCGTTATATTTGGCGCGAGCTTCCGTGGAAATGACTTCACCCATATGGTGTACGAGGTCGGTATCCCAGGTCGCGGCCACACCAATCACTTGAGGAAAGTTGGTGGCATAACCGGCAAATGCGACACCGTGCAGACCTTCATTCCACCAATCGTATTTCGGGACGCCAAGGCGAGGAATTGCATCGGCATGATCGCGCATCTGCGAAACCTTTTCCTCCAACGTCATGCGTCCAATCAGGTCATTGACTCGCTGCTCGATCGGCAGCGAAGTATCTTTGAACTTGAAAGACTCATTACCAGATCGTTGCTGCCCATACGCCTGCAGTGACAACACGAAAACAACAAAAAGGCTGAAAACGGAGCGAAAGGGGAGCCGAAGCATCGAATGACATCTCCTATAAGAAGCCGGGAACGATTTCTGGGCAAATCAGATTATAGGCTTCGTCGCAACGCCGAAACCGCGGGATATTCAGCCGAATCGAGACAATTGTTGATCGGAAAACATCACACTTTAGTCATAAAACCGCCGACCCGAACCTCCCCTTCCAACGCACTCCATTTTGGCAGATAATCCACATGAGATGATTTTCCAATCCGGAACCTTTCCAGGATGGCCGGTAATGCGATCCGCTTTTCGGAGACCGCAAAAGAGTCGCGCGCAGAGTCAGAAAACCGTCACAGTAAAACACCTACTACCGACGCTTTTGTTCCTTACTTGCATCGTTCTGCCCATCCACGGAGAAAATGATCCCGCGTATCAGGCTTCCGAACTCATGAGGGCAGGAAAGTTCCACGAAGCAGAACTTTTATGGCGTCAACTAGCCACACGATATCCCCAAAATGCTCAAATCCACGGCAATCTCGGAGTCTCACTAGCGCAGCAAGGCAAACTCGTAACAGCCGCTGCGGAATACCGCAAATCACTTGCCATCAATCCGAATCAACCCGATGTCTCTTTTAATCTCGGTCTCGCCGAATTCAAACAAGGAAATTTTTCGGCAGCTATCCAACCATTTGAATTCGTAGCAAAAGCAAAACCTGAGGATCCCCGCAGCACAGTACTTCTCGGAATGACTTACTTCGGGCTTCGTCAGTACGAAAAAGCGAGTCCATATCTGCAGACTGCGCTCCAGAGAGATCCATCCAATCTCGAACTGCACAATGTTCTGGCTCAAAGTTGTCTATGGAGTCACCAATACGATTGTGCATTCAGTGAATTCAAGAGCATTCTCGCCGTCGATCCAGATGCGGTCCAGGCCCACATGCTATTGGCACAGGCTCAGGACGCAATGGGAAAAACACAGGACGCAATCGACGAACTCGTCGTCGCTGCCAGGATTGCACCGAACGAACCAGTTCTACACTTCGAACTTGCCTACCTCTACTACAAGCAGCGAGACTACGAGAAAGCTGTGCCAGAGTTTCAGCTGGAGATCAAGAACAATCCTGGTTACGCCCAGTCCTATCTCTATCTGGGAGACATTGCGCTCCACACGAACGACAACAAAACTGCGGAGCCATTATTACGAAAGGCACTTCAACTTCAGGATGGAACCCGGCTTGCCTACTTCGATCTTGGTTGCATCTACGCGGACCAAAATAAAAATCAGGAAGCTGTAGCCGCCCTCGAACACGCCGTTAAGTTGGATCCAATGCAGCCCGACGCGCACTATCGTCTTGCACGGCTATACACCACGTTGGGGCAAAAAGAGAAGGCCGCTCAGGAGTTCGCCAAAACAAAAGAATTGCATAGCAAGACAGAAGACTCGCTGATTGAAAAAGTCTCAGGTGACAACACCATACCAAAGTAGACTTTGACGAACGCTTAGAATCCCACAGAAGAAGTGCTCTGACCAGGAATGACCCATCCGAAGATCAACATCTCGCGCCGGGAATTCTTGTGGATGACCACCGCGTCAACCGCAAGCCTGGCACAAGGAGTGTCGACCCGAAATCTCAAACCCCTTCCGCGAGGCAAGCCCTCCGGCATCCCATTTCTCGCTCATTTCACCGACATGGCCGCGGAGGCTGGCCTTCACTTCCCCGTCATCTATGGCGGAACAAAGCAAAAAAATTACATCATCGAAACAGTGGGGTGCGGCATCGCCTTCCTCGACTACGACAACGACGGATGGCTGGATATCTTCGTCCTCTGCGGTACCCGAACGGACAATCCCGTCTCAGACTCAAGCAATCGACTCTATAAAAACAATCGTGATGGAACCTTTACGGATGTCACAGAAAAAGCTGGACTATTGCGAACTGGATGGGCCAGTGGCGTTACCGTCGGAGACTACAACAACGACGGATTTGAAGATATCTTCATCACTTACTATGGCCAAAACGTCCTCTACCGCAACAACGGCAATGGCACGTTCACTGATATAACCCAACAAGCCGGCCTTATCTACGAAGGCAACACACGGTGGGGATCGGGCTGCACCTTCCTCGACTACGACCGCGACGGACATCTCGATCTCTTCGTCGCCAACTATGTCGACTTACACTTCGATCGCCTGCCAAAACCTGGTGCGAACCCGTTCTGTAACTTCAAAGGCGTTGCCGTCAACTGCGGTCCACGCGGACTTCCAATGCCGCGCAACTATCTCTACCGCAACCTGGGTGATGGCACATTCAAGGACGTCTCCGAAGAAACCGGCATTAGGAAAGTCCCACGTAGCTACTCGATGACCACAGTGGCAGCCGACTTTAGCAACACTGGGTGGACCGATCTCTACGTAGCATCGGACTCAACGCCGAGCCTTCTGCTATGCAACAAGCACAACTCTGCTTTTTCCGAAGAGGGTGCTGAACGCGGAGTCGCCTTCAGTGCAGACGGCGCCGAACAAGCTGGAATGGGTGTCGCAGTTGGTGACTACAATCTTGATGGCAATCTCGACATCTTCAAAACTCACTTCTCAGACGACACCAACGTCCTTTACCGAAATGACGGAGCTGCGAACTTCACCGATGTAACAATACCCGCAGGTTTCGGTGTGGAAACCCGCTACATTTGTTGGGGAACAGGTTTCGCCGATTTTGACAACAACGGTTGGCCGGACATAGCCGTGGTTACCGGATCCGTTTACCCTGAAGTAGAAGCGGAGTTCCCCGAATACCCTCTGAAAACACCACGTTTCATCTTTCGAAACCTAGGCAACGGAAAGTTCGAAGAGTTACTCGAAGAAGCAGGCCCGGGAATTTCCGCACCGCACTGCAGTCGAGGTTGCGCCTTCGGCGATTTCGACAACGATGGCGACGTCGACATGGTTATCGTAAATCTGAACGAGCCCCCCTCTCTTCTTAGAAACGATCTTAAGAACAACCTGAATTGGCTTAAGGTCTTGCTCATCGGAACCAAGTCAAACCGAAGCGCAATTGGATCAAGAGTCATCGCGAAGTACGGTGGCAAAGTGCAGGCTCAGGCTGTCATGGGGCAATCCAGCTTTTACTCAGTCAATGACCGCAGGCTTCATTTTGGACTTGGCACAAACATCCATGCTGATCTTGAGATTCATTGGACGAACGGTCTCATCGAACGCTTCCCGAATATCGAATGCAATCAATTAATAACCATCAAGGAAGCTCAAGGTCTTGCCAGATCCACCCTACAAGGCATGAAGGTTCCATCAAAACGGGTACCGCCCAGCGCGCCAAAATAAAAGGGCGCCATGGCACGGAAGCCGCGGCGCCCTTGCAATTCAAATATTCAGATCAGAACGAAATCTTTGCGCCCAATTGCAGCACGCGCGGATCGTAAGCAGAGGTCACCTGACCGAAGTTCGCATCGTTCGTACTCGCGTCGATGTTCTGGAATTCCGTGTGATTGAAAGTGTTGAAGCTTTCAACACGCAATTGGAACTTCACATCTTCCGTGAAGGAAAATGTCTTGAACGCAGCCAGATTGAAGTTGAAGAGTCCCGGTAGAATGACTTTATCTTTTCCGGCATTGCCGAAGCCTTGGTTCGCCCCCCCGGCCCATGGAGCGACTGGATTTCCGAAAGAGCTCTTGTTAAACCAGGCTAGCCGGGTCTTCGGATAGGAAACAGGTGCGATGAGGTTCGGTCGGTTAGTAGTACCGCCACCCAGACCAAGAACGTCAGGGCCGTTATAGGTAAGAGATTGCGGAATGCCCGACTGCACAACCGTGACTCCGGAGACCTCCCAACCTCCTAAAACTATCCGCTCGAAAGCATTTCCGTCTTTGGCAAAGAACGGGAGTGCGTAGATGTAGTTCGCGTTAAAGATCTGACGTCGATCGAATCCACCTGACGCACGGTCATACCCTATGTTGAACGGGTTGGCGACTCCATTGAGATCGTTGGCTGCTGTATCGATCTCATGAGAATAAGTGTAGGCAAATTGAAAAGTAAGCCCATGCTTGTTCTCCATGCGTATGCCTACCTGGAGAGAGTTGTAGTTAAAGTTAGTCCTGTTCTCTTCCTCGGTAATACCGCTGAAGCCAGGGAACTGTCGATACAGATTCGCATTTGGAAGAATGGGAGCCTGCCCGGCGATGTTGATTGTTGTGTTGGTGGCGACCGCCTGGCGCTTTGCCAAACCTATGGCGGGATTGGGGTCTGTTAAGGGTAAGGTATTGATCCCGCGAGTATTGTTCTGTGACCAGCCCAAAGAACCAACATACTGAATCACCCCGATCACCGATGGCGCGATCTGGCGTTGAACTCCCAAGCTAAACTGTGCGGTCCCTGGAGGCGGATAGTGAAACGCGATGTTCGTCAGCGTAGAGGGAAAGGCTTGGGTTGTTGTCGCGCCGGTCAAAGCGCTTGTGTGTGGGTTCGAAAAGTAGACATTGGTAGCGGAAGGCTGGTATGCGAAAGGTGGATTCTGAGCTGCGTTATAAACGTCATTGCCCTGAACACGTTCGAAGAACATTCCGAAGCCGCCCCTGATAACGGTTGGCTCCTTTCCCGGCAGATTATAGGCAAAGCCGACACGTGGTTGCCAGGTGTGGTACACGTTGTTGACCACCCCACGGGGGAAGCCATTAGCGCCGGCCTCGCTGATGCCATTCAGATAGAACGGCGAACCATTGAACTGCGTGAGTGAAGCAGGATTAAGCGTGCCATCCGAGTTTAGAGGATACGGCAAGGATGTGTTGTAGTTTGCCGGAACAAAATTTGCAAACTGATTAAATCGCTCAAAGGTATGTGGCAACCCGTCGAAACGAAGACCAAGATTGAGGGTCAACCGGGGAATGAGGTGCCAATTGTCATTGAGGTAAAAGCCGTAGTTGTTCTGAACCCAATGTTTGCCCGCGAGAAAGTCAAGTTGAGTGAAACTCGCAGTATCGCCAAGCAGAAAGTTCACATACGAATCTTTGGAAAATGAACTATTGTTGAATACCGCGGTGCCTTGGGTGTTGGCTTGCAGCTGCTGGTTCTTTGGAGCGTGCAACCAGCTAAACCCAAATTTGAACTGGTGAACTCCCTTGTTCCAGGACAGATCGTCCCGCGTCTCATACCCCTCAAAAGAATTTTTCCATGGAAAATAGCTTGAGCTCCAGGTCGTACCGTAGGGAGCACCCAGTTGGATCTCTGGCATGCGACTGCCGATGTTATTGGCAAGCGGGAAGAACGTTGTACCCGTCCACCCTGATGGCTGTGCAGAAATCCCTACAGGACTCAGATGGATTGTGTTTCCGCTATAAAGAAAGGCGGTTTCGTTCAGCAAGTTGGGTGTAAGTGTCTGGGTGAGTTTGATCGTCGCAGACCAGGATGGATTGAGCATAGCCGTACCTACCGTGGGATAGGAACTGTCGCCCCACAACGGCGGGTAGTAAGTCTGGTTCACATCATCATGAAGGTAGTGCCCCATCAACTGCAACTTGGCGTTTATAGCATGATCAATGCGCACTACGTCCTCGCGGACATTAGTAGGTTGAGGAATAGACGAAATGTACTGCGTCGTACCAAAGTTCGGATGAGGGAAGGTACCCGCGTTCAGTTCGAGGACTGCATTTGGATCGATCAGTTGCCTCGGGATTATGTTGTTAGGAAATGGCTGGCCAGCAACTAATCCGCGCGCACTATAGATTGCGAGCTTTGCCGGGTCGGTGGTCACTGGAACAATGGGAGCCGTCCCGTTCGAGGGAACCGTGTATGTAAGATCTTGTCCGGCTACCGGGAAATTACTTGCGGCGATAGTCGTCTTGGTCGAAGGCGTGGATCCCTGGACAAGTTTTCGCCACTCTTCATTCACAAAAAAGAACGTTCTGCTGCGCGAATCGTTATAGACGTGCGGAATCCAGAGCGGTCCGCCTATGTTACCGCCGAAGGTGTTCAATCGGAACTTCGACCGCCGCTGTCCTCCAAGATTGCTGAAATAATTATTGGCGTTGTAGGCCTCGTTCCTGTTGAACTCCCACAGTCCGCCGTGAAAGTTATGGGTGCCGGAGTTGAGGACCATGAGAATGGTTCCTCCTGAGCCGATACCATAATCTGGTCCATAATTGCTGCTGAGAACCTGGAATTGTGCCAGCGCATCGACCGACGGCAAAGAGCTGAAGCAGCCGCCGCAACCCCGATCGTTGAGCTCACCTCCATCCAATAGATAAATGTTGTGAGTTACACGGGTTCCACTGAAGCTCAACCCGTTGGCGGAAGTTAGAGCGTTTACACCACCGAAGGCTGGAAGATTATTTGATACACCCATTCCCAAAGCCGCAAGGGACACGACGTTGCGGCCATTGGTTGCCAGCTGAGTAACCTGAGCGCCACTGATGAGAGTGCTGACCTCATTAGTCTCCGCCTGCAATGCCAGAGCATCAGCCTCGACGGTTACCGTTTGTGCTTCGCTCCCCACTGTAAGAGAAATATCCTCCTTGAGGGTTTGCGCAGTATTTACCACTATGTCTGTCTTCGTGTACTTCTGAAATCCCTTGCCTGCAGCACTTAAGGTAAATCTACCAACGCCCACGTTGACAAAAGAAAATATCCCATCACTGTTCGTCGTGGCCTGTCTCACCTGGCTGGTGGCAGTGTTGGTAAGAGTAATTTCAGCGTTCGGGACCACCGCGTTGGACGCATCCACAACTGTTCCGACGATAGTTGCGTTTTCTTGAGCCCATGCGCATGGAACGAGCATTAGAACCATGCTCAACAAAACTACGAGTGCAAATCGAGAACGACGCATATGCAGCCTCCGAAATTTGAGTGAGGTCCATGCAGAAGTCCCAAATCACTTGATATCGGGGCAGAAAGGTTTCCACGAAAGCAGGACTAAGTCTGTAAACGTTTTCTGTTCGCGTCTGAGTCTTGAACATTGCCGAACGATCAAGTGGGATTCGAGATATTCTGGCCGGGCCGAAAAACGTCTTATTACTAGCCACGCAAACTAGGGCAGGAATTGAGGTTTAGATAAGAAGCAGTGTTTCAATTCTCTCAATCGGGCGAAGCCTACTAAAGGCTGAATAACGCTGTCAAGAAGTTTATCCACCAAAAGGTGGTTTTTTGATTCAACCTAACTAATGTGCATCCAGAGACCTTCAGAGACCCCACAGCGCAGTCCCCAGTTCTCGAAAGTTGCCGGTCTGACCTTTCGATTACAGTATCCTTCGGTAATAATGAACGTCACCTGACGATGGAGAATTATGCTCGGTAGATTACGCTCTATTTTTCTTCTTGCGATTGCCGTCCCAGCCTTGTTGGCAGCTCCTCAAAGTGGCCCCGAAATATCCGCGCCAGAGAAGGTCTTGACCGCGCCTGAAGCGGCGAAGTTGCTGCCTGATGCGGTCTTCTTTCACGGTCAAAGCGCGCCCATACAGGCGAGAAACTCCAGCGGAGTGCAATTTAAAAAAGATTCGTTCTTCCTCGTCGCCCTTGTGGATACCTCAGGCTATTCAACCTCTGTTCAGGCAAAATATCAGGCTTACCTTATCACCGAAGCGCCCATCGAAATCGAAGGTCATCTACTCGTACCAGGAGCCTATGGCTGCGGGTTCATTGCTGGCGGCAATTTCATCGTCATGGACATAGGCGGACACGACATCTTTACTGTCCACTCCAGCAAAGATTCCGATCTGCGTCGCCCGATTCCTCTACAGGTGCTACCGGCAACCGCCGGCAAAGGATACCGGCTTTATTTTGGCCGCGATTACGTGAACTTCGCGCGGTCTCTCCAATAGAACGCAAACAAACAAATGCCCATCCGTGGCTAGGATGGGCATTTCTGTTCGATAAAGGATGCCTGATCAAAAGGTCAATTTAATACTTCCCTGGAAGATTCTGGGATTCTGTCCAGTTGCAAGTGCGGAGATCTGACCGAAGGTTGAAGAGGTCAGGGCAGCCGCAGGAGTCGCGAAATTCGGGTGGTTCGGCACGTTGAATGCCTCGAGCCGAAGCACCGCAGCCAGGCTCTCGTGGATCGGGAAGATCCGCGAGATCTGCGCATCGAACTGCACAAGATTAGGCCCACGGAAGGAGTTTCTGCTTATGTTTCCGTAGGTTCCATATCCCGCACAAGTCGCAGGGCTCAGCGGAGTCGGACACCCTGCTGTGACCTGGGCAAATGCTGCCGGATTCAGGAATCCGCGGTTCGCCTGACCGGCACCCTTGCGTAGTGGCTGGTTCAGATAAATCGACGTGCCGGAGACCAGGTTCGGACGATCGTTTCCGACATCAGTGAAAGAGTTGTCCTGTCCGGCAGTCACGGTGACGGGGGCTCCGCTCACGATGTGAAGCAAGGGCGCGAACTCCCAGTTATTGACAAGCATCGCGGTAAACCGATTGCTTATCGGAAATTTACTCTTCAACACAAGAACGATATTTTCTACGTTGCGGTA
>DATMKY010000111.1:0-50429 GCA_035570955.1 Edaphobacter sp. | reverse complement strand
ATGCTCCACACAGCTTTGCTAAGGCGGAAGGTGACGATCCAGAGAAGAAAGGTAAAGACGCCCCACATGAGAAGAGTGACGGCCACCGAGGCGGAGGGCGGAGCTTTAAGCCAGCCCGCGCCGATTGTCCACTTAAGAAAGGCGAACCACCACCAGAAGAGACCGTAGGAGGTGAAGGCGACCATGCCGAAGGTATTACCGGTTTTGAATTCGAGTGTGCCAGCGATGACCTGGGCAATCCCACCGAATGCGAAGGCGAGAGGGACGACGACAGCTGCGGCGTCCGGGACCAGAATTCCAGCGTTGACACAACTGAGGACGACTGTGGTGAGGCCGAAACCTGCGAGGCCGAGTGGGGCGGGATTGGCAGATTTAGGCGAAAGGATCGTTTCGCTTGGCATGATGGGTCGACTCCTGATTTCCGACGGGCTGGTGGCGGCCCCATCTTACTCAGAAATCGTGAATTGACACAGAAAAATCCCTCATGTTCCTAAAAACATCTTTCGAACGTTTTTGGGGAACTACGGTTTACTAGACTCCTTCACCGCCGGGACTGGGTGGGGGGCCGGAGGGGTGATCGGAGCCATGGGGGCCACCAGGGCCGTCACCGCGACGCATTCTCGTGCGACGATTTTCCTGTTCGGCGGCCTGGAGTTTGGACCACTGGTCAGGGGTGAGAACGGTGCGGATGCTGAGGAGCATGCGGGCATGCGCTTTTTCGAGCTCGGCGCGGGCCTGAGCGGTGTGGTCGATCTGCGCGAGGATCTTATTGGTGTCAGGCTGATCGGCGGAGAGCATGGGGCCCATCTGGGACTCCTGCTTTTCGAGGCTGGAGCGCAGGTCCATGAGCTGCGTGCGGTTCTGCTGAAGGATGTCATCCATGCGCTTCTGCTGGTCGGGGGTAAGGTTCAGCTTCTGGATCAGATCAGGATTGTGCCACCAGATGCCGGGAGGGCCGAGGCGGACTTCACCCCAAGGGCCGCGGTTAGGATCCATGCGGCTGTGTCCAGAGGCGCCGGGCGGAGGGGAACCGCTGTCGGGCTGCTGGGCGATTGCCAGGGCAGCAGTGAGTGTTGCGAGCAGAGCAAGAGAGTGAATGGGGCGCATGATTAGTTGCTCCGTTGAGCTGAAGTGGATACCGAGGTCGCGGTGGCTGTGGGATCTGCGAGTGGCTCCATGGCAGAAGGGATATCGGCGGAGACTCTCTGGTCGATGTCGGAGAGAAGGGCCTCGTCGGACTCAGTTGTCTGTGCTGGCGTCGAGATGTTTACTCCCGCACTGGGTGTTGGTGTACGTTGCCGGTTCATCGTGAGCGGAAAGAGAGCGGCGACAAAGACCACCACGGCTGCAGCCCAGTAGAGAGGTTGCGAGAGGAAGCTGTGCGGCGGAGCGATGGAGGAGCGTTGCGCATAGCTCTCTGCGAATTGCTGTCTCGCGAAGGAGGTAGAGGCTTCGCGGAAGTCGGAGAGGGCGTTGCGCAGGCTGGTGAGTTCGGCGGCGCAGAGGGGGCAGGCGGCGAGATGAGCGCGCACGACGTCGGGATCGGATCTCAGACTGTGAGATTCCTTTTCGACCGTGGGAGAACAATCGGCGAGGATAAGGTCGCAGAGTTGGTCATGGGTGAGGTGGACAGTCATTGAGGTCATAGGGAGTCCTTGCGTGTGACGTTATGGCGCGCGCGGATGGTCGCGAGAGCGCGGTAGAGATGAGTTTTGACGGTGCTGATGGGCAGGCCGGTGATATCGGCGATTTCGGAGAGTTCGAGTTCTTCGAGGAAACGAAGGAGGAAGACGCTGCGCTGGCGCTCGGAGAGCTGACCGACGCTCTCCCAGACGAGCGTCATTTGCTCACTCGCAATGAGGCGCGATTCAAGGGAGCTGTCGCGGTGGGGAATG
Source organism: Edaphobacter sp. (assembly GCA_035570955.1). Taxonomy (GTDB): domain Bacteria; phylum Acidobacteriota; class Terriglobia; order Terriglobales; family Acidobacteriaceae; genus Edaphobacter. Next base: position 48,534 of record DATMKY010000111.1, on the reverse strand, counting down.
TGAGCCGAAACGTCGGATACGTCGACGGCCGTTTCAGAGACTTTTTTCCAGAAACGGAAACGGTCGGTGCGCGTGTGGTCGCGGATGAGGTTGAGGGCGATGCGCATGAGCCAAGTGGCGATGGAGCAGTCTCCGCGAAAGGTATGGCGAGCGGCCCAGGCGCGAACAAAGGTGTCTTGCGTGAGGGATTGGGCGAGGTCGCGGTCGCGGATGGAGACGAGGTGGAAGCGGAAGATGCGCTGCTCGTAGGTTGCGACGATAGAGTCCATGTCGTCGAGCGGCGTTGCTGTCGCATGGCCGGTCACGGGATTATCGGAGGTGATAGCAGGTGATGACATGGGTCGAATGGGGCTCATGCTCCGGGGTCGAACTTGCACAACCTATTGGGTGAGACGACGCAAATTCCAGCAAGACTACAGGAAATCATAGATTTATTCGATTCCTGAGTGAAAGAGGTATGCTTCTTGTGGCCATGCATACCGTCAAAGCAATTTATCCGGGAACTTTCGATCCTCTTACGAATGGACACCTTGACCTGATTTCGCGTGGGTCAAAGATTGTGGATCAGTTGGTAGTGGCGATTCTGCGGAATTCGGAGAAGGGGACGCCGTTGTTTTCCGTGCCGGAGCGAGAGGAGATGATCTTCGAGGCGACGCGCGGATTTGGGAATGTTTCGGTGACGACATTTAATGGCTTGCTCGTGGATTTTGCCCGGGAGCAGGGGGCGAAGGCAGTCCTGCGTGGGATTCGGGCGATCAGCGACTATGAATATGAGTTTCAGATGGCGATGATGAACCGGAAGCTCGACCCTGAGTTGGAGACGCTGTTCATGATGCCGGCAGAGAAGTATACGTATGTGAGTTCGCGGCTCATTAAGGGAGTTTTTCAGTTGGGGGGGGATGTTTCGGCGTTGGTGCCTCCGCTCGTGGTAGAGCGGTTGAAGGCAAAGGTGCCTAACCGGGTCTAGCTTCTTCGAGGGACTCGTTGAGCGAAAGACGGGGCTGATGAAACGAAATACGGGCTCTCTGCACAACTAGGTTGTGGAGGCGACTATGAAAAGGCTTCGGAATGCCCTGATTACGCTGGGAATCATGCTGGCTGTGGCGATGCCTGTGCTGGCGCGGGGGCAGTCTTATCCGCTGATTGTCAATGGCTCGACAAGCCTGAGGATGGATTATGACAACGGGGTGTTGGTGGTGCAGTTTCGGCGGACGCTGAGGGCGGCGGGACAACCAACTACGTATGTTCACAACGTTACTCCGGGAACGGCGGCATGGGTCGATCGGCCGCTGAATGCCCAGGAGCCGTTGATGCTGAAGCAGTCGATGACTGCGGTGCAGGCCCAGACTGCGATGGATCGGCTTCGGCAGAATGGAGGGTATTGGAGGTTCTATTGCCAAAACACGGGCAAGGGATACTTTACGGTGTCCCGGTCGGAGGCGGCTTATGCCTCGGTGAGGATTGACTGAAGATTCGCAGGCAGGCTCAAGACTGATCTTTATCTCGCTGGCTAAATCTGCCAAACTAGAGGTATGAGCACAGCAACGGCAACAAAGATATTTGCGGACCGCATCGGGCGGATTGAAGTTTCAGCAACGATGGCGATTACGGCGGCGGCGCTGAAGCTGAAGTCTGAAGGCATAAGCTTGTCGGACTTTGGAGCAGGCGAGCCACATTTTTCGACTCCGCGGCACATCAAGGATGCAGCAATCGAGGCGATTGAGAAGAACTTTACTCGCTATACAAATGTTGCGGGTGTTCCCGAGGTGCGGAAGGCTGTGGTGGATCGGCATGCCTGCGACTTCGGTTCGAACTACTCAGCGGATGAATGCGTGTTTACGACTGGCGGCAAGTTGGCACTGTTCAATGCCATCCAGGTGTTGGTGGATCATGGCGATGAAGTGATTCTTCCGGTTCCCTACTGGGTTTCGTTCAAGGACATCATTCAGTACGCTGGGGGCAAGGTCGTTCTGGTAGAGAGTGATGAGGCCGAGAATTTCCGGATTACCCCGAAGATGATTGAAGCGGCGATTACGCCGAAGACAAAGGCGATTATTTTGAACACGCCGTCGAATCCTTCAGGAGCGGTAGTGGCTCCAGAGGATCTGGAGGCGATCGTTCGGTTGGCGCATAAAAATGGGATTTTTGTGCTATTGGATGAGTGCTATGTGTATTTGAACTTTACCGGCGAGATTGTGAGCGGCGGATCTTTTACAGACTGCAAGGAGCACATTATTGTGCTGGGTTCGCTGTCGAAAACTTATGCGATGACGGGCTGGAGAGCAGGTTTCGGGCTAGGACCGAAGGCGGTCATTGCGGCGATGAGCAAGCTGCAGTCGCAGAGTACTTCGAATACGGCGAGCATGGTGCAGCGGGCTTCGATCGCGGCGCTGACGGGATCGCAGGAGTGCGTGGCGGAGTTTCGGGCTGACTACATCAAACTGCGGGATCAGATTCTGGATGGGTTCAAGACGATTCCCGGGCTGACATGCACAGTGCCCCAGGGTGCATTTTATGTGTATCCGAATGTGAGTCGGTTTATCGGCAAGGGCGGGATTAAGTCGGCGACTGATCTTGCGGCGAAGCTGCTGAGCGAAGCGCATGTGGTTGTCGTGCCAGGCGAGGCGTTCGGAACGGCGGAGCATATCCGGTTGTCGTATGCAGTTTCGCATGATGTTGTGGATGAAGGTGTGAAGCGGATGCGGGATTACCTCGCTACGTTGGTTTAGTTGCAGATGGATCGAAGGGGCCGCATCAAGGTGCGGCCCTTCAGTTTGAGATGGAGAACTATGCCGATTGAGGGCGATCAAGCGGGGCAGCGGTTTGCCCCTGTGATTCTTGCGGGTGGAAGTGGTACACGGTTCTGGCCTCGGAGCCGGAGGGCGCGGGCGAAGCAGGTTCTGGCTCTGGATGGGGACCGGACGATGATTCAGCAGACGGTCGCGCGGCTGGCTTCAGTCGCAGAGCCAGATGATGTTTGGATCATCACAAACGATCTGCTGGATGAGGTGATTGCAGAACAACTGCCAGAGGTGCGTCGCGAACGTATTTTGAGTGAACCAGTGGCGCGGAATACGGCTCCGGCATGCGCTCTGGCGGCATTTTTGCTTGAGAAGCGTGAGCCGGAGACGGTGATCGGTATCTTCCCTTCGGACCATGTGGTGAAGAATGGCACGCGATTTGCGGACGTTGTTCGCGCAGGGATCTCGATTGCGGCGAGTGGAGACAAGATTGTTGTGCTGGGTGTTCCACCTACGCGGGCCGAGACCGGTTACGGGTATATCGAGCAGGGTGAAAAGGTAAAGACGCTGGTCACTGCAACCGGTCCAATGGTGGTTCGGCGAGTGAAGCGATTTACAGAGAAGCCTAATGCCACGATTGCAGAGCAGTTTGTGGCGTCAGGTAACTATGCGTGGAATGGCGGGATTTTTCTTTGGAGCGCGCGGACGCTGGCAAACTGCATACGCGAGTACTCGCCGGCGATGGCTCCCCTGCTGGAAAAGATTGCAGCTGCGTATGGTACGGCTGAGTTTGAGCGCGTATTTGCTGAGGTTTATCCTCTGTGCGAGAACATCAGCATCGATTATGCGGTACTGGAGCCGCGTTCGGCGAAGGGCGAGGGGGAGGCGGAGATCTATTGCCTGCCGGGGGATTTTGAGTGGAACGATCTTGGGTCGTGGTCGGCTCTGCATGAGCATGTTGCGGACTGCCCGCCGGACCGAATTTCGGTTGCGAACGTGTTTGAAGGCGAGGATCCGCTTTGCATCTCAATCGACTCGACGGGAAACTATGTGCATGCTCCGGGGAAGGTGATTGCACTGGTCGGTGTGAGTGATCTGGTGGTGGTGCAGACGAAGGATGCTCTGCTGATTACGACTCGCGACCGATCGCAGGATGTCGGCAAGGTGGTTGCTGAATTGAAACGTGCGGGACGGGAAGATCTGATCTAAAGAAGAAGATATGGCTGAGACGACAGTGGTGAAGTTCGGCACGGATGGCTGGCGCGGGATTATCGCGGACGATTTTACCTATGCAAATGTGCGGGTAGCCGCGGCGGCGATTGCGAACTATGTTCTGGCGGATGAGAATCCGGCTGCGGGCGTGTGCATTGCTTATGATACGCGATTTGGGTCGCAGTCGTTTGCGAAGGTGGTGGCTAAGGAATTGAGCGGCGCGGGGATTCCGGTGGCTCTGGCGGCGGAGATTACGCCTACACCGGCGTTGTCGTTTGCTGTGCGGGAACGGAAGGCTGCGGGTGGGGTGATGATTACTTCGAGCCATAACCCGGCTGAGTGGAACGGCGTGAAGTACAAGGCGAGCTATGGCGGGTCCGGCAAGCCTTCGATTATGACCGCGATTGAGAGTTATCTGGGCAAATCGTTGGCAAGGGCATCGGCGCCCGCCGCGATTGAGCCGGTAGATTTCAATCCGGATTACATTGATGCGCTTGAGCGGTTTGTCGATCTGAAGGCGATTCAAGGGTCCGGTTACCGGTTCCTGATTGACTGCATGTATGGCGCGGGGCGCGGCGTGATTGCGGGGATCTTTGGCAGAGCTGGGATTCCTTTTGTGGAGATTCGGAGTGAGATCAATCCGGCGTTTCCGGGGATCAATCCGGAGCCGATTCTGCCCCATATCAAGGCTACGCAGGTCGCGGTGGTAGCCGAGAAGTGTGATGCGGGACTGATTACAGATGGTGATGCAGACCGGATTGGCGCGGTGGATGAGCATGGGAATGTTGTCGATGCGCATAAGATTTTGAGCCTGCTGATGTGGTGGCTGCTGGAGCGGAAGAAGTGGCCGGGAGATGTGACGCGGGCATTCAATACTACGAAGATGATCGATCGGATTGCGGCGAAGTATGGCCGGAAGCTGCATGAGCATGGGATAGGGTTCAAGTACGTGGTGGATCTGATGCTGGAGCGGGAGATTCTGATTGGTGGTGAGGAGTCGGGGGGGGTGGGGATCAGCAGACATTTGCCAGAGCGCGATGGGTTGCTGAATTCTCTGTTGTTGGCGAACATGATGGCCGATGAGAAGAAGACGCTGGGGCAACTGGTGGCGGCGCTGCAGGAGGAGTTTGGCGAGCACCAGTATGGGCGCGTCGATATGCATATCGAAGAATCGGTTAAGCTGGGCGCGATTGCCCGGGCTAAGGCCGGGGTCAAAGAGATTGCCGGGATGAAGGTGCTTCGGGCCGAGACATTGGATGGGATCAAATTTTTTCTGGAGAATCCGGATTGCGCGGGGAAGAAGAATGCAGCTGAGACGTGGTTGCTGCTGAGGGCTTCTGGGACAGAACCCCTATTGCGGGTGTATTGCGAGAGCTGTTCGGTGGAGTCTGTGGCTTGGGTGTTGGAGGCAGCACAGAGGTTTGTATTGCAGGGGAGTGCCGATTGAGTGGGTTGGTATCGGTTAAGGCGCAGGGGATTTTGTTCGACATGGATGGGGTGCTGGTGAGTTCCATTGGGTCGGCCGAGCGGAGTTGGCGTAGGTGGGCGGCTCAGTATGGAATTGGGAATGCGGAGACGCTTGAGGTGCCGCATGGGCGGCGGGCAATTGATATTGTGAGGTTATTGAGGCCGGATATCGATGCAAATGAGGGTTTGCGGTTAATTGAAGATCTTGAAGTTGCGGATGTTGCCGATCTGCGGGTATTGCCGGGGGTGAAGAAGCTTTTGGAAGGCCTGCCGCTGGAGCGGTGGGCTATTGTGACATCGGCTACGCGACGATTATTACTGGCGCGGCTGGCGGCGGCGGGGTTGCCGGTTCCCGAGCGGACTATCAGCGGGGAGATGGTGGAGCGGGGTAAACCTGATCCGGAACCGTATCGGAAGGGGGCAGCGTTGCTTGGGTTTTTGCCCGGTGAGTGTGTGGTGGTGGAGGATGCGCCCTCGGGCGTGGGCTCGGGAAGAGCAGCAGGGTGTCGGGTGATGGCGGTGTTAGGTACGGAGCCAGCGGAGGAGCTTCGGGCTGCAGATTGGGTGGTGAGGTCGTTGGAGGAGGTTATGGTGGTGGCGACTCCTTCTGAGTTGAATATTACGTTTTCGCCCGTTTAGAGAGGCTGCCTGGCGGCGCTGCCGCGTCGATAGCGCGACAAAAGCTAGAATCGGCGATCAAAAATAATTGTTTGGGGTGGTGAGCAATTGGGAGTTGAGGCGTCTATCCGGAAACGCTTTGAATCCGGGCGACCGAAGGTCGAATTTGGTATGTGTCGTTTTGAGGGAGGACTGTCTGAATGACGAGTCAATGTGTTTTGAAGAGAGGGTTGTTGCTGGCAACAGGATGGATCGTCTTTGGGGTGCCAATGTTGGGGCAGAGTGGTGTTGGTGGAGGGAAGACGCTCGAGTTCGATGCGGTTTCAATCAAGCCAAACAAGCCGGATGGCGACAGGATCATGATGCGCATCCAGATGGGAGCAGACAGATATTCTGCCGGGGGCATTAATGTGAAGGATTTGATTCGATATGCCTACAACCTGAAGATGGAAGATCAGATCTCCGGTGTGACGGGGCAGTTGAACACCGCGCGATTCGATGTCGATGCGAAGATAGACGAGGAGACTCTCGCAGCGTTGAAGAAGCTCTCCAACGATGAAGCCAGTGCACAGCGGCGACAGATGATGCAGGCGATGCTGGCGGACAGATTCAGGCTGAAGGCACACCATGAAACCAAGGAACTGGCGATGTATTCGCTGGTGATTGCGAAGGGTGGATTCAAGCTGAAAGATGCCGATCCGAACGACACTTACGCAAATGGAATTAAAGGGCTGGATGGCGTTTCTCATGCCGGAATGATGCGGGTCTCAAACGGCACTTTGACGGCGCAGGCGATTCCGATATCGAGCCTGGCGAATAATCTTTCTCTTCAAGTGCATAGGCAGGTGACGGACAATACGGGGCTAACGGGCAAATACGACATCACGCTGAATTGGTCGCCCGACGATAATCGTGGTGCACCGGCGTCTGCGGACGCATCGATGACAGAGTCGGGGCCTTCCATCTTTACGGCGCTGCAAGAACAACTAGGGTTGAAGTTAGAGTCGACGAAGGGGCCAGTGGACACGATTGTTGTCGACCACCTGGAGATGCCTTCGGAGAATTAGGAGACGGTTGCAGAAGGATTCTCGGGTTAGAGCAGGAGGGCTTGTACGCGATGGAGGTCTTCTTCGGTGTCGACACCTATGGTGTCGAAGGGAGTGGGCTCGACGTAGATGTCGATGTTGTTTTCGAGGAAGCGGAGTTGTTCGAGGCGCTCAGTTTGTTCGAGGGCACTAGGGGGTAGGGTGGGGAAGCGGTCTAAGGTAGTTTTGCGGTAGGCGTAGAGACCTATGTGTTTCCAGTATTGCGGGTCGGCGTTGTGCTCAGGGTCTCGGTTGTAGGGAATGGTAGCGCGGGAGAAGTAGAGGGCTCGGCCATCGGCGGCGGTGACCACTTTTACTGCGTTTGGGTTGTTTATATTTTCAGGAGTGCAGAGGACTTTGAGGGTCGAGACTTCGACTTGTGACTGGGCGAAGGGTTTGAGGAGTGCCGTGAGATGTTCGGGTTTGAGGAGGGGCTCGTCGCCCTGGATGTTGACGTAGATGTCTGCGGGAATCAACTGGGCGATGGCGTGGACGCGATCGGTGCCGCTTGGGAGGTCGGGTGACGTTAGTTCGTAGGACCAGTGATTGAGCTGGCAGAGCTCGGCTACTTCGTCGGAGTCGGTGGCGATGACGACGCCGTTGAGTTGAGGGCAGACTATGGCCGCTTCGTAGACCCAGGCAAGCATGGGCCGCCCTGCGATGGTACGAAGAACTTTGCGCGGCAAGCGGGTTGAGGCCAGACGTGCGGGGATGACGCCGAGGGCGCGGTAGGAGATTGGGCTATTTTCTTGGGTTGTCATCGATGTTTGTGTCCTGGTCCCTTTCCTCGGCGATTTTCTTCATCCGATTGTGAGCGATGGCAAGAAGAATCCCACCAATTGAGAGGACAACTGCGGAAGTAGCTGCCCCATAGACCGCACCATAAAATGAACTCATTCCGCACTGACCGTCTATCTCATCCGGCCTACAATCTCCCGTAACACCCTCGAGATAATAAGAAAAAAATGAGGCTACGGATATTGCAAGCAGCACAAGGACGCAGATAAGGAGGCTCTTCCTGTTCACAAGGGTGGTCTCATTTACCAGGGTTTCGGAATCAAGTATGATGGAAGCTGGCTGTGCCGTGGCGACGTCTCTCACCTGAAGAGAATTTGTGCCGGCGTAACCCCTTTCACATCGGCGGCGTAGCTCAGATGGTTAGAGCGACGGACTCATAACCCGTAGGTCGGCAGTTCGATTCTGCCCGCCGCCACCAAAGTGTTAGGTGCGCTTGCCAGCGCAGTGTTGTGGTTCGAGAGTATCATTTTGACTAGGGGACGCGTCTAACCCTTACTGTGCTCGGGGAAGCCCCCGATGGAGTCGCTCTAACTATGCCTAAGCTTTCGAAGATTCTGCTGCTCGGTGTGTCGGTTGTTCTGGTGGTCACGATTTTTCTTGGAGTGAACTCGAGCGGCGTGAGCGCGGCTTCGGACCCACAGGATGGGGCCTATCGCCAGATCAACGTATACAGCGAGGTGTTGCGGCACATTCAGACCGACTACGTCGAACAGCCGAACATTACTTTGGTGACGAATGGCGCGCTGCGCGGGCTGTTGGAGTCGCTGGATGCGGACTCGAGCTATCTGACTCCTGAGGACTACAAAGTTTATAAGGCGGATAAGGGCGGTAAGGCGCAGGTGGGAATCAATGTTTCGAAGCGGTATGGGTATGCTTCGGTGGTCTCGGTGGTTCCGGGAAGTCCCGCAGACAAAGCGAATATTGGCGATGGGGATTTGATTGAGACCATTGGACCGGCGGATACGCGAGACTTGTCGCTTGCAATGATTCAACTGTTGTTGGAGGGCCAGGCGGGGTCTGAGGTGACGCTGTCGGTGGTGCGGCCTCCGAAGTCGGCTCCCGACAAGATTGTGCTGACCAGGGTTACTCCGTCGCTTCCTCCGGTTCAGGAGACAGTCTATGAGAATGCTTCGATCCTTTATTTGAAGCCGGGGGTGCTGGACCATGACCACGTGACCCAGGTTGAGGCGAAGTTGAAGGGCATGTCCAAGGCTGGGAACAAAAAGATTCTGCTCGACCTGCGTGATGTTGCGGCGGGAGATATGACCGAGGCGACGCGGCTGGCAAATTTCTTCCTGAAGGACGGGACGATTGCGATCCTGGAAGGGCAGAAGGTTCAGAAACAGACGTTCACGGCGGACGCTTCCAAGTCGGTGAATCCGACGGCTCCACTGGTGGTTCTGATTAACCGCGGAACAGCCGGTCCGGGGGAGTTGGCGGCTGCGGCTTTGCTGGATAATAAGCGGGCCGATCTGGTGGGTGAGAAGACGTTTGGGGAAGGTGCTCAGCAGAAGACGTTTGAGCTGCCGGATGGAGCTGCGTTGATTCTTTCGGTGGCGAAGTACGAGTCGCCGTCGGGGAAGAAGCTGCAGGATGAGGGTGTTACCCCAGGAGTGCTGGTTGCGTCGAACTTCGACCAGGCTGCTCCTGTGGATGAAGATGCTGCTCCTACAACCGAGAATCAGCCTGCTCCGGCGAAACCTAGCGTGACGGTGGATGAGCAGCTCTCGAAGGCTTTGGCGCTTTTGAAGAACAAAGCTGCTTAGTCCAATTCCTAAGCTCTTTGCGCTACCTGAGACTATAGCTATCCATGCTATTGTGAAAGGGCGTGCAGAGCTTATTCAGCCGCGAAGACCGGGTGCCTGAAGTTGAAGAGATACCGCGGTGGAGGCGGATTCTTCGCCGCGCTACCCTAAACGGCCCGGATTACCCCAGCCGCCGGATTGCCCGGCGGATGGCGTTTTTTGCGCTGCTGGGGTTATCGATCGTCTTTGGGGCACTCTGCGGATTGATGGTGGTCTATTCCATCGATCTGCCTCAGATGGATGATCTGGCGCGATATCACCCGAATACGACAACCGAGTTGCTCGATATCCACGGAAAGGTATTTGGGTCGTTTGCCCTGGAACGCCGCGTGGTGCTTCCTTATGCGGAGTTTCCACCAGTGCTGCGCGAGGCGATTATTTCGATTGAAGATAAGAGTTTTGAGCGAAATTGGGGTGTGAATCTGTTTCGCGCGGTGGGGGCGGCGTGGAGGGACTTGCATTCGAGCGGGCGAGCGCAGGGAGCGTCAACGCTGACGATGCAACTGGCGCGCAATCTTTTTCTTTCGAATGAGAAGACGTATGGGAGGAAGATTCAGGAGGTCTTTCTCTCAGTACAGATTGAGCGGAGATTTACGAAGCAGCAAATCTTTGAGCTTTATGCGAATCAGATTTATCTGGGGCATGGGACGTACGGGTTTGAGGCGGGCTCGGAGTTCTACTTCAACAAGCATGTGAAGGACCTGACACTGCCGGAGGCAGCGTTGTTGGCGGCTTTGCCGAAGGGGCCTGAGGCCTATTCGCCGCTGAAGTATCCAGAGCGGGCGTTAAGGCGGCGGGATCTCGTGATCAGCGAGATGCTGGAGGATGGAAAGATTACAGTGGCTCAGGCGAATGCAGCGAAGGCTGCGCCGCTGGGGCTGCATTTGGAGGCTCCGGCAAACAGTGTTGCACCTTATTTCGTGGAAGAGGTGCGGCGGCAACTGGAGAAGCAGTTTGGGGTGGAGCAGGTGCATGGGGCAGGGCTTCGCGTGTATACGACGCTGGATCTGGATCTGCAGATAGTGGCAAATAAGGCAGTTCTGGAGGGTACGGCGACCTATGAACGGCGACGCGGGTGGAGAGGAAGGTTGCCCAATATCGTCCTTGAAGGAATGGATGTAGAGAGCTATCGGCATCCGGACTGGGCGCAGCCGCTGGATAGAGGAAGCTATGTTCATGGCGTTGTGACGGCCGTGGCTGCGAAGAAAGTGGTGGTGAAGGTCGGAGTGAAACAGCAGGCGGTGTTGACTCCTGAAGACTGGAAGTGGACCCAGAACGCGGATGGGGATGGTTTTTTGCGGAATGGCGATCTGGTTTATGTACGGATTGAGGGGAGCTTGTCGGATGGGCCGCTGCACGCTTCGCTGCAACAGGATTCGGGGGCGCAGGCCTCGCTGATGGCAGTCGACAATGCCAGCGGAGATGTTCTGGCGATGGTGGGGGGCAGGGATTTTGCATTGTCGCAGTTCAATCGAGCTACGCAGGCTCAGCGGCAGGTGGGGTCTTCGTTCAAGCCGTATGTGTATACGACTGCGATTGAGAATGGGGCGAAGCCAACCGACATCATTGTGGACGGGCCAGTAAGTTTCCCGACGCCGAATGGGCCTTATACTCCGCACAACTATGAGGGCGACTACAAAGGAGCATTGACCCTCGTGAATGCGTTTGCCGAGTCGAGAAATATTCCTGCGCTGAAGCTTGCTGAGCGGTATGGAATTCGCAAAGTGATCGATACGGCGCGGCGATTTGGCGTCACGAGCAATCTGCCGATGTTTTTGCCAGTGGCGATTGGAGCAGCGGACATTACGCTGGCTGAGCAGGTTGGGGCTTACAGTGTGTTTCCGAATGATGGGATACGGATCGAGCCGCGCTATATTCGCAAGATCACACAGGCGGATGGGTTGCCGCTGGAGGAGGCTCCGGGTGAGGTGACAGAGGTGATTTCTGTGGAGACGGCGCGGACGATGATGCAGTTTCTGCAGGCGGTGGTGCAGCATGGGACGGGAGCTTCGGCATCGCAACTGAAGCATCCGCTGGGCGGCAAGACCGGGACGACGAACGACTATACGGATGCCTGGTTTATCGGGTTTTCCCCCTCGGTAACTTGCGGGACGTGGATCGGCTATGACGATCGACAGTCTTTGGGTGAGAAGGAGACCGGAGCCCGCGCGGCGCTGCCTATGTGGATGGACTTTATGAAGATTGCGATTGCGAATAAGCCTGACGAGGCTTTTCCCACCGCGGGGGCCCCGCAGAAGAAACTGGATGTGCCTCTGAGCATCGCGACTGCGGCTAAGCCTGCACCGCCTGCGGCGAAGCAGGATGAGGCTGATCCTGATGCTCCTGAGAGTGGTGCTGTGAAGCAGACGGCTTCTCCTGGGAGGGCCGCTCCTTCAAGTGCGCCGACGGTTTCGGTTCCTGCTGTCGACAAGCAGGCGATGCCTGCGGCTGCGCCCGTAAAGCCTGCTGCTGGAAGTGATGGGAAAGGGACAAACTCGCCTATCGGGCCGCCGAAGCCGGCTGGGGATGACCGGAGCGGGGTTTCAAAGCCACCACCCGACACAAACTGAAATAGCGTTTTGATGCGGCTACGTCGCGGCCTATCTGTTCGCGAAGGGCTTCGGGGTTTGGCCAGCGCTTTTCGTCGCGGAGACGTTTTAGGAAGGTTAGTGTGAGTGGGGTTTGTTCGCCGAGCGAGACTGGGTGGAAGTTGAGCAGGTGCGATTCGACCGTGAAAGAGTCTGCGCCGAAGGTTGGACGATTGCCGACGTTGGTGACGGCGTCGAATGTTTCGCTGCAGGCGTCCTCGCCTATGGTCATGGTGGTGATGTAGACGCCGTTGGCGGGGAGAAGTTCGGAGTAAGGAGCGAGGTTGATGGTCGGGACTGTGTAGCGGGTGCCGTAGCCTCGTCCTGGTGCCGGCGTGGCGGCGATGGCGTAGGGATGACCGAGGAGGGCGCGGACGTGGCTGACGTCTCCTTCGGAGATGAGCTGGCGGATGCGGCTGGAGGATATGGCCTGGCCGCGGATGCTGCGTGGAGCGTAGACGCTGACGTTGAAGCCGAGTTCACGGCCGAGAGTTTCGAGGCTGTTGACATCGCCCTCTGCGTGATGGCCGAAGCGAAAGTTTTCTCCTTCGTGCAGCTCCTTGACGCTGAGACCTTTTTGGAGGATTTCGGCGGCGAAGGCGCGGGCGGACATGTGGGAGAAATCTTTGGTGAAGGGAAGGACAATGACCGCGTCGATATCAGTGGTGGCGAGGAGTGCTAGTTTTTCGGTGAGTGGCGTGATGAGGGGTAAAACTGTGTCGGGCCGGAGTACGCGGGCAGGGTGCGGCTCGAAGGTGATTGCCAGAGATTTAATGCCTAGACTGCGTGCTCGTTCGACGACCTCAGCGATGACCAACTGGTGGCCGCGATGTACACCGTCGAAATTGCCGATGGTGGCAACGGTGTGGCCGAAGTTCGGGGGAATGTCAGCGAGTTGATGGAAGATTTGCATCAGGCGATTTCGAAGTTGATCTTGAGGCCGTCATAGGCGAGACGAATGTGGGGAGGGAGACTCGCATTGGTCGTTTCGTGGTCGAGTTCGTGACCCATGTGGGTGAACAAGGCGCGCTTTGGCTGAAGCCGCTCGATGATGGCGATGGATTTTTCGATGTGCGAGTGGCTCGGGTGCGGGTTGTGGCGCAGAGCGTCGACTATGAGAACGTCGAGGTTCTGGAGAAGCGGGAAGCTGACTTCGGGCACGTCGCTCATGTCGGTGAGGTAGGCGGCGCTGCCGAAGCGATAGCCAGTGATCTCCTGATTGCCATGGATGACGGGGATTCGCTGGAAACAGGCGCCGAAGAGCTCGGTTCCGGAGCCTGGGGTGGGATCGAGGCGGTGAATATGTACGCGGGCGCTGGTGGGGTAGCGATCTTCCTTGCGAAAGGTGTACTCGAAGATGCGTTCGATGTTGCTGGCTGTTTCGTCGTCGGCATAGACGGGCATGTTGCCATTGTGGCGGAAGGTGAGCGGGCGTAGATCGTCGAAGCCCATGACGTGGTCGGCGTGGCCGTGAGTGTAGAGGACGGCGTCGATGTGGCGAATGTTTTCGCGAATCGCCTGGACGTGAAAATCGGGTCCAGTGTCGATGAGGACGACGCGGTTGTTGTAGTTGAGGAGAATGGAGGGACGCGTGCGGCGATTGTGCGGGTCAGGCGAAGTGCAGACTGCGCAGTCGCAGCCGAGCGTAGGGACGCCCATGGAGGTGCCGGTGCCCAGAAAAGTGAGGGTCGCTTCCATCGGTTAGCGGACGATCTTCGGACTCATATTTGGGCCGGAAGCACCTGGGATGGACCCGGTTCCTTTGGCTGCCGCGGAGCGGGCAATGGCCTGCGTGATTTCGAGGAAGGCCATGCGAAGCTCGAAGAGGGCGCTATCGAGCAGATTGGTCTCTTCCGGCGTAAGGTTGCCTTTTGTCTTTTCGGAGAGGACGGCCAGCATGTCGATTGATTGACGGGCACCGAGGATATCGACCTGAGGCTGCTGGCCTTCGCGTGTTGCTCCGCCGAGCTGCATGATGGACGTCATGTAAATGGACTGAACGAGTTGATCGAAGTTCATTGCGGGCGGATGGTCCATGCCCGGGTTGGAGGAGCGAATTGCTGTGTCGAGGCGGTCGGCGGTCATCTCGTAGGCGCGACGTGCCTGCTCGTTTTGTTCGGCGGTCGGAGGCGGCGGAAGGTCGGGCTCGGATCCAGCTTCGAGCTCAGGTTGCGGAGGGGGAGCTACAGCAGATTGCGGCTCGGTGGCAGCTGCGGCTGGAGGAGGGGAAGTGTTCTCTTCTTTCTCCGGCGACGGATCCGCGTCGGGGCGCGGTTCGCCGTCCATCGTGAATTTGCGGCGATCGGTGATGACGAAAGGTTTATTTTGTTCTGGCATGTTTTCAGGCTCTTTCAGTTTCAGATGCGTCGCGCGAAGCTGACGGTGCAGCGGCGAAAAAAGGAAGGGAGATTGGGATGGCGATTCCGCCGAGGTAGTGAATGGGAAGATTGCGATCCAGCACTTCGCGCCGGATGTAACCGAGGCCCAGCTGGATATTTTCGAGGCCCGATGCATACAGAGGAATGGCGGCGACGCTGGTTAGTTCGCCGACTTGCTTGCCATCTGCTTCGAGCATGGTGCTGGGAGTTGCGGGCAGTTCTTTTTCAAGCTGGAAGGCGGTAAAAGTGCGATGCACGTTGCCGCGGGAGCGGATACGCTCCACGATCTCCTGGCCGAGATAGCAGCCTTTGTTGAAGTGAAGTGCGCGAGCTTGTCCTGTCTCCTGGGGCAGATCTCGATCGCGGATGTCGGTTCCGTAGCGAGGAGTTCCTTCGAGAATTCGCAGCCATTCGAGAGCTTGGGGCCCACAGAGAGATGTGCCCGCCCTTCGGAGTGCATCGACGAGTTTGTCCGCGTATTGTAGGTCGATCCATAGTTCGAATCTTGGGACTAGAGGACTGTAGGCGTGGATTACGGTGACAGTTGCTCCATCCCAGGAGATTGTTTGCGTGGAGAGCGGGCCGAGATTCTCGATCTTCAGACCAATTTCGGCAAGCAGTGAAGATGATGCGGGGCCGGCGACCAGAATGCCTGATCGAGATTGCGTCGTGTCGGCGAGTTCGACATCATCCATGATGATGAAGCGATCGAGGAAGGCTAAGAGCGTGGATATCTGGGTGGAAGTCGTTTCGATGAGAAGAGATTCGGGTTGAGCGAAGACGATGGCATCGCCCTGGATGCGTCCCTGGGCGTTCAGAAAGAAGTTGTAAGCTCCGTGGCCGCTTTGCAACTGCTGGACTGAGTTGGTAACCATCCCGTTGAGCCAGCGGACGCGATCTCCGCCTGTGACGCGGATCCATCCGGTCTGATCAAGCCGCGAGAGGCCGGCGTGTTGAAGCAGCGCGGCGAGCTGACTGGCTTCGACCGGGGACGCTGTGGCAGCGATTTCGGGTTGTACCGGGGGAGTCATGACGGGGAATGCGGAAATCTCTCGTACACTTGATTATAGCGGTCGATTGAGAGGGTTATGTCGCAGCGAGCGGTTGTACGAGAGAGACGTTGGACCAAGTGGGTTGGCGGCGGGGCGTTGTTGATCGCGAGTTATGTTGGGTATGCCGGTGAGATGGCGAATCCTCCCCAAGAAGGTCAGAAGCCTGCGCAATCCGAAACGCAGACACCGATGACGAAAGAACAGGCAAAGGAGCTGTTTCGCTCGGTGGACGAGATTCTGAGCTTTGCGAGCAATGATACGAAACTTCCAATTGAACACACAGTGAAGCGAAAGCTTATCTCTCGCGACGAGGTTAGTCGGTACCTTCGGGAGAAGTTTGACGAGGATGAAGGCAGAAAGCGGATGGAACGGTCGGAGATTGTGCTGAAGAAGTTTGGCCTGCTCGATCGAGACTTTCATCTTGGGCCATTTCTTCTTTCTCTGCTGACCGAACAGATTGCAGGGTTTTACGACAACAAGACGAAGACAGTGAATTTGCTTGACTGGATTGAGCCAGATGAGCAGAAGCCTGTGCTGGCGCATGAATTAACACATGCACTCCAGGATCAGAAGGTTGGGCTTACCAAGTGGTCTGCGGTGAGCCTCAACGGAACTTCGCATACTGTTCAGGACGACAACAAGCATCTGCAAGTGGATGAGGCGGATACTGCGCGGAGCGCGGTTGCGGAGGGACAGGCGATGGCTGTCTTTGTCGACTACACGTTGAAACCGAGTGGGAAGACGCTTGCCGATTCGCCGGAGATCATGGATAAGCTGAAGAACCAGGTGACAGATACGAGCGGGTCGCCGATTATGGCTCGGGCACCGCTACTGCTACAGGAATCGCTGCTGTTTCCGTATAGCGAAGGGCTGAGTTTCGAGCAGGCAATTCTGGTGAGGAACGGCAGGGATGCAGCGTTTGCCGGTGTGCTGGCTAATCCGCCGTCTTCGAGCTTTGAGATTATGCACCCGGAGGCCTACATGGCGCATGTTCCCGTCCCGGTTGTGCGGTTGCCAGATATTCATCCTCTGCTGGATGCGGATTACACACCCTACGACATCGGCGTGATGGGAGAGTTGGATGTTCGGATCCTGATTGAGTTATTTGGTGGACAGGAGATGGCGGATGCGCTGGCCCCGGCGTGGAATGGCGGGGTTTATTATGCGGCGCAGCGTAAATCTGCCGTAAGTGCGGCAGAGAAAGAATCGACGGCATCGCTTGGGTTGCTTTACTACTCGCGATGGAAAAACCGTGATTCGGCGAGGTCGTTTCTGAATACTTATGCCTCGCAGATTCCGAGGAAATACTCCAACGTGCTGGAGCGGCAGAAGGAAGAGCACGATGACGTTGAGCGAGTCTATGCGACCAGCGAAGGTGATGTGTTGATTTCTCTTTCTGGAACCGGCGTTTTTATTGCGGAAGGATTTGATCTTGCGCTTGCGCGGAAGTTACGTGAAAAGATCGTGAGCATTCAGCCGGAAGGGCCGGTGCGCCAGGCTATGACGCCGACGCAGGAGCCTGCTCTATCGCTTTCTCGTGCTCTCGCATCTTACGGCGCGGTCGAGGAAAGCATCCTGCAACGATATACTTCTAGAGGATTAATGACAGAAACGGACGCTGTCCGCTGAGGGAGTAAGAGTTGAAGAAGGCAGAGATTGGGATTATCGGAGGCAGTGGTCTGTATGCGATGCCCGGACTTACGAACTTACGAGAAGAAAGGGTGGCAACTCCCTTTGGAGATCCTTCGGAAACATTTGTTCTAGGAGAGCTTGAGGGGCGAAAGGTAGTGTTTCTCGCGAGACATGGACGCGGCCACCGAATTCTGCCGAGCGAGATCAACTTTCGCGCCAATATTTTTGCGATGAAGATGCTTGGTGTCGAGCGGATTCTATCGGTTTCTGCTGTAGGCTCGCTGAAGGAAGAGCACAAGCCGACGGATTTTGTGATTCCGGATCAGTTTATTGATCGCACGTTTGCCCGGGTCGGCACTTTTTTCGGCGATGGAATCGTCGCGCATGTCGGTTTTGCAGACCCGGTTTGCGGGACGGTGGCTGGGGTGTTTCAGAAAGCTTGCGATAATGTGGGCTTAGTGAGCAAGCGCGGTGGAACTTATGTATGCATGGAAGGGCCGCAGTTCTCGACGCGTGCGGAGTCGAATCTTTACAGAAGCTGGGGTGCGGATGTCATAGGCATGACGAATCTGCAGGAGGCGAAACTGGCACGCGAGGCGGAGATCTGTTATGCCACCATGGCGATGGTGACGGACTACGATTGCTGGCGAGAAGGACACGACGATGTGACGATCGAGCAAGTGCTTGAAGTCGTGCATCAGAACTCAGAGAACGCAGCCAAGGTGGTGCGTTCTGCTGTTGCTGCGATGCCGACAGAGAGGCAGTGTACCTGCGGGGAAGCCCTAAAGTACGCCATCATCACGGACAAGAAGACAATTTCAGCCGAGACGAAGAAGAAGCTAGGGATTCTGCTGGATAAGTATCTTTAATCAACAACTTTTGTGACTGTATATGTTGCAAATATATTTTTAGTTTGCGAAAAGGGGTCTATGGCAATTCTCGTTGTAGGATCGGTAGCGTTTGACAGTATTGAAACTCCAACTGGAAGGGTGGACCATTGCCTCGGCGGAGCGGCGACGCACTTCTCGCTTGCAGCAAGTTACTTTACGCCGGTGCGTGTGATTGCGGTGGTTGGCAAGGATTTCACCGCCGAGCACGAGGCGGTTCTGACGAGACGAGGCGTTGATACGACGGGAATCGAACGTTCGAACGGACTGAGCTTTCACTGGACCGGATCTTACTCGGGCAATATGGACGAGGCGAAGACGCTGGGGACCGATTTGAATGTCTTTGCGAGCTTTGAGCCGAAGATTCCTGATTCTTATAAGGACAGCGAATTTCTTTTTCTGGCCAATATCGATCCGGTTTTACAGGCTCGTGTGCGAAGTGAGATGCCGAAGGTAAAGATGGTGTGCGGCGATACGATGAATTATTGGATTGCCGATCATGCTGCGAATCTAGCCAAGGTGCTGCGTGACCTGGATGTGCTGCTGATCAACGATGGCGAAGTGCGGATGCTGGCTGGGGAGCGCAATCTTGTGCTGGCATCGCAGAAGGTGCTTGCGATGGGGCCGAAGACGCTTGTGGTGAAACATGGCGAGTATGGTGCGACGGCGTTTTTCAGTGATCGGTCATTTCCGGGAGTGAAGATGTCGCGGCCATTTCGTGCGCCGGCGCTGCCTTTGGCCGAGGTTGTCGATCCTACGGGCGCGGGGGATTCGTTTGCCGGCGGCTTTTATGGATATCTGGCGTCACAGCCTGAGCTGACGCCATCAGTATTTCGTACGGCCATGTTTTATGGAGGCGTGATGGGCTCGTTTGCAGTTGAGCGTTTTGGGACAGAGCGTTTGCAGAATGTGACACGGCAGGAGATCGACGAACGCTTCAAATTGTTCCGGGAGATTTCGCATCTTGAGCACCCGGGCACCTAGGTCTTCAAGGCGCAGGCGCGGGGCGGCCCGGGCTGCTCTGGGCGGCGCTTCAACCAATCCGGATGAGATCAGCCCTGCGACACGTGAAGAGAGCCTGCCTTTTGCTCTGGCGGGAGTGCTTCTTTCGCTGATCGCGCTGCTGGTTAGTTTTTCGCGCGGATACCTGCTGTTGTATGGTGACGCGGTAGCGCATCTTGGGATTGCTCGCCGCATTCTAGACTCGCGTAATCCTGGGCTGGTTCAGCTTGGCGGAGTCTGGTTGCCGTTGCCGCATCTGCTGATCTTGCCTTTTGTGCAGAAGATGGAGTGGTGGCAGAACGGATTGGCCGGGGCATGGCCTTCTTTGATCTGTTTCATTCTCAGCATCGTGGGTTTTTATCGGCTTTGTCGTCAACTGCTGGTGCCGCGTTGGGCGGTTGCCGCTACGCTCTTTTTTGCGCTGAATCCTAACCTGCTCTATCTTGCGACAACGGCGATGACCGAGTCGCTTTTTCTTGCACTGCTTATCTGGACGACGCTGACTACGGTGGAGTGTGTGGAAGCCATTCGTGGAGAGCATCAAGATGTTGTTGGCCGGCGACTGATGTTTATTGGCCTTTTGGTTCTGGCGTCGGTTTATACCCGGTATGATGGCTGGATTCTAGGAGCGATTGTCTGGTCTATTGTGACGTTTTCGCTGATGCACAAGCGCGATTTGTGGCGTAGAGTTGCTCCGGGTTTTGTGGTCTTTACGCTGCTTGTGATTGCAGGACCGATCGGGTGGCTTGCGTATAACCAGCACTTTTTTCATGATCCGCTGGACTTTATCCGTGGTCCTTACTCCGCGGCGGCGATTGAGAAGAAGACTTCGGCCGCGGGAACGGAGCATTATCACGGCTGGCACGACCCGTTTTGGGCGATGGTGTATTACACGCGGACGGTGCAGCTGGATGCAGCATTCTGGGAGACCGGCTTTCTGGTGATGGCTGCGGCAATCGGCGGAGTGATGGTTGCAGTTCGCAGGAGATTGGCGTTGCCGGCTCTTGTGCTTTGGATGCCGCTGTTCTTTTATATCTATTCTGTGGCGTATGGATCTGTGCCGATCTTTATTCCGCCGTTGTGGCCGCACTCGTATTACAACTCGCGCTATGGGGTGGAGATGCTTCCGGCGCTTGCTCTATTTGGCATGATTGCCGTGGCCTGGGTGGAGGTGCGATGGAGCCAGTCACAGCCGATGGTGAGGCGGCTCATGCAGCCTATTGTGCTGCTGTTGATTGCTCTGAATGCGCTGGGGATGATGCGGCTGACACCACTGGTGCTGCAGGAGGCGATGAATAACTCGACTACGCGCGTTGCGTTTGAGGGTGCGCTTGCGAGGCAGTTGCGAACTTTTCCCAAAGAATCGACGATTTTGATGTACAACTCAGACCACGTCGGAGCGTTACAACAGGCGTCGATTCCTTTGCGGCAGACGCTTAATGAAGGAGACTATGACAGTTTTCATGCTGCGCTGGCGGCGCCTGCCAATCATGCGGCTTACGTGGTAGCAGTTGAAGGAGATCCCGTGTCGAATGCGGTCAAGGCGCACCCGGAGGGACTGACAGAGCTAACGATTTTATGTACAAGCGGCCAGCCTTGTGCTCGGATTTACCAGTCAGACCGGTTGGCACCCGCGGCGCCAAAGCTTAATTGAGATTTGCGACAGATGGTGAGGCACAATAGGAACACATGATCCCTTTCGTCAAAGCGCATGCGTGCGGAAATGATTTTTTGATTCTTGAGGAGCCCATCGCACAACGACGTCATGCTGAGATTGCGCGTAAGCTTTGCTCACGAAACACGAGCGTCGGAGCTGATGGGATTGAGTTCATGGAACGGCGGTCTGACGGTGAGTTTTTTTTGCGGCTCTTCAATGCGGACGGAAGTGAGGCGGAGCTCTCAGGAAATGGGACTCGGTGCGTTGCGGCCTGGCTGGCGAGGAGCGAAGGCAGAAACGAAGTTGCGCTTGGTACGCATGGAGGCGTGCGCAACTGTTATGTCGTTGATACTGCTGATCCGGTGTACTGGATTGAAAGCGAGATGGGCATTCCGCGCGTGATGCCGAGAACGATTGTGGTGCCGGATGTTGGAAATGTTGAAGGCGCGATGGTGAATGTCGGGAATCCGCATTTTGTTTTGTTCGTGGATACAGACGACTTCAGAACACATGGGATGAGCTGGCAGGAGTTGGGAGCGCAGATCAGTGTGAGTCCGCTCTTCCCGCATGGAACCAATGTCGAGTTTGTTCGTGTACTTTCGCCCGGGGAGATTGCTTTTCGGATTTATGAACGGGGATGTGGGCCGACTACCTCCTCGGGAACGGGCACTTGCGCTTCCTCTGCTGCGGCGATGGTGTTGCGCGGGGCGTATCGGGAGTTGACGGCGATGGCGGAGGGTGGGGCGCAGAGGACGGTATGGCCTGCGAATGATGCAGCGATGCGGTTGACTGGCCCTGCGGAGATTATTTGTGTGGGCGAGGTCTCGGCACTGTGATCAACTCGATTACTGCAGTCAAACCGCGGGTTTTGCGTGCTGGGGCAATGCTTGCGGTTCTTTCACCGGCGAGTACGCCGAAGCCTGATCTGGTTCATCGCGGGATCGCTCACCTGCATTCGCTCGGGTTCAAGACTTTTTTGGGGACTCACACGCTGGATAGCGGGCCACTTTACTATGCGGGGACGATTGAGGAGCGAGTGAGGGATTTGCACGATGCCTTTGCCAACCCGGAGATAGATGGGATTGTATGTGCGAGGGGCGGTTGGGGGTCGGCGGAGTTACTGCCATATCTGGATGCGGGATTGATTCGGGCAAATCCGAAGGTGTTTGTGGCATACAGCGACCATACTTCGCTCCATTGCTGGCTGCATAATTATGCGAATCTTGTGACTTTTTATGGTCCGATGGTCGCCGCGGATTTTTCGCGGGACCAGGGGGCGGATATGACGAGTTGGAGGTCTGCACTTGAAGGAAGTGAACCTTGGTCGGTTGGGGTAGCCGAGGGCCTTCGCGTACTACAGTCGGGGACGGCGCGCGGACTGTTGAATGGCGGATGTATTTCGATCTTCACGGAGGGGCTTGGAACGCCTTACACTCCGCGGGTTGAGAGTGACACGATTCTCTTTCTTGAAGACATCGGGACGAAGCCGTACCAGTGGGACCGAATGCTGCTGCATCTGCGGTACTCAGGACTGCTTGAGAAGGTGACGGGGATCGTCTTTGGGGATATGCGACAGTGCGTGCCTCCAGAGGAGGAGCAGTATCTTGACCGGGCGATCCTCCATGCGCTTCGTGACTTTGAGGGGCCGATCGCGATTGGGCTGCGCAGCGGGCATGTGGATCGTGCGAATGTGACTCTGCCGCTAGGGATTGCGGCTTCGCTGGACCTGAACGATGCGGGGAATCCGCAGATGCACCTTCTCGAAGGGGCGGTTACGATTTAGGCTTGAGCTTTTCGATCATGCAGGAATCCAAACATATACACCTTATCGGAGTTTGCGGCACCGCGATGGCTTCGCTGGCGGGCATGCTGCAGCTTCAAGGACACCGCGTCACCGGTTCCGATACGGCAGCCTATCCGCCGATGAGCGATCTGCTGGCGAGCTTGAAGATTCCTGTATTGGAGCCTTACGCTGAGAGCAATCTTGATCCACGGCCTGATCTGGTTGTGGTGGGAAATGCGATTTCGCGGGGGAACGTTGAGCTTGAGTATGTACTGGATCAGCGAATTCCTTTCTGTTCGATGGCTGCGGTTTTGCATGATGAGTTTCTGCTGGGGCGGGAGTCGCTTGTGGTGGCGGGGACTCATGGAAAGACGACCACGACGAGCATGCTGGCGTGGATCTATGAAGTGGCTTCCCTGCGGGATGCTTCGCTGGCACCTTCGTTTTTGATCGGAGGAGTTGCTGAGAACTTTGGAACGAGTTTTATGGTGCGGCCTACACGGCCATTTCTCCTTGAAGGCGATGAGTACGACACCGCCTTCTTCGATAAAGGGCCAAAATTCCTGCATTATTTTCCCGATGCGATTATTCTGACCCACGTCGAGTTCGATCATGCTGATATTTATGCAGATCTAAATGCGGTGAAGACGGCATTCAAGCGGCTGGTAAATCTTGTTCCGCGTCGAGGACGCGTTGTTGCGTTTGACGCGAGCGAGAATGTCCGCGAGTGTGTGGCGAAGGCTTTCTGCGCGGTGGAGTTGTATGGCTTTAGTGCGGATTCGCACTGGCGTGTGACGAACCTTCGGCATGAAGGTTCGGTATCGCGCTGGAGTTTGCGTCGTGGAAATGCTTTGTTTGCGGAGTTCACGCTGCCTATGGCGGGAGAGCACAACGCCTTGAACGCGACCGCTGCGGCTGCGCTGGCGGCCGGGCAGGGCGTGCCTGTAGACGCGATTGCCGAGGCACTTGCGAGCTTCAAGAGCGTGAAGCGGAGGCTTGAAGTTCGCGCGGTGGTGGATGGCATCACAATTATCGATGACTTCGCGCATCATCCTACGGCGATTCGCGAGACGCTGAGAGCGTTGCGGGAGGCATATCCGGGGCGAAGGCTGTGGGCAGTGCTTGAGCCTCGGTCGAATACGCTGAGGCGCAATGTTTTCGAGAAGGATCTTGTGGAAAGCTTATCGCTCGCCGATCGGGTGATTCTGGCGTCTGTGTTCAAGTCGGAGAGCATTCCTTCGGCGGAGCGACTGGTTCCGGAGAACGTCCTTGCTGGCTTACGCAGGCGAGCGATTGAAGCAGAGCTCCTTGTTGATGCAGATGCGATCGTAGATGTGTTAGCTGCTCAGCTTAAGAGTGGGGATGTGGTGGCAATCTTGTCAAACGGAGGCTTTGGCGGAATCTATGAGAAGCTTCCACACGCTGTGGCGCATCGTTGAAACTGAGTCAGGAAGGAAGTCTTTATGTGGCCCAAGGCTGAGAGCGATTTGGCGGCTTTATTGACGAGTAAGGTGTTCCCTCTGCTTCGTGGTTTACCTGAGTACGAAGCATTGCTGGCAGGCGGCAAACCCGATCCGGTGAAGTGCCAGGTGGCTGCGAAGCAAATCGTTAAAACAGTGCAGACCAGCGGAGGCGTGCATGGATTTGGGTCGCGCCAGGTGGTTGCGGCAACGGAGTGGACAGATGATTTGTATCGCGCGGCGAGTCCGCGTAACAATCCTTGTGGCGCGTGGTGGTTTGATGCTGAGCTAATTCGACGATGGGAGCAGGTTTATCCTGCATCGTTGCCGCGGCTTGAGCGGCGGGAGAAGATCTTCAACGCTTTAAGACCGATGCTGGCCGTCTGCTACGATTGGAATGACTTTACCCAGCTTTGGGTGATGAAGCCCGGAGGATTGGGGCTACCGGTGCTGACGGGACAAGGTACATCGCAACCTATCTTCTCGAAGAGCGCGGGACAAAATCATCTGGACAATCGGAATGTTTTGTTCATTGGCGGATACCAGCAGGTCTATGTTCCGTTCGTGCAAAAAGCGCGAGTTGTTCAGTATCTGATCTGAGGACGATGTTGAGGCGGTATTCTGAAGAGGTATGTTCAGTACGCTGAAGCTGATGTTTGTGTATCTCACGCTTGGCTCTCTTGCGGGGATACTTGGTATTCCTTACTCGCTGATGGTAGGAAACATCGATCTGCTTTACAGGGTGGCGATGTGGATTACAAAGACTGGCGTTCGTGTGGCAGGTATTCGGGTTGAGGTGAGTGGAATAGAGAATGTTCCTGTAGGGCGCAGCTGCATTTTTATGAGCAATCATGTCTCGAATCTTGATCCTCCCGTTGAGATTCCGATGCTTCCGGGCCGCAGTTCGGTGCTTTTGAAGAAAGAGTTGATGAGTATTCCGATTCTGGGGCGTGCGATGCGCATGGGCCAGTTTGTTCCGGTCGAGCGGGGCAGCCGTCGTGAGTCGGCAAAAGCCAGCGTGGAGGCCGCTGCAGAGGCTTTGCGGTCGGGGCTGAATATTATGGTTTATCCGGAGGGGACTCGCTCGCAGGACGGACGGCTTTCGGCGTTCAAGAAGGGGCCGTTCTATCTTGCGCAGGAGACGCAGGCGCCAATTGTGCCGATTGCGGTCTCGGGCACGCAGACGATGATGCGAAAGGGAAGCAGCGCGATCAAACCAGGAATCGCGCGGATGCGGCTTCTACCGGTGATTGAGCCGTCGCAGTACACGACTCGTGAAGAGCTGATGGAGATGGTACGGAATGCTATTGCTGAGGCCCTGCCGCCCGAGATGAAGCCAGTTATTTGACGATGGCGTTGTTGTAGCCGTCGGTCTGTAGGCGTTGGCGCATGGAATCGGCTTCTTTCTTGGTGGAGAAGGGACCGATCTGCACGTGGAAGAACTTGTCCTGCGGCTCGTGCCGTACGGCTACGGTGTATCCACGCCGCTTGAGATCGACCGCTACGACGTCTGCGTCTTCCTGATGCGACATTGCTGCAACCTGCACGACGAGAGTGCCAGGACCGGATGCTATTGTCGAGACAGGAATCATTGCAGGTTTTGACGGTGTCGGGAGGGGCTGGGCGGGGGATTCAGAATGATCAGGGGCAGATGCCTTGATCGTAACCGGCTGAGTTGCTGTCTGTGGTGATTCCTGAATTGCATTGCCAGGGGAATCGATGGGCACTATTGCGGACTGACTTGTACTGTCAGAAGGTTTGACTGTCTGATCTGCGGGGGCTCCGGGGGAAGGCTTGGAGCTCGGGGTCTCCAGACTTGTCTTCGTATCGGTGGCAGCGGCTGGTATTGCCGAACGCCTTCCCATGGTGTACCCGAATCCGAAGAAGACGGCACAGATGAGTGCCAGAGCAAAGAAGATACCGAGGATGGTGGTGGTTCCGAGGGAGATCTCACGGTCCTGCTCCTCGGCGTCGTTGAGATATTGGAGATTATTCTCGTTTTCGTATCGAGTTTGCACGGTCAGACCTTCTTCTCCAAGGCTGCGTCTGGAGCTACAGTCTTATTGAACAGGTTTATGAGCTCCAATGGGAGAGGAAAGACGATGGTGGTATTTTTCTCGACACCTATCTCAGTCAGGGTCTGGAGATAGCGGAGCTGGAGGGTCATGGGTTGCGTGGCCATGAGTTTAGCCGCGTCGACCAGTTTTGCGGCCGCATTGAACTCGCCTTCCGCGTGGATGATCTTGGCACGGGCTTCACGTTCGGCTTCGGCCTGCTTGGCCATGGCGCGGAGCATGGATTCAGGCATATCAACTTGTTTGACCTCAACCGAGATGACTTTTACGCCGAAGGGTGCAGTGTGGCCGTCGATGATGGTCTGAATACGGAGGTTGAGAGCTTCGCGGTGGGCGAGGAGTTCGTCGAGGTTGACTTCACCTAATACTGACCGCAGGGTGGTCTGGGCGAACTGGGAGGTCTGATAGATGTAGTTGGCAACCTCAATGACGGCTTTGGTGGGATCGATGACGCGCAGGGTGATGACGGCATTGACTTTAAGGGTGACGTTGTCGCGAGTGATAACGTCCTGCGGAGGGACCTCCATTGCCTCCTGACGGAGCGAGACGCGGACGATCTGATCGAGAGGACGAAAGACCCAGATGACGCCGGGGCCCTTAGCAGTTTCTTTTACTCGTCCGAGGCGAAAGATTACGCCGCGCTCGTACTCTTTGAGAATGTTGAGCGCATTGATCAGGTAGAGAACAACGATAGCGACGGCGAAGAGGAGCGGGAGAGACGTCATGGAATTGACCCTCGGGTGCGGCGAAGAGCGGCCACCGCTGCGATTGTAGAACAGCGGTGACTGAGGTTTTTCGGATGTTAGAAGCGCAGGAAGAAGCCGAAGGCCGGCTCGTAGGTCGTGGTGTGCTGCTGGATGGTGAGGTAGTTGGTTTCAAAGTCGGGCGCTTTGAAGAAGACCTGCCGGTATTGGGCGCGAAGCCCGAAGTGGGGGGAAAGGACTGTAGTCTCTGCCCCGACCGAGAAATAGTAAGCCGCACGTGCCTGCTTGGGGAGTGCTTCGCCACCGCCGGGTGTCGGTCGGAAGGCTATCGTACCGAGGCCGCCGGAGACGAAGGGAATTACACCATGGTGCTCTTTTCGGGTGTGGGCGACATATCCCAGGGTGTATTCGCTGGCATTCTGCTGAACCGCAGCAAATGGTTGCGCGCCGAAAGGGGTAAAGGTGTCAGCGTAGCGAGCGTAGCCGTAGTTTCCTTCAAAGCCTACGTAGGGTGAGAAGGTGTACCGGAGGGTGACAAGAGCTCCTGCGGTGTTGCCAGGGCTATAGGTGACTTTTGTGTTTGGCACTCCGTTTACGGTTGCGAAGCCATGCGCCGATTGGTTGAAGACGCCAACTCCGAGGATGCCGAGGTCGATGCGGGCGAGCTGACGGTCGAGAGGAGTTTCGGGCGCGGTGGTTTGCGCTTTGGAGATGGATCCCGCCGTTGTGAGGAGCAGGCAAAACAAGACACTTTGGACACACGACCGGCGAGACACATTCAACATCAAGACAAAACTCCCTCTTATCGAAAACTATCGTTCTTTTAGTCTACTCTGGCTTGGACGTTGGCGGCTTTCGCTGGATAGGGTCAGACGGTATCTTGTGACGATTCTACGACTAACGTGAGCCCTTCTACATCGCGGACGGAGACAGGCAACCCTGCGTCAAGTGAGCTGTGGTCGCGCAAGGACGCCTGCCAGAGCTCACCGCGGATTTCGACTTGACCTGTTGGATTGAGGGGCGTGCGGGTGATTGCGGTGGCCCCGATCATGGCTTGTGGACCCGTAAGGACTTTGGCGCGGCGGGCTTTGAGGGCGATCCATGCGAGGCCGAAGGTGATGATGCCAAAGCCCAGACCGGCACCCACGGCGGTTGCAGGATGGACGCGGAGCTCGGGGATGGGGCCATCGACCAGGGTGGCGAGGCCAAAGATGAGGGAGATGATGCCTGCAAGGGCCAGGACGCCGTGGCTACCGTACTTTGCTTCGAGGAGCATCATGACGAAGGCGGCAAGTAGAAGAACGATTGCGGTGTGCCGGATGGGAAGGAGATTGAGGCCGAACAGGCTCAGCAGGACAAGAAGGGTGCCAATGGATCCGGGGACGACAGTTCCGGGGACGTTGAATTCGAGGTAGATAAGAAGTCCACCCAGGATCAGCAGGAGAACGGCGATATCGGGATTAGTGAGCTGGCTGAGAAGACGCTCGCGGACGGAGGGTGCGATCGTGACGATCTGTGCGTTTTGCAAATGTAAGATCTGGGTTGAACCGTCGAAGCGGTGGATTTCGCGACCGTCGAGTGCGCGAAGGAGCGATGAGTCGTCGGCTGAATCGACGTCGATGAGCTTGAGCTTGAGAGCTTCGTCGTCACTGTAGGATTTGGAGTTGCGGATAGCGTCTTCGGCAGCTTCGACGTTGCGTCCGCGACGGGTAGTGTAAGAGCGCAGGAAGGCGGCTGCGTCGTTTTCGATCTTCTGTTTCAGGACCGGATCCATCTGGCCGCCTTCGACGATGGGGTGAGCGGCACCGGCATTGGTTCCGGGGGCCATGGCTGCGATGTCTGCGGCTTCAAGGAGGAAGAAGCCAGCGGAGCCTGCGCGGCTGCCGGGTGGAGATATGTATACAGCGACTGGGACGGATGAATTTTCGATGGCCTGGACCATGACTCGGGTGGATTCGAAGAGACCACCTGGGGTTCCCATCGAGACAAGTAGGAGTTGAGCGTGCTGGCGGACGGCTTCCTGCAGGCCACGTTCGAGGTAGTCGGCGGAGATGGGTTGGATGGTGTCGTGGAGGGTGAGTTTGACGACGATTGGTTGTGCGGCGTCGGAGTGGAGGATTGAGGGATCGAGACAGGCGAGGAGTATCAGAAAGGTCAGGACGGATTTGAAGGCGTTCCTCATCGGAAACTCTGTCCGCGGGCCTCGAGGGCCTGACGCATGCCCTGGGCTGCCGAGTCTTTGGGGTTGAGCTGGAGAGCCTTGCTTACGTTCGAGGCCGAGGCGTCGGTTTGGTTCGCTTGAAGGTCGAGGCGAGCGAGGACGAGATAGGCAAGAACGTTAGGGTGCAGGTTGATGGAAGTTTGAGCTTCGGCGCGAGCGTCGGCGATGTTGCCGCTGCGTTCGCGGACCTGTGCGAGACCGGCGTGCGCATCGGCGCTGGTGGAACTGTCGGCGGCGATGGCGGCCTGGAACTCCTGCTCGGCTTCGGGTATGAGGCCCTGGACGAGGTATTCGTGACCGAGCTGCGTGTATTGCATGGCCTGTTCGACCGGAGGAAGCGTTGCCATGCGAAGAGCACGCATCTGGTCGAGTTGGAAGGCAGCCTGACGGAAGGAGGCTTCGGAGTAGCTACGGCGGATGCGCTCCAGAGGCGAGAAGTCGGGGGATGCAGAGGTTGTTGTCTGGTTGACTGGGCTCAGGTGCTTGCCAGTGAGGATGTGCGTTCTCAGTTCTGCGGCTTCCGCGTCGGTTGGGCGGAGTTTTAGAGTCTGATCGACCTCTCGTTGGGCTCCGGCGAAGTCTCCGCGACGCAACAGGGCGACTGCAAGGTTGTAGTGGTAGTCGGCGTCGTTTGGGTCGGCGGTGGAGGCACGCTGGAAGAGAGCGGCTGCATCATGACCCTGACGGCTGGAGGCTACCGCCTGGTTGTTGACGACTTCGGGAAGGGGAAGCCTTCCGGCCACGAAGGCGAAAGCCGATTCCGCTTCGGCGTATTTGGCGGAGTTGAAGCGGGCGAGGCCGATGTAGAAGTGAGCTTCGAGAGCCCGTCGATCCGTCTGGCTGATTTTGGTAAGAGTCGCTGCGGCAGCGTCGTAGTCGCGCTGGGTGAATTGGGCCTTGCCGAGAGCAAGGAGTGCGGCGGGATAGTCCGGCGTGTCCTGAACGGCGAGTTGGAGGCGCTTGACTCGTTCCTCGGATGAAGTTGCGCTCGTGCCGCGGACGTAGTTCTCAAAGGCGCTGAGGCGAACTCCCGCTGAGGCTGCGAGAAAGGTTTGTTCGGCGACGTTGAAGTGAGGATCGATCTGGCGGGCAACCTTCCAGGCGATAGCGTTTTCGACGTCGAGGAGGCGAGAGAGTTCGGCCGAGTCATCGAGGGCTTGAGACATGCGCAGCTTGTTGGGCTCGAGTATCTGGGCCTGTACTGCGATGCGTCCGTTGCTGACGGTGTAGCTGCCAACGATGACGAAGTCGGCGTCGAGGGTTTGGGCGATGCGTATCGTGGTCGCTCGTGATGGCTTAAAGTCGACCGGGAGACCGAGATGATCGAGCGCATACTGTCGGTCGTCTTTGGAAATTGCAAGGAAGCCAGCAGAAGTGAGGCGCTGATTAAGGGTATCGGGGAAGGAGTCACCAATCCATGCAAGATTGGGCTGGCCGGAACGATTATCGAAGGGCAGGACGAGGACGACGCGGCCGCCTGTGTCGGATGGCTCGGAGGGGGATTGCGACAGCGCTGGAAGGGAGAACAGGAACAGGAGAGTGGCCAGTTGACGTTGGAACATTCGACGTACTTGAGGGGACCTTGTCACAGATTGAGTATAGAGCGTCAATGCATCGTCGGCAGCTTGAAGTGAGCTTCTACGATGCGCGGGAAATGGATTACGGCGGCCCACTCACCCCTGCGCTGTTGCTGCCAGACGACTTCTCCGTGGAGCAGGATTGCGACTTCGGATGGAGAGAGGTCGCGGTGGAAGTCGAAGTACTTTGCGTCGGAAGATTCGTTGGAACGGGCGAGGTTGATCTGATTGCCGATGGGCGCCCACTTCGTGGAGAAGATGAGAGCGGTGTCGTAGTTACCAGGATCGGCGGCAGCTTGCTGGATCTGATCCAGCGCGAAGTTCTGAATGGAAGTGGTTTTCACAGGATGGTTGGTATAGCCGAGTTCGGGGCGGGAGAGTTCCGCGGTGGCGGGCCATGCCGTGAGGACGGTGGCTTGCGGATAGTGCAGGTCAACGTAGCGGACAGCTCGCTGGTGGAGGACGATGAAGTCCCGATAGGTGAGGTTATCCTCCGGGGCGAAGGCATAAGGCGGGTTGATCCAGATGCCGGCCAGGAACGCTGCAGCGCTGAGAGCTGCCAGAAGCCACCACTGGCGGAGGTGACGATGCCATAGTGCGACGCAGACGAGGAGGACCAAAGGGAACATTGGTAGGAGATAGCGGGTGAGGAGAGCGCCGCCAAGGATGGAGAAGGCGACCCAGTTGGCGAGGAGGACGATGGTGATGGCTTTGAGCTGTGGCCTTGGGATTCCTGGTGGGGCATTGGGCCCCGGTTTGATGAGCAGAGCAGCGATTGCGCACACGACCGGGACGAACATGTTCATGTGCGTCGTCAGATGGAGGAGACGATGCCAGAGACTGAGGCCGATGCGGTAGACGCTGAGGTTTGCGGTGGCGTTGTAACGGAGGAACTCGGGGTTGCCGAAGACGAAGCCGGTGTGGTGATAGTGATACGCATACCAGATCGCCAAGGGCGTGATGGGTGCGAGCAGAGCCAGCAGGAGTTTGCGGTGTCGTTGTTGCGCGACGAACTCTTTGCGGTCTTGAAGCAGTTGGATCGCTTCCCATAGTGCGAGGGCTGTGGGCGTAATGATCGCAGTCTCTTTGGAGAGAGCTGCCATAGAAAACATAAGCGCAATTAAGACAGCGTTTTTGCTGCTATTCGACTCATCTGTGTCGAGGTAGAAGGCTAGTCCCCAGAGGGTGAATGCCGAGGCGAAGATGTCGGCGTGGGCGAGTGTGCTTTGCGCGAACCAGACTGGGTAGATTGCGGTGAGGATGACGGTTGCTGCGGCTATCGATGTTGTAGTGAGATTTTTTGCAAGTTTGAAGACACCCAATAACGACAGGGCCGCAACCATGCAGACGAGCGTGCGGGTTCCGCTTACGACATATCCGGAGAGGTGCCACCATCCAGCCAAAAAGATTGAGGGGAGCGGGGGATGGGCATTCGTGGTGGTGGTTTGCGGGATGAGCGTGCCGGCACGAAAGAAATCCCATGCAGCGGGGATATAGTAGCCGGCTTCGTCCCAGAAATAGGGGAGGCGAAGGAGGGTGAAATGGGAAAGATAAACGGCAACAAAGAAGAGAGGGTAGAGCATCCAGAGGGGGATGTCGACGGAGGGTTGCTCGGGGTTTGTTGCTGGTCGCCTGAAGAGGGTCACTGCCTTAGTTGATGGGGCCGCCGGTGTGAGGGAGCTGCTCGAGGGTGATGGCGCCGAAGGTCTGCTCATACTGGGCGAGGTTGTGGCCGAGGATGTTCCAGAGTGCTTTGGCCTGTTGGGGACTGAGATAGATGCCCTGGAAGTTGGAGACGTTGAGCTCCTGCGGGGTCTGCTGGGTCATGGTGCCGAAGACAAGGAAGAAATCCCAGACGCTCATGCGGACCTGAACGCTGTTGGCATAGCCGTCGCGGTAGTCGGGTGTATTGGTTAGCTTGAGGGTTGGCTCTTTTGCCTGGTTCTGCTGGCTCATTGCGTCTCTTTTCGGGGATTTCCGGGGATTATTTGGTGCGGGAGAAGGGACTCGAACCCCCACGGATTTCTCCGCTTGGACCTAAACCAAGTGCGTCTGCCATTTCGCCACTCCCGCGAGTGTCGCCGTTCCAGACTTTAGCGTATGGGAAAGAGATGTTGATTGCAATTGCCCAGTCTTCCGCCCGCTAGTGCTTGATGAGCCACATGATCCAACTGGCGGCGATGGTACCACCGACGAAAAGAGCAAAACAGTAGGCTCCGAAGCGGATCATCATGCGCGGTTCCGAGCGTTGGGTGATGCCGAAAACGATCGAGGTGAAGAGTGAGAAGAGAATGACGGCTCCGAAATGAGAGATTGTCACGAACGCTTCCTTCCGGTGGCCAGCGAGTGAGCGTCGACGGCAGAGATGATATTGAGGAGGCCGCCTACGACGATGAACTTGGTGCCGTAGTCGGCGGTGGCGACCTGGACGGCCGCGGTGCCGAGATCGAAGATACGGGCGAGGACGTAGAGGATTCCGTTGCCGACATCACCGGCGAAGTTGAGGATGTCCAGGATCTCTCCGGTGTTCGGCGTGTAGATCTTGCCTTTGAGCGCGAGGCCCAGGGTGAACATAGCGAAGATCGAGATGGAGATGAGACTTCCGCGAATCCATTTGCGAAGCATGAGATGACCTGCTCCGGGGATAAGCCAGCCTGCGATGAGGACCATCGTGGGAAAGGATGAAGATTGGGCACGCGCTGGTGCAGAGACGTTGGTTGCCATTGCTGGTTTTGATGATAACAGGATGAAAGGCAGAGACTGGAACTTTCGGGTGTCAAAGAAGTTGCGGGAATTTAGTTGTCAAATTCAACGACGAACCTGTCTGGGAATGGGCCTTCGTAGAGTCTTTTTTTGAAACGGCCTGTGGCTCGTCTGAGATTAGGGAGCCGGACAATTTCGCGAACCAGTTCTGGAATCTGAATGCCGTTAATCATCGCTCCGTAGCAAGTGTGCATGCCGTAACCGAAGTGGAGGTAGTGATCGAGGGGTCGATTGGCGACGAAACGGTCGGGGTCCGGGAAGGCTTTTGGATCGAACATGGCTGAGATAGTGAGGGCCAGCACGGTGTTGCCATCCGCTTTTGAGTGGCGAAGGAGCGCAGGGCTTTGCGGATTAAACCGAAGAGCTTCGTACGCGCACTGTCGCATAGGGATCAGGTCGTTGGATGCTGCTATTTGCTGCGTGTGTTTGAGAGCCTCGGGCTTGTCGAGCAGGACACCGATTGCGTTTGCGGTGGCTGTGACGGTGGTGTCGATGGCTCCGACGAGGATGCCGGTGATGTTGCGGCGAATGCCGTCGGGGTCGAGCACGCCCGCGCGGATGAGGCGGCTGAGGATGTCATCGCCTGGGGCACCTTCGTTTGAGCGTTGGGCGATGAGAGCGCTGAGATAGACGCGTAGCTCTGCGGCAGAGTTATCTGCGGCGCGGCGGACGATGGGTGCGTCTTTGCGGTTTAGAAAGACATCCCAGAAGAGAGAGCGCATCCACTGCATGAGGATATGTTCGCTGGGGCCGGGGACGCCGAAGTATTCGGAGACGACACGAGCAGCGGATATTCGGGAATAGGAGGAAACTATGTCGATTCGGCCGAATGGTTTTGCCGTAGCGAGCATGGTTTGCGCGGATTCGCTGACGATGCGGCGGATCCAGTCGAGATCGGTCGATTTGACGATACTGCGGATAGCGTTGTTTTCGCGGTCGTATTCGGCGGAACGGTCCATGCCGAGGATGAAGGGGCCGGAGATGCGGTCCATGCGGGCAGCATTGATCTCGGCAATGGTGAATTGCGTGTCGGCGGCGAGTGTTCTTACGACTTCGTCGAAAGAGGAGACGATCGTTGTCTTGCCGAGGCGGAGCACGGGTTTGAGGCGCAGAATTTTGGAGGCGATGCGGAGGAGAAATGGATTGGCGAGGGCACGCTGAAAAAGGCGAGAGAGTTTGTCTCGCCAGGTGAGGCCGGTAGAGGGTGAGGTGTTCGCTGCGAGGTACTTTGGTGTTCTGAATTCGCGATAGATACGCAGGGCATGTTGGCCCGCCGGAGTTGCCTGCACGGCGAGAATAGTTGCTTGCATGGGCGGGGGAGAGTCAGAGAATGCAGGGAGGGGTGCTCCGTACTCCGGCGGGAGCGTGATGGGTGCGGTGCCAACGGCGAAGACCAAGTCGACGATGGTGAGGTGATCTCCGAAGAGGAATCCGCCGGGCTGAATACGTTTGGAGATGGATTCGAAAGAGGAGAGGATGTTGATTCGAGCTCGCTCGATAGATGCTGGATTGATGCGAAGCGCCTTACGCATGGCTGCTTCCTGGAGAGGGTAGAAGAGCTTGATGAAGGCATATTCCCACCATGGGGCGCGGGCGGCCATGAGGTCGCCTGTGATGCGGTTGGGCAACATGTTGGCGTAGGCGTAGAGGCGGACGGCGATGGCGAGATCGGTGAGGATGGAGCGGACGAAGGCGGTGGCTTCGACGCGTTGAGTGGGATCCATGGGGAAGAGTTTCTCGTCGCCGCGTGCGCGCGCGTCGATGTAGGGGAGGAAGTCGGCGATCTGGAAGGCGGCATCGGGTGCTTGTATCACCGGGACGTTAACGGTGTCTCCTGCAGATTTTGTGTAGGGAACGTTCCAGATGGGAGCGTGGCAGGACTCATGGTAGGAGATACCCTGGCGCTCCAGAATCCAGCGAGCGAGTTCGCAGAATGGACTGATTCGGACGGACGTCAACTGGTATGGGGATCCCAAGGTGCGCCTCCTGAATTGTGCCGTAATCGATTACATATAGGTGATGGTAACTGGCCTAGACGCGAACTAGTTCTGTTTGGATGCGACCGGTGACTTCGGCTTTGCCTTCGCGGGCGATCATGTCGATTTCGCTGCGGACGCCGAATTCGCCGGGGAAGTAGAGGCCGGGTTCCACGGAGAAGCATGTGTTGGGGAGGATGAGACGGGTGTCGTGGGTTTCGAGGTTGTCGAGGTGGGCGCCGTTGCCGTGGATTTCCGGACCGATGTTGTGGCCGGTGCGGTGGGTGAAGGCGTCGCCGAAGCCTGCTTTAGCGATGAGGCTGCGGCCAGCTTCGTCGGCTTGCCATCCTGCGATGGGCTGGTTGGCAGCAAAGGCTTCCTGCACGACTTTGATTGAGGCGTCGCGGGCGCCGCGGACGGTAGAGAAGATTAGTTGCTCGCGGTCGGTGGGTTCACGGCCAACGACGCCGGTCCAGGTGATGTCGTACCAGACAGCGGTGGGGTCGTTGGAGAGTTTGCCCCAGATGTCGATAAGGACGAAATCGCCTTTGCGGATGGCGCGAGAACTGGCCGCGGTCGGGTCGTAGTGCGAGTCGGCGGAGTTGGGCCCGGCCGAGACATTCGGGCCGTGGTCCCAGACGAGATTGTTACGTTCGAGTCCTTCCCGAAGAAATTGCATGATCGCAAATTCGTCGGTGCTGCCGTTTCGGGTACGGTTGCCGATCTCTTTCCATGCGGCGTCGAGAACTTCATCGACGGCTTTCTGCGCGACGAAGTGGGTGGAAAGTTGGGCATCGGTGAGGACGGCTTCGAAGTGGCTGACGAGGTCGGCCGAGGTGACGAGTTCTTTGCCGAAGGAGCGGAGAAGTTCAGCGGTACCGGCATCGACCATGGAGACGTACATGATTGCGTTGCGGGGGGAGTACTGCATCGCGATTTTGGTTGCGCCGGTTAGGAGGGTCTGGAGCTTGGACTCGAGTTCCTGCCAGGAAGAGTAAGAAGACTTGAGGCCCGGGAGGGTGTCCAGACGGCCAGCTTCAATACGGTGGACAAGTTTTTTTGGTTCGCCGGTGGCGGGGACGAAATAATACCAGCGGCGAGTCACGAAGGAGCTGGGATCCAGTCCGAGGATGGAGTAGGCAAGCGCGTCGCGGTGGTGGTGATCGTAGAAGAGCCAGCCGTCGACTTTATTTTCGCGGAGGGCCTGCTGGATGGCAGCGAGGTCGAATTTGGTCAGACTCGTCGTCTCGGTGATGGTGTTCGACATGGTCCCTCCCCTACTGGGTTAAAAGTGTGCAAAGTCTTCAAACCAGAAGACATGAGTCCGGACTAGTTGGTCAAGTCTTCCGGGTTTAAATGCGAAGGCCCGGCGGGTTTGCCGGGCTTGGTTCGCTGATTTTGAGGTTATCAGGCGTGTCAAGGATTTGTGTGGAAAAAGGTGATACTAGTTTTTGAGATGAGTTTCCTCGTATTCGGTTTGATCAATGATGGCGGATGAGAGGCCAGTCATTTCAAAGGAAAGGTGAACGGCGAGCAAGAGAAGGCCGGGTTCTCCTTCCTGAACAAGTCCTGCAAGCGCTGCTCGGGGGATGAAGTAGGAAAGGTATCTTGATCTTTTGCGGCTGGGATGCGAAAGGCAATATTTCGGTCGCTTCGTCCTGGACTTCGCTCGGGCCTTCGGCAGAGCGGTAGTCGCTTTGCGGCAGCGATTTGCGCCCGGCTGGAGCCGTGCCCTTAAGCGGAACGATCGCGCCGACGCGTGATAACCCACTCATATCAGTGAGACTGCATGAATGGGGTAACCGGCAGTGTATGCTTTTTCAACAAATATGAAAATGAAATGGAACCGGCGGCGGTTTTTGCAGGGAGCTGGAGCGGCTTTCGCTGCCGGAACGGCGGTTGCGGGTGTGCCCCGTGTGGTGACACCGCAAGCGACTTTGGGTGCAGGGAGTGGGCTTAGTTGTATAACCACGACTGCAGGGACGCCTTGGCAGGTGCAGCCGTTGGCTTCTCCGGGGTGGCGGTGGGATGCTTTGAATCTGAATGTTGATCTTTCGGCGACGGCGCAGACGATGGAGGGGTTTGGCGGTTGCTTCAATGAGCGAGGGTGGAGTTCGCTTAGCAAGCTGGGCAATGACGATTGTGAGAGCGTTTTGCGGGAGTTGTTCGATCCGGTTGCAGGTGCGCGGTTCTCCCTTTGCAGGATGCCGATTGGTGCGAATGATTTTGCGCTGAAGGCGTACTCGTATGACGAGGTGAAGGATGACTTCGAGCTGAAGCACTTCAGCATTGATAACGATAAGGCGACCCTGATTCCGTTTATCCATGCGGCGCAGCGGTATCAGCCGAAGCTGCGGGTGTGGGCTTCGCCGTGGTCGCCTCCGAGCTGGATGAAGAAAAATGGTTTTTATGCGGAAGCCGCGGGGCGCGCGGGGCAAAAGGACAATGGGATTCGTCCAGACCAGATTGGGCATGAGGGCGAGGATATGTTCATCCTCGAAGAACCGTATCTGCGGGCCTATGCGAAGTACTTTGGGCGTTTTATTGACGCGTATCAGGCAGAGGGGATTCGTGTGGGGATGGTGATGCCGCAGAATGAGTTCAATTCGGCGCAGAATTTTCCTAGCTGTACGTGGACTCCGGAGGGACTGGCGAAGTTTATCCGGTATCTGGGACCAGAGATGTCGTCGCGGGATGTGGCGGTGTTCTTTGGAACGCTGGAGCGTGGTGATCCGCAGATGTTGCGGACGGTGACAGAGGATACCGAAGCGGGAAAGTACATCAAGGGCGTGGGGGTTCAGTGGGCAGGGAAGAATGCGTTGCCGACGATTCATAGGGAGTTCCCGAAGCTGGCTTTGTACCAGTCGGAGCAGGAGTGTGGGGATGGGTCAAATAAGTGGGAGTACACGGCGTATTGCTGGCAGCTGATGAAGCATTACGTGCGATCGGGAGCAAGTGCCTATATGTACTGGAACATCTCTGTCGATCAGGGAGGGTTGAGTACGTGGGGATGGGCGCAGAATGCACTGGTGAGCGTGGATGAGGCTAAGAAGGGCTTTCGCTATAACCACGACTACTACCTGATGAAACATCTAAGCCACTTTGTGGAGGTGGGGGCAAAGTGTGTGGAGACTTCCGGGACATGTGATGATGCGCTGGGGTTCGTGAATCCGGATGGGGCGTTGGTGGTTTTATTGCGGAATGCGGCGCCGCATGATCAGTTCGTGGATATCCGCGGAGGTGGGCGGGTGGCGACGGTGAAGTTGTTGGCGGATTCGATTAGTACCGTGGTGATGAAGGCTTAATGAAACTTTGTTTGAAGTGCTTCTAACAGCGACATGGGATGCTGAAGCCGATATCCCGTTTGGATGAAGCTTTTCCAGAACGCTTGGATCAGCGCCTCGTGGATAACATTCGATTGATTTTTTTACATTCTCCCCGTAAATAGCTGTAATTGCAAGAGTCCGCTAAGCCACAGTAGTGCATGATTTGCGCAAACATGCTCGATGTAAAAAGAACGTAAAATCGGCCATTTCTTAGCAGGACCATCAATGCTCCCACCTATCTTCATCAGTGGGACCCCTATCTCAAAAAAAACTGGAGGTTGCATGTTTTCAATGCGACAAAAAGCAACACCTGCACTCCGGGCTCATTTCTCCCACTATATGACCGCACTGTGTTTGACCGGAGCGGTTTGCAGTTTTCCTAACGCCTGTACAGCCGAAGAATTGTTGGTTGGAAATTTTTTTGGTCCGGGACACGAAAATATCCTTGCGTACGACGGCACGAGCGGCGCTTTTATTGGCCAGTTTGGACCTAACATCAGCTTCCCACTCGGTGGCACATTCGGACCGGACGGGAACTTCTTCGCTACCAACTCCGATACCGATACTGTGCTCAAACTGAACGGCACCACGGGCGCAGTCATCAATAGTACGTTCGCCTCGGTTGAAGATGCAGCCGGGCTGGTTTTTGGCCCTACCGGCAATCTTTTTGTCGTCAGTTCGACAGATCCGGGCGTTCTGACGGTGCTCAATGGCACGACGGGCGCACCGATTACGACGGTTAACGCTGGCGGAATCATGAGCGATCCCGAGGGAGCCACGGTTGGTCCCGATGGGAATATCTACGTGGCGGATGGCATCGGCGCTGTCCAGAAATTCAACGGCACGACTGGCGCCTTCCTTGGCACTTTTGTGGCAGCCGGCAGCGGCGGCCTGACGAACGCACGCGGAGTCGCTTTCGGTCCCGACGGCAATCTCTATGTCACCGATTTTGCCGGCACTGAAGTGCTTCGCTACAACGGCACGACGGGGGCCTTTATGGGCGTGTTTGCGTCAGCGGGTGGCGCCTGCAGCGGCTTAGATTTTCCGCGGGGTCTGACGTTCGGGCCCAATGGAAATTTATTCGTCGGTAGTTTTGGATCGGGGGATGTGTTTGAATTCAACGGTTCCACCGGAGCATGCATGACCGACTTCATCCCGTCGGGCACTGGTGGCCTTGGTGGCCCGACATTCCTTGCCTTTGCTGAAACAACAACGACGACGAGCACTGTTCCGGAACCAGCTTCGATAAGTTTGATCGGGTTCGGCTTGGCGGGACTCGCAGCGTTGCAGCGGAAGGTGTTTCGCCGATAAAGAACCGGCGATAGCTATCTAGGCCGGGATCTCTCCCGGCCTATTTTTGTGGTGTTGGGTGAGGTGGTTAGGCTGCACCTGCGCCGGATTCGGCTTCGCTTTCGGCCTTGCGGGCGGCGGCGGTGCGGCCCAGTTCGGCGGCCATCTTTTCGGTGGTGAAGGCTTCGATGATGTCGCCTACCTGGATGTCCTTGTAGCCTGCGAGGTCGATACCGCACTCGACGCCCTGACGGACCTCGCTGACGTCGTCCTTGAAGCGCTTGAGCGAGGAGATCTTGCCCTTCCAGACCTCGGCGTCTTCGCGCAGGACACGAACGTTGGCGTCGCGGCGGATGAGACCATCGCGGACGACGCAGCCAGCGATCTGTCCGACCTTGGAGATCTTGAAGACATTGAGCACTTCGGCGCGGCCGGCGTAGTTCTCCTTGAAGACGGGCTCGAGGAGGCCGTACATGGCCTTGGTGATCTCGTCCTGCAGCTCGTAGATGATGGAGTGCAGACGAATCTCAACGTTCTCACGGTCGGCGAGTTCTTGCGCCTTGCGTTCCGGACGAACGTTGAAGCCAATGACGACGGCGTTCGAGGCGGATGCAAGCAGGATGTCGGACTCGGTGATGGCCCCGACGCCGGAGTGGAGGACGCGGACGCGAACCTTCTCGGTAGACATGCGCTCGAGGGAGTCGGCGAGAACTTCGACTGAACCTTGCACGTCGCCCTTGAGGATAAGGTTGAGGTCCTTCATGCCAGCCTGCTTGATCTGCTCGGAGAGACCTTCGAGTGAGACGCGGGAGGACTTGGCGAGCTGGGCTTCGCGCTCTTTCAGCTTGCGGTACTGCGCGATGCCCTTGGCTTTGTCGCGATCGGCCATGACGAGGAAGGTGTCGCCTGCATCGGGCATACCTTCAAGGCCGAGGATTTCGACCGGGGTGGACGGACCGGCTTCGGTGATAGCGCGGCCACGGTCGTCGAACATGGCGCGAATCTTGCCGAAGGTGTTGCCGACGATGTAGCTGTCGCCCGTGCGGAGGGTTCCGTTCTGGACGAGGATTGAAGCGACGGCGCCACGACCGCGATCGAGCTTGGCTTCGATGACGGTGCCGACGGCAGGACGGTCGGGCTGGGCTTTTTGCTCGTTGACGTCGGCGACGAGACAAATCATCTCTTCGAGCTTGTCGAGGTTGATGTGCTTCTTCGCGGAGACTTCGACGAACTCGGTGTCGCCACCCATGTTGGAGGGTTGCAGGCCGCGAGTTGCGAGCTGATTGATGACGCGCGAGGGGTTGGCCTCGCGCTTGTCAATCTTGTTGACTGCGACGATGATCGGCACGTTGGCTGCGCGAGCGTGGTCGATGGCCTCGAGGGTCTGGGGCATGACGCCGTCGTCGGCTGCGACGACAATGACGACGATATCAGTGACCTTGGCTCCGCGGGCCCGCATGCGGGTGAAGGCTTCGTGGCCGGGAGTGTCGAGAAAGACGATCTCGCGACCGAATGCGGGCGAGTCCGGCTTGGTGATTTTGACCTTGTAGGCGCCGATGTGCTGGGTGATCCCCCCGGCTTCGCCGCCGGCGACGTCAGTGGAGCGGATTGCGTCGAGGAGCGAAGTTTTGCCGTGGTCGACGTGGCCCATGACGGTGACTACCGGTGAGCGGACGACTTCGACCATGCCGGTCGTGTCTTCGAGGAAGCCTTCGATGGCTTCGTTCTCAAGCTGCTCTTCGACGGAGATGACTTGAGCCTCGGCTCCGAACTGACGGGAGACGTCTTTGACGAGCTCGGCGTCGAGGGTCTGATTGACGGTGACGAAGACACCCTTCATGAGCAGCGATGCGATGAGATCTTTGCCGCGGACGTCGAGTTTTTCGGCGAGATCCTTGACGGAGATGCCTTCGGTGACGGTGATCTGCTTGGTGATGGGCAAGGGTTCGCGAGAGATGTTCGCTCCGCTGAGACGCGGCGGAGGATTGAAGCCCTTCATTGGGCCTTCTTTAGTCTTCTCGTAGCGCTGATTGCCTCCGCGACGTCCGGGACGCTGACTGGGTCGCTGGCCGGTGGGTGCTCCACCTTCGGGAGGAGGAAGCATGGTGCCCGGTGCCCCGCCGGGACGTGCGCCGAAGCCGGGGCGTGCGCCGAAGCCGGGGCGCGCTCCGCCGGGAGCAAAGCCGGGACGTCCACCGGGTCCGGTAGGACCGCCGGGTCCGCCAGGGAAGCTGCGAGTCGGGTGCATGGGGCGGCGTGCGCCGGGAGCGGTCGGTGCGCTTGGCCGTGGGCCGCCGGGAGACTGCGGACGTGGCCGCTCGAAGATGGGGCGACCGCGTTGCGGAACTCCGGGAGCGGCGGCTGGCGCAGTGTAGATGGGGCGCGGGCCGGTCTGCGGCATGATGACGCGGCGGACAGGCTGGGCTGCGGCAGGTGGTTCTGCTGGAGCCTCAGGCGGCGCGGGAGCAGCAGGGGGTTGCGGTGCCAGAGCTGGCGCTGCGGCTGCTACCGGGGCTTTTGGCTCAGGCGTGGCGACGGCAGGAGCGGTTTTAGCGACGGGTTCTTCAACCTGCGGAGCTGCGGGAACGGCCGTTGGTTTAGCTGCTGCTGGCGGTGTGACAACAACCGGAGGAGCGGCAGGAGGCGCGACGACCGTAACTGGCGGCTTGGCGATAACCGGACCCACCGGAGGTTTGGTTGCGATGGCCGGAGCTGCCGGGGCAACGATAGGAGCCTGCGGGCGCGGCTGTGGCATGACGATGCGGCGCGGCGGCGGAGCGGGAGTGGCGGTGGGTGCAGGTGCAGCAGCGACTGGCGCTGCGGGCGCGACCGACTTGGGCGCTGTTGCGACGGGTGGCGCGACCACGGCGGCAGGGCGCGGAGGTGGAGCGGCTTTGGCAGCAGCTTCGGCTTGTTTGCGCTCGAGGATGGCTTTGAGGGCATCTCCGGGCTTGGAGACCTTGGAGAGGTCAAATTTCGGTTTGCTCTCGGCGGCCGGTTTGGACGCGGATGTGGTTCTGCTGCCGTTCCTGAAGTATTCCCGGACCCTTTCGGCCTGGTCGGCTTCGATGGAGCTGGAGTGGGTCTTTCCGGTGACGCCGATTGCTTCGAGCGCATCCAGAATAGGCCTGCTTTTGACTTCCAGTTCTCGTGCCAGATCGTTGATTCGAACTTTGCTCATCCGTCCCTTTTCGTTTTCCCGTGCCCTTAGCTGTTCATATCAGCCTCATGGAGGAAAGAGTTTTTATTGTAAGTGTTCTCTGCGAGGTTTCCGATGAGAAACCCCGCAGAAGTTCCGGTTGCGCGGCTGAAAGGATTAGCCACGGTCGTTTCCGTCGTCGATACCTTCATCGGAGAACTCCTGGGTGTCGTTGACCAGGGTGTCTACGGTGTCGTTATCGAGTTCAATTCGTTCTTCGCGTGCATCGGCCTCGCTGTAGGCGTCGATGCCTGAGGTGCGATCTTCGAGATCGGCAATGTCTTCGGTAGAGAT
Organism: Edaphobacter sp.; assembly: GCA_035570955.1. Taxonomy (GTDB): domain Bacteria; phylum Acidobacteriota; class Terriglobia; order Terriglobales; family Acidobacteriaceae; genus Edaphobacter. The sequence goes on along the minus strand of DATMKY010000111.1, from coordinate 4,944 downwards.
GTCGCCAACCTCCTTTGCAGTGCCAACGCCGGCTTCTTCGGCCAGGATGGCTTCGGGTGTTTTTTCCATTGAGCTCTCCTCTGCTTTTACGGCCGAGACAGTGGGCTCAGGCCGCTCTTCGCCTTCCTCATACTGACCAAAGTAGTGGCGAACGGCGACCGAGATCTTTTCGACCGTCTTTTCTCCGATGCCTGGGACTTCCTCGAGTTGCTCGGGAGTCATGTCGGCGAGAGCTTCGACGGTGGTGATGCCGTGGGCGATAAGTTTTTCGAGGACTGCGTCGCCGAGCTCGGTGACCTGTTCGATCGGCGTGGTTGGGCCGCCGGACATGGCCTGCATCTGCTGCTCGACCTCCTGCCGCTTCTCCTCTTCGCTCTTTATGTCGATCTTCCACTGGAGGAGCTTTGCGGCGAGACGCACGTTTTGTCCCTTCTTGCCGATGGCGAGTGAGAGCTGGGTGTCGTCGACGATGACTTCAATCTGCTTTTCGCCGAGGTCGGTTATGGAGACGCGACTGACCTTGGCGGGCTGCAGAGCCTTCTCCGCGAAGGTGGTAATCTCCTCGGAGAATTCGATGATGTCGATCTTCTCGCCGCGCAGTTCTCGGATGATGGACTGGACGCGCATGCCCTTCATGCCGACGCAGGCACCAACGGGATCGACGTCCTTGTCGCGGGACTGGACGGCGATCTTGGTGCGCTCGCCGGCCTCGCGGGCGATGGCCTTGATACTGACGGTGCCGTCGTAGATCTCCGGGACTTCGGACTGGAAGAGATTCTGGACGAGAATCGGTGAGGCGCGGGAGACGATGACCTGTGGGCCCTTAGCGGCGCGGTCGACGCGAAGGAGGACGACGCGGACACGCTCGCCGACAGCGAACTGCTCGAGGCGGGATTGTTCACGCTTGGGCATGCGGGCTTCGGCTTTGCCCAGGTCGAAGATAACGTCCATGGGCTCGAGGCGCTTGACTGTGGCGTTAAGGACCTCGTTGGCGCGGTGGTTGTACTCGTTGAAGACGGTATCGCGTTCTGCTTCGCGAACCTTCTGGAAGATGACCTGCTTGGCCATCTGAGCTGCGATGCGGCCGAGGGGCGTGGTGTCTTTGTAGAAGCGGAGTTCTCCGCCGACTTCGACTTCAGGGGCGAGTTCGCGTGCCTGGTCGAGGGTGAGCTGGTTGATGTTGTCTTCGACCTGCTCGGGGGACTCGACGACGGTCTTGTAGACGTAGGCGCGGATCTCGCCGGTGTCGCGGTCCATCTCGGCTCGCATGTTTTCCTGGGTCTTGTAGTATTTGCGCGTGGCGAGCGCGATGGCATCCTCCACGGCGCCGACGACGATGCCCGGTTCGATTCCTTTATCGCGACTCAAAGTCTCAATTGATTGGTACAAAGCACTTGCCATCGCTCACTCGTCCTTCTGGTATGCCCGGAGGGCCCGGGTTTGGTTCCTGTTTCGTTTTCCGCCGAGGGTCCCGGCGAATCCTGCAGTTAGATTTCAGCGACTAAGTTCGCTTTTTCAACGTTCGCCAAGGCGATGTCTACGGTTGATTCGGTTACCGCTTTCTTTGCCTTGCCCTTCTGCTTGACGGCAGAGAGGTCGATGGTGAGGACGTCGTCTGAAAATTTTGTGAGACGGCCATGCCACTGGCGGTTGTTGTTGACCGGTGAGAAGGTCTGGAGCTTGACCAGACTGCCTTGAAACCGGATGTAGTCTTCGGGCCGGAGAAGCTTGCGTTCGAGGCCGGGGGAAGAGACTTCCAGAGTGTATTCAGCACCTGGAATGAGATCTTCCACGTCGAGTACAGTGCCAAAGTCCTGCGCGAAGATGGCGCAGTCTTCGTGGGTTACTCCGGAGAGCATCTCGACGGGGACGCCCTTTGGGAGTTCGGATGTTCCGGCTCCTGCCTGCTCAGCCAGTCTGGCTCGTTCTGCTGCGTTTTTCTCGATAAACACACGCAACGTGCGGTGTTTGCTGCCGCCCTGAAACTCGAGATCGACGAGGTCCAGATTGTGTGAGGCAGCGACACGTTGCGCGGTTGCTCGAATTTGGTCTAACTGAACTGCCATAGCGGTGTTTCCGATTCATCGTGCCGTAAAAAACGAGACGGTTTTTAGAGCAAATAAAAAGTGGGCTTTGGCCCACTCATCTCTTCCGCCAATTGCCGGTGCGTTCACGGCGTGTTACCTGCGACGGAACAAAATCGTTCGCAAACTGATGATACATGGATTTTTGTGGGAGTTCAATGGGGATGGGGCGCCAGAAACAGCTGTTTGGCGGAATGGCGGAAATGGCGGAAAAATTTCCCGTGGATTGTTCTGGCGGGAACAATCTTTCCTCCACGGGCGTAGAGAAATCAAACAACGGAGGCATCGCGATGGGAGATCTGCGACGGGATGTGGCCTATAGCGTCCGGAGGCTCTCGCGGTCTCCTGGAATGATGTTCACGGTTGTGGTCTCAATCGCGCTGGGGATTGCGGCGAATGCCACCATCTTTTCGATGATCAGCCGGTTTGTACTCCGTCCTGCGCCGGTTGGCGATCCCGGGACGCTGATGGCCCTGCATACTACCCACGATGGGAGCCAATGTTGCAATAGCTTTTCCTGGCCGCTTTACAACGACGTGAAAGATCAAGGCCACTCCTTTGCGGGTGTTGCGGCTTATTACGAGCTTTTGCCGGCCTCGATTGGAGGGGATGGGGAGCCTGAGCGAATCTGGGGACAGTCGACTACGGCGAACTTTTTTGATGTGGCGCAACTCGGAATGAATCTTGGCCGAGGCTTTTTGCCGGAAGAAGAGAATGCCCAGGTTATCGTACTCAGTCACCGACTGTGGCAGAACCGATTTAATTCGGATCCTGCGATCATTGGCAAGCCGGTGACTCTGTCGGGTCGTCCGTTCACAGTTATTGGCGTTGCGCCGTCGGGATTTCATGGCCTCGACGTCATCCTCGATCCTCAGTTCTGGATTCCGCAGGGCAATATAGAGCAACTTGCCGCGAGCGTTCCTAACCGCGATTCGCGCACGAGCCACTGGTTTGACGTCGTGGGACGACTGCGCCCCGGGGTCACGTCCCCTCAGGCGAGCGCGGAACTGAATACTCTCGCGAAACACCTTGCTCAGGCCTATCCAGCCAGCGATAAGGGTAATGGCTTTCTGATTGACCGAGCAGGCTCGCTGCCGCCGCGAGATCGCGCGACTGTATTGCTTTTTCTTGGGGGGCTTTCGGTTGTGGTGCTGCTCCTTCTGGGGATTGCCTGTGCGAATGTAGCAAACCTTTTGTTGGCGCAATCAGCCAGTCGACAGGGCGAGATGGCAGTTCGGATTGCGTTAGGAGCGACGCGTGTTCAACTTTTGCGGCAGATGCTGGTAGAGAGTGTTCTGCTTGCTTTGGGAGGAGGATTACTTGGCACTCTGCTCTCACTTTGGGCGACTTCTGCGCTCTCAACATTTCACATCCCTGCGCCGGTGCCGCTCGATGTGAGCGTGGGCGTTGATTGGCGCGTGCTGCTCTATACGTTCGCTCTGAGCGTCGGAACGGGACTGGTGTTTGGTTTCGTGCCTGCATGGATCGCATCCCGCCCGGTGCTTAATAGGGCGCTCAAAGGAGAGGACGCTCTTGCCCGGCCAGGGCGACGTATCACTATGCGAAATGTTCTTGTGGTGTTGCAGATCGCTATGTCGATTGTTCTGCTCTGTGCGACGGGGCTTTTTCTGCGGAGCCTTGGAAGCGCGTCGAGTATTGACATTGGTTTTCGTTCACACGATTTGTTGATGATGTCTGTCGATCCACGCGTTCATGGCTACACGCCGGAGAAGACGGCGCAGTTTCTTGCTCAACTGCAGGAGCGGGTGGCTGGGATGCCTGGAGTGGTTTCGGCGGCCGTTACGGATAGCGTTCCCCTCTCAGGGGGGCATCGGAGCGATGGGGTTCATGCCGAAGGCCAACCTAAGTCGGGCCCGGACCCGATCGCGGAGCTTTATATGGCGACTCCGGGCTACTTTGAGACGATGGGGATTCCTCGACTTGAGGGGCGTGATATAGGCAATGAATCTCCTGATGCTCCTAAAGTAGCGATTGTGAATCAGGCGCTGGCAGAACATCTGTTTGGGAGTTCGAATCCGATTGGGCGAAGGCTGACGAGCTGGGGAGCGACTTACGAGATTATTGGAGTGGCTAAAAATATCAAATCGCGCACTCTGGGTGAAGATACGCGGTATGTTCTGTTCCGTTCCCTTGCGCAAAACACGGGAAGCGATCCTTCTTTTACCGGGTATCAGCTGATTGTGCATACGGCGGGTGATTCTGCGGCGATCGCCAATTCGGTGCGGGGGCAAATCCATGATCTTGATGCGACAATGGCGGTTTTTAACGTTGAGACGATACAAGAGCATCTACGCACAGCGCTGTTCCTGCCTCGTCTCGCCGGCACATTGTTTGGTATTTTTGGTTGTATTGGCCTGGCCCTGGCTGCGGTTGGGTTGTACGGGGTCATGAGCTATTCGGTCAGCAGGCGGACTCGGGAGATTGGGATACGCATTGCACTTGGAGCGCAGCTCGACGCAGTTCGGGGGCTTGTGCTTGGGCAGGGTATGAGGCTGACGGGAATTGCGATGGGAATTGGGCTGCCTGCTGCATGGGTTGGGGCGAAGTTTTCGAGTAGTTTTCTCTATGGCGTGCATCCACATGACACGGCGACGTTTTCCACGGTACCAATATTTCTCGGGGTAGTCGCGTTGGTTGCCTGCTGGATTCCGGCTCGACGGGCTGCGAAGGTGAATATCCAGAGCGCTCTGCATTGCGAGTAGGAACCGATAAGCGTCGTCGCGAATTTGGCGAAGTTTGCTTGGGGCGGGTAAGGTAGGGAGGATGGCGCCTCCGCGCATGAAACTTTGGGGAAATTGAGTCATCGAAGTTGCTATGGGTTGGTTGCGACTCTACAATC
>DATMKY010000110.1:0-44498 GCA_035570955.1 Edaphobacter sp. | reverse complement strand
CACGGACGTCTCGTGTAGTTGACTAGCCTGGGAACGATAGAGACACAGGGCTACAGACGCGAGACTGCGCGAGTTTTAAGAATAGCCTAGATTTAGGCCGGAAGTCAATGAAGATCGACTATTTCGGCGTTCTTCGGATCGCCCCGTCCAAGAACGGAAGGTCGCAGGGCCAAATTTCCATTCTGCTCGTAAACGACTGTTTCTGGGGGGCTTACGTTTCTATTCCCAAGAGAACCCACGGCGGGCGCCTGCTTCTTTCGGAAGAGTGTTCTACGGAGATTCGCGGGATCCGTACGGCAAGTTGATCCATTGATATCCGAAGCGAAGAGCGAGGCAGACAGTCAAATGACCGCGGTTGTGGGTGATAGAGACACTGTCCATCCACGGGACTGAACTAGTGCTCGAGTTGTTGGCGATTGGGTTGGCCGAAGCTGGTTCGAAGAAGACGGGGGGGCTTATGGCGATGGCTGGGCGGCACCGCGGGAGTCATAGGGTCGAGGCGGTAGAGGATAAGGAGATTGCGCTCGGGATCGTCGAAGGCGGGGAACGAAGCAACGCGTCGAAGACGGTACAAGGGGGTAAGGGCGTCCATCTTGTCGTCTTCGACTTGGTTCCAGGTGACGTACCAACCGGGATGATATGCCTGAACGCGAACCGGCAGGTCCATGGTGCCGAAGTCATCGCAGATAGAAGGAAGACCGGTCATGAGCGAGAGCTGGGATCCGCTGATCGAGAGGATCAGAGGATTGTGAGTGGGATCAGCGGCGATGATCTCGCGAATCTGACCGCTCGCATTGGAGAAGGCGTACTCAGGGTTGCGCACGTAATGAAGAATCTGCCGGGCATCGGTGATGGTGAGCATTGCAAGGACGGCAAGAATAGAAGCAACAGTCAGACGATTAAGGAAGAGCTGAACTGAGGTCCGAACAAGCCGGGAAGAGGTCCAGAAGCTCGAGAAGACAACTGGAACCAGAAGCGTGAGAGGAACCGCAACGACCAGATAGTACCGGGGCTGCAGGTTGTTGTGATAGGCGAGAAAGGCTGCATAGCCACCCGCCCAGAGGATAAGGGCTGGAACAAGGGGACTACGGAGAAGACGGGGACGCAGGAGGACTACACATACGACAGCGAAAAGTGACAGGGGATAGAAAATTTTGCCCATCCAGAGGCCATCGGCGAGCGTGTCGCCCAAGACCGATACGAGATTGGACGGCGTGATGCCGGTGTAACTATTAGCGTCGAAGAGGTATCGGTAGTCAGGTAAAAAGCGGGGGCGCACTACAAAAACGTAGTAGCTGAACCAAATGACTCCGGCGAGGATCGCGGGTAGAAGGCTAACGCGAAAAAAAGAACGAAAACGATAGTTGGAGCGAGCCCACAATATCCAGGCGATTGAAGGAAGAAGGAAGATGGCAGTGGTCTTGGTGAAGACCATGAGAGGCACAAGGAGCCCCAGGGAGATGAGCGGCAGCAATCTTCTGAGGAGAATTCTCAGCGAGGTCGAGCTTGCATGCTCGGGTAATTCAACAATGGAGGCTGCGAGTAGTCCTAGCAGGGTGAAGAGGATCAGTAGTGGCTCGAGGATGGCAATACGGGTAAAAACAAAACAGAAAGGACTAACCGCAAGAAGACACACCGCGAGCGCGGGAACGAGATAGGTTCGGAATTCTTTCCTTTCAGAAGATTGCCAGCGACGGAGCAAAAGATAGGAAACGACGAGAATGAGTCCGAATATGACCACGGTGAGCGCGCGCGCGGCGACGAGACTGACCCCGGTGAAGCGAAAGAGCGCGGCCTCCAGAAGAGGCCACGCAGGTAAGGCTATTGCAGGATTGAAGTCTCCGGGAACGTTCCAGTTCCCACGCTGAAAATAGCGGATAGCACCATCCCCGTACCAACCTTCGTCGGTATATTTCGCCCAGTCCATCCAAGGGGAGTGATTGGGAAAGTCAGCGTTCAGGTGCAAGGCATGGAGGGCGAGAAAGACTGACGTCGCGGCCAGGAGGAGAAGCTCGAGAGCTTTAAGGGTACGGAGCGTTATCGGGCCGGACTGGTTCATTTAACTATTAAGATCTAACGCAAGTCTAGAGCAGCAGTTCCTGAGTATTACAAAAATGTGACTCAAAACTAAGTTAGGAGAAAAGAAGACATTATTTTAAGAGTGCTTCCGGCCGCCCCCCTTTGACACTCGATAGCTATTGGGCTTCTCGTTGCATTTCAATCCGGTCGGGTTCCGATGCGGGTAAATGGTCCGGCGTGATCGCGCGGAGAGTAAGAACAAGCAGCCATAGATAGCCGACCAGGAGGAGGAATTGAAGTGATAGCAGAATGAGGCATCGCGAGTCGAGGGCCATTAACCCGCGATGGAGTCCCGGTGCATCGATTTGCCCCAAAATACTAGCCCAGTAGCTATGTCCAATCACGGCGATGAAGCTGAACAGCGCGAAGGTCAGAATTCTACTCTTTCGCCCGGACGCGACCAGAAGACAAATGGGGAAGAGCACGAACACGAGATAAGGCGGCCATGACTTCTTTGAGAAGAGAAGCAAGGCGAGAACAATCGCAGTGCAGCCAAACGTGAGGATGCGTACCCTGGCTGTGAGATTGGCATGCCGTGAAACATTTCTGACTAAGACAATGATAGTGCCAATGACTAACAGAACAAGGCCATCCCAGAGACGGGGGGGAAAAATGATTCCAGTGACAGACTCGATGACATAGGGAATATTGCCCGCAGATTTGAATCTACCCTCCAGGAGAAGAGGCTGAAGGATCGGAAGGTGTTTAAGGAGGCAGATTCCATAGACGAGCGCAATAACTGTAGTGAATCCTGCGAGCCAGCGCCAGCGCCGCGGCACAGCGAAGAAGAATGCCGGTGCAAATACCAACGGAAGAAACTTTACCGCTACAGGTCCGACGCCAACGGCGAATCCTGAGGCAAAGCTGGATCGATGATTAATCAACAACAGAGCGAGAACCAGGAGCACGGCGATGATGACGTTATCCTGTCCGTCGATCGTGACGAATTGAAGGCTGAGGACGCTGGTGAGATAAAGAAGAGTGGCGGTGCGCATATCGGCTTCTGAGGCAAAAAGCCGGCCAACACGGAGCCAGAGAGGAAGAACAAAGACTTCGATGCAGATTGCTAGAACGATTAGTGCCAGTGGACTGTGCCAGAGCCGGATGACCGATGCATCGAGGAACGAATGCAGAGGAGCGTAGCTGCTTTGAAAGTCACTATACGGAGAAAGATGGTGGAGAATTTCATCGGCCTCGTTCCAATAGAATCCGACAACGTCTCCGCGCGGAGGAATTCGAAGGATAAAAAAAACGATGAGATAAAGCGCGAGTCGGCTGAAGATAAAGATTCCCAACATCAGACGATCAAAGGTCTTGCACGACAGAGCAGCGAAGCGAGAGTTCGTAGCTGCGAGAGAGGTCGTCCCGGCAACTATAGCAAGCGCTGCGCGTGCGATCAGTGTCTGGTTGCCAGTCAATCCTTCTCCCGAGTGCGGAATTATCAAAAAGTATTGGCCTCTGCGGCCGAGCGCTAATCGCTATTCGTAAGCAAGCGCGTCGATAGGGTCTTTCGCCGCAGCCTTCATTGCGGGGTAGAGCGCTCCGAGGATTGCGCCCACAAAGGCAATCAGGGTGGCCTTCCAGACGTAGGGAATATTGATTACGAAGTCGAGAGTGGGAAAGCGAGCCTGAAGTGCAGCGCTAAGGATGAAACTTGCGACAATCCCGAGGACAATACCAACGACAGCCAAAACGCTGGTTTCACGGAGGACAATTCCGACGATATAAGTGCGGGAGGCTCCCATGGATTTGAGAATGCCAATCTCGCGGGTGCGCTCCATGACCGCGGTATACATGGACTGAAAGATAACGAGGAATCCAATGATAACTGCAATGCCGATTACGACTTCGAGTCCAATATTGAAGCCCGGCAGGCGATCAGGTGAGATAGAAGAGAGATATTCTTCAGCGGTGGCAACACTGTAGGTGGTCATCCCTGGGGTGGCAAGAATGGTTTTGCGAACCTCATCCTCGTAATTTGGCGGGTTTTCGGTGCGCAGATAGAACATCGTGGCCTTACCTTCGGTCCCTGTAAGGCTGCCCATAGTATCGATCGGAACGAACTTACGCCCCCCCTTGCCGTGCGCGACGATGCCGCAGATTCGGAAGGGGTGGTTGAGAATCTGTATCGTTTCTCCGACTTTCTTGCCGGTGGCGGTGTAGTCGTCGATGATAGCGTCATAAGGGCCCTGGAAGGAGGTGCCGGAGAGAAAGGTAAAGGGCAGCAGGTCGTCGAAGCTCTTGAAATCGATTCCGTAGATAGTGTCGAGCGAGCTGTTGATCTGAACGTTGACGGGTGCGGAGACGACGACATGGGGAATTTTCGCGAGTACGTCTGCGACCTTGATGGAGGCTCCGGCTGGGCTCATTCCGATGAGGTTGCTGGCAGAGTTGGGGCGCACGATCATGTCCATGCCGATACCGTTCTGGCGGGTCTTGAAACCGTTGAGCTTGCCCATAAGGATGGCAGTGATGGAAAGAATCATGATGACTTCAATGGCGATAGCCAGACAACTGATAAGGGATCGCAGGGGACGATGGACAAGATTGCCGACAACGAGTTTGTTCATGTTGTTAACAGTGTAGTGGAGCTAAGTAAGAGGGAAGGCGAACGATACGCGTCCATGGCATTCGCAGATGGCTTTAGCGAAGAAGCGATTGCGAAGCCGGCCGAAGCCTGTTGGGAATACTTTGCACCGGCTTCCCGCGACGAACAATAATCCCTTCAGGGCCGATGAACAAGCTGCCAACGATCGGCATAACGTAAGCTCCGACGATCGCTGAGAAGATAATGCCGAAAGTAATGAATCCCATGGTGTAGATAGCACCTTCCAACCCACCTTCGGGCGCCAGGTGAGCAAAGATCACCATAATAATCAGGCTCCAGGGCGCGTCCCGAACGTTGCCGCAAAGCGAATCAAAGACGGTAAAGAGCATTGTCAGAACAATAGGAGCAACGAAAAACACGCTCGTCCACCCCAAAAGGGCATATGCCTCTGCCGCGGGCGAGAACGAGATGCCAGTGGTGTTGTCTTCTTCCGCAAGAAGTCCGATGTCGTGGGCGTACCGGTTTCCAAAGTTAATCGCAGGCTTATCCTTCCAAATGAAGTGCGGGACGAAATTTGCGAAGGCCTGAAAGATTGGGGCGATGCCGACAAATCCGGTTTGATGTTTATTACTAATGAGGGCTGAATCTATGGACAATGCCTGTAGTCGGTCGAAGAAGCCCTGCGGCGTCTGATAGTAGCCATAAAACAGTGTTTGCTCGGCGTCATTTGAGTTTTGGAGATACTGCTCACGAACGTTGCCAAGCTCCGAAAGCAAAGTGACAACGACATTAAAGTTTCCGGAAAGAGTATCTTGACGGTAGTTACGGCCGTACTGCGAATAAGGGACGAGGTAGTGAAAAATAAAGAAGGCCACAAACAGACCTACGGCAATCTGAGTTCTGGAGACCCAGTAACGCTGCGAGGCTGCAGCCAGAAGCCAGCAGACCAATGGAACAATAATGCCTTGTTTCGAGAAGCCGAAAATGCCGACACCGCACGAGAAAACCATCGCCAATAGAACTGGGAGATTGATACTTCGTGTGCCGCCGGAGCGCCTGATCGTATGGATGGTGCCAAGGACGATGCCGAGCGGAAAGAACTGGTTAACCTGACCGATTGCGCTGAGGACGGATCCATTTCCGCCTAACTCCGGAAAAAACGCACTGATAAAGAAGAGCAAAAATCCGGTCACTATACAGCCGACGGTGGCTGTCTGCATCTTCGACTCGGTCACCATGTTCCTCAGGAAGGCGCGTTTGGTCGCAATCCGGCGGCTTAGAAGGACCGCGACACAAATGGAGCACATGGTACCGAGATAAACAGAGATTCCCAACATCGGATCTTCCAGATGGGAATCAGCAGGCTCTCCAAGAATAGCCTTCCAACACAGACCGACGATAAGAGTCAGCGTGGCAAAAAAGAAGACATAAGAGCCCGAAGGCCTCGTTAGGCCGCCGGCAAGATTGAATGCAATTCCTGCGACAAGAATAAAAAGGAAGCAGCAGAGCGAGAAAATGCCGCTGGTTCCTTCAGCCAATTGAATTCCACAAAGAATAAATGCGAAGGAAAAGACAGCTACGAACGGAATTCGGTCGGGAAACGGGAGACGCACTCGTACTCCTTTTCCACTAAACGCCGAGTCTGATTTAAGGAATTCGATCGAGCCGGTGTCAAAGCAGCCATTTTTATCTCAAATGCGGATAGTCGAAAACTGCTCCATCTTGCGTCGATCATAATAACTGCCAGTCGCGTCGTCAAAGATGCTGTCCCGGACTTGATCAGGGTGTTAATAACCGCCTTGGTATCCCAGGAGCGATAGATAGCCGCACCGTTTCTCAATCAAACAAGGAGGCGGTGGCGAGTCGGTGAATTGACATCGCGGTTATGCCTCAGCTTCATGCTTTGCCGAGACGAAGCCTTCGATGCAGATGTCGTGGAGTGCTGACCTATTTGAAAACCAATTCGCGGAGCATTCCACAGAGGCGACGACCGTGGTTGCCACCCTTCGAAAGGGAAAATGACTTCATCAGTAATTTGCACCGGCTCGGCAACATGGTTGTTCTCTGTTGTATCTTTCCCGCAACTGATTGAGATTACTCGGGAAAGATGACGACTCCTCTTTGTGGCCTGGTCGATATAACACGAATGTGTCTCACCCAAACGGGGCTTTGACTTTGACAAATTCCTCGTTCTATTCTTCGGTGAACCCGCGGTGGCTGGGCGGTTGGAGTGTTTACGGACTGAAACGGATCGAATGGAATTATTCTGCGAGCAATTGAGGAAAGAACGCGAGCGACGTAAGGTCTCTATCGCCAAGATTTGCGAAGAGACGAAGGTCGCCTCACGGCACATTGTTGCGCTCGAGGCAGGAGATTATGGCGCATTGCCGGGTGGCGTCTTCCGTAAAGGCATTGTTCGAAGCTATCTGGTGGCAGTCGGTTTAGACGAACCTTCGTGGATGGAACGGTTTGAAACCAGTTTGCGAGAGAGCGGAGCGGATGGTCCGGAGGTCACTGACTGGGCTGAATTCGCAGAGAATGTCAGAAGAAATCGGATTGGCGTTAGTTCAGGGACCGGATCGCGATGGGTTGGCGTCGGGATGATGGTGGTTTCTGTAGCTGCTCTGGGCTGGGGTGTGTGGAAGTTTGCGCTGCACGGGCGTTTGTTCTAAGCAACAAATACTCTTACCATGCGGCACTGATTCTGACAGGGTTGTCAGTGCCTGGGTATGCATTTGGCCGGCGGCTTCCAGACAGGTAGAATAGAGGGGTTATACGCTGTTCAGGACTGAACCTCTGGACAGCCACTATCGGACTCTCTGGAGGAGTTGTTTTGGCTAAACGCGACCGTTTTTTGTTTACGAGTGAATCTGTGACGGAAGGGCATCCTGACAAGATTGCCGACCAGGTTTCTGATGCGATTCTCGATGCCTGCCTGGCGCAGGATCCTTACAGCCGAGTGGCGTGCGAGACGCTGACATGTACCGGCTTGGTGGTCATTGCGGGCGAGATCACGACGAAAGCCTATGTGGACTTCCAGGGGCTTGTCCGCGGAACGATCGCGGCGATTGGCTATGACAACGCGCTTTACGGATTTGACTCAAATACCTGCGCAGTAATTTCAACCATCAACAAGCAATCGGGTGATATTGCGATGGGCGTCGACACAGGTGGAGCGGGCGATCAGGGCATGATGTTCGGTTACGCGACGAACGAGACGCCGGAACTGATGCCGACCCCGATCTCACTGGCCCACCGATTGGCCGAGAGGCTGAGCGAGGTCCGCAAAAGCGGCCTGATGTCTTACCTGCGGCCCGACGGCAAGAGCCAGGTGACGGTTGAGTACGACTCGAACCACAAGCCAGTACGTGTGGATGCGGTCGTCATTTCCACCCAACATGCGGAGACAGTCGGAAATGAAGAACTCCGAGCAGACATCCTGAAGAATGTGATTCAGGCCGTAATTCCCGCGAATCTGCTGGATGAGGACACCAAATACCACATCAATCCGACTGGCCGCTTCGTAGTGGGCGGTCCAATGGGTGACACCGGATTGACCGGGCGCAAGATCATCGTCGACACCTACGGCGGTATGGGACGGCACGGTGGCGGAGCATTCAGCGGTAAGGACGCGACCAAAGTCGATCGTTCTGCTGCGTATATGGCGCGCTATGTTGCAAAGAATATCGTTGCCGCTGGTCTTGCTGACCGTTGCGAGGTCCAACTGGCCTACGCAATCGGCGTGGCTGAGCCGGTAAGCGTGCTCGTCGATACTTTCGGGACAGGCAAGGTAGATGAGACGAAACTGGAAGAGCTGGTTCGCAAGAACTTCTCGCTGACCCCGAAGGGCATCATCGAAGGGCTCGATCTGCGCAAGCCGATCTTCAAGGCAACTGCGGCGTATGGCCACTTCGGACGTAAGGGCGCAAGCTTTACGTGGGAGAAGACCGACAAGGCTGCCGCGCTGGCCGAGCAGGCTGGTGTCAAGGTCGCAGCCACCAAATAAGTCTTAGAGAAAACTGAAAAAAGGCGGGCCTTCGGGCCTGCCTTTCCTTTGCGCGATCAGCCGCCTCAGGGTTTCGCAGAATAAAAGGAATAGGTGGCTGTGTAAGGAATCCGGGCGGCAGCGTTGAGGTGTTGGGCATCGCAACCCATGGCAGGAGCCATGCCGCCGACTGTGTCGGAGCGGCGGATAAATTCAACTTTCGTCATGATGCCTGGGCCTGAGGGGCCGACGGCTTTGAGAAGAAGCCAGGGGATCGCACTTGGTTCGGGAGAGGCGCTCTTCTGGAGGAGCTCACCTCTGACTACGCTGCCGTCCTTGGACTTCCAGATTGGTCCGGCTTCGTGGATGCCGACATTGTTGCCGGCGGCGTCTGTGAGGGTGGCTTCCGGGGCTCGGAAGACCCACTGCGGGCCGGTTGCGGTTTGCTGACAGGCGTAGATCTGCACGCCTTTGCCGGTAACAATGAGAATAGGATGTTGCGTCGGCGGCGGGACTGTGGGATCTGGCGTCGGATTTTGGGCGGCTGCCAGGGCTGTGACTGCAAACATCGCGGCGAAGATTAACGTGAGATGGTGTCGCATAATCGACCATAGTCTACGCCATTCGGGTATCTCAGGTTTGAATGCAAAAAAGAAGTATGCGGAGTTGAGGCTGGCAAACAATGGCTCACACGTTTTCTATTATGCAGTTAGAGTAGGGCGATGACAGAGACGGTCAGCGGGGTGACGGTGAATGGTCGCGGACTTTATTCAAAGATCACATGGCGACTGATTCCATACATGTTTCTGCTGTATATCGTTGCCTATGTAGATCGTATAAATGTCGGGTTCGCTGCACTCGATATGCAACGCGATCTGCACTTCAGCAACACGGTCTACGGGACGGGCGCTGGAATATTTTTTCTCGGGTATGCGCTGTGTGATCTGCCCAGCAGTTTGATTCTGCGACGGGTCGGGACCAGACTGTGGATTGCCCGCATCATGATCTCGTGGGGAATGGTTTCGGCTTCCATGGCATGGATCGAATCGGCGAAGTCTTTTTATCTTTTGAGATTTCTCCTGGGAGTGGCTGAGGCAGGATTTGTGCCGGGAATGCTTCTTTATCTGACTTTCTGGTTTCCCTCTCACGAGCGAGCGAGAGCCGTAGCGAAGTTTATGACGGCAACCTCACTGGCGGGTGTGGTAGGAGCGCCGCTATCGAGTGCTCTGCTGAAGCTGGATGGCCTCTGTGGGCTCAGTGGATGGCAATGGCTTTTTCTTTTTGAGGGCGTGCCGACGGTGCTTTTGGGAGTTTCGGTGCTGTTTGTTCTCAAGGACGGGCCTGAAGTAGCAGGCTGGCTCACAAAGGAAGAAAGAACTTGGCTAAAAAGTGAGCTGCGTCGCGATGAGGAACGATATGGCGCTGCGGAACATCACAATCTCCTGGATGCGTTCAAGCTGCCGGCAGTGTGGGTGATGGCCGGCGTCTACATCGTGATTCAAATCGGCGTATACATCGTCAATCTATGGATGCCTCTGATTCTGAGTGGGCTGTCGCATGGTGATGGAGTGCTCGATGCGAGCTTGATTGCACGTTATTCGACTGTGCCCTACCTTCTTGCTGCGATGTTCACCGTTGCTGTGGGGTGGAGCTCGGATCGGTGGAATGAGAGACGGGGGCATCTGGCTGGGTGCATGGGACTGGCGGCTGTAGGGTTTGCGTGGGCAGCGAGGGCGGAAAATGTTCCGATAGCGTTATGCGCGATGTCGATGGTGGCGATCGGCCTTTGGAGCACGATGGGGCCGTTTTGGGCCCTGACAACACGCATGATTGGAGGCGCCGCAGCGGCGGGAGGAGTTGCGATGATTACGATGATCGGAGGTTTTGGGGGATTTCTTGGGCCATATGTGACTGGGCGATTACGTGATGCGACTCATAGCTTTGCGGGCGGACTATACCTTATCGCCGGGCTGGCGTTGGCTGCCGCTCTTCTCGCGCTGGCGGTGCGCGTCACGCAACCGAAGGTTGGAGGGACTCGCGTCTGAGAATTGCCGTTCTGCGAACTGGTCTGCTGTCAGACTGAGCGCAGAGCAATGACCCGAAGCTCCTCCCCCTCTTTCGAGAGCGTTGCATTTTGATTAATTCGACTTCCGACTGTGGATGAGTTCTCTGTCTCTGAGAACGCCCATACCTTGAATCCGAAAGCCGCCATATTCTTTTCGAAGAACTCACCATTGAGCGCCAGCGTGTGTTTTTCGTTGATCATGGCCTGCCATCGAACACCGAGGTCGCGGGCTTTTTTCCCACCAGAGTTCGGGACCATAATGAAGACGACGCCACCTGGTTTAAGCACCCGGGCGAAGAATTCGAAGACCTCTTTGAGGGAGAGCAAGTGTTCAAGGACATGAGAGGCGAAGATGCCGTCGACGGATTGTGAGGGGATCTGCTCGAGATCTTCAAGTTTGTCGAGGATTTCGACGCCCAGCTTGTTGCGGCCCATTTGCGCGCGCGGTAACGATATCTCAAAGCCGAAGGCATCGTACCCAGCCTGCTTGAGTTGATAGACTCCATAGCCCCAGGAACATCCGAAGTCGAGAACGCGTCCCTGAGGCAGAAACGTTTTGAGCACGCTGATCTGTTCGGCAAAGTCCTTTGGAGATCCGACGAAGTTGTTCGCCACAAAAGAATTCAGCGTGTCTGGGTCGGGGAGTTCCGTAGTAAAGCTGACCTCTTGATAGGAACTCTGATAGAACTTTTCGCTGAAGCTGGGAGTTTCTTTAGGCCAGCGAAACATGAGGCCACAGGAAACACATTTACGGAGATGAAGGAGGACGTTTTTTCGTGCCAGAAGATCTGTTCTCGGCGACTGGCAGTAAGGACAGTTTTTGCTGGATCCGTAGTTCAACAGGATTCTGGTTACGAAGGTCAATCGGCTCATTGTCAGTGTTGTTCCAGGGAGTTGTTCTTTTGAAGGGTTCGTTGATGTTAGGCCTGCAGGTTGATAGTCTTATATACAGGCGAGTTTATCTTGCCCGGTAGCGGTATTTCTACCATTCAAAACAGACCAGAGGCTTCTATGCCAACAGCAACACTCGATAACAACTCGGCGACCAAGGCGCTTGACTACAAAGTGGCGGATATCTCGCTTGCAGATTTTGGCCGCAAGGAGATCGATATCGCCGAGCAGGAGATGCCCGGACTGATGGCAATCCGCAACAAATATGCAGCAGGCAAGCCCCTGGCTGACGTTCGCGTCACCGGGTCGCTTCACATGACGATTCAGACCGCTGTATTGATTGAAACCATGGTTGCTCTGGGAGCTAACGTTCGCTGGGCGAGTTGCAATATCTTCTCGACTCAGGACCACGCAGCGGCGGCGATTGCGGCTGCAGGGGTTCCGGTATTCGCCTGGAAGGGCGAGACGCTCGAGGAGTACTGGTGGTGCACGAATCAGGCGCTGAGTTTCCCTGGCGGCAAGGGGCCGCAGCTCGTAATCGACGACGGCGGCGACGTAACCCTCCTGATTCACAAGGGTGTCGAGTTGGAAAAGGGTGATAAGTGGGTCGATTCGCCTTCGGGATCACACGAAGAGTCGGTCATCAAAGACCTGCTGAAGACGGTTTACGCGGAAACTCCGACCCGCTGGCAGGACGTCGCAAAAGAGTGGCGCGGCGTCAGCGAAGAGACGACCACTGGTGTTCACCGGCTGTACCAAATGCTGGAGAAGGGTCAGTTGCTGGTGCCGGCGATCAACGTGAACGACTCGGTGACGAAGTCGAAGTTTGACAACCTTTATGGCTGCCGCGAGTCCCTGGTGGATGGCATCAAGCGCGCGACCGATGTAATGGTTGCCGGTAAGGTTGCCGTGGTTTGCGGATACGGTGATGTTGGCAAGGGTTCCGCTGCTTCACTGCGTGGCATGGGAGCACGGGTCATCGTGACCGAGATCGATCCGATCAATGCTCTTCAGGCAGCGATGGAAGGCTACGAAGTCACGACTCTCGAAGAGACTCTCGGACGTGGTGACATCTACGTGACCTGTACTGGCAACGTCGACATCATCACAGTCGAGCATATGAAGCTAATGAAGGATCAGGCCATCGTCTGCAACATCGGTCACTTTGACAATGAGATTCAGATGGAGCCTCTGAACGCACTCAAGGGCGTGAAGAAGCTGAACATCAAGCCGCAGGTCGACAAATACACCTTCGAGAGCGGTAACAGCATCTTCGTCCTCGCTGAAGGCCGGCTGGTAAACCTTGGTTGCGCAACAGGTCATCCGAGCTTCGTCATGTCGAACAGCTTTGCCAATCAGACCCTCGCGCAGCTTGATCTTTGGAAGAACAAGGACACCTATAAAGTGGGAATCTACATCCTTCCGAAGAAGCTCGACGAAGAGGTTGCGCGGCTTCACCTTGAAAAGATCGGCGTCAAGCTGACGACTCTTTCAAAGAAGCAGGCAGATTATCTCGGCGTCGCGGTCGACGGACCTTACAAGGCAGACCACTACCGCTACTAAAGGCTCAGCGAAACGCAAGAAAGCCCCGAACCACTTCGGGGCTTTTTCTTTTGGTGAAGCTCTATTCTTTCCTGTGCGGAGAAAAACGATGTTCCAGGATTCAATCACAGAGACTAAGATCTTCGATCCGGCAGACGGTTTTGCCCCGCTAACCGATGTCTATGTGGCCACCGATTCGTCAGTTGCAAAGCGCGGCGACACCTGGTGGATGTACTTAGCCGGAAAGATCGTTGGGAAAGAGGGTATCCAACTTTTTAGCGCCTCACTTCCAGCGGGTTCGCCACTGACGCCAACCGGGTGGAAGTTGACTCCTGACCCTGAAGACGCGACAAAGGTCGCAATGCTCGCCGATCAGGAGATCAGCAAAAACTGGGACCTTAAGGGAGGGCGCCACTGTCCCTCGTATGTGAGGGGTTGGGATCCCCATCGGGGGGTTTGGGTAGAGCGCGTCTATTACGCGGGAGGTTCGGAGAATGTATGGGGACCTTATGCAATCGGTTATCTCGAATGGAATGGCGAGCGCTGGATCGATCAACCTGAACCGGCGTTTGTAGCCGATGAAGCATGGGAAAGAGGCAGTGTCTACGAGCCAAACCTTATTTATGCCGATGGAAAGTGGAAGATGTGGTACGTTGCAGGCTCAAATCAACAGGATTACATCGTGCAGGGATTTGCAGAGAGCGAAGATGGCCGAAATGGCTGGACAAAACACCACATATTTTTTCCCGCCGAAGAAAAGGTCTTTGATTTTTGCGTGATCAAAGGGCTGGAAGGTTACGAGGCGGTCTTCTCGCGAGTCTGGCTCGGGGAAGGAGCCCCTCCGGACAAGACTGGTTTGTGGTGGTGCTCTTCAAAGAATGCGTCCCCAAAAATCGCTGACTGGAGCGAACCAGTACAAATCATGACGGCCGAGGATCGAGAATGGCATACCGGGCCGTGGAAACCTTCGGTACAGTATGCGGAAGACGATTCCAATCGATTGTTTGTCTTCTTCGATGGCGCCTATAAGCGTGGGGATGGTGCCTTTCCTTTTGTGTTTACTTTGGGGTGTTTGAGTCTCATTCGTCGACAGCTCAGAGAACAACCGCTGACCGCTCATAAATGAATCAGTAGACTGCGTCTGATCCAACGAAGTCTTCGGCGGAGATAACACGCAGGCCTTGTGACGTGACCAGCGGTTGATCAATGAGCACGAGAGTTCGCGCGGAGCCGTTGGCGTATGCCGATTGAGGTCCCGTGTAGATAGGAACTGTAGTACTAGCGGGAATTGTGCCCGCTGGCAAAGCCGCGAGACCGTAAGTGCCCGCCGGGACGTTGATATAACCGCTATTCGTGCCGAAGACAATGCCGCTGATTGTCGGGGAGATTGCACTCACTCTCTGCCCCGGAGGCACCAAATACAAATCAATGGCACCAGAGCGCGTAGCCTGGTGAATAAACCGGACTGCCGTCTGACCCGCAGGAGCAGGTTGGTTTTGATCAAGAAGAACGATTTGTTGCGGGTTGGTAATCGAGTTGCCTATCAACACGGTATACCGTCCCGAAGTATTGAAGATGCCTTTTGAAGTGGAGAGCACCTGGCGCGTACCTGCGGTATCCGCAGTAATTGTGTAGGCACCGGGGGAAAGCTGTATATAAGAGGTGATGGTGCCAGAATCAAGATTGAAGGCGAGTGGGTTGGTGTCTTGATAAAGGTCGAGGCGGGGAGCGTCCGGAGTTGCGTTGATGATGCGGACGTGCGCCTCCGGAGAGGAACTTACAATCGCCTGGCATCCAGTGAGGGTCCCAAGAACTGCCAGTGCCGTTGTTAAACGGAACGCTGGATGCTCGAGATGGCGAAGTCGCGTGAACATGGTGGTCCGAAGAGCTAAGCGCCGCAAGTAGCTTGCGATCAGTTTAAACGAGTTCGAAGACCCAGGCGACACATGAATCCAGCCCGATAATGGCGAATTCGGGGGATACAATTACGGGAAAAAGATAGGGGCCCCGGCTCAGAAAATATCGTTACTTTTTTGTTTCGGTAGCCCGGGAACGTTCTGACTCGACATGATAAGCAGGGTCATGTCATCGTGCTGTGGAGCCCCGGAGGTGAACTTGTCGGCAGCCGACAGAATACAGTCCAGCAGCTGTTGCGCGGAACAGCTGTCGCCGGTCCGCTCGAGGAGTTCCTGAGCGGTTGCAACCATTCTGTCTTCTCCCCATTCCTCTTCATTTCCAGTCATGGCTTCGGAGATCCCATCAGTAAAAGCAACCAGAAAATCCCCGGGTTGCATGGGAATGGTCTCTTGCGCGTACTCGGCATCGGGAAGAAGACCCACAACCATACCGGTGGCTTCAAGGGCGATGGCCTGTTTATTTCTAAGAATGTAGGGCGCATTATGTCCAGCGTTTACATACGTAAGTAAGCGGTTGGCTGGATCCAATTCAGCGTAGAAGAAAGTCGCGTAACGGTTGGTAGCCGACGACTCATACACCAGGTTGTTGACGTGACGAATGAGATCTGCAATATCTCTTTGCTGCAGACCAGCGATGCTGCGAAGGCTGGCTCGCAAGCTGGCCATCAGCAGAGCCGCGGAAATGCCCTTGCCGGAAATATCACCGAGACAAAGAGCGAGACGCCCGTCGCCAAGAAGAAAGTAGTCGTAATAATCGCCACCCACCGCTTGTGCCGGACGGCAAAATCCAGCGAGATCAACGGCGGGAACCTTCGGATACGTTTGTGGGAAGAGGCGCTGTTGAACCTCGCGAGCAATCTCTATCTCGCGTGAAAAACGTTCACGCTGGCTAATCTCTGCAGTGAGATTCTCCAGAAGTTCGGCGTTTTCGAGAGCGAGGCCGGTCTGCGAGGCGATCGTCTGTAGAAGCTGCCGGTCAGTTTTGGTATATGGCTCCTCGGAACGCTTGGGCCCAAGTGCAATAACGCCCGCGAGGCGATTTCGGCCGGGCAGCGGCACGAGAAGCTCGGTAGAGAGGTCGGCAAGGGCACTCCTTTCGGCCTCTGTCGCGTCAATCAGCCAACTTGACGGATCGTCGCGGTAGACGCTGGCTGGAGACTTATCACGGGTTAGAGTTGCTATGGTTGTGGATGCGGACGGAAGGGATATGACGCCAACCCCGCTGGGCATCAGTGGAGCACCCGTGGCCAGTTGGAGCCGATACGAGTCACCCGAACGAAGGAAGACAGCAATACGCTCGATGTGCAGCGTCTCCCCGAGACGCTGCGTAATGGTGTGAATCAGCGGGACGACTTCGGTGAAGTTGCGCGCCTCATCGGAGAGTTCGGAAAGAATCTGCTCAGTAGAGTAGGCTTCGCGAAAGAAGCGCTGATCGATTTTCTGTTGTAGGCGTTTGGAGAGTCTGAACCGAAAGATGAAGGAGAGGGTGATGATGCCGAAGATACGGACGACATCAACGCTCCGTTGATGGCCAGGGTGCCGTGCGAAATCAATCATCGAGAGCGAAAGCCAAATCGCAAGCAGAACACGCACGATATTGATTGATTGGCGCGCAAGGGCGTAACGGGTGCCCTGACGGATGAGGATGCGAATGTCCACTGCTCGATGAACGATGACCACGTAGGCGAGAGATAAAGGAAAGAGCAGAAGGATGAAGAGCGCGGAGAGGATAACCCATCGCGGAACATCCTGGCCGACATCCTTGCTGCGGATCAGGGCGAAGACGACAAGAAAGAAAAACGGTGTAAGACCGACCGCCGCTCCGTAATAAAGGATCTTCAAACGACGGCGGGCGTCTCCGGTCGAGCTTCCCATCTTGGTGCCGATGGTCGCGAAGAAGTAGAAAACGGCAAGGATACTGATCACGTTCTCTACCATGTTGATCTTCAGCACCCATGGATCGAGAGAAGTGTCGAGGTTGAAGTTATAGGTGTGTCCGAAGCTGGTTAAAAAGTCCGTAGGGACCAACAGCAGAAGCGGAATGAGAATAAGCCACTTGACCCAGGGCGCGCGAATGTCCAGCTTCGATCGTTCGGGAAAGTAGATGCCGAAGAGCATAAGGCAGATGGGCATCGCAGTTTGAGCGACGATGTTCCAGACTAAAGCGGCAGGAGTGAGTGGACCAAAGAACCGGTTCTGAGAGATGAATACTGCCGGCAGATAGGCGAGGACACCGAGGATGAGCCAGGAATGAAGACTGCGGGGTCGAGCCAAGACGGTGTAAAGACCGACGAACATGCAAAAGATCGGAAGCAGAAGAAAAACCGTCGACATGACCCATGCCCAGATGGAAGGCACGGTCGGACGATCCGCGGCAAGGGGGAAGGCGATGGTGGCTTCGGATCTGTCCGCTCGCAAAATGGTGAGCGACATGGGCCGGCCTGGCCTGCTGTTCCTGAGTTCCTCGAGAAGAACCATACCTCCTGTAAAGGGTCGGCGATTGATGTCGAGTACGGCATCGCCGGCGTGAAGGCCCGCTTGCTCCGCCTCGGGCATGGCGAGCGTGACGGTAACGGCGGTATCGCCGGGACGGCGGCCCGCCTCGACTGCTTCCGGAGTGGTAAGGCGGACGGCATGGCCAAGACTCCCCAGGAAGAAAGGGATCCTTGCCTGAAGATTGCCGTGTGCAAGATTGCTAAATCCATCCACGACGCCCATGTAAGAGTGAGTGAGCGCAAAAAAAGCCACGAGCGCCAAAAGGGCGTATTGGATACGGGCGGATCGCTGAAGCATAAGAAAGACTTGCTGAATCTTAGCAGCCAGTTTTCAATTTGGCGGAATTTTGTCGCCTCTACTTTTTGGGATGACTGGCGACGATCATGTCTTTGATCTTGTCGTAGGTCGCCTGGGGAACGATTCCTCGAGTCACAAGTTGGTTTTTTGCGGTGTAGGGGCGACCATCGATAATGCGTTTGGAGTAGGCATCGCCGATGCCGGGAAGTGCCTTAAGCTGATCAGGACTAGCCGTATTTATGTCGAGTGGGGCGGCGGCGGCGGCGGTGGCTGGCGCCTTGGGAGCCTGAGCGATATTAAAAACCGGGGCGATTGTAAGTAAGAGCGCAGCGGCAAATAGTTTGCGGCGAAGATTGATCATCTTGAGATCTCCTTATTTTCAGGCACATGCCGTACAGCGGAAAGAGTACGAGAGCCTGCGAACCCTCGTCAATCGGCTAACCCGCGGCCAAGAGCCTAATTGACTTCTCTGGGCTGGGAAGCTACTCTGAAGACGAGATGAGTCAGCTGCACCTCCATCATGGGCATCACCACCATCACGCGATGAGCGTGTTGGCGGCCGTGTCCGGTGTGGCGAAGTAACAGACGCTTCCTAAGGATTTCGAAAGGCCCGCTAACGCGCACTTCGCGAGCGGGTCTTTTTCCTGCGCGCGAGTGAACCGAGGAGAGATGACAATGATTGATGCAGTAAAGATAGATTTTGCGAAGATGGACGGGCTGGTTCCCGGCATCGTTCAGGACGCGAAGACAGGTGAAATGTTGATGCTTGGTTTCCTGAACGACGTCAGTTATGCGAAGACCCTGGAGACCGGATTTGTCACCTTCTGGAGCCGAACACGGCAAAAGTTATGGATGAAGGGGGAGACCAGCGGCAACCGTCTGCGAGTAATCGAGGCGTCAACGGACTGCGACAACGACGCACTATTGTTCCGAGTTGAAGTTGAAGGCGATGGCCTGGTCTGCCACGAGGGTACCGTGAGCTGCTTTACAAAGAAGATTACCCGGGAGGCGAAGTGACCGAGACCAAGACATTAAAATTGGGAATTCCGAAAGGCAGTTTGCAGGACGCGACCGTAGCGTTGTTCGAGCGCGCAGGCTGGCGAATCTTTGCCAACGGACGGAGTTACTTTCCTTCCATCGACGATACGGAGATCGAATGCATGCTCGTGCGCGCACAGGAGATGGCTCGTTACGTCGAACACGGCGCCCTCGATGCAGGTTTGACTGGCAATGACTGGGTCTTGGAGAACCAAACCGACGTAGAGTACGTCACGAGCCTCACGTATTCGAAGCAGAGCCGGCAGAAAGTGAAATGGGTACTAGCTGTACCTGAAGATTCGCCGTTCCAGAAGCCCGAGGACCTGGCTGGGAAGATTATCGCGACGGAATTGGTTGAGTTCACAAAGCGCTATTTTGCCGGAAAAAATATCCCGGTTACCGTTGAGTTCAGTTGGGGTGCCACCGAGGTAAAACCTCCTACTCTGGCAGATGCAATCGTCGAGGTAACGGAGACTGGCTCGTCGCTGCGGGCAAACCGGCTGCGAATTATCGAAACCCTGATGGAGAGCGAGACACAACTGATCGCGAATAAAAGTGCTTACAAAGACGACTGGAAACGAAAGAAGATAGATAACATCGCCTTGATGCTGAATGCTGCGATCGCTGCACAGGGACGCGTCGGTTTGATGCTGAACGCGCGAAAGGCTGATCTGGAAAAGGTGGCTGCCGTACTTCCTGCGCTGAACTCGCCTACAGTGTCGCAATTAAGCGATCCGGCGTGGGTCGCGTTGAACACGATTCTCGATGAAGCCCTGGTACGCGAAGTGATTCCAAAGCTCAAGGCAGCAGGGGCCACCGGAATTGTAGAGTATCCGCTGAGCAAGGTTGTCCTATAGATGAAAATGCCTGGAATTGATTGGCCGCGTCGCTGCGGAGTTGAAAAATGAAGCTGGTAAAGACGTTTGGTCGCGGAGCTATAACTGCGGCTTCTCTCATCGAAAAGCTGGAGCGCCGCGGCGCCACGAATACGACCCGTGTTGAGCCCGTAGTTCGGCGAATTCTCGCAGAGGTTCGCAAGAGCGGGGATACTGCACTTCTGCGTTATGCAAGGAAGCTGGATGGGCTGGAAAAAGGTTCGTCGCTACTGCTTTCGCGTGAAGAGATGAGATCTGCGTGGGAAACAACTGCTCCTCAACTGCAGGCAGCCATGATGGTGGCGCGCGGAAATATCCTTGCGTTCGCAGAAGCTCAACTCCCGAAAGAGTGGACGCTCTCACCGTCTATCGGAGTTAAGACGGGTCAGATCGTACGTCCCCTTGGCAGCGTGGGGTGCTATGTGCCGGGCGGACGGTACCCACTACCTTCAACCCTGCTGATGACGGTAACTCCTGCGCAGGTAGCGGGAGTGAAGCGAATTGTGGTCTGCTCGCCAAAGCCTGCGAAAGAAACCCTGGCGGCGGCCTGGCTGACCGGAGTGACGGAGTTTTATCGGATCGGAGGCGCACAAGCGATCGCTGCGATGGCGTATGGCACCAACGCGGTAAGACCTGTCGATAAGATCGTGGGACCCGGGAATCTTTACGTTACGGCCGCAAAGATGCTGATCTCGAACGAATGTGGAATCGATATGCCAGCTGGGCCTACCGAGATCATTGTGGCGAGCGAGTCTGGAAACGCGAAAGGGATCGCAGCAGACCTCGTCGCTCAAGCTGAACACGACCCGGAAACTCTGGCCATTTTAATTACAAGCAACGAAGCCCTTGCGCGAAAAGTGGCTGACGAAACAAAGATTCTCGCGAAAAGAAATCCAATCGCCAAGCGATCGTTGGCGGCGCGAGGATGCATCTTTGTAACCGCCAACCTTGATGAGACGCACGAACTAACGAACCGATTGGCTCCGGAGCATCTGACTGTAGATACTGCCAAAGATGTAGAGTGGGTTCGCAATGCTGGTTCGATATTTGTTGGAGATTATTCCCCCCAGTCGATGGGAGATTACGTCTCCGGGCCTAACCATGTGCTGCCAACAGGCCGCTTTGGTCGCGTTCGAGGCGGATTGAGTGTTATGGATTTTGTGAAGCTAATCACGGTACAGCAATACACGCATCGCGGCCTGAAAGAAATGGGGGGGCATGCGATTGCATTGGCGGAGGCCGAAGGTTTGATGGGACACGCAGAGAGCGTGCGAGTGAGGATGAATGATCGTGACTGATGCGGCCGCAAATTTGAGAACGATAAAGGCTCGAAAAGCGGTGTTGGAAATGCCGGAGTATCACCCACCGCTAGCAGGACGAACAGCGCTGCGATTGGACTTCAACGAGAACACCTTCAGCCCTTCACCCCGCGTGATGGAAAGACTGCAGGCGGTGACCAAAGAAGGCCTAACGAAATATCCGGAACGTGAACCTGTAGAAAAGATCGTCGCGGAACACTTTGGCCTTTCCGGAGGTCAGGTGCTGTTGACCAATGGCGTGGACGAGGCGATCCATCTGATCTGTTGCGCATTTCTTGACCCTGAAGATGAGGCACTGATTGCGACTCCGTCGTTTTTTATGTACGACGTAAGCATCCAGATGATGACGCCGCATCTGCGAAAGGTCCAGGCGGGGGAAACGCTGGAGTTTCCATTTGAGCGATTCATGTCGTCTATCACGGAGCGAACGAAATTGATCATCATCGCTTCACCGAACAACCCTACAGGTGCGGTGGTTGATAGAAAGCATCTACTTGCAATTGCTGCGGCGGCTCCCCAGGCTGTGCTGATGGTCGACGAGGCCTATTACCACTTTGATGGATCAACCGTCATGAGCGATCTCGATGCTGTACCCAATCTGATCGTGGCTCGAACTTTTTCCAAGGCCTATGGTTTAGCGAATCTGCGGATCGGGATGCTGGTTGGAAATCCGGCGCTTTTGAGATATGTACGCAAGGTGAGTTCGCCCTACAACGTCAATGGCGTGGCGCTGGATTGTCTGCCCGTCGCGCTGGCAGATGAGGAATACGTCGCATGGTATTCGGAGCAGGTTCGTCTGGGGCGTGACAGGATGATGGATGGACTGCGTGAGTTGGGAGTTCCCTTCTTTCCGAGTCATGCGAACTTTGTGCTGATGAACATCGGTCCGCAGCACAAGGAGCTCGTATCCACGATGCGTACTCATGGCGTTTTACTAAGAGATCGTTCGACCGATCCAGGATGCGACGGCTTTGTTCGCATCACGATCGGACTAGAAGATCATGTGACTCGCGGATTGGAAGCACTAAAGGTATCGCTCAGCGAGATTGGCTGGAAGGACAATCAATTCGAGCAGGCATTTGTTGTGGAAGCCAGCGATGAGCGGGAGTTCGAATAATGGAGAAAGCAACTGCTGCTCGTACCGGAACAGTCAGGCGGGACACGACAGAGACCCAGATCGCGTTGAAGCTCGTGATTGACGGCCGAGGCGTTTATAGAGTATCGACTGGCATACGATTCTTCGATCACATGTTGGAGTTGTTTGCGCGGCATGGCGGGTTCGACCTTACGTTGAGGTGCAAGGGCGATCTCGATGTCGATCAGCACCACACCGTCGAGGATGTTGGAATTGCGCTCGGGGAAGCATTTGGCAAGGCGTTGGGCGACAAGAAAGGCATTATGCGAGCGGGATATTTTGTGATGGCGATGGATGAGACGCTCGCGGTAGCCGCTGTCGATCTGAGCGGCCGAGTGGCTTATGTCGTTGATGACAAAGTGAAGGTTCGGTTGGTTGGAGATTTTCAGGCAGAGTTGCTGGCAGATTTCTTCGATGGATTCGCTCGAGGCGCCAAGGCGAATGTGCATGTGAAGACAATGTACGGTCGCAGCAATCATCACAAGATTGAGGCTATCTTCAAGGCATTCGCGCGAGCGCTGCGAGGCGCTTGTTCGCGAGACGAACGTATGCGAGAGATGCTGCCGAGTACGAAAGGGCTGCTTTGATCGTCGTAATCGATTACAAGGCGGGGAATCTGACCAGCGTAGTCAAAGCGCTGAATTTTCTCGGCGCGGAGACGTCGGTGACGCAGGAACCTGATGCAGTACGTTCAGCATCGAAGATCGTATTGCCTGGAGTGGGACACTTTCAAGCGACCGCATTGCTACAAGAGTTGGGACTGACCGACGCAGTGCGCGAGGGTATAGCGAAAGGTGCTTGGTTCCTCGGCATTTGCGTTGGATTGCAGTGGTTGTTTGAGGGATCGACGGAAGCCGAGGGGATGAGAGGACTGGGGCACTTTGCCGGAGTGTGCGAGCGCTTCCCTGCCGTGTTTCAAGGAACGGTATTGAAGTCGCCGCATGTTGGTTGGAACTCGCTCGAAGGAATCAGGGAGAATTCAAGGTTGCTGCGAGGAGTGAAGAATGGCGGATTCGTGTATTACACACACTCGTGGCGCGCCCCCGTGATCGAGGCAACTGTGGCAGTGACGGAATATGGTGGAGCATTTACGGCAGTTGTGGAACAGGAAAATGTGATAGGGGTACAGTTTCACCCCGAAAAATCGAGCCCGGTGGGACTTCAGGTCCTGAAGAATTTTGTGGAGTTATAACGATGCCATTTATATATGAGTTGAAGGTTGCAGCCAGCGAACCGTCGTACACGTTTGTGCAGCGCCTCGCATCGGTTGGGTCGTTGGTAGGAACGGGAGAGGCGATCTGTACGCTGACTGACGGTGCGATGGAGTTCCACATAAAAGCACCGAGACAGGGGTTGTTAGTAGAGTGGTTTGTGGAGCACGGATCTGTAATTGAGAACATGGATTCGCTGGCCAGAATTGTCTGCGAGGGAACTGCGGTTGAGGTTCCGGCAGCAGTACCCGTGAGGCTTTGATAGTGCTAACCAAAAGGGTGATTGCTTGTCTCGATGTACGTGATGGGCGCGTCGTGAAGGGCGTTCAGTTTGTGGACATCGTGGACGCTGGCGATCCGGCGGAGTTGGCACATCGACATGCCGCGGCGGGAGCCGATGAGATTGTTCTCTTGGATATTACAGCGACGCATGAGGGGAGGGGCACTCTGCTGAGAACAGTGAAGCGGGCTGCGGCGGAGCTATTTGTGCCGTTTACTGTTGGTGGGGGGATTCGAAGTGCGGAGGATGCTGGGGCGGTGTTCGATGCGGGCGCAGATAAGGTAAGTATCAACTCGGCGGCGATCACTCGGCCGGAGCTCATTGGGGAGATTGGACGAAGTTTTGGGGCACAGGCGGTGATTGTGGCAATTGACGCTCGGCGCGGGACTGCAGGCGTTGAGGATGCTGAGGTCTACGTGAGTGGTGGACGCAAAGCTACAGGTTTGCGAGTACTCGATTGGGTTCGAGAGGCAGAGGCGCGTGGCGCCGGAGAGATTCTACTCACTTCGATGGATAGTGATGGAATGCGTTCGGGTTTCGATTGTGACCTGACCGCGATGGTAAGTTCGGCAGTACAGATTCCGGTGATTGCTTCAGGTGGTGCGGGAAAAGCGGCGCATTTTGTCGATGTGTTTGGCCGCGGCAAAGCTGACGCCGCTCTTGCAGCGAGTATCTTTCACTTCGGAATAACAGATTCGCGGGATTTGAAAGCAGAACTGCAGCGAGCGGGCGTGAGAGTACGGCTTCCCTGCTGACAAAACCTGGCGCCGACATGCCCAATCAATCGATTCCTTTTTAAGCGTCCATCGTTCCGGAATAGACCGCCATGCCGGCGATTGCGTCCACTCCCATCGCATCCAGAGCTTCAATTTCAGTCTGAGATTTAATTCCTCCGGCTACGATCAACTGTTTGGCTGTGCAGGCCCTCAAAATGGCAGCGACGTCGATCGGAAAACCTTGCATGGTGCCTTCGGTGTCGACATGAGTGTAGAGGAAAGCAGCGCAGGAGTCCTCGAGCCAGGTGATCGCTTCCTCAGGCGTGAGATCGACAGAGTCTTTCCACCCTTTAACTGCTACTTTGCCGGCCTTGGTGTCTACGCTAAAGACAAGAGCTTCTTCACCCAGTGTTCTTTTTAGTTCTTCGGCGAATTCGAGGCGGATGAGTTTGTGGCGGCGCGATTCATTTGGCTCGACCGAACCAAACAAACTGGAACCGTAAATTACTCGCTTGGCGCCGGTTTCGAGAAGGGCTCTACCGTCGTCAGCGGTTTTCAGGCCTCCTCCTGCCTGACATGGGAGGCGTTTGCATATCATCTCAACGAGGGGGCGGTTATTGCCTTGGCGCATCGCAGCGTCGAGGTCAATAAGCTGAACCAATGGGTACTTCTGAAATCGTTCGATCCAGTATTCAAAGTCATCAAAGGCCAGCTTCAACTTTTCGCCCTGGACCAATTGGACGATTCGACCGTCCATGAGATCGATGGAAGGGATCAGCATTCGTTTTCCTTCTGTTAATTTGGCATTTCGTGCGCTCCACGCCTTCCTAGAATGCTACTGGATCTTTAGGTTAGGCGGGCAATCTACACTTGCTCAAGACTTCATTTCTTCTTTTGTTGAGCCACATGAGCCGCGCGAACCTCAGCTGCAGTGAAGACGGCTATAAAGGGAGCGCCATTGCAGGCTGCTTCGATCGCGGCGCGTCCGCCCTGCTCACGATCGACGAGACAGAGAACGCCGGCAACATGCATTCCTGCTTCACGTGCCGCTTCGATGGCCGTAATGGTAGAGCCGCCTGTCGTACAGACGTCATCTACGATAACGACATGCGCTCCGGGCTTGAGAAAGCCTTCAATCTTGCGGCCCGTGCCATGGGTCTTTTCCGCCTTGCGGACAAGGAAGCCATGAATGAGGGCAGGCACGGGCTCCGTGTGACTCTCATGATCAAGATCAAGTTCACGAGAAAGCTCCAGAATCTCATGATGGTCGGTCAGAGCCCACGCGCTCGCGCTGGCCGTGTTGGAAACGAGCGGGTCGGCACCCATCGTAAGTCCGCCAACGGCCTCCACATGAGGGGTATGCTCTCGGATGAGGTCGTAGAATACCAGTCCCGAAAGACGCCCACCCTCGGCGTGTAGCGTGGTAATGCGGCAGTCAATGTAGTAGTCGGACTTCTTGCCGCTTGCGAGAGTGAAATCGCCGAGCTTGAATGAAAGCGTGGCAATGAGATTGAGAAGAGCTGTCTTATTGTCGGTGGGCATGATTCCTTATAGATTAAACAATTCGCGCAAACGTTTCGTCTGAGCGCGGCTTACTGGAATTTCAGTCTTCTGCGCATCGTCCATCCGTAGTTGGTAGCTCGATTTGAACCAGGGAACTACTTCACGGATGTGCTGAATATTCACAAGATAAGATCGGTGCGCCCGCCAGAACGTCTCCGGTTCAAGCTGCTCTGCCAGTTCTTCAAGCGTACGGCAGTTCGAGTTCCCCTCAATCGTCCGGGTCACGACGCTGATCGTACCCTCCTCAATCGAAGCAAAACATATCTCACTCTGATCAACCAGCAACAACCGGCTCTGGGCACGCACGATGACCTTACGTGCGTTGGTCTTCGAGGGTTGGGCCTGTTCCTCCACCAGTCGCAGCAAAGCATCGAGTTTTGCTTCACTCGCCGATTCGACGGCCGGCATCGCAAGCCGTGATTGCGCCTTTTCAATCGTCTGCATCACTCGCTTCCGGTCAAACGGTTTTAGAAGATAATCGACCGCATTCACCTCGAACGCACGGACAGCGTACTGATTAAATGCCGTGGCAAAGACCACCTGCGGCATCGGGACCTTGCGATCCAGTAGCTTCTTCAGCACGCCAAAGCCGTCCAGCCCAGGCATCTGCACATCCAAAAAAACCAGGTCTGGTTTATGTGTGCGAATCAGCTCGACCGCCTCAATCCCATTGGTTCCCTGCGCAAGAACCTCAACCCCGCCGGCACGCTCCAGCAGATACTGCAACTCCTGCCGAGCCAGAGGTTCGTCATCGATAATGAGAGCAGAGAGTGACACAACTAGTCACTATATACGCGCAGCCGAGCCGGGGCATTATCCTCGGCTAAGTCATGTCCACACTGGGTACAGTACACATCTGTAATCTGCACGCCGCGGAAGCACCGCCCGCACACTGGGGCCAGTTGGAACTGGCATTGCGGACAGAAGTGCACACCTGCAGGCAGCTCCGTGCTGCAATGAGGACAAGGTGTCATCAATGGCTGCCGCAACAGGAAATACACAACCGCGCCGATCCCACCCGGCATCACAACCACAATCAACATCCACAGCCCGGCCGGCATCCTGCGACGCCGAACATCACGGCTGACATAACCCACCAGCAGTACATAGCTGGCAAATGCAGTCCCCCACGAATAGCCCATCAGCAGGCGCATCGGCAGCAACTCGTGCTTATGGTGAGGAAGAACGCCGTGAAACAGGTACTGCACAGCTCCAAAAACGATGATCGCCAACACAACCGACCACGTCGGTATCATGCTGAGCTGATCTTCACCGCCTGCAGTCGGAATCTGTGATCCGTTCGGCCGTTCCAGTCGTTGACTCCAGAACCTGTTCATCGCGCCGCCTCACGCTTCCGCGTACGCTGAAACAATACCACGGCCAGCAACGCCATCGACACCGGCAGAAACCAAAGGCACAAGACCAGAAACTGGTTGCTCGCATCCGGAACGCCGCCCGGCGTCACATCGTAGGCCTCGAGCGCGCTCCACAAAGCCGTGCAGATAATCACGAGAAGAGCCGAACACACAGCCAGCGGAATCCACAGACTACGAGCCCGGCTACGCTGAGCCGCAATCGTCTTCGCCCGCTCCCGCACCACTCGATGTGTCCGGTTCACCACGGATGCTCGCGCACCCGTACTCCAGTCTCTCGAGCCCGTCTGCGTGAATGTAAAAGAATCCTGGGAAGCTGGTTTCTCGAAGGCTTCGTTCATGCACCGGCCTCCGCAAAACGGCGTGAACCGCGAAGCTGCTCCATTTGTGGCCTCAGAGCTGCCAACCCGCGATAAAGCCTCGACTTCACGGTCGAAAGGGGTGCCTTTGTTACCGTGGCAATCTCCTCCAGCGAAAGCTCCTCATAAAAACGAAGCAGCAGAACCTCACGGTAGCTGGGCTCCAGCTTCAGCAATACCTCGCCCACCTCTGCGCAATCCTCGCGCGACTGAAACTGCTCCAGCGGAGAAGGTCCTGACATCGCAATCTCAAACGGACGTTCATCCTCGCCCCGTTCACTCATCTCATCGAGGCTCGCCATCGTCCGCTTCCTCGAGAGATCGATCACCAGGTTACGTGCAATCGTAAATAGCCATGTATCGAAACGTGCCTTGCCGTTGTACTGCGCCCCGCGCAGCAAAACCCGCATCCAGGTCTCCTGGAACAGATCCTCGGCAACCTCCCGCTTTCCCGTGAGAAAAAGAAGATACCGTAGCAGCCGGTGCTGATATTGCTCAATCAACTGATCCAGTAGCTCAGGATTTTGCTTCTTCAGCCCATGGGCGATCGCCGCATTTTCGCTTTGGACCTCATCGAGGGCAGTTGAGAGCGAGATGGAAGCGGCCTGCACATTCTCTGAGACGAGTTCTCTGCCCGGGAAGACTCGCTTTTTCAAGGAATAATCCATAAAAGTTGTAGTTTTCTGCTCCCTGGCCTTTGAATCGGAAGCCTATCAGTATTTTACGGTTTCTCCACGATTTTTCCATTCAGAAAGTAAACTTATAGAATGGAAGTTCTTTACGGCCTTCACCCTGTTGAGGAGGCCATCCGATCCGGCTCGCGGCGGCTCGACCATGTCAGCGTGGCCCGCGAACGCCGTGATGATCGTCTGGAACGCCTCATCGACCTCTGTCGGCGGGCAGGAGTCCGGGTATCCCTGGAGCCTCGGGACCAACTGACGCGCCTTGCCAGAACCGACGCCCACCAGGGGGTGCTTGCCGTCGTCCGGGAGCGCACCTTTCTGGGCATCGAAGACTTACTCGCCCCCGCGGAGCCCGGAAAACATCGCTTCTTTCTTGCTCTCGACGGTATCGAGGACCCTCATAACCTGGGAGCACTCCTCCGCACCGCCGACGGTGCCGGTGTCGACGGCATTATTCTCCCCGAACGGCGTTCGGCCCCAATCACCGCAACCGTCGCCAAAACCTCCGCCGGCGCTTCCGAACACGTCCGGATCGCTCGCGTCACCAACCTCGTCCGTACGCTTGAACAGATGAAGCAACACCACATCTGGGTCATCGGCCTGGACGAGCGCGGAACCCCCGACTACAACGACTACGACTTCCGCAGTAACTGCGTCCTGGTCCTTGGTCGTGAAGGGGCGGGTCTCCACGATCTGGTCAAGAAAACCTGCGATCATCTGCTTCGCATTCCCATGGCCGGCCAGGTCTCATCTCTCAATGTGTCAGTCGCCGGAGCCGTCGTCATGTACGAGGCAATGCGCCAACGCCGAACAGATACTGCTCCTCCCGCCCCCAAGAAGCACGTCAAAGAACGTAAAGGTTTAGGATCTTGAAGAAAATCGTAGTTTCGTCCGTCTCGTACCCGCTGTCCGCTCTTGCTGTGGTTCTTTTCGTAACTTCCATCGCCGTAGCACAGACCCCGCCACCCCCCACTCCGAAAGAAACACAGCCTCACGGCAAAGTTCTCTTTAAACGCGATCAGGATTCACCCGGACCCGAAAAAGCCACCAAACCAGCAGAAAGCAAGCCCGCAGAAAAGACGGCTGTCGAAATCGCCGACGCCGAGCGAGCCGCATTAGCCTTCACGGCCTATGATCTCGACGTTCATCTCACCCCAGCGCAATCTCGCCTCGCCGTTCACGCCGGATTCACTTTAAAAAATTTGAGCACGCAGCCATTGCCGCGGCTTATCCTCCAGATTTCCTCCGCCCTACAGTGGGAAACCTTCGGCATTCGCACCCCAGCCGGCATCACTTCCCTTCCATTCACCACTCAGATCATCGACACTGACGCCGACCACACCGGCAAGGCGACCGAAGCCGTCGTGACGCTCCCGCAGCCATTGCCCGCGGGCGCCACCCTCGACCTCACCACCTTCTACACTGGCGAAGTCAGCCAGTCAGGCGAGCGACTCGAGCGCATCGGGGCGCCTGCGGATCAGGCTTCCCGCGCCGACTGGGATCAGATCACCCAGGAAAGAATTGCGCTTCGCGGCTTTGGCAATATTTTGTGGTATCCCGTGGCTGCAGCCCCTGTCTTTCTCGGCGATGGTGCAAGCCTCTTTCATAGCGTCGGCCAAACCAAACTGCAGCAGTCTCCAGCATTGGTCCGCCTCCGACTCACTGTCGAGTACAGCGGAGACGCACCCGACGCCGCATTCTTTTGCGGCCGCCGGGAACAGTTAAAAGTCGTCAACGAAAATGCTGGCCTGCCCGTCGCAGAATCTCCTGGAGTCGCCGTAGCCGAGTTCCCTGAGCGTCCGCTCGGGTTTCGAACCATGAGCCTCTTCGTCACCGATCGAGCCGGCACAGTAACCGACGACAGCCTCATCTCCGCCGTGACAAATCACTACGACGCACTGCCCAGCTACTCCGCGGCGGCAGCCAAAGTACAGCCGTTGCTGAAAGACTGGCTCGGCGACGGACCTCTGAGGACGTTATACATTCTCGATCAGGACGGTCAGCCTTTCGAAGATGACGCGCTACTAGTAGCTCCAGTGCATGCCGCGAAAGCGGACGTATTGGCCCCGTCGCTTGCACATTCGCTCAGCCACGCTTGGTTTGGCTCATCGCACGTCTGGCTGGACGAAGGCGTAGCGGAGTTCATGTCGCTCTTGTGGCTCGAGCAGACACAAGGCCGCGAAACCGCAGTCACACAGCTTCAGGAGCGGGCCAGAACACTGGCGTTGGCTGAGCCAGCGAACGGTAGAAACCCACAGGAAGGCCAAAGCCTTGTACAGGCGAGCGACGAGGTTTACTACCGAATCAAGTCGGTGGCCGTCCTCGGGATGCTGCGGACGCTGGTTGGAGAGGAGACGCTAAAACGAACGCTCCGAAGCTATCGTGATGACAAGACCAGTCTGGACAGCGATCCGAAAGAATTTCAGCGGGTTCTGGAGCGATACGCAAAACGCGATCTGAACTGGTTCTTCGACGATTGGGTTTACCACGATCGTGGGCTGCCCGATCTAAGCATCGCGAACGTGACTCCTCGTGCAATCGATCAGGTTGCGGGCAAAGGCCCAGGATGGCTGGTGGCAGTCGAAGTACGAAATGACGGTGGCGCGGTGGCAGATATCCCAGTCACGGTCCGATCCGGTACTCTGACGGCAACCGAGCGGCTAAGAATACCTGCGCGCTCAAGCGCCTCTACGCGCATCGTCTTTGAAGGAACTCCGGAAGAGGTTGTCGTCAACGATGGCACCATCCCTGAGGTCGCAGCTTCGATCCACACCCGCCAAATCGTCTCGCACCAGCAGTAAAACAGTTTGCCTTTTTTCAGTCCGCGCTAAACTAACCACGAATGTTCCTCCGCGTTCCAATTCGTCGCTGGCAACTCTTAGTCACCCTGCTCGCAATTGTGGCGATCCTCCTTCTTCCCCATCTCCCAAACCATAGCGCCGCGACCTTCCTTCTGATCCCGATCTTTCTGTTCGTCGCCCTCATCGACGAACAGTGCACTTACGAGCCACGTACCGACCACGTTTTTGCACTTAACCACCACGTCCGAACCACACTTTTCCAACGTCCCCCGCCCCAGCAGGCCTGATCCCCCCCGCACCTTAGAACATCGCCGCAACCTTGATTTGGTGCGGCGATCACGCCTGCGATCTATAGCCGCAAAGGGACATCCATGGATATCGACCTCATTTTCATCGGGGCCTTGCTCGCCTTTTTAACATTCTTTACCGCAACCTTCCTGCTTCAGCGCTATCGGTATCGCCGAAGAAAAGCCGGCGAGAAAAACTATCGGGGCTTCTATCCTTCCGCAGCTGTCCTTAGCCTGGCGATCCTCTCGCTCCAAAACCTTGCTCAACCCGATCTCCACCACGTACTCGAGCAGCGTCAACTCGAAGCAGAGGATGAAGAGAACAACAGTGACCCCGATGACCCTTCCGCGCAACTTACACGCCAGCTCAAACGTATCCGGAACGGAGAAAAGATAGACACACTTCGCGTGCCGCTAAAAATCATGGACTAAAATCTTCTCCTTCCGTGAACAACGAATATCCACCTTGCTCAAACCATCCAAGGCAAAACGGGCAACAAACCTCTTTACAGTGGCACGCGGTTGTTTCTTTGAGTAATCTCGGGAACTTTGCCGTTCGACTCTACGGTTATGCTGCCGCCCTTGTAGTCTGCTCCATTCGGCACGACAAGCGTGACTGCGGCCGTTTTGGGATACAGGTCCAACGGGGCTTTAATTGGTGGAGCAAAAGCGCTGGCGAGAACCTTTCCAGTCTTATCGCGCAGCACGATCTTCGATGCGGGTGCGTCAACAGCGCCGAGGCTGTGTACCGTAACCTTCATGCGATTGCCTTCAATCTTCACGTCATCCGGGTCGATGCCTAGATCGGGCCGCGACCAGTACGGGAACCCCTTTTGGACGAGCTTCAGTTCAAGCACAGTGGTTACGTGGGGTGGAAAGATGATTTCGAGATCGCTGCTGCGTTCGAAGTCCTCGATCCGCGTCGTAGCTCCGTCCGAGCCCTGGATGCCTTGCGTGATCTCCCACTTGCCGGGGTCGATCTCCCATCCGGTCATTTTGGCTTTTACGGGAACGGAGTCGAGGTTGTACGCGATGATTTTGATGTGATCTGGCGTACCTTCGGGCACGAGGATTCCGACACTCTCTCCCGTCGCGGGCGCTTCGAAATTCCAACTGACTACATTGCCGGGGTAAACGTAATTCCTCATCAGCGCCACTCCGCCCAGCCTTCCGCGCTGCAATTCCCCGTTGTTGAAGTAGATTCGATCGATCCAGAGACTGCCCTCGGTGTTGATGAACTCGCGATTCACCGCTGTCTCGATTTGCGAGGCATAGAGTTTTTCGAGGTTCTTTGTATCGCCAGTCAGTTGCCAAGCAAGATGCAGATTGGTCTCGCTTGCGATTCCTGAATCGCTGCGGCGGTCAGGCGCTGCAGTCTTCAACAGTTGTTCGCCCCACGTGTCACGAACGTTCAGCATGTCCAGCGCATCGGAGTTTATGAGGCGCAGTGAGTCCGGGGGATTGTCGCCGAAGGGGACAAGATATTTCTTGTCGCCTGTCCAGCGATACGCCGCCCACAGCATAAACCACGGAGTATTTCCTTCCGACAAATCTTCATTGGTGTGGAAGTTCACGGCATAGTGCATTCCAAACTTTCCATTCGCATCGAGATGCCTGTGTGCGAGAAAGCCATCTGCGATCTCAGTCACCATCTTCCGCGTCTGTGGCATCCCGTTGTAGAGGACGAGCTCCAACGCAGGATGAAAGACCATGTACGAGCGCCCCTTACCCCAACCCCAAACGCCGTTCTCGGCCATCTTGGTGCCACTGAAATAAACGGAACGCACTTGGCGTTGACCCGCAACGTTGATGCCTGTGAGCCACTCAAGTCGACGTGAGGTTTCCATGGCGCGCTCGAGCTGTTTCGGACTTCCATAGTCGATCAGCATCGCCTGCCCAAGGACGTTGATGCCATCCTCATAGCTATGCAACTCGTCGTATTGGGCAGTCGCAAGCCCATCGGTAAACATGTTGGTGGCATACATCGTGTCGAGTGTATGCAGCAGGGAGTGTTTGAGCTTGTCGTTGTTGGCTCCCATGAAGGCGAGGCCGGGCCACCAGTTGAGGAAGTCGCTGTCGTCGGACAATCCTCCGCCGAACTCGCCGTCAGAGATCTGACGGTTGTCGATGTACCAATTGATGAGGCGGTCGAGATAGCCGAGATCGGTGGTCTGGAGGAAGGCCCATTCGGGCACTCCTGCGGGGGCCTTCGGCAGTGTGAATGGCGGCTTGACCTGCTCGTGGTTCATCTCGTTCCAATACTTACGTCCGAGGTCGTTCTCGGGATCGACACGGAGGAGATCGGTGATGTCTGCATCGAAACGGTTAAAGATATTCAGCTTGCGTGAGTTGACGGACTCTTCGACGAGATTGGCGTAATTATCACGCACCTGGGTCAGACGATCGCTGACGTGTTCCGGCAGAGCGTCTTTCCAGGGCTTAAAGACCAAGCGCAGATGCATGCCTTCAAGCGCCGCGGGACCGAAATCCGCGCTAGCCGAGGCGATGGTCAGATAGAGACTCTTGCCATTGGGCAGAATGCGGTCGCGAGTGTCGAGCCAGAGGGTGTGGGGTTCGCCGGGCTTGACGGAGAAGCTGATGTCGAGCATGTTGCGCATGGGCCAGATGGGATCTTTGATCTGGATGTTCATGGGGATGGAGTCGCCATGCGTGGGCTTTAGGTTGAGGGCGGGGAGATCCATGGCGATGCCGTCGAGGCCGGCGTGCATGTTCTCCCAGCTGTAAGAGGTTCCGTGGCCCTCATCGGCCTGGATGCCACGGAAGTCGGCTGGGATGAGGATGTGGACGATCGGCAGGCTTTGCTTCGTTGTTTCAAGGGCTGTGTTGCCGCGGCCGATGGGGGTGCGTCCGCCGCCCAACGAGACTGCGGGCATCGCCACC
Organism: Edaphobacter sp.; assembly: GCA_035570955.1. Lineage (GTDB taxonomy): Bacteria > Acidobacteriota > Terriglobia > Terriglobales > Acidobacteriaceae > Edaphobacter. The sequence continues at coordinate 10,138 of DATMKY010000110.1, read as the reverse complement.
ATGGTGTCGCGCTCATCCGCAGGAAAGCGGCCATGGATGAAGTCACGGAGTGTCGTGAGAGATGGGTTGTCGAGTGCACCTCTGGCGGCGACGGCGTAGTGCAGAACTGCGATGCCCTCTGGCTCTTTGCCGGGATGAATGTAGTACGCGGAGAACTCGCCTATTGGCCACTCCTGCTTGACGTTAGTGAAGCGAACTTTCTCGCCGGTGACGGGTTGGGTCAGGTCATGGGTGGTGCGTTCCTGGCCTTCGGGTCGTTCGAAGAGAGTTTTGACTAGCTGCGGCGAGGTTTCGCGCTGATCGGGGTCAGCGATGGCTCCGGGTTTGCCTTCGCCCGGGGTGAGAAGAGACAGATTGCCCCATGCACCTCCCTGAATTTCGAGGTGGTTCCATGGCTCGTCGGGCATGTAGAAGGTGACAGACTTACCGGAGAGGGCGTAGCAGTCCCAGTCAGGAAGCTGGAAGTAGTCGAAGCGTCCGACTAATGTGGAACGGTTGTACACGCCCGGCCAGGTAGTCTCGCGGATGCCGTCAGTTCCCTTCCACCACCAGCGTTTGAGATCGTAGGCGTCGTGAATCTCGACCTTGCGGATCGTTGTGTCGGTAGCGGGGAGAAGCGCGGGTATGTCGTTGGGGCGGTTCCAGCCATAGTGGAACCACCACTCTCTTTGCCAGCCCGGCGTGGCGAGTGTGCGGGTGACTGGCGGAATCGATTGCGGGATTTCGTTGCGCGCGAGTGAGGCGATATTGTCGTCGGAAAGCATGCGGTCGTAGATGCGGAGCTCATCGATGTCGCCGCCACGGTCGTAGTTATAGGAGCTTTCGACTCCGGTTGGAGCGATGATGCGGGAGTGCGGACCGAACTGGTCGAGGGCTGCGTCGAACATGCCGGTCGCTGCTTTTTCGCCGGCGAGTTTGCCATTGACGTAGAAGCGAATGCCGGTCGTCTCATCCCACGCGAGTGCGAGATGCACCCACTGATCGGGTTTGGGAAAGTCGGGCATCGTGTAGGATACGCGGGTTCGGCCGAGATTGATGTCGGTGACAAAGGCGTCGAAGCCGTGGCCGTTGTAGTCGATGCGGAGCCAGACCATGTCCCAGCTTGAGTGATCGCCATAGCCAACGCGGAAGATGGGAAATTCTGTCTGATCGACGGGCTCGCGCGAGCGCCAGTCAAAGGAGAGAGTTCCACGTTGAGAGTAGATATTGCCGGGCGCCCAGTAAGAGAGGAGTTGGTTGTTGCCACATTGCAGATATGAGCCCTTCGAGCCGCCGGGAAGGATTTTGATGTCCTTGAGGAAATTCGGCGCGGGATTGCCGCCTGCCGCGTAGTCGGCGTTGAAGCCGTGATCGCCGGAGAGATAGAAAAGAAGACCCGGCTCTTTCGGTTGTTGGGCTGTGACCTGGAATGTGCCGAAGAGAAGGCCAAGAGAAAGCAATGATCGGAGACAACGCATGAGTCACACCCGGGTGATACGGATTCGGTAATCGGCGGGGACCTTTTCGCGACGAAGAAATTGGTCAGACCGGTTACGCGAAAATTGTCGGTCATGCCGCGGGAAGATGCAACTTCGGTTCGCCCCATTCAAAATCACTCAGCCTTTAGAATCTGGGAATGGAGATCAAACGCGTTGGTTCGCAACCCTCAGGCAAAGGTCCGGCAGACTGGTTTACGGGCACAGTTCGGATTGACCCACTGTTTCAGGCGCCTGACCCGGCTTTTGTCGCCGGAGCAAGCGTAACCTTTGAGCCGGGAGCCCGTACTGCCTGGCATACGCATCCACTTGGACAGACTTTAATTGTTACGGGAGGTTGTGGATGGGCTCAGCGCGCGGGTGGTGCAATCGAGGAGATCCGCCCCGGTGATGTGATCTGGTTTGCGCCGGGAGAGAAGCATTGGCACGGGGCAACTCCGACAACGAGTATGACTCATATCGCCATTCAGGAACGATTGAATGGCAAGGTTGTGGACTGGATGGAGCACGTGAGCGACGAACAATATCAGGTTTGAACATTCGTCCTCGAATTCAGCTTGAGCCGAACCCCACTAGCCAGCTTAATGAAGGCCCGCCGAAGATTCGATCAACGCGCATGTTTCGGGTGAGGGGCGACTACGCGTGCAGTGTTGTCGATCCAGGTTTGGTCCTGGCCCCAACTACGGGTGCCAGTTAGGTCGACGCGGAAGGGGCCGGCAGCGCGGTTGGTCGGTAGAACTTCGTCGAGCCCGTCGCCCAAAAAAGGAAGAGCGGCGGCAAGTGCGTTGAGTCGGGCAAGGGACGCCATGCCGGCGAGGTGGACGGTATAGCCTGCGGTGTCGAAGTGGCCGTCCAAAGTCGCCGGGTCTTTGCCGCCGAGGACGAGGGAGGTTGGAGCAAGCTGGAATCCATTGAAGGTGGGCGGCTGCGGCAGATGTTTTTTACGGTGTGAATCAGGTGCCGGCGTTGAGATCGACTGGAGCGTGACGTCGCCCGTGATGAGTGATGCCGTCCCTGCTCGAGGATTGATCAGGCCGGCATCGGTGACCCGCATGACTCCTTGCCAGGGAGTTGAGTCGGCCTGTTCCGGATGATAGGAGAGAGTACCGGTCACTGTGCCGGAAGCTGCGATGTCGGCGGGGACTCGTGAGCTTGCGACACGAAGCCAATCCAGCAACGTCGCGGCAGGAAGTGCTGGCGTGCCAATCTCGATGGCTGCAGTACGGAGATTGCGGACGTCAGGGAGTGCGCCAGAGATGGCGAGGGTTGGCGGGTCGGAAGAACCTGTAGGCGGCCAACTGCAATGAACGTCCTCGAAACTTCGGAATTCGGCCGTAGCGGTGGCGAGGCACTGCATATCCACATCGATGGGTTGGGTGGGAACGAAGTCAGCGCGGCGTGCTCCTACGAGTTCAAGGCGGGTTTGGATAATGCTGCTGCTGACGGTCCCCTGCGCGTTAGCCGAGAGCGCCATATCGCCCCGAAGACCGGCGTCGCGGCCGAAAAGTACGAGGCTGGCCTGACCGAGGGGCACGTTACGCCACACGCCACGAAGATTGAGTGGAACCTGGTCGAGAGAGACGGCACGGCCTAGAGTTCCTTCGACCTGAACGACACCGGTATCCGAAACGTTTGTATCGGTGCGGGCCGGGTGGGCCTGAATGCGCACGTGCCATTCTTGGGGGTCGGGAAGCCAGAGGGCAAAGTCGGCGTCGGTCAGCGAGATTGGAGTCTTTTCGTGGTCGAACTTGAGATTAAGCCGTGCGCCGGTGGCTTCGATGTAGGGGAAGCGGGGCGTAGGGCCGGCCTTCGCTTGGGCTGTAGGGGCAGCCTCGACATGCGCGGCATGGAGGAGAATGCTTTCGAGGTTCCACTTGCCATTGGCAAGGTGGACGAGGTTGACACTAGTGGGCTCACTGAAGCTTATCGTGGAGAATTCGATGCGGTGCCGCAGCAGAGAGCTCATACGAAGGGTGGCTCGGACTGAAGCTGAGCGGATGACAGGCTCAGAACCGAAGGCTGGATCTTCGTCGACGACGAAGTTCTGGAGCGTGAAGCCAGGAAGCGGAAGCAGATTGAGATTCACCTCGTCGAGATGAACGGGGCGACCGAGGCTGTCGCTGATGCTGTTCGCAATCCGCTTCTGGTAGCGATTGAGGCTGATGAGAGGCGGAATCAGAACCAGAAGCAGGACCGCCAATGCCCCCAACACGAGATAAAGAAGCCGTTTCAGCGTCCGGGCGCTGATGCTGGGCGGGGTGTCCGCTTCAAAGGCTTCCGACTGCTCGTAGGCTGGGTCCATTTCCTGCATGAAAGACTGTCCGGCGCGATGGGTTGCGCGTCGTGTGCGACGATGGTGATTTGATCGACTATTTGACGAGATGCAGCGTACGCTTCCAGCGCGTCTCGTCGAAGATGTGGATGAGGATGTGACCCATGAAGCTGAGACGCTCGCCGAGGCTCTGTTTATTGATCTGGTCGGCGGGAGTTTCAAAGGACCAATAGACAAACATCGGTCGGCCTACGATGTTTTCGCGGGGAACGAAGCCCCAGAAACGGCCGTCGAGGCTTTCGGTACGGTTGTCTCCCATAGCAAAAACCTTACCCGGGGGAACGACGAGATCGCCATCCTGAATATGATTGGGCAACTCATACGCCCAGCTCGCCGTAACCTGATCGTAGGGTCCGGGCGGAACGGTGGGAAAATCGTCGCGATAGGCATTGAAAGAATGCTGAACGTTGCCGTCCTCAACCGGCATCGCGGCCTGGGGTTCATTCTGTGCAACCCCATTCAGGTAAACCACCCCATTGCGGAGGTGGATCTTGTCGCCGGGGATGCCGATCGCTCGTTTGACCAGGAAAAGGTCGGGTTCACCGGGCTTGAAGAAGACGATGATGTCGCCGCGGCGGATATCGCGATAGAAGGTAAAGGGCGCCCACTTGGCCGGCGGGGCAAGGGAGATTCGATCAACGAGAACGTGGTCGCCGATCAGCAGGGTCTTGACCATCGACGCCGAAGGTATCTCGAAGTTCTGGAAGATAAAGGTCATTACGAAGAGACCGATAGCCAGGACGGTACAGATTGAGGCAAGAGATTCGAGAGGAGTCTCGGTGCGATCCTGCTCGGTGGTTTCGATCTGGTTCGGTTCGGTTGCTACAGTGTCGGCCAAGACGGGTCTCCGGAAGTGCAGCTACCAGTGTATCGCTGATGAGGGCATAAATTGAAAGGCGCCGACCGGTTCAGCGAACCACCTGAAAGGTACGGCCCCAGCGAGCGAAGTCCACCAGGCTGTCGATCTTACCGGGGCGCTGCCGGCGCTGATTTTCAGCGCGTGCCTCCTGCGTAAGATTACCTGCGTCGTCGGTATCGTGTTGCTGCAGGGAAAAATAGATCACCAGAGGTTTGCCAACGATGTTTTCGCGGGGAACGAAACCCCAGTAACGGCTGTCTTCACTATCGTTGCGGTTGTCCCCCATCACAAAATAATTGCCGGTCGGGATGATCAGTTCGCCATTGTCGATGAGCGACCGCATGCGAATCCACCAGTGCGAATCGATCTCCGGATCGGCCGACTCGAAGCGGGGAAAATTATCGCGGAAGTTGTCGGGTGGGCTCGGACGGTAGACCGCATACGGCTCGGTCAAAGCCTGGCCATTGATAAAGACGCGCCCTGAGTGCAGGCGAAGATGATCGCCCGGGAGGCCGATCACACGCTTGACGAGGTGAAGACTTGTGTCCACTGGATCGTGAAAGACAATGATGTCTCCGCGGCGGATCGCGGAGGAAGGCAGCAGACCGGCGGAACTGTCCGCACCCGGAGCCACTTGTTTGTTAACGAGCAGAAAGTCGCCAATAAGGAGGGTAGACTCCATCGATTCGGACGGAATACGGAAGGGTTGGGCGCAGAAGGTAATGATGAAGATCGCTATCACAATAAGGTTGAAGAGCGATTGCATCGCAGTGAGAACACTGGGCCTTTGGTGCCGGTGATGAGTTCCTTGCGAGCTATGAAGTTCCGGGACGGGAGTGACGTTTGGGTTTTCGAAAGGCTCCATGTCCTCGATCGACGCCTTGAGAGCAGCTTGATCCTGACTTTGCATCTCGCCGGACTTGATGTCTGCGGCAGGAGGAGTCATTTGGCTACCCCCGTTTTGGATACCTGACTGCTGAGGTGGGCTTCGGAGATGAGGCGCAGAAAGGCTAGGCGTGCCGCATCCTGCTGGGCCTGTTTCTTGGTGGTTCCTTCAGATTCGGCAAGGGCGCGAGAACCTCCGTTTTTGTCGTCGATGCGAACCTCGACGCGGAACCGTTTCTGGTGATCGGGGCCGCTCTGGTTCGTGAGAACGTAGTGCGGCTGGCCGGCGCCTGTAGCCTGCAAGTGCTCCTGCAGTGCGGATTTATGATCGCCGATAGCCCCGCTGAAGGCCTCGCCAGCCTCGAGAGCGAAATGAAGACCGGGCAAAGTGGGTTCGATAATGTTCTTTTCTATGAAGGCACGTGCTGTATCGAGTCCACCGTCGAGATACAGCGCAGCGATGACCGCTTCCAGTGCATTGGCGAGCAGCGCTGGCTTTCTGCGGCCCCCGCTTTGCTCCTCGCCGCGACCGAGCAGCAGGTGAGAGCCGAGGCCGATACGAGCGGCAACTTCGCCGAGATGGCGTCGGCTGACCAGCGAAGCACGCAGACGTGTCAGCTCACCTTCACGCGAAGCCGGGAAGCGCTTGAAAAGCGATTCGGCAACGATGAGACCGAGAACAGCGTCGCCGACAAATTCCAGTTGCTCGTTGTCAGACGCGGGATTCGGCAGCGACTCGGGTTTCGTCTCATAGGCGAGCGATCGATGCGTGAGCGCCCAGGTAAGCAGTTCGGGTCGACCGAAATGATGATCGAAGAGAGACGGAGACGCGCCGTTTGTCTTCGGATGAGCGGCTTTTTTGTGCCGTTTCTTCATCGACCCTCCGCGTTTTACTTTACCCGACAGGCGCACGTCTTCAAGTACGTCGTTAGTGTGGGGTTGGCGGACGATATGCGTCTTTCTCGGCTTTTCCGCTAGGGTCCAGTGGAGCATCATCGTCTTCCTGGGCTGGATGCTGCATCTTTGGGGCAACGAAGGGCTGTTTGATGCCTTGTTCGGCAGCCGCCTTCGTGTCAGGTTGGGAGTCGCGAACGGTGAGGGCGGCCTGATATTCAGCCACAGCTTTTTCACGATCTGGCACGACATCGTAAAGCCGGCCAAGGTAAATATGCGACCAGGCAAGGGTCCGCGGATCCTTCGAGGTATCGAGAACAGCCTGGAAATCCCCGATCGCGGCTCCGGGTTGACGCTGCATCAGGTTGACTCGTGCGAGAACGTAGTGGGCTTGGGCATGGTCGCCTTTGGGATCAGCCAGAACCTTGTTGGCGATGTCGGAGGCACCGGCGAGATCTCCCTTAAACAGCTTCATCTCGGCAAGTTGGAGCCCCGTCAACTGCGTCGTGGCACGGCGGAGCACATCGTGGCTGCCGTTTGGCAGAAAAGCGATCTGCTGGTCTTTGTGGCGTTCGCGGTCAACGTCCATGCCGTAGACCATCTGGCCCATGTACTCCCGGAGGCTGACCCCATTTTTCTCCATGGTACCGATCTGATCGTAGAAGTAGTCGACGAGCACCCAACCCTGGCGCATCGCGAGACTAACCGCCTTACGCCGGACAGTCTCAGCCTGTCGCTCGTAGTCGCTCATCTCCGCGTCATAGCGCTCAAGATCGACACGTTGTTTGACTGAGGTCGGCCGCTCGGGTTTCGCAAGCCCCACATCCATTGTGTGGGTCTCAATCGCCTTGATAAGGCACTCAGTAATCAACGGCACAATCTCCGTCTTGTACGTGTAGTCCAAGGGGGCGTCCTGAACGGCTTTCAGCAAAGGTTGCAGCCGTTCCATCGCTTGCGCGCGCGCATAAACCAGCGGTTCAATCTCGTAGTGAAGGTAGGTATGCCGGATGTCGTCCATATGGACAGCCCCGAGCGGGTTTCCCGCAGGGGAGGCGACAACGATGTAGTCAACGGAATAGATGCGCGCGTTCGTCGTTGAAGGAGAGAGCATAGGCTCCAGTAAAACGAGGAATCGGCGGCCATCGTAGCTGCTGACGGGCAGATGAAGATAAATGTTCGTATCGAGCACCGCCTTCGTAAGCGGATCGTGCACCAGCTTCGTCAGGGCCTCATACTCAGGGCGATGCTCAACCCAGATGGCGTTGAGATGAACATCGTTGGCGAAGGTGCGGAGAAGCGGAAGAATATTGACGACTGCGGTGGAGTCGGGAGGCAGTTCCGTCTCATCCACTGTTGGAGTCAATTCAGGGGGCTGCGAAAGATAGAGTGCAAGCGAGATATACTGCGCAAGATTGAGACTCCCGTCGTTCAGGGTATGTCCTCGTATATAGCTGCAGAGAGCGTCACGACTGGTGCGAGCTGCTTCCGAGGACCCGACCTCCGCGTTGATTTCGTCGCGAATCTTCTGACGGACTGGCGCGGACTCAGTGAGGCCAACATCGTAGCCGCAGGTGTTGAGAGCTACAGCGATATAAAACAAAGGTTCGCTGGTCTCAAGAGTAATGGCAGAGCCGCCGGCCTCCGGTTGCGCGATCCGTGCGGGAAGCTTCGTAGGAACGTCCACGGATGGGTTTTCCGGCGTACTACTGCTCGAAGAACTTGGTTTCTGGGCGTTTGCCCGCAAGGGACAGCTACCGATCAAAAATATAGCGACGAGACACAGAAAAACCCATTGGGTTCGGTGAAAGGACGACTTCGTTAAATAAGACACGATAAGGTTTCGACGCTCGCATGAAGTTTAAGGGAGCAGAGGTCAGGGTGGCAACCGAGACGTCGGTTAGCCGCGGACCGAAATTCCCGAGAAGGTAAGGACCACGCGGCCACGCACCGGAGCGCCAAAGACACTGGCAGGCTCGTAGACGCTCATCAGCAGTTGGTCGACGACCTGGTTGCGAACGGCAGGATCGTCCGGCCCAGAAACAATGTTGTAATCGTAGACCAGGCCCTGGGAATTGACATACGCCTCAACCACAATGACAGAGTCGCGATTGCTGATAATCGCGCCCGGACTCACGGTCGAGTACAAATAATGCGGCGCGGTCATTGCGCCCAAAGGTTCATCATTTGCCATCACCGGCTCAGGCACCGCAACCATCCCTAGCAGAAGCCCAATCCCTCCAATAAGAACAACCGCCCCAGCGAAACCTGCCGAAACCTGCACCAGCCATGGGCGGATTGCGTTATCCCACTTCACGCTAAAAGTATCCAGCCAGTTCGATTTCCTCCGCGCCTGCTCATGCGAGATCGCCAATCTGAGTTTGAGACCCAGATCCTCCGGTGCCTTTGCAGGACCAAGACCAGAAAGCGTCCGCTGCATCGCACGCAAGGCAGCAAACTCGCGGGCACAGCCGTCACAGCTCTCCAAATGGCGAGCAATCTGGTGCATCTCATGCCCACTTACAGCACCATCAAGATAGGCCGAGAAAGACGATTGGAATCTCTGGCAGTTTCGACTCATTGGGTCACCGCCTCTTTCGATGTCTCAGAGAGAGGAACCGACGCAGAGTTTGTGGAGGCAATGAGAGGATCGGAATTAAGCAAAGCTCGAAGTGCAGAGCGGCCTCGAGTAAGCCGTGATTTGACCGTGCCGAGGTTTGTGTTGAGGATCTCGGCGATCTCCTCGTAAGCAAAGCCTTCAATCTCTCGCAGAATGACAACCGTGCGAAAAGCTTCGGGAAGCTGGCGCAGAGCACCTTCGACACGCTCCCGAACCTCAGCCTGGGCCGCATGATCGAAGGGGGATTCGGAGTGATCGGCCAAGGTCGCGCTAAGGCAGAGCCCCTTGCTCTCGTCATCAGAATCGGACTCATACGGCGAGTCGATCGTAATCTCCTGCTTCTTGTGGCGCGACCACCATCGCCGTTGATTTGAAGCCTCACGTAGCGCAATCCGGTAAAGCCACGTGCGCAAACTTGCTTCCTCGTGAAAACCTCGAATGCTGCGGAAGACCTTAATGAAAACTTCCTGGGTAATGTCGGCAGCGTCAGCAGGATCGTTGAGACTCCGTGCGATCAGCGAATAGAGAGGTTGATGATACTGCGCGATAAGAACGGCAAAGGCATCTTCGGAGCCAGCCTTAAGGTCGGCGACGAGAGCTGCATCTTCTGTTGTAATTCCAATCGCGCTGGCTAAATTGCCCACTACCGTGCCCGCCTGCATACCGGGTACCCTCTAAGGTACGACTTTGGTGAAACAAGTTGCAACTATCGGCTCGCGAGAGCTCAAAAGCTGCAGAAACGTCGCCTGCGCAGGCCGAGTGCTCGCTCACTCTAATATCTTTAGACACCGGAAGATACCTGATAAGTTCCCGAATTATTCATGACTTGCATCAAAGGTTCCCGGAACCCTATACCTACGTTCGGTGGTTGCATTGACGAATGTGTTGCCGTCAGCCAAAATAGATAGAGTCCTTCCTGAGAGTGGGCCTGTGGCGCAGCTGGGAGCGCGCTTCCATGGCATGGAAGAGGTCATCGGTTCGATCCCGATCAGGTCCACCAAAATACCATCCAACAAGTTCCGAAGTAGTCCTAGAGTCTGTGTAAATGCTGACTTTTTTGATGCTTATCGTCCTAG
>DATMKY010000109.1:0-184855 GCA_035570955.1 Edaphobacter sp. | reverse complement strand
GGGGCTGTGCGGCAGATTGATAAGAGCGTGCCCGTATACCAGGTACAGAGCATGGATCAGATGGTGACGGATGCGGGATCGCTGCGGCGATTCGATCTTTCACTGCTTGGAGCTTTTTCGGGGCTTGCGTTGATGCTGGCGACGATTGGGGTTTATGCGGTGATGGCTTATTCCGTAGCGCAGAGAACCCAGGAGATCGGGATTCGCATTGCTCTGGGGGCAGGAGCGCGAGATGTGCTGATGCTTATTCTGAGAGAAGGCGTAAAGCTGGCACTTGCGGGTGTGATTGCCGGGGTGATTGCTGCGTTTTTGTTGCGGCGAGTAATGGCGAACCTGGTTTATGGGCTCGATGGTTCGAGTCCAGTCATCTTTTCTGTCGTGCCATTGATCATCGTGGTGGTGATTATGCTGGCTTGTTCTATGCCTGCGCTACGCGCGACGAAGGTTGATCCTATTGTCGCATTGCGGAACGAGTAGTTTGTTTCTCTGCTGATAAAGAAGCGCCGGAGATTGATTGCCTCCGACGCCTTTCTATTTGTAACTATTTCAGTTCATCAGGTCGACGTAGTGCGCGAGAAGGACGGTTTGTCCCGAGATCGGATCTTTCAGGAGCAGACCGACGACTCGGACATTCTGGCTGTTCTGCAGGGACGTCATGCCGTTGAGCCCGCTGCGGTAGACCGTAGGCCCGGCGACGTAGACGGTAACGGTTTGCGGTACAAGCAGACCGGCGAAGCCGTTGATCTGCATCTGGAAGGTGTTACCGGATTGGTTGATGCCGTTGGGGACGATGGTTCCGTTGAAGCCCCACTGACGAAGAACGATGCGGTTGACAGTAACGGCTTGAGCGTTGGCTGCTCCGCTGGCTGGGCCGCCGATGGCGACGTGCTGTCCGGGCAGGAGAGCGCTGGAGTTGAAGAGGAATTCGGTGAGTGGGTTGTGCCAGCGATAGATGAAGAACTTCTCCTGACCGGAGAGATTGATTTGTGCGATTTGGCCGAGGGAAAGTCCGGTGGTGGTTGGGAGTAGGGCGCGAACGTAGAGGTCGAAGCTGGTAGCAGCTCCGGAGGCTGGGGTGACATAGGTGACCTGTCCTGCGGAGTAGAAGGCGTTTTGCGACAGGATAGCTACGTCATCCGCGTCGATAGTCGCGTCGGCACGGTCGAGCGTGCCGGAGAGTTGAATGATGCTGCTGGTGGAAAGAGAGTTGATACTCTCGTTGTTCTCCCACTCAGTCTGGCCATTGACAGTGACCGTGAAGTTGCGGCCATGAGGTCCTTGAATGACGAAGGTTTGCGCGTTGGCGTTGACACTGACCACGGCAGCGTCGAACTCATCGATGTAGGCGCCGGAGTCAGTGGGGCCGACGGCGTTGATGGCGAAGGTCGGGTTGACCTGGCCAGTAAACTGTCCGCTGGAGTCGACCTGAATGGATTTACGGAGATTGAAGTCGAGGTGAATACCAACGGGCGCGGTCTGCGTGACGACGAGCGGCGTGGCGAGGGTGGAAGTGATGGTGGAGTTGGTGAGAGTGGCGGATTCGGTCTGGATGGTGGGTGCGGATCCGGTTTGTGTGGCAAGGTAGCCGATGGTTGCGGGACCCAAAGTGACGACGATGCTGTTGTAGGTGCCGACGGGAACATCGTTCATGTCGAGGAGGGTCTGGAGGCCGTTGAACCGGGCAAAGTCGACGGTGGGCGAGCCGCTGAGAAGAGGAATGCTGTTGCCGCTGGTGTCGACTGCGTTGATGCTCATGACCTGAACTGTGAAGGAGGTGACACTAGCCATCGGAGCGTCAGTGCCAATGACGAAGGATGGGCCGTTGACGACGTTCGGATTGGGCTGCGTGGTGGTCATAGTGTTGGCACTGCCACAGCCTGCGATAAGTGTGGCTACTGGCAATGAGAGGAGGGCTGCGAGAGTTCTGCGATGGATTTGTAACAGCATGAGGTCACTTCTCTTTCTGCTCTGCCCGACGGCTTATTAGGAACGGAGGCTGAGTTAGCATGGTGCCACTCCCCTGGGGCTCGAGAAAACGACGAATCCCCGGGCCTCCGCGCGAGACGGCTGCCAACAAGGCACAGGCCTTGCTGAGATGCGAAAGACGGGGATCCCAGGGCGGCGCCCGTGCGTTGGGTCATCGCCTGAATTGCGGTTTACCGGCCGGAGAATGTGAGGTCGCTCCCGGGCCTTCCCCCCGCTCAGACACAGGGTTTTTAGTGAAGTTGCGAAGGAGAGAAGAAAATATATTACGGCTACGAATTAGAGGTTTTTGGCCCGATTTCAAGGGGTTTGGAGAGCGAGATGCTCTGTTAAATACATAAGAGGGGCCTGCGTGGGCCCCTCTCTGGTTGCGTCCTGGCCATTCTTTTAGAAGATGATCTTCCCGGAGAGTTGAACAGTGCGTGGCTGGCTCGAGAAGACAAGTTTTTTCTGATTGAACTGTGAGCTTGTCACCGTATCGAAGTTGCGTGAGCCGGTGGATGCAATCGAGTTGACCGTGTCCAGAGAACCCGGGAAGTATTGCGGATGATTGAGCAGGTTGATCGCCTGAATGCCAAATTCAATTTTGTAGCGCTCAGTGAAAGAAACTCGCTTGAAGGCGCTCATATCGATATTGTTGATTCGACCGGTTGGCAAGAGGTTGCGGGATGCCGAGGGGATGGTGCCCGGTCCACCCTGCACGTAGTAGGCATTTGAGGCATGGAAGGCAGCACTGGCTCCGGTGCCAGTGATGCTTCCTGCCGAGTAGCCAATGGTGTTGGCGGCGCAGCTGAGGACTACGTTGCTGGTGCCGTTCGCAACGCCGGTTGTCGTGGTTCCGGCTGGGCAGGAGACGGCAGTATTGACGAGAGGCACAACGCCGGTTCCGGTACCTTTGACTCCATTCTGGTTGATGAAGACGCGATCCGTTGCAGAGTCGTTGTTGAGATTAGAGTCGGTCACGCTCTGGGGAGTGGTGACCTGCGGCGACTGGAACGTATAGGTCGGTGCGAGTTCCCAGTTTCCGACGATGTTTTTCATAAAGAAGTTGGAGTTTTTGAAGAAGGGCAGATCATAGACTGCCACGAGGGTGAGGCGATGCGGGCGATCCAGAACCGACCGTGAGTATTCTGCGCGAACATTCTGCGAGTCCTGTGGGCGGCGCGGATTGAGCGCAGTTGAATTGAAGTCAGCCGTGGAATCATCAAAGGTGCGGCTATAGGTATATGAAGCGTTGATGAGGAGGCCTCTGATAAAGCGGCGAGTGAGCTGGGTCTGAAGACCGTTATAGTTTGAGCCGCCGAACGGCATGTCGGCGGTAATCGCAGCTGCAGTGAGTCCGGCCTGATAGTAGGACTGTACTGCGTAAGACGGAGCGCCATTAACCTTGGCCTGGAGCGCGGCGAGTGTATTGGCAGGATTGAATTGAACTGAACCACCAGTCAGGCTGGTTGGAAGCTGGTTAGCCGCGGTGACCGGCGACTGCACGTTGATCTGCTCCTGCACATCAAGATGAACGCCGCGTGTGCCGACATAACGAACTTCCGCGGTGTAGTCGCGATGAAAGACGTGCTGAACGCCGAGGGTCCACTGTTCCGAATACGGAAGAACCTGGTTGGGAACGAAGGCCGAGGTGGCAGCGCGCTGCTGAGCAAGGTTCGAAAAGGTTGCGTTCGCGGGGAGGCCGCCGCTGCCAAGGAAGTTTGGCGTATTGGCTGAGAGCGTGACGTTCTCTGTGGTCTGGAATTGAGGAGGCGCCGTGGTCGTTCCGATGTTGTCGTAGAGCACATCGTAGTTGATGCCGAAGGCGGCACGGATTGAGGTGTTGTCGTTCGGAGCGAAGTTGACACCGAATCGCGGAAGGAAGTTAGTGTGCTGGGCGGCGGGCTGTCCGAAGGTGATAAGACCGGGAACACTGGCGGCGATGTTCAACGACTGCTGCTTCTCGCTGAACGGAACCGAGGTGAACTCGTAGCGAACACCGAGATTGAGGGTCAGCCTTGGAGTGACACGGAAGTCGTCGTTTCCGTAGACATAGATTGAGGACTGGTCGCCGTAGAAGGTCGGGCTGACTCCGGGAGGCGTTGCGTTGCGCTGTCCAACCTTATCCGGGCTGATGTCATTGAGGTAACGGCCGAGGGTGGAGTATTCGTAGTCGCCGCGCAGACGCTGCACAAAGACCTGAGGTGCGATGTACTTGCGTCCTTCGATTCCAAAGTTGAGAGTGTGTCTTCCCTTGACCCACGTGAGGGCGTCAACCGCATCGTAGAGACCCTGAATTGTCGACTGAGGAGCGTTAGGATCAGGGCCGAGATTGGTCGATGTGGAGAAGTCGTAGAAGTAGAGGCTGGGGAACTGATTGAGGCCCGGGAACTGGATGTTCGGAACCGGAGTTTGGCTGAAGAATCGAGTGTAGCCGACGCGAAACTCGTTGCTGAGGTTCGGCGTGAAGGTGTGGACTTCGGTGGCCGAGATGAGGTGATAGCGTCCGGGGGTTGCGATGAAAAATGCGGGAAAGCTGGCAGCGGTGTCGTTTCCATCGCGCCGGTTGTAGAGGTAGCGTACGCGGAGATTGTCGTGCTGCGAGATGGTGTAGTCGAGCGAGTTGGTGGAGAGGTAGGAGTTAAAGGAGTTGGTAAGGTTGATGGTATTGCCACCAACTGCGACGGGAGTGTTGACGCCAGCGGCATTTGCAACCAGAATCGTCGCACCAGCCGCGGACGCTTTGCTATCGGTGCAGACACCCGAGACACCAGAGGCTTGTTGGGTTGGCGCGGGAGGAACGAATTGTTTGTAGACGTTGTAGTTAGTCGTGGAAGCGAAGGTCATGCCGCTGAGTTGCGTGAAGCCGGCAGCGGTGGGCGAGCAAAAGGCAGTTGAACTGCCTGCCGAGCCGGTGGTCTGGCGTTCAAAGTTTCCAAAGAGGAAGAGACGATCTTTGAGGATAGGTCCGCCGGCCTGACCACCATAACGGTTGAAGTCGAACCGCGGTTGAAAGTTGGGAGCTACATTCGGGTTGGTGGCGTTCTTGATGGCCTGCTGCTGGTCGACAGCGTTGAGGTTGCGGTTCTGGAAGTACTCATAGAGTCTGCCGT
The DNA here is from genome assembly GCA_035570955.1 of Edaphobacter sp. GTDB lineage: Bacteria > Acidobacteriota > Terriglobia > Terriglobales > Acidobacteriaceae > Edaphobacter. Next base: position 179,777 of record DATMKY010000109.1, on the reverse strand, counting down.
GAATGTGATTGGTTCCTGCGACAAGGACCGTATTGAACTGGCCACCCGAGGAATGGCCGTATTGAGCCGAGTAGACGTTCTGGAGGAGAACGAGTTCAGAGACGGCGTCGTTGGGAACATTGAGCAGAGGACCAGTAACACTCTTGGAGTTGTTATCGATACCGTCGACGGTGAAGTTGTTGTTGCGTGGCCGCTGGCCTGATATTGAGGGGCCGGTGCCTGCTCCAAGGCCGCCCGAGCTTGCAACCCCCGGGGTTAGCAGCGAAAGATTGAGGACACCGAGGCCGATCGTGGCGGACGGAAGATCCTGAGTCTCCTTCATCGAAAAGGTCGTGCTGATTTGCGCGGTGGTCGTGTCGATGGAGACATCAGCCAGGCTGCTGACCTCGACCGTGGTGGTTCCCTGGGTGATGGAGAGAGCGATGTCCTGAGTTCCTACGATAGTGGAGGCAACCGTAATGCCCTTGATGGTTGCGGGTGCGAAGCCTCCGACTACTGTGTGGAGGTCGTAGGTGCCCTCGGGAAGATTGGATATGCGATATTCGCCACTTTGATTTGTCTTGCCCGTATAGCTGACGCCGGTAGCTTCGTTCGTGGCATTGATGGTTGCTTCAGGGACCACAGCTCCACTTGGATCGCGAACAATGCCTACGAGAGCTCCACTGGTGGTTTGTGCGTGGGCGAATGCAGCGCTCAATGTGAGGAGGAGTGCCAGAACGAGAGTAGAAGCGATCTTTCCAAGAGACATTTTTAAATTCCTCGAACAGATGTTTTCGTTCGTGAGCCACGGGATAGCCTGGGAGCCGAATGCTCCCTCGACTTCGAAAGTAAGGCGGAGAACCGCTGTGGGGTTAGCAGGTGGAGGGCCATTTCAAATTCGGCCTAAACATTGAAATTGCACTACTTAAGCGGAACGGATCTACGGATTTCAGGAGAGTGAGCGATTGAGCGTTGAGAATTCTGTAACCGCGGTGAAACTTTTGAATAGGTTTATTCGTCGGGCCCGCCTCGTTCTCAGGAAAGACACGCTATGGGGAGTGATCGCGGGAACACCCATCACCGCAAGCGGCCGATTGGCAGCGTGGAGTCAGGTCTTTGAATTTGCACATCGCCCTTGCGCGATGACTCACTCATGTCGCGATGCAAGCCGCAACATGAGTGGGCCATTCCGCGCTTTTACCCGTTACAGATTCGCCTCGCGAGGATAGGCTTTACGCCACTGCCATAGCCTCTTCAACGGTTCTTGCGGCGGTGCGTATGACGTTGATTACAACGTCCGGGTGGGAGAGCATGGGGACGTGGCTGCTGGCGATCTCCGTGGTCGTGGCACCCATCCGCTTCGCAACAAACCGTTCCATGTCGGGGTGGACGGTGCGGTCGTTTTTGCCGACGATGTACCAGCTTGGCTTCGACCTCCAGGCAGTTCCTCCGACTTTCGCACCGAACAGGCCGGCATCCGGCACACCCTGGGTCGCCCAGACGAGCTTCTTTTCCTGCTCGGACAAATCGCCACAGAAACAGTCGATGCCCTCCGGAAGCAGCCAGATACGTCCGTCCACGACTTCGATGAAGGAGAAAACGTCCGTCTTTGGATAGTTGGACTGCTGGGTCTGCGAGGTCTCGTCGGCGTCCGGAGCGAGCGCGCAAATGTAGACCAGTCCGGCAACGCGGTCATCGATTCCGGCGCCAGTGATGACGCTTCCACCGTAAGAGTGACCAACGAGGATGGCAGGGCTGCTGACCCGGCTTAGCGCACTTTTTACAGTGGCGACGTCGTCAGCTGTTGTGTTGAGCGCATACTGGGCGGCTATGACCTGATGCCCGTCCGCCTGAAGTGCTGGAATCAATTTGCTAAAACACGAGCCATCGGCCCAGAGTCCGTGACAAAAGACGATACTTGGTTTGCTTTGCGTTGATTTTGAGGGCATATTCGTTATCTTTCCTTTCCTTTCATGTATCTGCGCTTCTGGTCTGTGACGGGGGACATGTTTGATTCGCGATGGTGCGCCGGGCCCACCATACGATGCCACGTAGCACTATTCGGAGTCATCGAAACAGGAAGATTGACGCCTATGAGACCATTTAATTGGCCGAGGATGAGGAATGAGCTCTGGACGCACGAAAGTTACAGTTGGGGTTTGCGGAGGCATTGCGGCTTATAAGTCGGTGGAGCTGGTGCGTCAGCTGCAGGATGCCGGGTATGACCCTCATGTCGTGATGACCGCGGCGGCGGAGGAATTTGTGAGGCCGCTGACGTTTGCGGCGATCTCCGGGCAAAGGGTGATTACGACGCTTTGGGGAGCGGATGCCGGGGCAATTTCGGAGAATGGCGAGTCTTCGATTGAACACATTCACGAGGCGCAGACGACGAAGCTGCTGATTGTGGCTCCTGCGACGGCAGACATGCTGGCGAAGATGGCGCACGGATTGGCAGATGATTTTCTTTCAACGATGTACCTGGCGACGACCGCTCCGGTGCTCGTGGCGCCGGCGATGAATGTGGTGATGTGGGAGCATCCGGCGACGCGTGCGAATGTGGAGACGTTGCGCTCACGCGGAATAAAAGTAATTGAGCCAGGTAGCGGGTATCTGGCTTGCGGGATGGTCGGGGGTGGCCGGCTGGCTGAGCCTTCATCAATTGTCGCAGCAGTGATAGAGATTCTGGGTGAAGGGAATGTCCCCAATGCGGAAGGACATGGAGGGGTTCTGGACGGCCTGGGGTCGTCCATCGATCCCAGCAAGGGTGAGCCATGGGATGAGCCGGCTGCGGTTTTGGATTTTGCTGGAGAGACAGTGCTGGTAACAGCCGGGGGGACACGTGAGGCGATCGATCCGGTGCGGTTTATCGGGAACCGATCAAGCGGGCGGATGGGATATGCGTTAGCTGAGGCTGCGCGGAGGCGAGGAGCGCGCGTGATTCTGGTGACAGCACCTACGGGATTGGCTTGTCCTGCGGGGGTTGAGGCAATGCAGGTGGTGAGTTCGGAGGAGATGAGCGTGGCGGTGATGAGACGCCTGCGCGAGGCGACAATTGTCGTGATGGCGGCGGCGGTGAGCGACTACCGGGTGAGGAGTGTCGCGGCACAGAAGATCAAGCGGGAGTCGGCGCGGGCGGTGCTCCTGGAACTTGAGGCGACGCAGGATATTTTGCGTGAGGTGGTGGCGCAGAGAGTGATGGGAACGATTGTGGTTGGGTTCGCAGCGGAGACTCAGGATGCGGTGGCCAATGGGCGCGCGAAGCTTGTAAGCAAGGGCGTGGATGCGGTGGTGGTGAATGATGTTTCGGTGGAGGGAATCGGGTTCGATTCGGGCCAGAATGCGGGGAGCTTTTTGACGAGAGGCGGCAGTGTGGAGCTTCCGACGATGAGCAAGGCGGCGATGGCGGACCGGATTCTGGATGAGGTGGCGAAGCTGCGCGGTTGAGGTTCGGCTGGAATTTGCCGAACGATTGAAGGCCTGGCACCGATCTGCCCCAATAACTGCTCCTTTCAATAGCAGTTGGGTTCAGGGAGGTTTGAGGAGAATTGCGGCCCTGCTGCTGGGCTGATGCAGGGCTGAACTAGTAGACTAAAGGCACATGATTTTCCGGAAAGCAGTTCTCTTTGTTGCAGCCGTTGCCGTCGCCTCCAGTGTCTCCGCTTTTGGGCAAGCCGGCGTATATGGAATGTTCACGGTCGATCGCCTGAGCAATATCGTTTCGTCCCCAATACCACCGCTATCGAGCCAGCCTCAGGATGCTCGGTTGAACACGGCCGATCCGCTGGGCGGGACGGGCGGGATTTACTACGACTTCATGAAGCTTGGGCCGATACGGCTGGGCGCGGATGCTCGTGGAAGCATTCTGACGACCAAGCGTGGGGCCTATGTGAACTTCAATGGACAAGGCACGAAGATCTACTCGGTGCTGGGCGGTGTTCGCGGCGTTTTTGTGACAAAGTATGCTCCACTGAAGCCTTATATTCAGCTTTCGGCGGGTCTCGGACGCAGCAATTACGGCCTGATTACGCCTACGACAAATAATGGCCAAACCGTTATCCATAACAATTTTGAGTACGAGGGGCTGGCTGGGCTGGACTTGAAGCTGCTTCCGATTCTGGACTGGCGCGTGGCTGAACTTGGGTACGGAGGGCTGCTGGCGACGGGAAATTTGAGTCACAACTATCCGATCAAACAGGTAAGCATGGGGTTTGTAGTCCATTTTCCGTAGTGATTGGATCGGTTGATGTTGCGAGTGTGGTGCACGAGAGAACAACGATGCGTGTAGCCCTCTTCGGCGGCAGTTTCGATCCACCGCACTACGGCCACACGGCAATTGCGGCAGCAGCAGCGGATGAGTTCAAGCTGGAGCGGGTATTGTTTGCGCCGGTGGGACGACAACCTCTGAAACACGAGAGTGCCTCAGCGGCGTTTATCGATCGACTCGCTATGGTGGAGATTGCCTGCAAAGTGGATACGCGATTTTCCGTCTCAGAGATTGACGCGCCAAGGCCGAATGGTTCGCCGAATTTTACGGTGGATACGCTGACTGCTCTGCGCAAAGAAATGCCTGCCGCCAGGTTGTTCAATCTTGTGGGTGCGGACAGCTTTCTTGATCTGCGCCGATGGCAGGAGCCGGAACGGCTGTTGGAGCTTGCCCAGTGGATTGTGGTGAGCCGTCCGGGGTTTATGCTGACGGACCTTTCGCGGTTGGACTTGAACCCGAAGCAGCGGAGCCAGGTGCATTTGCTGCAGACAGTGCATGAAGACATCGCCGCGACTGATCTGCGGGAGAGGCTTGAGGCTGGCGATCCCTGCCTTGATGTGCTTGCGCCCGGGGTCTCGTCTTATATTGAGGCGCATCTTCTTTATCGGTAGAGTGCGATAAAATAGGCCAAGGCGCGAGATTTCTGTCGCAAGCGAAACTCCGACGCCACTGGTGTTTCGATAGTTTGCCCGCTCCTCCGACGACCTTAACCCTTTACAATGTATCGACCCATTTTGAGGAGCAATCCTGCAATTTTCTATGGCTGAACTTTTGGCACCTCCCACACTTCCGACCTTTCGCGATCCGGCAGGAAGCGTTGAGGTGCGAACAGATGGAGCTTACCGGAGCATTCGGGCCCCTTTCGATAAAGAGATTCTTGAGTTTCTGGCAACACCGTTGGCAGCGGAACTGGTTGCGCAGGGACGCCTGGTTGGGAGTGAGGTGGTTTCTGCGGAGAATGCTGATGTTCTGGTACTGCGTCATCCGCGGATTGCGTTTCCATCTTTTCCATGGGAGTGGTCGCCGGGGATGTGGCTTGCGGCAGCTGAGCTGACCCTGAATCTGTGCTGCGACCTGGTGCGAGAGGGTTGGCTGCTGAAGGATGCTACTCCTCTGAACGTGCTATTCGAGGGACCGCGGCCGGTATTTGTGGATGTGCTGTCTATCGAGCGAACGGATCCGCATCAGCCGATCTGGCTGCCGTATGGACAGTTTGTGCGGACGTTTCTGTTGCCGATGCTGGCGTACTCGCGGCTGGGTTGGCCGCTGCAGGGTTCGTTGACGAGGAGAGATGGCTACGAGCCGGAAGACGTCTATGCGGCGCTCTCGTGGGCTGGGCGATTGCGACAGCCTGCACTCGGTGCAGTGACATTGCCATCGTTGCTGGCGAAGAATAAGAAGGTGCAAACCGGAAACGTGGCTTCGCGGACGGTAAAAGAGCCGGAGCTTGCGAAGGAGATTCTGCTCAAGACGTTGCGGGGGCTGCTGTCGCAGATGCGAAAGGTAACACCAGCGCAGCGGTCGTCGACCTGGTCCGACTACGCGGAGACGGCAAGCCACTACAACGAACAGGACCATGCACGGAAGAGAAGTTTTGTGGTCCAGGCGCTGGAAGCAGCAACCCCGATGCGTGTTCTCGATGTGGGCTGTAATACCGGGGTGTATTCGAGGCTCGCGGCCGATGCCGGGGCTGCAGTGGTTTCGGTTGATACGGATTTGCAGGCGGTTGACCGACTCTATGTGAGCGCGAAGCAGAAGGGGCAAGACATTCTTCCACTGTGTGTGGATCTTGCGCATCCTAGTCCCGCAACAGGATGGGAGAATCGTGAGTATGCGTCGTTTCTGAGCCGTTGCGCAGGGTGTTTCGATGCTGTGCTGATGCTCGCGGTGCTGCATCATCTGCTGCTCAGGAATCAGATTCCGATGGAGCGCATTGCCGCGCTTTGCAGCGGCCTGACAACGCGCCACCTGATCCTGGAGTGGGTGCCACCTTCCGATGTGAAGTTTAAGGAGTTGTTGCGCGGGCGCGATGCGATCTATAGCCACATCACCGAGACCGCGTTTCGAGAGGCATTTGCGAGTTACTTTGTGTTTGTCGAAGAGCTGAGACTGGAGAACGGAAGGATTCTGTTTCACCTTCGGAAGAAGTAATCGTTGATTGATTTAGTTGAGAGCTTGAAAGAGATTGACTGGGGTCTGGGTGGGTTTCCGTGCTGGTGAAAAATTGTCTTCTGTGAGCGCAACCCGCTACGATGAAGGTTCAAGGAGTCTCATGCCATCGATTGAAAGTAACAAGCTATTGCTTGCCGCGGCTGCAGCGTGCGAAGACAAGAAGGCAGAAGATATTCGGATTCTTGCCCTGGACCCGGCAGAGAGTGGGCTGACCGATTACTTCCTGATATGCAACGGCACGAATGAGCGGCAAAATGTCGCCATCACCGATGAGATTGAACTTCGCCTCAAACGGGATTTTGGAGTCTATCCGAATTCAGTTGAGGGGCGCAGGCAGGCTGAATGGATTCTGATGGATTATGTGGACTTTATTGTTCATGTGTTTTCGGCAGAAAAACGGGCGTTTTATGGGCTGGAGCGGCTGAGGAAATCAGCGACTACGTTGAGTGTGGCGGAGCTTGATGCGGAGTTGAAGGCACGGGTAGTGGGAGCTCGGGCGAAGACGGCGCCGTTGAAGAAAGCGACTAAGAAGACTCCAGCAAAAGGGGCTGCGAGAAAGACGCAGTCCACAAAGGCTGCTAAAAGAATCGCTACGAAAAAGCCTGTAGCTAAAGCCGGAGGACGGAAGAGTCCAGCGAAGAAAAGCAAGAAGAGATAGCAGAGGGCCTTGACTGTGTGAGTTTTACAGGAGAGACGCTCGCAGCTGCGTCCCTTTGGTGACACAAAGAAAAGCGGAGAGCTTCGGCTCTCCGCTTTTTAGTTTTGCTCCTCTTCGCAGAGGAGACGGTTTAGAAGTAGATCTTCGCTCGTAGCTGGGTAACGCGAGCTGCTGCTGCCGCAGAAATCTGGCCAAAGCTGGAGGAGAGAGTATCTGCGAACGTGCTCGAAGGGTTGGAGAACTGCGTGTGATTGAAGGCGTTGTCGCTTTCCATACCGATCTGGAGACGACGAACATTATCAGCCGACAACGGGAAGTTCTTCGCGAGAATCAGGTTGGTGTTGTTGATACCGGGCCCGTGGTAGGGATTACGATGCGTATTACCAAACGTTCCGGTCGGTTCAGTCACCCAGCTGGTATTCGCGAAATAAACCGTACGATTGCTGGCATTCTTTGTTCGGATGTTGAAGTTCCTGTTGATCGGAGCGATCTGGTTTGGCGCATCCGGGCATGCGTAGAAGCTGTTAGCAGCCGAGCAGAAGAGGGAGTGCGAGACTCCTCCAGCGTAAGAGATATCAAACGGCAGTCCCGTTGCGAGCGTTGTCGTAGCGCTGATCTGCCAACCGGAGGCAAGCAGATTGAGTGGCGAATACCAGTTGCCGCCCCTGAAGCCGGGAACGACATAGATTGGAGAGAAGACCAGACGGTGACGAGCATCGAAGAGCGAGTCGCCCCAGTTGCGGCTCGTGTCGTATTGGTTATAGCCACGCTGGCCGCTCGAACCGAAGCCGGAGTTTTCGAAGCTCGAGGCGGAGTCCTGAGAGTGTGCGTAGGTATAGCTCAACTGGAACTGGAGGCCATGCGTTGTTCCTTTGACAACGCTGGCCTGCAGCGAGTGGTAGCTGGAAGTAGCGGAGGACCCGACCAAGCCCATTTCGGCGAAGTTAGGGTCTGTCGCGGTGGTATGAACACCAGCATAATCAATTGTTTGATTGTCCTGATCTGCAACGCAGGCGGGATCAGCAAGGCATGCCTTCTGGCCCGCTGGAGTGATCGGAATGCCTTCGTATGCATTCTGGTTATGGCGACCGAGTGAGCCCACGTAGCTCAAACGGGCAACGATCTGTGAGGGCATTTCGCGCTCAACGGAGAGTTGGAAGTTCTCCGAATAAGGCGCGCGGAAGCTAGGACCATAACCGCTAAGGTTGAAGATCTGACCGAATTCGGAGAAGTCCACCGGAGCACCTGCAACAGGAGGTACATACGGGAAGCGGTTTGGCTGGGATGCCTGCGCAAGAGGACCTCCTGCAACACCGCCAGAGGATTGCTTTCTGCCATTGTTGATGTCGGCGTACGGGTTGGCAAACTGAGGCCTGCCCGAGAAGTCGCCAGCGCCGAAGGAGGTGATACCGAACGGGGGCGTGCCAAGAGTCTGGAGCGAGGTCTCTTCTTCGCTGCGGTCATAGTAGATACCGAATCCGCCGCGGATTGACAGCTTGCCAGCACCCCCGGAGATCGCGCCGAGATCCGGTGCCCAGGCAAAGCCGATGCGAGGACCGAACTCGTTGTAGCGCGTGTAAGCCTGACCACTATAGGTGCATCCTGGATCGCCCGGGAAGTTCATTCCCTTTGGAGCCCCAGGGAATACCTTCGATTGCTGCGGCAGAATGGCACAGGCCAAAGCAAGACCACCGTACTGGTGATTGCGCAACGGGGTATCGATAGAGTAGCCAAGACCGTAGTTGAAGGTGAAGGTATTGGTAAGCTTCCAGGAGTCCTGAGCAAAGATGTAGTTCAGGAATGCGTCGGCCTGAATAACGTTTCCGCTGCCCTGGGAGTAGCTGGAGGGATTGCCAAAGATGAAGTCGAGAGACTGGTCTCCTGAGCTGAATGGGTTGCTTGTAGCGAAGCCGTAGGAACCGCTGTTGGACGCGAGGAAGAGATTTACGACGCTGAACTTACGGCCATCGTATCCAAACTTAAGATTGTGATGTCCAAAGGTCTTACTGAAGATGTCATCGAACTGAATCGTCTGATCGACACGCGGCTGAGGTCCGTTGTTCGTACCACCGAGAGCAAAGTAGGGAGCACCGAGACTGATGGTCGGAATCGTCTGTGCTCCGCTTGTTACCTGTGGGGTGATCTGGAACCCTACGCTGCTGGGAGCGACGACCTTTTGCGGGGCGCCGGAGTTGAAGTCGAGACGGGTATAGTGACCGGCGAAGTCATTTACCGCCGTCGGACCGAACTGGTGCACATAGTCACCAGTCCATACCTGAGAGTGGGTCAGGCTGCCATCACCAAAACCAGGAAGGGTTGCACCGCTGAAGGGAAGACCTTCCGACAGGATCGATTTGTTGTAGAGTCCGACGACGGTGAACTGATTTCTGGGATTCAAAGCATAGTCAAAGCGCCCAATGTATTGATCGCCGGAGGTGTTTGCGGTGGAGTTGTAGACAAAATTGTTACCGCTGTTGGCGGCAGGGACATATTGCTTAATGAGCGTCGAGGAGATGGAGTTGAATGCGGAAGTCGGGAAGATACCACCCTTGTCAAAGGCGCATTGTGCCCACGTCTCCAGTGGGGTGGTGCAACCAGGGATGGAGATTGAGCTGGGGATGGACTTGCCTGAGAATGTTCCCCAGGACTGCGCGGCTGTTGTGGATGTAGCGCTTGCCGGACGAGTGGTCGCTGTTCCATTGAACGAGGAGAAGTTGCCAGCGAGCTGGTTAGCGGAGTAGACAGTAACGTTGGAGGTGCTTTGGGGTACGCGCTGACGAGTTCCCTGATAGGCACCGAAGAAGAAGAGTTTGTCCCGGAAGATTGGGCCGCCGAGGGTTCCCCCGAAGATGTTCTGGTGGAACGGTGAAACCTGGTCCGTTCTGGCACCGGTGGTGGCGTTGAACGTCTTCTGGAAGAAATTGTTCGTGTTCAGGAAGGTATCGCGGTAGAACTCGAAGACGTTGCCGTGGAAGTGGTTGGAACCCTGCTTAATTGTAGCGCTGATGATGCCGCCGGAATTACGGTCATACTCTGCATTGAGAGGACCATCGATGAGATTGAACTGGTCGATTGCATCAAGATTTGGTGCAACGACGAGAGTATTCAGCGCGATGTCGTTGTCGTCTGCGCCATTGACCAGATACTCCGTCTGCTGCGACTGACCACCGCTGACGGAGGGGGTTCCGAAGCGGTCGCTGCCAGCCTGCACACCAGGAAGCGTAAGTGCAAGACCCGTGAAGTTCCGATTGATCAGCGGGAGCTCCACCATCTGGTTTGAGTTCACGACGTTGCTGAGCTGCATGTCGGTGGTATTAACCTGGACCGCATCGGCGTGGATTTCGATGACGTCGGAGGTGGCGCCTACGGTGAGGACTACCGGCTCAACATATTCCTGACTAATGTTCAGCACGATACCTGTCGCCTGAAACTCTTTGAAGCCTTGAGCGGTTACTTTAACGGTGTAGGTGCCGATTGGGAGCTGGGGGAAGAGATACCCGCCGTCGTCCTGAGATTCCGTGGTGTAGATGACGCCTGTGTTCTCGTTAACCGCGATGACCTTGGCCTTGGCAATAACCGCTCCGGCAGGATCGGTAACTGAACCTTTAATATGCGCGTTGACGTCGGCACCATAGGCGCAGCTAAACGAAAATGCCAGAAGAGCTACCAGAAGTACCTTGCACAAAGACGAACTGAGTTTCATAGATGATTCCCTTCCTGATTGTGAGGCTGACGGGTATGGCTTAGCACGTTGTGGGCCAAATTTGTCTTGTTCCGGAAACCAACGAATTCGGCCTTTTCCGCTGTCCGATCGCGGACGACGTCTATGAAAAAATGGAGAATTAGAATTACAATCTACGGAAACTGAACCACCCGAAAACTGCTTTACACCTCCGTTTTATTCTTTCCGTGGACCGAAATCGGTGCTTCGTCACAAATTTTGAAAAGATAACCTTCGCCACCGCAGGACTATTCCAGTGCTTCGGATTCGCTAAAATTTCTCTTTTTTATGAAGATCACCTTTGCCGCAATCAGCGCGCGGAGTCTGCGAACGAAGTCTGAGGCCGCGGATCGTCTCCACTCTGATTATCTGGAGCGGGCCAGCCACTATATTTTGTCCGAGTCACGGGTGTTCGATTCGGAGACGGGGCTCTTTGGGTGGGTGGATCGACAGGCGGGGCGGACGCCGGCTTATCTCGTTTTGCTGGATAGCCGCGGGCGGGACTTGAGTTCGGAGGAGTTTGCCGAGAGGATTGGTCGGGCGCGAGACGATGGTGTGCAGCGGCTCGTGTTTGCGATTGGGCCTGCGGATGGGTGGTCGGCTGCGGCTCGGCAACGGGCTCACCTTCTTTTGTCGCTGGGGCGGATGACTTTGCCCCACCAGCTTGCGGGTGTGGTGCTGGTGGAGCAGGTGTACCGGGCACTGACGATTCTTGCGGGGCATCCTTACCACTCAGGGCACTAGGCAGTGGTGTTGTGTATCGGACAGACTTGCGCCACCGGGGGGCGAGTCTATATTGTTTCAGTCGTTACGGGAGAACGTTTACTGAATGTCACCTCATCGGACGAATCGACGGACTTTTCTTAGAAATTCGACTCTTGCTGCTTCGGCTTTTGCGATGCGCGGGTCGAAAGCAATTTCGCAGGCTACCCAGACCGATGCGCGGATCGATATTCTGCCGGACGAGCCGATTGGGACGATCTCTTCGGAGATCTATTCGCACTTTATCGAGCACCTGGGCGGGGTGATCTATGACGGAGTGTGGGTGGGTGAGGGGTCAAAGATTGCAAATGAAGGCGGAATTCGCAAAACATTTCTGGATACGATGCGAGCTGTGAAAGCTCCCGTTTTGCGGTGGCCGGGCGGCTGCTTTGCAGACAGCTATGACTGGCGCGACGGGATAGGACCGGCGGCGAAACGTCCGGCCCGGGCGGGCTTTTGGGGACAGCAGGATTCGAATCGGTATGGGCTGCATGAGTTTATGCATACGTGCCAGGCAATTGGATGCAAGCCTTATCTGGCGGCAGATCTGCGGTCTCTGCCGGCGAGAGATTTTTATCAGGAAATTGAGTATTGCAATGCTCCCGCTGGCGATGTGCCTTCGAACTCGGCTGCGAAGGCTGTGCCGAATGCTCTGGCTGCGCAGCGGGCGGCGAATGGGGATGCGGAACCTTTCAACGTCGATATGTGGGGCGTCGGGAACGAGAGTTGGGGTTGCGGCGGAAATATGAATCCGGAGGAGTACGCGGAGGAGTTTCGCCGATTTACGGCCTGGACACCGAGTTATGGCCGGACTCCGTTGCGGTTTGTGGCCGTCGGGCCGAATGGCGACGATGTGGACTGGACGACCCGGCTGTTCAAGGCGTTGTACTCGAATCCGGAGCGGCGACATCTGTGGGGACTATCGGTGCACTACTACACTTCGGGAAGTCCTTCGAAGTTTGCCGCCGGGGACGCGCTTAACTTTAATAATGATGATTATTATGATCTGCTGACGCGTGGCAGCATCATGGAGCGAGTTGTTACCGATCACTGGCGTGCGATGCGTGCGGAAGAGAATGAACCCAATCAGCCTAAGGTGAAGCTGGTGGTGGATGAGTGGGGTGCGTGGTATGGAAAGGGCACCGAGTTAGCGCCGGAGTACAACCTGTCACAGCAGTCGACAATGCGCGATGCTTTACTGACCGGTATCACGTTCGATATCTTCCAGCGCCATGCGGATAAGGTTGCGGTTGCTGCGGTGGCGCAGTCGATTAATTGCATTCACTCGCTGATGCTTGCGCAGGGTGACCGGTTTACCGTGACTCCGACGTTCCATGTTTTCCGGATGTATCTTCCACATCGTGGCGCCCAAGCTGTTCGGGCGGAGTTCACAGCGGCGGCGATCAATAATCCGTTGGCGAATACGCCGATTCCTGCGGGGGGGAACAGCTACCGGGGATCACTGGACGCGAGCAAGACACTGGCGGGGCTTAGCGGATCTGCCTCGATCGCGAGTTCAGGCAATGGGAAGCAGATGACGTTGACCGTGGTGAATCCGCACCTCGATCGCGCGATGGCGACCGAGATTACGGTCCATGGTGCGGCCATCGCGAGTGCAACCGGCACGGTTCTTAGTGAGGCGGATGTTCATGCGCATAATGATTTTGACCATCCTGATGCGGTTAAGCCTCGGCCGGCGAGTCTGGGCCAGGTGACAGCTGGTCGGTTGATGCATAGTTTTCCAGCTGCAAGCGTGACTGTGTTGCAACTCGCGCTTGCTTAGGTATCAGCGGACCAGATTAACGGTCTGGATTAACGGTCGAGGTCGAAGTCGACTGAGATGGTGGTGGCGACGTCGACGGGTTGGCCATCGAGCAGGTAGGGGCGGTATCGCCATTTGTAGACTGCGTCGACTGCCGGGCCGCGGAGGCGGGAGTCGCCCTGGGTGACATGGACACGCTTGACCCTGCCGTCGCGGGAGATGATGGCCTGCATGATGACGGAGCCTTCGACACCGGCGACCTTCGCGGAGTCGGGATAGGCAGGAACGCGTGAGTCGACGAGACGGGATTCCATCACGGCCGGCGATACGCGAACCGCTCCTGCCAGGTCCGCATTGGATATGCCGTCGGGCAGGGCTTGCGCCTGAGTCGCGACGCGGTCCGCAATGGATCTGCGTTTAGAGTCGGACTCCGCGGATGTGCGCGTGGAGGCGATCGTCTGACCGGGTTTGTTGCGTGCACCTGCATTGACCGGAGGGGGCGTTGAGATTCCCTGCAGGGACTGGTCAGGAGCCGGCTGAGGTGTATCCTGCTGCACGCCGGATTCGTCGGTGGATGAGGCCGTGTTTGCTGGTTTGGTTGTGGTCTGGATTTTCGTTTGAATTTTTTGCACGAGTGCAGAAAACTCCTGCTGCAGTGGCTCGCGATATCGGTAACCTGCGACGGCCAATGCCAGGACAAACAGCAGTGCGGCGACAGCCTTTCCGTATCCCTGTTGTTGTGCGTAGTTTTCCAAGGGAATCTGTGCGGAGGGACGGCCGTTTCTTCCGAAGGGTTCTTCCTCGGGAGCCGGAATTGCCGGTTCGAGAACCAGCCTTCCGGAAGAGCCGGGTTTGTGTGCCAATTCTTCCATTCTTGCGAAGCGCGAGTCGGCGACTGGGCGGTTGCCCGTGCTGTCCGTTTTGAGGGGAGCGAGTTCGTCGAGCTGAGGTTCGAGGCGGCTCATTCTCCTGTCGATCTCGGAGAGGTGGTGCTTGAGTTCGAGGTTTGTCAGTTCGAGGCGATGGAGGGCCTGGTCGAGTTGTGGAAGGATAAGGGCTTCTACATTGGCCGGGTGAACTACCGACTCGCCGGCCACGAAGGATTCAGGATTTTGCGATGTGTCTGCCGCTTTGACTGGCCTTTGCGAAGGCCACTTGTCTTCCTGATGGTTAAGGAATGAATCGGACTGATTGCGAAAAGGAGCGGGCTCGATCGGGACGGGCCCATGAACGTCGACGCCGGCAAGCATTGCGCGTAGATCGTCGACGGATTGATTGAGCTCGGCGTCTTCGTGTGAGACTTCATCTTTGACAATGCCTTCGACGATAACGGCAAGAATCTGGTCATCGTTGAGTTCGCCTCCCTCGCGGTCGCTGAGTTTGCCAATGAAAGCCCAGAAGTCCATGGCAAGATGCCTGTCGACGGCGAGTTTCTGGAGGAATGAGTGAAGGTCGTCACGCGATCCGATCTGAAGACCGTGTGTAACACAGATAACGCGAAATTTTCTGACATAGGAGTCGAAGTTTTCGGGCTTTTGCAGACTGTTTGCGTAAGCAGACATCATTCATCCTTTGATGCCATTTGAGGTCCGCCAAGGTTTGAATGGAAGGCCATGGGAAAAGTACATCAAATACTGCTAAATGTCGCTAAACTATTCTTCCCTCAGAGGGAATAGACCCTAAGCGTCCTTTATGGACTCGAACGCTCGAATAAAAAAATTTTAGCGAACAAGTCCTCCGGATAACAGCGAAAGTTTCAAACAAAGCAAAATGAGTCAGTTGGGTCCTGTTTACAGTTGTCATTAGATGAAAGATGTTTGCCGGGATCGAAACATCTCTCACTAAACAGATGACTTAGTGGGGAATTTTACGGGGAACCGGGTCTCCACCGCTACAATAGTCAAGGCAGTCCAGGGAAGGCCTGAGAGCATGAGTTGGTTTAAACGTGATGACTACGAGATTGTGAACGACTCGGAGAAGACCGTACGAACGGAGGGGCTGTGGACGCGCTGCCCGGACTGCGGCAAGGTACTCTTTAAGGCGGAGCTGGAGGCGAATCAGCAGGTCTGTCCGCACTGCGGACATCATTTCCGGATCGATGCGCGGACGCGGATCGAAAATCTTCTTGAGCCAGGTTATGAACTAGTGGATCTGGGGCTGAAGTCGACCGATCCTTTGCAGTTTACGGATCTGAAGCCGTATAAGAACCGTCTGGCGGAGGCTCAGAGAAAGACGGGGCTGAACGACGCGATTGTTAATGCGATTGGCGAGCTTGGGCCCCATAAGGTTGTGTTGAGTGTGATGGAGTACAGCTTTATCGGCGGCAGTATGGGTTCGGTTGTCGGCGAGACGATTGCGCGGGCTGTGGATCGATCGCTGGCTACAAGGGATCCGCTGATTATTATTTCCGCGTCAGGTGGGGCGCGGATGATGGAGGGGATTGCTTCCCTCATGCAACTGGCGAAGATCTCCGCGGGTCTTGCGCGGATGGATGAAGCGAGGATTCCCTATATCTCGGTGATGACGGACCCGACGACGGGGGGCGTGACGGCCAGCTTTGCGATGCTCGGGGATTTGAATATTGCGGAGCCGAGTGCGTTGATCGGATTTGCTGGGCCGAGAGTGATTGAGCAGACGATTCGGCAGAAATTGCCTGAGGGATTTCAGCGAGCGGAGTTTTTGCTGGAGCATGGGTTTCTGGATGCGATTGTGCCGCGCAAGGAGATGAAGGCCTATATCGCGCAGGCTCTGACGTGGATGCGCGGCGAAACCGCAAAGACAGCTTAGCCCGCAGCTACCGTTATGGAAGAAGCGCGTCCCTCAAGAACTGCGTTGCGGGTGGCACTGCGCAGGGCTGCGCATCAGTTGTACGATGCGAAGCCGCTGGTGCTGGATGATCCTGTTGCGGTGGCGATTCTGGGAGAAGCTTATGCGGAGGAGTTGCAGCGTACGCCCACCAAGGTGACGCGACGGGCTTCGGCTGCGTTGCGCGCGTTTCTAGTGGCCCGGAGCCGTTATGCAGAAGACAAGTTAGTCGAGGCAGTTGCGGAGGGTGTGGCGCAGTATGTGCTGCTGGGGGCGGGATTAGATACGTTTGCGCATCGCAATCCACACCGAAAACTGCGGGTATTTGAGGTGGATCATCCGGCGACACAGCAGTGGAAGCGCGAGCTGCTGGCTCATAGCAGATTGCCTGTTCCTGAAAATCTTGTCTATGCTCCGGTCGATTTTGAGAGTCAGATGCTCGCGCAACAGCTTCAGGCTGCGGGATTTGATCTTCGTGCTCCTGCGTTTTTTGCGTGGCTTGGTGTGGTTCCTTATCTGACGTTTGAGGCGTTTCGGGCAACGATTGAGTTTATTGCGTCGCGAGGGCGCGGGTCGGGGCTGGTTCTGGACTATGCTCAGCCTCGGTCGGCACTGCCCTTCTTCGAACAGCTTGCGCTGGACTCGCTGGCTGCGCGGGTTAAGCTTGCCGGAGAACCTTTTCAGTTGTTCTTTACTCCGACGGAGATTGCGAGTGAGCTTAAGGACTTTTACAACCTGGAGGATCTCGGTTCGCCCGAGTTGAACTCGATGTATTTTGCGAACCGGACCGATAGTCTGCAGCTGATGGGCAGCGTGGGGCGATTGTTGAGTGCGTGGCTTTAGTTTGGGGAGAGTTATGGCGAAGAGTGCTTTGGTGCATCGATGTTCGTGGGCGGAGAACGATCCGCTGATGCAGGCGTATCACGATGATGAGTGGGGCGTGCCACAGCACGACGACAGAAGGCTATGGGAGATGCTGATGCTGGAGGGATTCCAGGCAGGGCTCTCCTGGCAGACGATTCTGAATAAACGTGAGGCTTTTCGGAGGGCATTTTCTAAGTTCGATCCGAAGAAGGTTGCTCGATTTAGTGAGATGGATATTGAGCGGCTTCTGCAGAATGAGGGGATTATTCGTTCGCGGGCGAAGATTGAGGCAACGATCAATGGGGCAAAGATTTATCTTGAGATGGAAAAGGGGGGCAAGGGTTTCTCTGAGTGGGTATGGGAGATGGCTGGCGGGAAGCCAATTCAAAATCATGGGCCTGTGCCTGCGAAAACGCCTCTCTCTGAGGAGATCTCCGCGGCGCTACGGAAGCGAGGGTTTAAGTTTGTGGGGCCGGTGATTGTTTATGCGTGGATGCAGGCTTGCGGGGTCGTGAATGATCACGCTGAGAATTGTTTTCGGCGCAAAGCAGTTTCAAAGCTTAAATAGCGAACGGCGAAAGCCTGTTGACTCTCGCCGTTCTTTTGTTTTCCTGCCGTTATCCTGCTTACTGTTGACGGCGACGTCCCGGTACGGCTGATTCTTCGGGTGCTCCGGTTGAGTTGGGGAAGACTCCCGGGATTGGGGCCGACTTTTCGCGGTCGAGCTCCGGGTGCGGGAAGGGCTTGCGCGGGATCATAGCTTCGCGCTCGCTGGTGTTGTAGAGGAAGATCGCTTCGAGGACAGCTCCCTGCTCGAGGTCGACCGCGTGGAGACGGTCGAAGGTGTCCATGTCGGAGTGGTGGGTGCGGGTCTCGTAGTCCATGGGGTCCTGGATGTACTGGAAGCCAGGCAAGCCTACGGCGTCGAAGGAGAGGTGATCGGTGCCGCCAGTGTTGCGGTAGGAGATCGCCGTCACACCAAGATCGGCGAGGGGTGCGATCCACTGACGGAAGATCGGAGCGACCGCGTAGTTCTCCTGCGTGTAGACGCCGCGAACTTTGCCGGTACCGTTGTCGAGATTATAGTAGGCATCGAGAGTCTCCCATTCTTTGGTGGTCTTGATGGGCGGCTGAGGGGCGGATGCCTGACCCGGGCCACCGGCGCCAGCGCCGCAGACGGGAAGAGGCGCACCTTCGGGGCCACCGAAGTGATTGTGGATATATCCGCGCGAGCCGCAGAGTCCTTGTTCTTCACCTGACCAGAGCGCGATGCGGATGGTGCGCTTCGGTTTGATATTAAGAGCTTTGAGGATACGCATTGCTTCCATCGCCATGATGGAGCCTGCACCGTTGTCGGTTGCGCCGGTGCCGGAGATCCAGCTATCGAGATGACCGCCGACCATGACGACCTGATCCTTGAGTTTAGAGTCGGTGCCGGGGATCTCGGCGACGGTATCGAAGCCGTGCTCGTTGTCGCCGGTGAACTTGGTTTCGATGTTAACCTCGAGCGTGACCGGGACGTGGTTCTGAAGAAGGCGTCCAATGCGGTTGTAGTGCTCGATCATCATGACGGCGTTGGGAATGGTAACGGCATTGGCTTTGATCTGAGCACTGCGAACGATGTTGGCTCCGTTGTCGTCAAAGATGATGCCTGTTCCGCCGCCGTTACCGCCATCGCGGCTGGGGGTGATAATCGCGGCTACCTTCTCTTCGGTCATCATCTTGACTGCAGCGGTGCGCAGGGCTGCGAGACGCGCGCGGTCTGCGATCAACTGCTGAATGTTGGGTTGACCACGGCGGCCTTCGCCGGTGGGAAAGGTCTCCATCTCAGCGAGCTCTTCGGTTGTGTAGCGGTGGAAGAGCGGCTCGGTGATGTCGGGGGTCGGGCGCATGGCTCCGAGGAGGACAATCTTGCCGCTGAGCTTACCTTTAAATTTATCGAGGTCTTTTTCGCTCTGGATGTCCATGTAGACTGCTTCACCGGTGACGGGGCCACTGGTAGCGGGAGACCAGGGTGCTGCCTGCATCCACAGGGGTTCTGGGTCAGGTGAGATCATGCGAGCCCAGGTGTTGATTTGCTGCCATCCCATACCGAACTCGCCCCAGTCTTCGAGGTGGGCGTTTTCGAGCCCGAACTTGGTCATGGTGTCACGTGTCCACTCATTTGCCTTCTTCATGTTCGGAGAGCCGGTGAGGCGTGGACCGATACCATCGGAGAGCGCACTGCCGAACTCCATGACGTGCGAGTGCCTGAAACCTTCGTCGCGGATACGAGCGTACATATTGAGGTCAACGTTTTCGGTTGCGGGCTGCGGACCGTAGTAGGAGGGAATGGTTTCCGGAGCAGCGGGGGCGGTTTTTTTATCGGCGGCGTAAGAGGGAACGACAAGGGCGGCGAGGGCGGCTGTACAACAGCCCCAGCGCACAACAGCACGAACGAATGACATACGAAGTGGTCCTCCAGAAGTTTTACGTAGACACGAAGAATAGCAGAATGAGGTAGAGACGCGGGCTGGCGCGGCTTTGTTTCGCCGATGGATGGCTACGATATTGAGGCTCGGATTAGGCTTTGCGTGCGTGGCGGCGTAACCAGAGGGATCCGAGGTAGATAAGCGCTGTCAATAGAACAACGATGCCGACTGGAAGGCCGAACCATTTATAGGTATTGGCGAAGTCGACGTAACGATGGGTCACCGCACTGTAGATGAGCATGGTGACAATCGCGCAGAAGGTAGCCGCGAAAAAGGTTGCAAAACCAACAGCAAAGCTCATAACAAGACTCGTGAACCATCCAAGATCACCGAGTGGAACGCCGAAGAGATAGCCTGCGCCCGATGTTTGAGGGGAGGTTGAGCCGCCACGCTGCGATATATGCGCCATACCAGTAGAATACTTCTTTATGGCAGAAGGCGTTCAAAGCGACTTGATTCAGGCAGCACAGGTTATTCACGAAGCTCCGGTACGGCAGGGGCTGAATGGAATTCGCTTCGCATCGTTCGGTGACAATAACCTCGAGACTCGCGATCTCGAACAGATGGTGCAGGCTGTACCGGTTGCGATGGCAGCTGCTCTGGCTCGGAAGATCTACTATTTTGTCCCACTTGCACTGAGCGACCGGCGAGGCGGGGAGGCCACGCTGGTTGCGCCGGCCTACACGCCGGAGTTGGGAGACCAGGCTATCTGCCATCGGAACGTCAACTATGACAACACCGAGGGCGTGTTCATCTCCACGCGGCTTCTTGGCGACCGGTTTGCGCTGGCGTTTGAGTTTTTCATCAACGTCGGCCATGCGTTTGTGGATGTGATTGGGGTCCCGGAAGCGTTCGATCAGTTGGTCTGGGGACAGGCTTTGGCCGATGTTCGCGGCGAGACCAGCCAGGATGCGTGGGAGAGCCGGAATCTGGCGGTAGGCGCAGGCAGCAAGGCGGATAGGGTCGATGGGAAGCCTGTTGTGGATGAGAAGGCGCGGAACAATTATCTTGAAGCGGCGTTTTCTGATGCCCTGGCGATTTATCAACTGTCGCTTGCGGTTGACTTTGACTATTCGGAGCTTCGAGAGCGCGAGTATCCCTTGCTTGCACCGCAGGCGCTTGCCGATCGGCTGCGGCTGGTTGCGCGTCTGTTTCCACCGAATCCGAATTATGAGTTTGCGATCAGGTATCGCCGACGCGCTTAATCGCGTTTAGCAACCGGAAGAGACAAAAGCAATCTAATTTGTGGGAGTAAAAAGATGCCTGCGATTCGAGTCTGCAAGAACTGTGGCCAGAAGAACCGCCTAGCTGCGAATCACCTGGCGGATACGGGACGATGCGGAGCGTGCAAGACACCGCTGCCTCCGCTGGATGAGCCACTTGCGGTTAACACGGAGCTTTTTGACGAGATTATTCAGAGGTCGCGAGTTCCTGTTCTGGTGGACTTCTGGGCGGACTGGTGCGGTCCTTGCCGGGCGGCGGCTCCAGAGGTCGCACGCACGGCAAAGAATCTGGCGGGGCAGGCAGTCGTGCTAAAGGTCGATACGGATAGCAATCAGCAGCTTGCCGCCCGATATGGTGTTCGCGGCATACCGAATTTCGCCATCTTCTCAGGGGGCAAGCTGGTGAAGCAGCAGGCGGGAGTGGTAGATCACCAGGTTATGGAAGGCTGGTTGAAATCCGTTGCTCCTGCGCCAACGGTCTAAGACTATCGCGTACTCTTCCCTAGCGATGGAGACCCAGCGAACCAAGCAGTCCGAATGTCTGCAGCAGCCAGATAATGACCGCGATGATCACCACGATGCGGATGATCTGTTTAATCGTGCCGTCCATTGGAATCAGGCCGATGAGATAGAGCAGCAAACCCACTACGATCAGGGTGACGATGACACTAATTAGGACAGGCGTAAGCATAGGGCGGCATCCTCTTCTCAGAATCTGGATGGTGAGATGCGAAAAGGACGCGGCGCTTCGTCCCTATAGAATCAAAAAAATCGTGGTATTGCGGGCAACCCTGCGGGCCTTTGTGCAGAACTACCAGTCGCGGCTGTGATGAGGAATGCGGGCGCAGTCACCTTCCGTGAGATAGCAGCGAAGAAAGCCGCAGACGACCGTGCAGACGATCCCTATGATCATGAGGCCAACACCACTCATGATACGACCAGTGAAGTAGGGATAGAGGAAGAGCGCGACGCCCGTATACATCAGAATCGTCAAAACAATTCGCATGATGCTTTTGGTCATAGCCGCCTCCGTGCATCTTTCCGAGTGCGCCAACCCGGGGTGCCCTCTGCCTGTGTGCCCCCTCTGTTCGTTTGACGCAGAATGGAGGCTCCCAGTACCGGAAATCCTACGCCATTTAGGTGGATTTGGGGCATATTTCGAAATTTGGAGATCTTGCCGGAACCTCAGCCGGTGACTACTCCCATTGACAGGATGGCGCAGATGATGGCGCTTGCGTCTTCAACCAGGGCGACGGGCCAGTCCTTTGAACCTAGCCGAAGAACAATTTCACGACGGATGAGAAAGCCACCAAAGGCTCCAATCAAGGCGCCACCTACGCCAAGAATGACCCCTTCGACTTCTGAGCCGTTGAGGCCTGCAGCAACAATTGAGCCGACGAGGCCACCCATGATGATCCGGACAATGAGGGGTCCGGGTGCGGTGCGGTTGGGTGTCTTTGGCAGTTTGTCGGCGACGAGTTCTGCCAGAGCGAGGACGGTGAAGATGATGGCAGTGACGAGTTTTGCAGCCCAGGAGGCCCAAGTATCGTCGAGCGACAGATCACCTCTGTAGGCGAACCAGCAAAGAACAGCCATGGCGGTCATCGAGCGCATTCCCGTCACAACACCGAGTAGGGGAATGGCAAGCAGCCATGTCATTATTGCCATCGCCATGCAGATTCCTTCGTCGAAAAACAGAGATTGGTCTTCGCCGAAAGCTTATTCCTTGCGCAACCAGCCGTAAAGCGGGAACTTGTTGGCGAGTTCGTGAACCTGGCCGCGAATCTGCCGTAGTGTTGCAGGATTGCTGCGATGCTCGAGGGCCTCGGCGATCCATGCAGCAATGATTCGCATCTCAGGCTCTTTCATGCCGCGGGTCGTGAGTGCTGGGGTACCGATGCGGATGCCGCTCGGCTTCATCGGCGGGTTGGTGTCGTAGGGAATCGCATTTTTGTTGACGGTGATTCCTGCTTCGCCGAGCGCGTTTTCGGCTTCGGAACCAAGCATTCCTTTTTGGAAGACGTCGATGAGCATGACGTGAGTATCGGTGCCACCGGAGATGATGCGGTAGCCTTCGGCGGCGATGGCTTCGGCGAGAACTTTGGCATTGATCACAACCTGTTTCGCGTAGACAGCGAACTCGGGTTGAAGGGCTTCGCGGAAGGCGACGGCTTTCGCGGCGACGATATGCATGAGTGGACCGCCCTGCTGGCCGGGGAAGACGCTGCGATCGATACCTGTGGCGAACTCTTGACCGCAGAGGATGAGACCGCTGCGGGGGCCGCGAAGAGTTTTGTGAGTTGTCGTTGTGACGACATGCGCGTGGGGGACTGGAGATGGATGAACTCCACCCGCAACGAGGCCTGCGAAGTGGGCCATGTCGACCATGAAGTAGGCTCCGACTTTGTCGGCGATGGCGCGCATGCGGGGAAAGTCGAACTGGCGTGGGTAGGCGCTGCCTCCGCCTACGATGACTTTGGGTTTTTCGCGCAGTGCGGTGGCTTCCAACTCGTCGTAGTCGATGGTTTCAGTGTCTTTACGGACCTGATAGCCAACGATGCGGTAGAGCTTGCCAGAGAAGTTTAATTTGTGGCCGTGAGTAAGGTGCCCGCCATGCGCGAGATCGAGGCCCAGGATAGTATCGCCTGGGTTGAGGAGAGTCATGTACGCGGCGGCGTTGGCCTGCGAGCCGGAGTGCGGCTGGACGTTGACGTGGTCGGCGTTGAAGAGGCGTTTGGCGCGGTCGCGTGCGATGTTTTCAACTACATCGGCGTACTCGCAGCCGCCGTAGTAGCGTTTGCCCGGGTAGCCTTCGGCGTATTTATTGGTGAAGACGGTGCCTGCGGCTTCGAGGACGGCGCGGCTGACGAAGTTCTCGGAGGCGATCATCTCGAGACCTTCGTGCTGGCGTTTTACTTCGTTTTCAATCTGTTGAGCGATATCGGGGTCAGAGGTCGCCAGCGGCGTATTTAAGTCGATGGGCATGTGGTTATTTTATGTCACGGCTTTTTGTTCGAGGCGGTGGTTGTAGCGGATTGAGAGGCGAGGCGTTTGAATTCTTTGTAGATGAAGTAGCCGAGGTACCAGCCGTCGAGGTATTTGAAGGGAAACTCGCCGGTGGTGTAGTGGCCGCAGGGGAGAATTTTGGAGTCATAGTCGATCTTGAGGGCGTCGAAGTTCTTGTGGACGTCGAAGGAGTAGTCGAGGGGGAAGGTCAGGTCGTAGGTCGCGTGGATGACGAGTGATCGGCGCGGTTTCTCGGGGTATTTCGCCGCGAACCGTTCCATGTAGGACATGGGACTGACAATCGAGAAGATCTCGCGGACTTGATCCTGGGTTAAGCCGGCTTGCTCGAAGGAGGCGCGAATGTGACGTGTGCTCTGGCCGGTCCAGACGACGTCGCCGAACCACGTGGACGCGTGGTTGAAGGCGCAGACCTGGAGGCGCGCGTCGAAGGCCGCGGCAATGAAGGCATAGCAACTGCCGAGGGATGTGCCGAGGACTCCAAATTGCTCGTAGCCTTGCTGTTCGAGCCAGTCGATGCAGCTTCGGATGTCGACTACGGCCTGACGGCAAGCTTCAGTGGTGCGGCCCACATTGGAGCTGACGGCGTAGTCGGAACGCTCGAGCTCTGCGGGGCGCCGGACGTCGTGGTAAGGCTTGGAGAGACGGAGAGCGGAGATGCCGAAGTTATTGAAGAGGGTGCAGAGAGCGTTGTGTGAGAAGGCGTCGGCATTCCACTGAGGCATGACGATCATGGCCTGTTTGCGTTTCCTCTTTTGCGTTTCCGGATGCGCGGGATACCAGCGGGCGTTGACCTGATCGTTTTCGGGATAGCGGGTGCGGATGGGTGAGGTGAAACGAAGGAACTCGGCTGGTTCGAGTTCGCCGGTCTCGGCCTGGCGGCGGAGCTCGGCGTCTTCTTCGAGGGTTTCGGGGCGGACGTTGGTGGGAAAGAGCTGTGGGTGGCGGCGCTCGAGCCGGAAGTCGGTGGGGATCGTATAGCCGAAGAACTCGTCCGCGCGGGCGACGATATCGGCGTTGACTGCAATCATGCGGTCGTAATCGCTAAGGTGCTGGGCGGCTTCGAGCGCGATGGGGGAGAAGTCTTTGAGCCAGTCGAAACCCCACTCGAGGGGGCGAACGATTCGGTTGGTGTCGCGTGTGGTGAGCGCAGTTTCCCAGGCGTACATCCACTTCGCGTAGAGCTTAGAGAGCATTCTCTACAAGTTTAGCAAGATGTGGCCCGGCGAGCGCCATTCACTTACTTGCAAGGACCGTGCGGCCGTTCAGGGCCTGAGTTGGCCGCTCATCGTATGGATAGATTTTGGCAAACGCAGCCACTTGCTCGTCTGAAATCGTTACTGGCGTCTCGAGTACGAACCAACGGACGCCTTCGGTGCACGGTGGAGTCGTCAACGAACCAGTGAAGGTGAAATAGCTATGGTTAGCAGGCAACAAGTCTGCAGCATTAATTTGGAGGTTATCATCGGCCTTCTCCGGCCCAGCCGTCTTCGGCGCTCGCGCCCACAGCGTTTCAACGAGCGGATTTGCAGAACCCTCTTCCAACAGCACGGATAGCACGGCCAAATTCCCCGCCGCATCAGAGTGCACTAGGTGAAGCTCCATGGGGAAGTGTTTGCCTTTGATTGTCTCCTCGCTGGGATGGTGGAAATGGAATTGTTTCAGTTCGTAATGCTTGTCACCGATTCTGATAAAACTGCCGGGGGCATAGTTAATTTGAATCGAGTGGCCATTATTGATGATGTGGAGCGCAGTGGGTTTGTAATCGAACTGAATTGCAGGCAGATCAGAGGTCCGAGCACCGACAATATTGATGGGGGACTGTTGATGGCCGGTTTTGCATGTGGCAAATTCGGGTTCTAGTTCGCCCCAGTGGGCAGGGCCTTCCTTGCCACTGTAACCCCATTCATGCGCAGGATGTTCCTGTGCCATGGGCGCGTATGGCACGCATGCGCAAAATACAAGTAGCGCGGCGAGGGTTGGCAATCGTCCGGTCATGGACACTCCTGAAGGTGAATTCACGTTGCCTCCTTCCGCAGTGAACAATCCTGGTTGCGTGCGAGTATACGCTTGGCTGATTTCATGTGAACGACCTGTCAGCGCGCCTCTCCGAACTAGCCGTTTTCAACACGTGCCTTTATATCCAAGTAGGCCGTCTCGATGAGTCGGGCGAGAGAGGCGGCGTCTGTAGCCGTTCCCGGTCTCAGCTTCACGTGGCGCATGAATTTGCCGGCGCCTTGCAACAAGCGGGCCGGATCCGGAAGCGTTGCGCCTTGAAAGAACCCAACGTTGACGTGGGACCTAAATACATTGACATAGCCGAAGGGCACATCGCCCATACACGCAACAGGATAACCATCATGCAAGAGTTCGCGGACTTCGTCCCCGCACCTTCGCATCACTTCAAACCAGTCACGCGCAATGGCTCCCAATTCACTCCCGTGTTGCTCCATCCATGAATCGATGCGAGGATCGCGTTCCTGAGCACCGTTGAATCGCAGCAACTCTATTTTCATCGCCGCACCAATGTCGTTTTCAGATTTTACGACCAGCGCCCCGGACGTTGGGATCTTCCAATTTTTAGAGCGCAGCAAGGACTTCTTCAGTTTTGCGGACGCGGGCAAGGCGGGGGAAGGTTTTTTCGAAGACATGTCGGTGGCTTTCTTCGTCTGTGGTGCCACATGCGTCTTCTACGATGACGAAGGCCAAGCCAAGGCCTGTGCCTTGGCGTGCGGTGGATTCGACGCCGATGTTGGAGGAGATGCCTGTGAGGACGACGGTGTCGATGCCGCGCTGTTTGAGGGTCTGCTCGAGGCCGGTGTCGGCGAAGGCTCCCCAGTGACGCTTGGTGATGAGGATATCCCCAGGCTGGAAGCCTGCTTCGGGGACTAACTCGGATGCGGTGACGGGTGGTAGCGGATCGGAAGGAGAGCGGAAGCACTCGTCGGCCGGAAGGTGGAGGAGATCGGCGAGGTCCACGCGCACGTAGACGACAGGAGAACCTTTTTCGCGGAACGCTTGAGCGAGGCGTGCCGAGCGCCCGACGATTTCGGCGGCGGTGTGCGGGACGACGGGGCGGCCTACGATGCCGTTCTGGAGATCGATGATGACCAGGGCGGTTTTTGCAGGATCGAGTTGGAGTGGGGGCATGGTTCTCCTGAGTTTTTTGGTTCTCGTTTTTTGCGAATGCTTCGCCACAGTAGAATACGTCGGCTACAGAAGGTTTATGATTCGAGACGTATTGAAGATTGTCTGTGAGTTATCGCCGGACTAAGGTTGTGATTCGACTGGATTGAGAGGCCGCGATGATTTGTTCGCGGATTTCACGCAGAGGATTTCTTCGCGCAGCTGGGGCTTGTACCGTCGGTGAGGCCTTGTCTTCGGCACGTTTGTTGGGAGCGGATGAGATTGGTTTGGGCCAGGCCGAGACGCAATCGGATTACCAGCTGGCGATAGCAACAACGCCAGTCGAGATTGCTTCGAAGCGAATACTTTCTCTTACTACTTACAACGGGCAGTTTCCTGGGCCGTTGCTTCGGCTGCACGAGGGGCAGCGTGTGAGTGTAGAGGTGCGGAACGAGACGGATTCGCCACAACAACTGCATTGGCACGGGCAGAAGATACCGTCCGAGGTAGATGGTGCGGGAGAGGAGGGATCGCCGTTTATTCCGGCCCATGGGAGAAGACGAATTGAGTTCACTCCCGGGCCTGCGGGGTTTCGTTTTTATCATACGCATATGCGGGCGCTGACGGATTTGAGCGCGGGACAGTATGGAGGGCTGGTGGGGCCACTCTATATCGAACCGAGAAATGATGCAGGTGCTTATGACCGCGAGGTGTTTCTCGCGCTCAAGGAGTTTGAGCCGACATTTAGCCAGGGCGGGGATATGGCCCAGGATATTTTTCCGAAGAGTGCTGAAGTTGGGCAGTTGAAAGAACGCGGCGAGAAGGCGATGAAGGCTTCACTGGCTGCGGGAGCGAAGCATGGGTACGAGGTCGGATATGGTTCGTTCACGATCAACGGAAAGATGCTGGGGCATGGCGAGCCTGTCCGAGTGAAGCGCGGGGAGCGGGTGTTGTTTCATGTGTTGAATGGAAGCGCGGGCGAGATCCGGAGCCTGGCGCTGCCAGGGCACAGCTTTACGATTGTGGCAATGGATGGGAATCCGGTGCCGAAGCCCGTGAGGGTACCTGTGTTGTGGATGGGGACCGCGGAGCGAGTTTCAGCGGTCGTGGAGATGAATCATCCAGGGATTTGGATTATGGGAGATCTGGATGATGACGACCGGGCGCATGGGATGGGAATCGTGGTGGAGTATGCAGGCGCGACGGGAAAGGCGGTTTGGGTAAAGCCGTTCGAGTCTCGATGGAATTACGCGCATTTCGGCATGAACGAGGCGAAGGCAATAGAGCCTAACGAGAGTTTCGAGATGGTGTTTGAAAAGAAGAATGCAGTGCTGGATGGGTTTAATCAGTGGACGATTAATGGTGCTGCTTATCCTTCGACTGAGATGATGGCACCAATCATGCTGCATCTGCAGAAGGGACGACGATACAGACTGCGGATGAGGAATGAGAGTGATGACATTCACCCGATTCATTTGCACCGGCACACGTTTGAGATAACGCGATTTGCAGGGCAGACGACTAGCGGCGTGATGAAAGATGTGGTGATGGTGCCTGGGTATGGTGAGGTGGATGTCGATTTTGTTGCAGATAACCCGGGGTTAACGCTCTTTCATTGCCATCAGCAGTTACATATGGACTACGGGTTTATGGCGTTGTTTGATTATGTGTAGGAATGGATTTGCGGGTGGGTAAGGATGACGGGTTCGGTACGCGGGATGGGCGTGCATAGGATGGCTGAGGTCTTTTGGGTGTTTCTGCGGCTGGGGTGCACTTCGTTTGGCGGGCCGGTCGCGCATCTTGGATACTTCGAAGAGGAGTTTGTGCGGCGCCGTGAATGGTTAACGGCCGAAACGCTGGCCGAGTTGATTGCGGTGGCACAGTCGTTGCCAGGGCCGGCGAGCAGCCAAGTTGGATTCGCGATTGGGACGCTGCGAGCGGGAGTTTTTGGTGGGCTGGCTGCGTGGGTTGGATTCACTGCGCCTTCTGCGGCGCTGATGATCGGCTTTGCGTTTGGGCATAAGCTTTTTCGTGGGATGGTGGGAGTGGCGTTTCTGCATGGGTTGCAGTTGGTGGCCGTCGCGGTCGTAGCTACTGCAGTTTTGAGCATGCAACGGACGCTGGCTCCGGATCGAGTGCGACTGGTCTTCGCGATGATCGCGGCTGCTGTGGTGCTGTATGCTCCGCCGAATATTTCGACGCTGCTGGTGGCAGTGTTGAGCGGGGTGGGAGGGTTTTTATTTCTGCGGAAGGTTAAGCCTGCGACTGATGAGACTGTTGCGGAAGTGGGGTCACGACGGTCGGGAATTTTTGCCGCAGCGACTTTTGTCATGCTTCTGGTTGCTTCGATTCTTCTGCGTTCGAAGGAGTTGGGGCTGCCGAGTCTGTCTGCGAGTTTCTTTCAGGCAGGGTCGATGGTATTCGGCGGCGGCCACGTGGTGTTGCCAATGCTGGAGAACCTGGTGGTGGCGAAGGGATGGGTTTCGGAGGATGCGTTTGTCTCGGGGTATGGAGCGGCGCAGGCGTTGCCCGGACCGCTGTTTTCATTTGCAGCTTATTCAGGGGCGGTCGTTCAGCCCAATGCGCATCCGCTTTTGTATGGGTTGGTGGCGTTGGTAGGAATCTTTTCGCCTGGGTTGCTGCTCATGACGGCGGTACTGCCGTTCTGGAGCTCGCTGCGTTCACAAGTTGGTGTTGCAGCGGTGCTGCGAGGAATTAATGCGGGCGTTGTGGGAGTGCTTGCGGCGGCGCTTTGTGGAACTCTATGGGCGAAGGCGGTGCACAGGCCAGTGGATTTTCTATTTGTGCTGGGCGGATTTGTGGCTTTGACTGTGTTGCGATGGGCTCCTTGGGTGGTGGTTTTGGCATGTGGAGGGATTTGTTCCCTCCTGGCATCGTTGAGCTAGAGAAAGTGGAAAGAGTTTTCCCTTTTTCGGGAACTTTAGCAGAGTAACCTTGTGCGTTTTGCCAGTTGAATGAGGGATAGGTGCCTGATAACACTAGGTGATGCAGGATTTAGGGGATTGTCACATGGTATGGCATAGTGCTTGCAATTATGCAAAACGTAGCACATACATTTTGGGCATCGAGAATGCAGAAAGGAGGAGGACTATGGCAGCAACAACTTTGTTTACTTGCCTTTGCGGACTACAGAAGAAGACCAGCAACCACTGGGTTCTAGCGAAGGTTACCCCGGATGGAATTACTTTCATGCCATGGGACTGGAACCTAGCGCTGAGCGGTGACATTGTGGTTCTTTGCGGCGAGGGTTGCGCAGCGTCGCTGCTGAGCCGATCGCTCGGCGATTGGAAGAAGCCTGTCCAAGCGGTTAAGGAAGCTCAGCCTGAGCTGGCGGTCGCTTAGAGTCTTATCCCCGGATGCGCATCCCCCTGAAAGAGCGGGGGAGCGCTGGTGTGGACCGTTGGGAAGACCTTTTTTACTTTTGGTTGATAGGCCGGTGGACGCGTTGAGCTTTGGGGAGTATGCCTCGGTGCGGCGGCACGTACTGAGTGATAAACAGGCGCCGAATCCTATGGCGAAGCTCGATCCGCATCGGGATGCAACGTAATCGTGGTGTGAGATCTTGCGAGTTAGCGATCAAGCGCTGGGGAGACGACGCTTTCGACGATGACGCCTTCGGTTTCAAAGTGGGTGACGCGATGGTCGGTGCTGTGACCCATGTGAATTGCTTTTTTTAGAAGAGTAATGAGTGGGCGGGATGTCTCAGCGAACCATCGGTCGTTGGATTGATCCCAGTCGACGGCGAGATTGTAGGTGACATCGCACTTTGGGCAGGCGAGAGGAGTTTCGAGCCAGCGTTGGAAGGAGCCGGTGGATAGCTGGCGTACGGGCTCGGAGCCGGAACGGATGGCAGCGATGCGGAGGTTCATCGTGGTCAGGGTATCACTCACGAGTTGAGTTTGAGCCAATTTGGATGCCAGCTATATTCGTTCTTTTGCTTCAGCATCCCCTCCATCAGATTGACGCGGGTCGTAGGTCGTCGGCCGACTTGCCGACGTCGCCGCAGTTGGAGGTCGGTTGGTCTTAGAGTTCCAAAAAGGCGAAAACTCGGGAGCAGAAGAAGGAAGCGCGGTCGAGACTGTCGGTGCAGCAATCGATATCGCCGATGCTGTGACGATGAAGCATATCGCAGACACCGACAAATTTACTGAGGCGTCAGTACGCTGATCGACAGGGTAGTCCTATGCCTCAACGTGAGTATGTGGGCAAAACAATAACCGGCAGGAAGGCTCGGTGTTGACGGACGAGAACCGTATAATCGGGCCATGGACGCCGCATCGTCGGATAGAGTTTTGGTGGGTGTTGTAATGGGAAGCCGCAATGATTATGCGGTAATGCGCGCGGCCGTCGAGGTGCTCCAGGAGTTCGGCGTCCATCACGAGGTACGAGTCGTCTCGGCGCACCGCACACCCGATCTACTGTTTGAATATGCCGATTCTGCCGTTGGTCGTGGGTTGCGAGTGATTATTGCGGGAGCAGGCGGAGCGGCGCATCTCCCCGGCATGATTGCCGCAAAGACAGTCGTTCCTGTGCTGGGTGTTCCGATTGCCGCGACATCATTGCAGGGGTTGGATTCGCTGCTGAGTATCGTGCAGATGCCGAGGGGGGTTCCTGTTGGAACACTTGCAATCGGGGCATCGGGAGCGATGAACGCGGGTCTACTTGCAATTTCCATCCTCGCGACCATGGATGCTGCACTTCAGAAGAAATTGGGACTGTGGCGTGCTGCGCGGCGCGACGAGGTGCTAGGCCAGGTGCTCAGCGAAGATGAGGTTGGCTCGTGAATCCTGCTTCTTCGAGAGCGAACCCAATCCTGCCCGGCTCGACGATTGGAATCTTCGGTGGCGGGCAACTTGGAAGGATGACTGCGATGGCCGCGCGAGGCATGGGTTATCGCATCCTTGTACTTGATCCCGATCCGGCTTGTCCGGCGCGATTCGTGGTTGATGGTTGTATCGAGGCCGGCTGGGATGACTCGCGAGAAGCCGCTAATCTCGCTCGGGGTTGCGATGTAGTCACACTCGAGATCGAGCAGATCTCTCCCGCCAGCATGGAGGCGGCGGCGAGTTATGCTCCCGTACGGCCCGGCGGAGCAATGCTTGCCATCATTCAGGACAGAATCGAGCAGAAGGATTGGTTGCGAAAGAATGGGTTTCCAGTCGGCGACTATCGCGCAGTGCGATCACTCGATCAGCTCCGCGAAGCAGTAGCTGCTTTGGGTGGCAAATGTTTTTGTAAGAGCGCCACTGGCGGCTATGACGGACGGGGACAAGGTAAGGTCGGGTTCAATCCCGAGGCACCTTTTGACGATGAGATTCGTGGTGCATGGGCGGCACTGGGCGAGCGATCCGGTGTAGCGGAAAGGGCTGTCGATCTTGAGCGAGAAATCTCTGTACTCGTCGCGCGCTCGCCGAATGGTGAAGTAAAGGTCTACCCACCAGCATGGAATCACCACGAAAGTCAGATTCTCGCATGGAGCGTCATTCCTGCCCCAATTCCAACCACCATGGAAACCGAAGCTAGAGGAATCGCCGAAGCAATCGCTGATACCTTTCAACTGGAAGGCGTACTCGCCGTCGAGATGTTCTGTACAACGGACGGAAAGCTTCTCGTCAATGAGCTGGCGCCGCGCCCACACAACAGCTATCACGCCAGCGTCCGCGCATGTATTACAGGTCAGTTTGAGCAGTTGGTACGAGCAGTTTGCGATCTTCCGCTAGGTGATGTCGACGTCGTAAAGCCCGCGGCGATTGCGAATCTGTTGGGTGATCTGTGGCTCAATCCCGACGGCTCTGCGAAGGAACCACAATTCGATAAAGCGCTTGCGGTGCCTGGGGTCAGGCTCCATCTCTATGAGAAGCACAAGCCTCGCAAGGGACGAAAGATGGGCCATCTCTCCGCTGTCGGAACGACTCCGGATGAAGCCGTGGAACTGGTGCTTCGCGCGAAGACCGCCCTTTAGAAAGCTGGCTCAGCTTAGAAAACAAAAAACGCGGCATTTCAATGAGAGAGTGCCGCGTTCTTTCGTTTCACAGAACAGAACTATCCGATATCTTCCGACCAGTTCTCGAGGTATGCCTTGAAGTCGCTCATGAACTTGCCTGCGTCCGCGCCGTCAACAATTCGGTGATCGAAGCCAAGGGTAAAGCGCTGAATCGACCGGATCGCAATCGAATCGTTCCCATCTTTATCCGTAAGAACTTCAGGCTCTTTATTCAAACCGCCGATCCCAAGAATCGCACTCTGAGGCTGGTTAATAATCGGCATGCCGAATTGTTCGCCGAAGATGCCTGAGTTGGTCAGCGTGAATGTTCCACCCGAGATCTCATCCGGAGCGAGCTTCTTGTTGCGGGCACGCTCGGCGACATCGGAGATGGCGCGCGCGATCCCGAGGAAGTTCTTCTCCTCTGCCTGCTTGATCACAGGCACAATCAACCCCCACTCAAGCGCAACCGCGATCCCCACGTTAATGTTCTTGTTGTAGCGAATCGCATCGCCTTCGACCGAGCCGTTCACTATAGGATGCTTTCGCAGCGCGGCAATGGCAGCGCGAGTAATGAAGGGCATGTAGGTCAGCTTGACGCCATTGCGCTGCTCGTACTTCGTCTTCTCTTTCTCGCGGAGCTTGACGATGCGCGTCATATCCACTTTGAAGACTGTGTGGACATGCGGGCTGGTGCGCTTTGACTCGACCATGCGCTGCGCAATGATGGAACGCATCTTCGACATCGGAACCAACTCTCCGGGTGTCGGCTGGGCGGGAGCCGGAGCGGCAGGCTTAGGCGCCGTAGGGGGCGGTGTTGCCGGTGCAGAAACAGGCGTCGCGGCCGCGGGTTTCGCGCCGCCCTCCAGATGGCTCACAATATCCGACTTCGTAATACGGCCCGACGCGCCAGTACCGGGGACTTGGGTCAAATCGACATTGTTGTCCTTCGCAATCTTGCGAACCAGCGGTGAGGATCGGACACGCTCGACCTCCGAAGCAGCAACAGTGGGAGCTGCAGCAACAGGTGCGGCAGGTGCAGGCGCAGCCGCGGGAGGCTTCGGTGCGGTCGTGGCAGCTGGTTTTCCGGCAGCGCCGCCAATAATCGCAACAACCGTGTTGATGGAAACGGTCGCGCCTTCAGGAATCTTGATCTCCGACAGCACACCTGCCACCGGCGATGGAATCTCCGCATCTACCTTGTCGGTCGAAATCTCAAAGATCGGCTCATCACGCTGCACGGTATCGCCAACTTTCTTGAGCCACTTCGTAATCGTGCCTTCCGTGATGGACTCTCCCATCTGCGGCATCAGCACATCCGTGCCTCCGCCATCCTCAAGCTTCGTGCCCGCGGCAGCCGACTCAGCCTCAGCCGGATTTCCTTGCGTAGCCGCAGGCTCATCAACTGCAGCAGGAGTTACGCTGTCGGCCGCAGGTGCAGCGGCGGATTCAGTTTTCGCGGGAGAAGGCGCAGCGGCTGCCGAACTCGTACCTGCACCGTCGATAACTGCAACCACAGTATTGATTTGAACCGTAGCCCCTTCGGC
This sequence comes from Edaphobacter sp., assembly GCA_035570955.1. Lineage (GTDB taxonomy): Bacteria > Acidobacteriota > Terriglobia > Terriglobales > Acidobacteriaceae > Edaphobacter. The sequence goes on along the minus strand of DATMKY010000109.1, from coordinate 145,395 downwards.
GATCTTGATCTCTTTGAGCGTGCCAGCGGCAGGGGAGGGAATTTCGGCATCGACTTTATCCGTGGAGATCTCAAAGAGCGGCTCGTCGCGCTGCACCGTGTCGCCGGGCTTCTTGAGCCACTTGGTAATGGTGCCTTCAGTGATGGATTCGCCCATCTGGGGCATGACTACGTCGGTCGGCATGAGCTTTTCTTCTCCCTGTTTTACAGATGCGGGCGGCGGAAATCGGCTTATCCTGCCGGGGTGCGCCGCGAAGGATACCCTATGGGATTATAGGCGGTTGCGCAGTTGTTCGCCCAACGGTGCGGTTAGCGAACAGATCGGCTGTCTGCGTCCCTTAAGCTCGGACGGCAAGTAACTGATCGAGCGATTCGCACCACAAAATCTGCCGCTCGAAGACTCTGCCGAAGTTGCGTGCAGCCGAGTGTAAGGCCGACTCCATCGTCGGCTGATGCTCAGAGTCAGCCTCCAGCTCTAGGCTGGTAACCCCTCGATCCGTTATGCCGCACGGAACGATCCAGCCAAAGTCCCGAAGATCGGTTGTGACATTGAGCGCGAAGCCGTGCGATGTCACTCCTTGCGAGACGTGGACGCCGACAGCGGCGACTTTTTTCTCGCGGATACTACCTCCGGCCATCGTCCAAACGCCGGCAAGTTTGCAGATGCGTTGCGCCATCACGCCGAAATCAGCACATGTACGGATCAACGCCTCTTCCAGCATCCGAACATAATCGACCGGGCCGAGATAAGGCCCCTTTTTCCCGGGCAGATCACCACGCAAATCGACAATGGGATATCCAACCAGTTGCCCTGGACCGTGGTAAGTCACATCGCCACCCCGATTGACTTCATGCAGTTCAACCCCACGCCGCGCAAGCAACTCATCACTCAAAAGCACATTCGAACGATGTGAATTGCGCCCAAGCGTCAGCACCGGCGGATGCTCCAGCAACAGAAGCGTATCGCTGATCAGGTCTCGTTTCCGCGCCGAGACGATTTGTTGCTGAATCGCCATCGCTTCCGCGTATGAGATTCGACCGAGATGGAGAAGATTGATATGCATGGACAAAAGTTGCAGCTCAGACGTTAATCGGCATTCCCTCAACGCTCGAGAACCCATCCAGCAGCGCCTCGGCCACTGTCGGATGTGCATGAATCGTGAACATCATCTCTTCGACCGTCGCCTCAAGCTCGATCGCGGTAACCGCCTCGGCAATAATCTCCGTAGCGTACGGTCCGATGATGTGCACGCCGAGAATCTCGCCGTACTTTGCATCCGCTACGACCTTCACAAAGCCGTCATGCGCATCAACAATCGTCGCCTTCGAGTTGCCGACAAACGGGAACTTACCTACCTTGACGTTGTAGCCCTTCTCCTTCGCCTGAGCCTCCGTCAATCCGACGCTAGCAATCTGCGGATCGGTATAAGTGCAACCCGGAATCCGCGCGCGATTCACCGGCTTGGCATACTTGCCGGCAAGCTTTGCCGCAACCACAAGCCCCGCCATCGCACCGACGTGCGCCAACTGTGGCAGTCCACCAACGATATCGCCAATCGCATAGATTCCCGGCTCAGCCGTCTCCATCCACTCGTTCGTCATCACGAAGCCGCGATCCGGCTTGATCTTCGTCGTCTCAAGTCCAATCCCCTCGGTCCGTGGCGCACGCCCAACAGCCATCAGAACCTTTTCCGCCTGCTTCGACTGCTTGTTTCCATTCGAATCAATCCACGTGACCAGCGCGCCGTCCTTATTCTTCTCAATCTTCGTGTCCTGGATCGACAGGAATACATCGATCCCGCGCTTCTTGTACTGCCGCAGCAATTCCTTCGAGATCTCCTCATCCTCCACCGGCACCACGCGAGGCAGCACCTCAAGAACCGTCACATCCGCGCCGAAGCTCTTGAAGATCGACGCAAACTCGACACCCACCGCACCCGACCCGATCACAACCAGCGACTTCGGCGCTTCCGCAATCTTCAAAATCTCGTAGTTTGTCAGAATCGTATCGTCCGGCTTGTATCCCGGCAGCACACGGGCTTCCGAGCCGGTCGCCAGAACGATCTTTTTCCCCTTCACTGCCGTGTGCTTTCCATCGAAGAGCTTCAAGTCAACCGTAAGCACTCCATCTTTCTCGCCCCCCGCTACCTTTCCAAAACCCTTGAAAGTAGTGATCTTATTCTTTTTCATCAGGAAGTCGAGACCCTTGGTGTGCCGGGTGATCACATCATCCTTGCGAGCCAGAACGCCCTTCCAGTTTAGCTTCGGTGTCACACCGTCGATTCCGTAGCGCTCGGCATGCTTCAGGTGATCCCATAGCTCGGCCGTAAACAGCATCGCCTTGGTCGGAATGCATCCCCACAGGAGGCAGGTTCCACCCAGACGCTCATTCGCGTCAATTAATGCCGTCTTCAAGCCATACTGCGATGCGCGGATCGCACAGGTATATCCGGCGGGGCCGCCGCCAATCACGACTACATCAAAGATCGTATCTGCCAAGGGGAACACTCCATGTCTGGGGAAGCAACTCTTCCATCTTATTCGATTCGGAAGGTACCTTTTCGATTCCCGGCTCGCCGGCACCCGCGTTCGTCCTCGACGTGACAATGAAATTTGGTGTTTTGCGGGAGAAGTCCAAGGTCAGCGAAAACTCTGACGAAACATGGGTTATCTCCCTGCGACCATAGTCTCCATCAGCGCGACCGCCATGCGATTCGCTGGTGTCGCGATGCCATGCTTGTGTCCCAATCGCACGATCACGCCATTTCGCGCATCGATCTCCACTGGCCGACCTGCTTGCCGATCGGCCAGCATCGAATTGATCGAGTCAGGAGGCGCCGCACGCTGAGCTGCAAGCACCATCTCTGCCACATTGTCTTCAAGATGGGCGCCCTCGGCTCGCGCTACTGCAGCACACTCACGAATAATCGCAAGCGCAACCTCGCCCATGGCCTCATCGCGCACCACTCCCGCCGGCTGGGCTACCAGTGCCGACAACACACCAGCAGAGTTGAAGCACAGCTTGCGCCAAACCACGGTTAGAAAATCCTCGACAACCGAAGCATCGGCGGACGTTCCTGCGAACAACTCAACGAAGTCTCGGCCCTGAGCACTATCTGGAACCCTCAAATGCATTACTCCTCGCTGCCGCACCTTATCGAGAGACTGCCGTTCCGCAGGACAATCCACCATCGCCGGCAGAATCTTTTCCATCGACATATACGGGACAAACCTCTCCCGATGCTCAACACCGTTCTGCAAAACAACCACCGGTGCACCTTCCGCACAGAGCCTCTCCAGCCACTTCGCCGTTCCTGCCACGTCATAGGCCTTCGTCGCTACCAGAACCCAATTCACCACAGGCGCTACATCAGGGTCAGTCAGAAAATTCGCTTGCACACTGACGAGGCCCTCAGGCGTCTCAACCGAAAGCCTAGCCATCGGCCGTCGCGTACAAAGAAAGAGTTCATGCCCACCGGCCTGTTGCAACAATGCAGCCGTCACCCCTCCGATTGCTCCAACTCCAACGATTGCAATACGCGTCATCTGACAGCCTTTTTCCTCGAGCTTATCCGAGTACCTTCGCCGCATCCTTGGCAAAGTAAGTCACAATAAAGTCCGCTCCCGCACGGCGAATCGAAAGCAGCGACTCCATCATCGTCCTCTCCTGCTCCAGCCAACCACGCTGAAACGCCGCATGCAGCATCGAATACTCACCCGAAACCTGGTACGCCCCCATCGGGAGATCGAAGCGCTCCCGCGCTGCGCGAATCACATCGAGATAGGGCATTGCCGGCTTCATCAGCAGCATATCCGTACCCTCGACAACATCCTCTTCGATCTCCCTCATCGCCTCTCGCAGGTTCGCGCCATCCATCTGGTAGCTTCTCCGGTCACCAAACTGCGGAGCCGAATCCGCCGCCTCGCGAAACGGTCCATAAAACGCACTCGCAAACTTCGACGCATAACTCATCACCGGAATCTGCTCGTGCCGACCCGAATCCAGCGCAGCGCGAATCGCCGCTACCCGTCCATCCATCATGTCCGACGGAGCAACGACATCTGCGCCGGCCTTCGCAAGCGAAGCAGCAGTCTTCGCAATTAGAGCAACGCTCGAATCGTTCTCGATCTCGTAGTGATCGCCATCCCGTGCAACGACACCGCAGTGCCCATGCGAGGTGTACTCACACAAACAGACATCCGCAATCATCACCAGCGAACCCAGCTTGCGATTCCTCTTTAAGACACCCAGCGCCGTCTGCACCACTCCATCTTCAGCCCAAGCTCCCGACGCTTGCTCGTCTTTTTCAGAGGGCAATCCGAACAGGAGCAATCCACCAATGCCAAGCGAAGCACAAGCCTCAGCCTCTTTCACGGCTTCATCGAGGGATAGATTGAACACTCCAGGCATCGAGCCGATCTCTCTTCGCACTCCCTCGCCGGGACAAAGAAACAGCGGATAGATCAGTGCACCAGGATCAAGCCGGGTCTCGCGGACCAGTGATCGCATCGCTTCCGTAAGGCGTAGCCGCCGCAAACGCGTAACAGGAAAGTTCATACAATCAGTCTACGGCCAGCCTTCATCGCCGGTCCGCGATCGCGTCATACTCCAGACCTGAAGCTCCGGAAGCCAGCACCCACAGCGTGTAGATTCCCAGCGCCGTGCCGAATGGAAATCTCAGTAGCGAGAGAATCGCGGCGACTATCGCTACAACCCTGCCCCATGGCCTGCGGTTCAACAGACCAAAGCCAGCAATCAACGCAAGTGCCGCTCCAAAAATCGTCATCACCAGCACCACGGGCCACAGAGCTTCAATCCAACCCGGCATCATCATCATCGGACCATGCCAGCGACCCCCAAACATCCACGAATCATCGAATCGATGCGTCGTAAATGCTCGCAGAAAGACCACGCCGACCAGTCCTCTCACCACGCGATAGACGCCAAACAGGCACCACAACACTCCCAGCGTCTGTAAATTACGCTGTACGCGCGGCACGTACATCATTGCTGTCGAAGGAGGAGGAGGATAAGCCGCATACGACGGCTGAGTCGGCGGAATCTGCGCGCCGCATCTGGAACAGAAATGAACCCCCGTTGTAATTGGAGTTCCACAAGCCTGACAGACCATCTCACACCTCCAAAAGCCTGACGCGTCCAACTCTGCGCCAAGCCCTGCGCTCTCTTCTACGCATACTCCGTGAAAGTGGTTCCCTGCGAGGGAAGGGTACGATAAATGCAGTGAATACACCAGAACTATCGCCGATTATCCCTTCGCCTCTGCGCGAAGCCAGCTCCGTCTCGCTGGAATGGCCCCGCCTCAGGGACCACATTGCAAGCCGCACCCAGTCCCCTCTCGGCCGCGCGTGGATTCTCGCACTCGATCCCTCCGCCGACCTCGGCTGGATCAACCAGCAGCATCTGCGGACCGCCGAGATCCGCACCATGCTCACTCGCGGCGGCAGCTTTGAGTTCCACGGCCTGTTCGATCCCACGGCCCTGCTTGAGAAAGCCCGCATCGAAGGCGCTGCACTCGAATCCACCGAGATTCTCGACCTCCTAGCCGTCGTCGAACGTATCGCCGCATGGCGCAATCTTCTCAACCCGCCCCCGAATACCACTCGATACGACTGGTCCGCCATAGCCGAGCTCTCCGCGTCCCTTCGCGATCGGGATCTCGCCCCACTTCTTCGTCTTCTGCGCGGCAAAATCGAACCGGACGGCAGCCTTAGCGACGACGCCTCACCCGAGCTCCGCCGCATCCGCCGCGCCATGGAGCGTCAACACCGCGCCATCGAAGAAAGCCTCCGAAAATCTCTTCGCGGACTTAGCGAAGGCGGCAGTACCCAGGACGATCTCATCACCATCCGCGGCGATCGCTTCGTCATCCCCGTCAAAGCCGAGTTCAAACGCAAGGTTCCCGGCGTCATCCACGGCTCCTCATCCTCCGGCCAGACTGTCTTCGTCGAGCCTCTCGACACCATCGAGCAAAACAACGAACTCGTTCGCCTCCTCGACGAAGAACAATCCGAGATTCACCGCATCCTCGTCGTGATGACGCATGCGCTAGGCGAAAACTCCGAAACAATCCACCTCGGCGCAGCCATTCTCGCCGAAGTCGAATCCCACTTCGCTCGAGCCCGCTTCGCAAATGATCTCAACTGCTCCCGCCCAACCTTTTCAGAGAAACTCTCTCTCATTGCCGCACGACATCCACTCCTCGAGCTCCGCATGCGCACAGCGGCCGCAGGCACGAACGAACCGCGCAGAACTCCTGTCCCACTCACCATCATCCTGCCGCCCGAAACCCGCCAGCTCATCATCAGCGGCCCCAACACAGGCGGCAAAACCGTCTCGCTCAAGACCCTCGGCCTTCTCGCAATCATGGCGCAATCCGGCATCCCGGTACCGGCCGAACAAGCCGCGCTCCCGCTCTTCACCAGCATCTACGCCGACATCGGCGACGCCCAATCCATCGAGCGCAATCTCTCCAGCTTCTCGGCACACGTCGTCAACCTCGACCGCATCTCCCGCGAAGCCAGCCCTGACTCCCTCGTCCTCCTCGACGAACTCGGCTCCGCCACTGACCCCGAAGAAGGCGCAGCCCTGGCCGTCGCCATTGCGCAGCACTTCCTCGACCTCCGCGCCTGGACCTGCATCACCACGCACATCACCTCGCTCAAGGTCTATGCCGCCGACCACTCTGGAGTCCTGAACGCCGCCGTAGGCTTCGACCAGCTCACGCTCACTCCAACCTATGAACTCCGCCTTGGCGTTCCCGGAGCCTCTGCCGGCCTCAACATAGCGCAACGCCTTGGCCTCCAACCCAAGATCGTTGCCGCTGCACGCGCGCAAATGACCACACAAACTTCAGACATCGGAGCCTTCCTCGACAGCCTCCACGACCAGCTCACCGCAGCCTCCATCGAACGCGAAACGCTCCAGCAACGCGAACGCGAACTCACTCGCGAGAAGGCCCGTCTCGAAGTTGAAGGCCGAGCCGAACAAAAAGCCCGGACCAAAGAACTCGAAACCAAGCTCAACTCCCTAATCGAAGACTTCGCCTACCAGCTTCGCGAGACCGTCAAAACCATCGATGACAAGACCATAGCGCAAAAGATCGCGCGCGAATCCGAACGCCGCATCGCCACTCTCCGCCGCGAGTTCGCCAGCCAGTTCAACTCCACCGTCCTCGCCCACACAACCGGCGCCGATAAGAACGATCCGCACGCCCAGCCTCATATTCCTAAAGGCGTGAAGCCAGGCGATCTCGTCAAACTAAAATCCCTCGGCCGTCAGGCACGAGTCGAACGCGTGATCGACTCCAAAACCTTCGAAGTCTCCATCGGCCCAATGAAGATGCGCGCCACCATCGAAGACATCGCCGAAGTCGAATCTGTCAAAGTCGTCTCCCCGCTCGAAGCCGCGCGCAAACGCGGTGGCATCACTGTCGCCACCACCAGCAGCGACTCCGAAAATGTCCCCTCTGAGATCAACGTCATCGGCCGCACCGCCGATGAGGCGCATGACGAAGTCGAACGTTTCCTCGATCGAGCCTTTCTAGCCGGGCTCCCGCGTGTCCGCATCGTTCATGGCACTGGCATGGGAATTCTGCGCCGCACCCTTCGCGACTATCTCCGCAAGCATCCCCATGTCACCGCCGTCACGGAACCACCGCACAATCAGGGCGGCCAGGGAGCAACCGAGGTCGAGCTTCGCCAATAGCTGGAGGAAAAGAGCTCATGCCATCACCGACGACCGCATCACCGCTTGCGGGGAACGTCATCGGTCCACCTGAAGGTGCGTTCGTCATCGCCGAGTGGAAAGCTCCGGAAGCACCACCCGGCCCTCCACGTCTCATCGCCCCGCTTCACACCCCTCACAGCGACGACGAAGCCTGGTACGTACTCGAAGGCGTCCTCCGAATCAGAAATGGCGACGTCGAAATCGAAGTTCCTGCAGGCTCAAGTGTCTTCGTCCGCCGCGGAACCCCGCACACCTATTGGAACCCCAGCCCACACCCAGTTCGCTATCTCCTGATGATGACGCCGAACATCTGCCGGCTTATTCAGGAGATCCACGCCCTGCCGAATCGCAGCCCATCGGTACTCAAAGCACGCAAAGCACGACTCCGAACTTTTTGAAGAATTTTGTAACGATCAATCGCATTATCTCCGGCTAACCTAATGAATATGAATCCCTTCGTCGAACCCGCATGGCTGGCCGCCCGCCTGCAAGATCCCAATACTGTAATCCTCGATGCAACTCTCCCGCCCGTAGGCGTTAACCCGCCCGTGGACACCAGCGTCCGCTACCACGCCCAGCACATCCCCGGCGCAATCTTCTTCGATATCAATGAACACTCCGACCACAACACGACGCTTCCTCACATGCTCCCCACCGCTGAAGCCTTTTCGCAAAGCATGTCCTCCCTCGGGATCACCGACACCGCAACCATCGTCATCTACGAGCAACAAAGTGTCTTCTCCGCTCCTCGCGCGTGGTGGATGTTCCACACCTTCGGCGTCGAGAACGTTCACATCCTCAATGGAGGCCTCACAGCCTGGCTTGCCGCCAATCTTCCCACAGAATCAGGCGAAGTCCATCGCGCTTCCGCTACCTTCCATACGAAACTCAATCAAAACGCGGTCAAAGACTTCTCGCAGATCCAGCAGCTTCTCGGGCAACGCGCTCAAATCCTTGATGCCCGCTCCAGCGGTCGTTTCACCGGAGCGGTTCCAGAGCCCCGCGCTGGCATCTCCTCAGGCCACATGCCCGGAGCCACCAGCACTCCCTACACAGACCTCATCGAAGACGGCCGCCTCAAATCTCCTGAAAAACTACGACATCTCTTCGCAGAAAAAAAGGTAGACCTCAATCGACCGATCACCACGACCTGTGGCTCAGGCGTCACCGCCGCCGTCGTCTCCCTCGCTCTCAAGCTCGCCGGCGCGAAAGACGTCACTCTCTACGACGGCTCATGGTCCGACTACGCGCAGCGCCCAGAGGCCGTTATCGAAAAGAGCAGCTAACCGATCCTGGAAGAAAATTTCTCAGCCTGAGACTTACAACACCATTCGCATCTCGTTCGTAGCCGCAAAACCCATCGCCTCATACAACGGCCGAGCCCTATTACTCGCGTGGAGGACGATGACCTCGATGCCGTGGCTTCGGCACCAATCCATAGCGCTCTCCATCAGATGCCCCGCCAGCCCCAGTCGCCGAAATCTCTTCTCCGTATAAACGTTCATCAGATACCCGCGCCGCGGCGCCCCACCAATATGATGCGGAGGCCACTCGATCAGCCATAACCCCACACCCGCCGCCACGCTCCCATCTACCGCCACAGCAAACCACTCCAGATACTCCTCTGCGGCAAGCTTCTGATTCACCCACGGAATAAACCTCGCCGCCATCTCATCCAGAGCTTCTTCACCAGCCGACCCCATATCCAGAAACATCGCTCGTCGATGAGCGGCAATGGTCATGGCATCTTCTACCGAAGCCCGCCGAACCGTAAATTCATCCACTCCAATCATTCTTTTGTTCTCTCACACACTGCATGGCAACGCTACATGCATACTATTTGCGGATCATTTTTAAATCCCCATCCCATCGAACGGCATCGGGAACGAAAGGAAAGTCATGCCCTCCACTCACACCCGAATCGCTATCATCGGCTGCGGCCACGTCGGGACCTCGTGCGCATACGCCATTCTCCAAAACCGCCTCGCACGCGAGATCGTTCTTATCGGCGACACCGAAAACCACGTCCAAGGCGAAGCACTCGACCTTCAGCAAGCCGTTCCGCTCGGTTCGCCCATCAAAATCTTCGCCGGAACCTACAAGGACGCCGCAGCCTGCTCCATCGTCATCCTTACCGTTGGTATACCAGGCAAATTCCAGGGATCACGCCTCGACATGCTGGCGGGCAATGTCGTAATCGTCCGTTCCTGTGTCACGAAACTCCTCGCCGAAGGCTTCGACGGCGTCATCGTCATTGCGACCAACCCAGTCGACGTCCTCACTTACATCGTCCAGAAGGAGTCCGGCTTGCCACAAGGCAAAGTCATCGGCTCCGGCACCCTTCTCGATACGGAACGCCTCCGTAATATCATCGGAGAGCAACTCGAGATCGATCCGCGCTCTGTCCATGCAGCCATCATCGGGGAACATGGAGACTCTTCCGTAGCTGTCTGGAGCTCCGCTCAGGTCGCAGGTATTCCGCTGACTCAATATCCTGGTGCCAGCGCGCTTCCCACACACGACGAACTCCTCATCGCCGTCCGCTATGCCGGTCCGGCAGTCGCACTCCTCAAAGGAAACACCTGCTTCGCCATCGCCTCCTGTGTCACACGCATCTGCGAGGCCATCCTTCGCGACGAGCGCTCTGTCCTCGTTGTCTCCACTCTCGTGACAGGCCAGTACGGCCTCCACAATGTCGCTCTCAGTACTCCCTGCATCGTTGGCAGCGGCGGAATCGAATCAGTCATCGAACTCAAGCTCAATAAGGCCGAACAGAAGGCCCTCGAAGCCTCCGCGGCGATCCTCAGAAACGCCTACGATAAACTGCTCCCCGCCGGAGCTACCAACGCAAATCCACAGTGCTAGACTCCCTCCATCATGAGCGATTCCTCCGGCAATCCGATTGAAAGACTGAGCGTCTGGATGAAGGACCCCGATCGCACTGTCTCGCACATTCTTATTTGATCGATCACGGTTGTCATTCTGATCGTCTTCGCTATGTGGATCGTTTGGGTCGTTCCGCGCCATCAAGCAGCGCCTTACCTAGAAGTCTTGACCACGGACAAGGTCCTCGAGCTCGAAAACGAGTTTCGCAAAACTCTCACGCAGATCGTTCTCAGCATCTTCGGCCTCTTCCTCGTCTACCTCACCTGGCGCCGCAGCCGTGCCGGAGACCCCACCGTCTAGATCGCCGAACAGGGCCACATCACAGACCGCTATACGAAAGCCATCGAACAACTCGGAAAACTCGACGGCGACAAGCCCAACATCGAAGTCCGTCTCGGAGCGATCTACGCCCTTGAACGTATCGCCCGCGACTCACTGCGCGACCACTGGACCATTATGGAAGTTCTCACCGCCTACGTCTGCCAGAATGCGCCAGTGACGCCCGCCGGAAAGGAGCCCATCACACCCCAACCCCGAAAGCCGCGTACTGACATTCAAGCAGTCCTCACTGTTCTCGGTCGCCGACCTGTCTCCCCTAAACGAGACGGACACGAGCACCGGCTTGACCTATCCTTCACCCATCTTGAAGGTGCTTTCCTGAAAGATGCCAACCTGAACGGTGCCAACTTTCACGGATCCAACCTGTGGAACTCAAACCCGTGGAAAGCATAGTTGCACCGCGCAGATTTCTTCTGGCCAATCTGGAGCACGCAAATCTCTGGTCAGCGCAGCTTCAGAACGCTAACTTCAACGGCGCCAAACTTGCTCATGCATCTTTGGGTGGCGCAAATCTGGGAGATGCATTTTTGGGGAATGCCGATCTTCGCAAGGCAGAAAACCTTGAACCAGCGCAAATCAAAACTTCCTTTTCCTGGAGGGACGGCCATTATTCCCCCGAGATGCGCGAAGTTCTCGGCCTCCCACTCGAAATGTCGTAGGTGGCCAAGAGCTTGCGAACTTAAAACACACGCACCACGCCACCTTGTGTTGACCGCGGACCGACAAACATCTGCCAGAGGTCGACCGCCAGCTTGATCGACGCAATCGCCAGAGCGACCTTGAAACCGAGGCTCACCGTGTAGTTCAACGAAGCCAGCGTCTCCGCGTTGGGCAGTCCATGCCCCGGTACATAGACAAAGTAGGTCCGGGCCTGCACAATCACCACAAGAATAAGCAGCGAGACCGTCTGCGTCACCAATCCCAGACCCTTAATCCAGTTCATCGATCTCGCAAACACGATACAGAACTTCAATGCCAGCATCACACTAAGCAAACCCACAATCTGCCAGTAAAAGATCCTCCACTCGGGCGACAGTCCGAAGGGCATTCCATGCACGGTGCCGCCCGGCCCCAAGATCAGATACGGATGCGTCGGCACCGCGAGCACCCACAAAAGCATCAGGCCGTTCACGACAAAATCGGCAACACGATTTGCAAATGACGGTCCCTTTACCCGGTTCAGTTCAGGCAGATCCTTCGGATCAAACCTGTGTGTCCATCTCACACCAGTGAAGTACCGGGCCTGCGCAAACTCAAAGACGGCAAAACCCAGAGTCATCACGCTCCAGAACGTAAACAGAACGCCCGGAAGGTGGCCGATCGCCGCTTCGAAACTCGGGGTCTGGCTTCCAAAGAGAAAGCTCACCCCCTGCGCCGCGCAATACGCCAGCAGCACCAGCGGAAGGCTCTTTACCAACGTGAACCAGTAGAGTGCAAACAGCCCGGGTCCAATCAAATACTGCTGCGGCAGATATCGCGCTGCCACAACTGCCGGCGCTCCATGTTTGGCTAGAAGAGCTGCGACCTCACCCTCATTCAGCGAGCGTCCCAGCTCCTCTTCACGACCCTCAATCTCTGCCAGCAGATTCGCACGCAACTCCGCCAGCGTGTCCCCCTTGCTCTTTATTGGCAGATACTGTCCCACGGCCTGCAAATACCGTTCAAGTAAGTTCATAAACCTACCTCCCCTTTTCGCCCTGCAAAATCCTCTGAATCGATTCGTTGATCCTGTTCCACTCCCCTAGCAGTTGCGTTAAAATCGCCGCCCCCGCAGCCGAAAGCTTGTAGAAGCGTTTGTTCCGCTTCTCCTCCTCGCGCCACTCGCTCGTCAGTAGCCCTTGCGCTTCCAATCGGCGAAGCAACGGATACAGCGTGCTCTCCTCGATCTCCAGCCCTTGATCCGCAAGCGCCTTCCGCAGCGTGTAGCCGTAATGCTCCGCACGAAGTTGCGCCAGGACCGCCAGAATCAGACAACCACGGCGAAGTTCCAGTCGAAGCGAGTCGAACAATTCGTTTTGAATCTCTGTTGTCATACTGTACTTGATACACTGTATGACAAACAGTGTACGGTGTCAAGTATTATCGGAGATATCTAATTAGCCCTGTGGATACAATCATTTAGGAACCAGCGCGGCTCATCCGCCTGTATTTGTTACCAGCTGTATCCTCACCTTTATCGAATTACAGTGGAGGCAGAACTGAGAGATGGCATCGTCCGCCATGTCTGGCTGGCCACACTTGGCGCCGGGCCACAAGGGAGGTTGCCCTGCGAAGCTGCCTGAATCGAACCTGGCTGGGAGTCTGCAGCTTCGCGCTGCTCACGATTCTCTTGATCCCTGCTGTTCTCCATGGTCTGCAGGCACAACTCTTGACCGGCACCCAAAAGAAGGCCACCCACACGGATGCCCCTGCTCAGCCGCCTCCGGCCAGTGTTCCTGAGACAACAGCTCCACCTGCGGCTCCAGCACAGCCACCCGCGCCGACAGATCCGCTGGGACGCATCTCGCCGCACGGAACCGTCCTCGGATTTCTGAAAGCCGCCGAGGTAAAGGACTACCAAAAAGCAGCGCAATATCTTGATGGAAAGCGCACTCCAGAGCAGGCAGAAACCCTCATAGTCCAGTTGAAATATCTCCTTGACCAGGGATTTTCAACTAGCCTCGATGCGATCTCACGCTCTCCGAGCGGAGATACAGAGGACAAACTGCGCCTGTCGCGCGAAACAGTCGGCACGATAACAACGCCAAACGGTGAACTCCCGATCCTGCTCGACCTGGTAAAACACTCTGACGGTCCGGCGATCTGGCTCTTCTCTCAAGCGACTCTTAGAGATGTGCCCGCAACTTACGAGGGAATGCATCACGTTGACTACGCCAGTTGGTTTCCGGCGTGGGCCTCGCGGATCCACATCCTGTCGGCTCCTCTCTGGCGCTGGTTATTCGTTCTCGTGTCTCTTGTCGTTCTCTTCGCTCTTACCTCTCTTCTCACACGTGCGGTCCTTTGGGCGCTGCGGCGAATCATCCAATCCAAGCTGGCCACAAATGTTGAGCGAGCTGTTCTCGCGCTCAAATTGCCGATCTACTGTTTGATACTTGCCATGCTCGAGCGCTCGCTTGGAGGATATGCCATTACTGCGCTCGGCAGACATCGCTGGAAGACCGCTGGACTGATTCTCACCTGGATAAGTCTCGCCTGGTTGATAATCAGGGTCTCGGACATACTTACCCACTTCTATCGGCATCGGCTCCTGTTGCAAGGACGGGTCGAGCGGGCCACATTCGTCAACCTTATCGGTCGATTGCTTCAGATTCTTGTCGGCCTCACTCTCATTATTGCCCTCTTATCCCACGCCGGCGTTAATGTCTCGGCTCTCGTCACCGGCCTAGGGATCGGCGGCGTCGCCTTGGCTCTGGCTGCACAAAAAACTCTCGCCGACCTATTCGGCGGCCTCTCCATCATCATGCGTGGTGCCGTTCGGGTCGGCGACTACTGCCAGATTGCGGGGATCGGAGGAACAGTCGAAGACATTGGCATTAGCTCTCTGAGTCTCCGCACTCTGGATCGTTCTGTCGTATCGATTCCGAACTCTAAAGTCGCAGAGGCCAACCTCGAAAACTTTTCTCTTCGCGATCAGTTCTGGATTCATCAGATCTTCACCCTGCGGTTCGATACGCCTCATGAGGTTGTCAAGATTGTCATCGACAAAATATACGAAATCCTCAAATCACAGCCCGACGTTGACACGCAGTCGGCAAGGATAAGGCTCATCAACATGACTGCGTCAGGACCGCAGCTGGAGATATTTGCCTACTATCGCAAATCAGGCGCCGATATGGCTGCTTTTCTCGGACAGCAGGAGAACTTGCTTCTCAAAATAATGGGCACAATCGAAGCGTCGGGAACCAGTCTCGCTGCTCCCGTCGGTGTACTGCGCATGGATTCTGAAAAAAAATCCGAAGATCCGTCAAAAAGCTCTGAAACACTCATTCCCAGAATTCCTGCAAAGTAAGGACCCCGGCTGATCACCGGGTCCTTCTCGCAAATGTTCAAGATATTTCAGCAGCTCAGATACGCATCGGCATCAGGATGTATCGGTACCGCACATCCTCGTTCACATCCTCAGGTCGCATTTGCCCTGCGCTCTGCGCATCCTTGAACTCCAGCCGAACCTCGCCAGTCGTTCCGATTGCCTTCAGAAAATCGATCAGGTACTGGCTGTTGAATCCAACTACCAGTGGATCGTAGTTGTAGGGAGTCTCAATTGTGTCCTCCGACTCGCCAGCATCCGTCGAAGACGACGACAGTTTCAACTCATTCTGCTCCAATCGAATCTTGATCGCACCCGAACGCTCATCCGCAAACTGCGCGACGCGCTGGATCGAACCCATCAGATCTTCAGAACGCACAATCACAAACTTGTTGTTGTCCCTCGGCAGCACAGCCTCATAGTTTGGGAACTGTCCTGTCAGCTTGCGGCTTGTCAGCACGCGTCCGCCAATCCGGAAGAACAGCGTCTGCTCGTCATCGGCAAACTCGACAGCCTCGGCCTCGGTATTCGCCAGCAGACCCGACAACTCACTCAACGCCTTTCGAGGAATCAGCGTTTTCTTCTCGCCCGATACGCCTTCCAACGACTCGCCATGCTTCTCGATATGCGCCAGCCGATGTCCATCCGTGGCAACCATTGCCATGGACTCGGCCTTCAGCACCATCAGCGCGCCGTTCAATGTATAACGCGACTCCTCATTCGAAATCGCAAAGATTGTCTTCGAAACCATGTTCCTCAGCGTGCTCACCGAGAGCCTCACCGCCCCGCTCGCTGGAAATTCTGGCACCTGCGGAAAGTTCGCACGCGCCATCCCCACCATCTTTGTGTTCGATCGCCCCGCGCGAATCTGCACCCAATGGTTATCCATCAGCTTGATCGATATATCGCCATCCGGAAGCAGTTTGATGTAGTCGTACAACTTGCGCGCCGGAATCGTGCACGCACCCGGCTTCTTCACCTTCGCTGCGCAGCTCGTCCGCAGACTTTGGTCAAGATCAGTCGCTGTAATCGTCAGCTTGTCGCCACTGGCCTCAAATAAAAAGTTCGAAAGAATCGGTATCGTCGTCTTTCGCTCGACGACACTCTGCGCCGCGGTCAGCTCCCGCAGCAGCTCCGCTCGCGAAACGGTGATCTCGAGGTTGCCGGTTGGGGCTGCGGTTGACTCGGTCATCTGGGGCTCCTGGGTCGCACTCGTCACGTTTGCTTCTCCGAAATTCATTCGTTGGTTCTGTGCCAAACTTTACACCGAATCAATCCCTCGGCGCACCTCAGACACAACACGTCTTGATTCTAGGGTCGAATCACCCCTCGGTGCGAAAGATTTCTCTGTGGAAACCTCAGCCTTTTTGTGCGACACCATCACCAAACCTAATTCATGCTCGCGCGAGGAATACTCCTAAAGAAAAGGAATTAAAAAGAACAAAATACTAGTAGTAGTAATCGTTCACGCTTGAAAAGTGGATAACCCTCCCATCTCGCCTTTATTAGGCAACTTAAGTCTCCATCCCGTTTTAGAAAAATCAGCTGCCGAATGCGCAGCCTTCGGAAGACCCGTCCGAGTCCGCCCTTCAATGGCCGGTTTATCCCACTTCTTCACACCGCTCCATTCCCACCTAACGGGAAGATGAGTAGCCTATCGTGGACTAAACTGCCAAACGTCGCAAAAGAATGGAGTTATCCCAACCATTTTTTTCACAACAGCGTCTTACGGCAGAGGATAATCAGTCCCAAACCCAAAGGGCCCTCTAATGAACGTTGCTATCTTCGGAGCCAGCGGAGTCACCGGAACTCTCCTCACCGAACGCAGCCTCGCCGCCGGTTACAACGTCACGGCACTCGTGCGGAGACCGGCAAAATTCCCCTTGCGCAACAAAGTCCGCATCATCAAGGGCAGCATCTTCGATCCCACCCCGGTCCATGAAACCATCGAAGGAGCCGATGTCATCCTCTCCACTCTCGGCGCACATTCACCCTTCCGTAATGAAAATCTCCTTCCACGCGCCATCCCCCGCATCATCGAAACCATGCGCCGCACCGGAGTCAAGCGCATCATCGTCCTTGGCTCCGCAGGTGCCCTCGCCAACTCACTCGACAAACAACCGGCCTGGCGTCGCTGGATTATCGAGAACGTCGTCTACACCACCTTCCTCAAGTGGCCGGTTGCTGAGCAGATCGCCCAATACACCCTGCTCTCCAAGAGCAATCTCGACTGGACCATGCTCATGCCTCCAATGCTCACCAACTCCGCCCCGCATGGCACCTACCGCATCGATGCCGATGCCCTCCCGCCCAAAGGCGTACGTATCTCCCGCGCCGACGTAGCCGACTTTATGATGCAGCAAATCAGCAACTCGAAATGGATAAAAAAAGGCGTCTACCTCTCCTGGTAGTACCATCGGAGCACCGCCAAACGAGGTACTCCGATGAAGAAGCTCGGCAGATGCCATAGCCTCATTCTGATCTCCCAGAGCCTCTGGATCACCACAACTTATGCCTTGGCCGACCAGCCGGCAGCGTCGCAAACAATCAAAGGTCTCGGCACTGCAACCTTTCCTACCACGACTCATTCCGCCGAAGCGCAAACAGCGTTTATCCGAGGCCTTCTGCTCCTGCATGTCTTCGAATACGACGACGCAGCCAAAGCCTTCCAGTCCGCCGAGAAAATCGACCCAACCTTCGCGATGGCCTACTGGGGCGAAGCCATGACTCACAATCATCCGGTCTGGAACGAGCTCGACACCCCCGCCGGGCAAGCCGCACTGAACAAATTCGCTCCGACGCCCGAAGCTCGCGCTGCCTTGGTTGCAGATCCCCGCCAGAAAGGTTTCCTCGCCGCAGTCGAGATCCTCTATACGAACAAAGGCACCAAACCCGAGCGCGACGCTCTCTACGCGAAGGCCATGCAGAAACTGGCCGCGGCTCACCCAAAAGACGACGAAGCCCAACTCTTCTATTGCCTTGCGCTTCTCGGACGCAGCGAAGGTATCCGCGATGTCCCAACCTACTTGGAGGCCGCAGCGATTGCCAAGGCTGCCTACGACCGAAACCCTAACCATCCCGGCGCAGCTCACTATTGGATCCACGGCATGGACGATCCCGAACACGCTTCGGGAGCCCTCGTTGCTGCCCGTTCTCTCTCGAAGATCGCACCCGACGCCGGTCATGCGCAGCACATGTGCTCCCACATCTTCATGGCCCTTGGCATGTGGCAGTCGGTCGTCGACGCCAACCTCCAGGGAATGCAGGTCGTGGATGACCAGCGCCGCGCAATGGGCCGTCCAATCCTCGACTGCGGCCACTACGCCATCTGGCTCCAATACGCTTACGATCAGCAAGGTCGTCATCAGGAGGGATACAAGCAGCTCGCAGCCTGCGGGAGGACAGCTAAAGACGCCTTCGCGTGGATGGATGCCCATTCCAGCCAGCCGTTCGCTTCATCAGCGGCTCGAAAAACTCTCAACGAACGCAGCAATCGCAGTCTCGTCACGATGCGAGGAACTGCCGTCATCGAATCCAGCCAATGGAACGGTCCAGCAGCGTCAATGGTCATCGACACTGCCTTACTTGGTTCCGACGTTGGTTGGGATGCATTCACCACCGGATACGCCGCCGCGCAACGGGGAGACCTTCCCACAGCACAGGCATCGCTCAGGAAACTCACTGAAGTCACGCAGACCACTCACGCCGATCGGAAAGCCGAGAAGGAAACCGCAACCTACCTCGACATCCTGTCAGATGAGCTGGGAGGTCTTCTCGCGGGCAAAACCGCCGATATGGCCGCTGCTATCAAGGCGGTTCAGCGTGCATCCGCAACCTACGACAGCATGGCGTTCGACTTCGGGCCGCCCCCAATCCTCAAACCGCCACAGGAGTTGTTGGGCGAACTCCTCCTCAAAGACGCCAAACCCAAACAGGCCTGCGAAGCCTTCGAGGCCTCCCTCAAGCGAGCTCCCAACCGCTCACTCTCGTTGCTCGGTCTCGCCAGAGCTCAGAAAGCTGCAGGCGACAAAGTTGCAGCCGCCGCGACATACAAACTACTCCTCGCGAACTGGAAAACTGCCGACCCGGGCAATCCCGAGCTCGCCGAAGCAAGGCACTACCTCACCACAGAGAAGAAACTTGCCGCGTCGAACTGATCGTCGGCTCACACCACACTCGGGCAGGTAAAGTATTCGTGTCCCCTAAGGAGCCAGAATGAAAAAAAACAGTTGCACTGCCATCGCCGCCACACTCGTATTCGCCACAGTCGCAGCCTTCGCACAAACACCTGCGACGCCTGGCGCACCACCTCGTCCTCAAGGTTCCATCGCAAGCCACACCGGCTGGCCTGTCGCCAAACCGGAAGACGTCAAATCGCCGGACGCCATCATTGCGGCAGTCTACGACGTTATCTCCGGAGTCAAAGGCCAGCAACGGAACTGGGACCGCATGCGTTCTCTCTTCGTCCCTGACGCGCGCCTCATCCCCGCCATCGCCGGCAAAGATGGCCACAACGACGCCCTCATGCTCAGCGTTGACGGTTACATCGAGCGCAGCGGCGCACGCCTTACCAACGATGGTTTCTTCGAGCGCTCCATCAACAACGAGATGGAGCAGTTCGGCAACATCGTCCAGATCTGGAGCACCTACGAGTCCCGCCACGATCCTGCAGACGAAAAACCCTTCGCCCGTGGAATTAACAGCTTCCAGCTCCTCAAAGATGGAGACCGCTACTGGGTCGTCAACATCTTCTGGGACTCGGAAAATCCCAACAAGCCTATCCCGGCGAAGTACCTGCCTCTCAAAAGCCAGGCACGGTGAGCGCAACCCACACCTTCAGCATGTGCAGCGAAGGTCCATTGACCTCGCGCTGCACACTGTCTAGGTCCCGCTAACAACACGCGCCGCTCGACCTATGAACTCGATCTATGGCTTCGTCGCAAGAATCAGCGGTGACGGCCCCGGCACATCCAGCAACCGTGCATCCACAAATCCAGCTTCCACCAGCCACTCGCGTATCTCGCCGAACGAGTACGTGTCTCCGTCGTCTGTATTGACCAGCATGTTCGCCGCAAAGAACAGCGAAACCACAGGCCCTGTCCTGTCTTCATTCACCAGAAACTCCGCGATCGCGACCGTCCCACCGGGAGCCAGCGCATCAAAGATCTTCCGCAGCAGCTTCTTGCTCCGTGCCTCGCCTTCGCTGTGAAGAATATGCCCCAGCGTCACAACATCATGCCCCTGACCAAAGTCCGCACTGCCCAGGTCGCCCTCAACAAACACATATCGGTTCGCCAATCCGAACCGCCCCACCGTGGCACGAGTCGCCGGCAGCACATCCACCCAGTCGAGTGCCGTGACCGTAACATTGGGTGCACTCTGAGCCAGGGCAATACCCCAGACACCCGAACCCGCTCCAAGGTCAAGCACTCGAACTGTCCCGCCCCGTTGTTCTAGCGCCAAATGCTTCCCCAGCACCTGCGCCGACGGATAACTCATCGGAAAAATATCCTGAACAAAGTTCTGAAAGAACTCCGTTCCCGCGCCTTCTTGGTTCACAGAGGCCTTCGGTTTGCCAGTCCCGACGATTTCGTTCAGATCCAGCCACTTCGGAATCAGTTGACCGCTAGTATGCTTGAGAATTCCACCCTGAAAACCTGGCTTCGTACTCACAAGAAATGCGTCGCTCTCGGGAGTCAGCCCATACCTGTCGCCATCCATCCGCGTGAGAAAATTCAATCCCACCAGGGCATTCATCACGATGCGTAGCCCACGCTCCGAGGCGCCTGTCACTGCAGCTGTCTCCGCAATTGTCATCGGTCCATCATCCAAGACGTCAAACACACGATTCCGCACCGCCGCCTCAAGTAGAAAGGTCGGCACATAGCCCCAGGCAAACTGCATAATCCGTTCAGGTGTTACAGACACACTCGTACTCATGTCCTTTTCCTCTTAATGCTGAATTTTCATGATTAGACTCAGGCGGCAATTGTAGCCCACAGATACTTTTCCTTCAGATAAAAAAGAAACCAAAACCTAAAGACAATCCATCAGCTGGCGATACACACTCATTGCACGAAGGCGGTCGTCCGGCTTGCCATTGAAATGATTGCCTTCATAAGTTGTCGCGTTGTCTGCAGGCTCGAAATCGAGCCGTAAGCTTACATCCTCAAAGCTGCAATAACTTTTCGGCGACCCGAACCGCTCGAGAAGAACCAAATCCAACGCTGCTGGTCGCTGAAGACGCTGCAAAACTGGGATGGAACGTAACTTCAGTTCTTGTTCAACCGCCACTCGCGTCATCCCCGGCTTTAGGAATCTCTTATAGAACCCAACCTGATCGTCATAGGTCTTTTTCTCTTTAGCCACAACCCTTCGCTCATACAAATAACAGTCGATTCCAAAATACGTGGCGAGCGCCAGAGGCAATGCCAAAATGATCTTTGTACGAGTCTTCAATGAAGCTCCTGCAGCCAACGATACGACCGAGACCACTTGAACGTTCACTAAACAAAGAAAGAGGCCGCCAAAAGACGGCCTTCTACTCCCAACTTCCTAAACCCCGTCCCTAACTCAGCGTCTCCATCAGCTTGTTGATCGTCCGGTTCAGATCCTTATCTGCCCGTCGCTGCTCATCGATCTTCGCAATCGAGTGCATCACCGTCGTATGGTGCTTGCCTCCGAACTGCCGTCCAATCTCCGGCAACGAAGCCTCCGTCAACTGCTTCGCGAGATACATCGCAATCTGTCTCGGCACCACAATCTGCCGCGAATTGTTCTTTTGCTTCAACTCCGCAACTCGCATCCCAAACTGCTCAGCTACCGAACGTTGAATCGTCTCGATCGTGATCTTACGCACTTGCGTATCGATGAACTGCTTCAGACACTGCTGCGTCACCGGCAGCGTGATCTCCACGCCATGCATGCTGCACCACGCAATCAACCGCACTAACGCGCCTTCGAGCTCACGCACATTCGTCCGCACGTTCGAAGCGATGAACATCGCTACGTCCACAGGCAATGCAGTCTGTTCGCTCTCCGCCTTCTTCTGAAGAATCGCAACTTTCGTCTCCAGATCCGGTGGTTGAATATCCGCAATCAGTCCCCACTCGAACCGCGACCGCAAGCGATCCTCAAAGTCCGGCAGTTCTTTCGGTGGCCGATCGCTCGCAATCACAATCTGCTTCATGCTCTCGTGCAGCGTATTGAACGTGTGAAAGAACTCCTCCTGCGTACGTTCTTTGCCCGCGAGAAACTGAATATCGTCGATTAGCAGTACGTCGACATTGCGGAATTTGTCCCGAAACCCGGTCATCTTGTCGTACCGCACCGAGTTAATCATTTCGTTCGTAAATTTCTCGCCCGAAACATATGAGATGGAAGCATGCGGTTGCCTGCGTTTTACATCATGACCGATCGCATGCATCAGGTGGGTCTTTCCCATACCCACGCCGCCATAGATGAACAGCGGGTTGTAGGCCTTCGAAGGCCGCTCTGCGACAGCCTGTGCCGCCGCCATCGCAAACTGGTTCCCGCTTCCAATCACAAATGCATCGAACTGATATCGCGGATTCAATTGGGACGCCGCGCTCCAGTCAAAGCGTGCCTGCTCGGGCGCCGGCCCCTGCGCTGCTCCTGCGGAGTTGCCAAGGCGTCCCTGACGTGGCGCATTCTGGCTGTGGCTCGGCACAGGCGCAAACCCGCCGTCCTCGCGAACCTTAGGCACACGAGGGTCCTGCTCCGGAGTCGTGAACGTCACCGACTCCACATCCAGCCCGAGATTATCGATCGCCTCCTGGATCAGGTCGGCATATCGGTCCCCTATGTGCTGAAAGTCTGATGAGGGGATCCGCACAAACAGTTTCTTGCCCTCAAGATGCGAAAACCGTGTCGGTTTCAGCCATGTCTCATACGACTGGCGATTGATCTTCTTCTCCAGTGCCGCGAGAATACGGACCCAATAATTCAATACGGCGGTAGCCGTCGGAACGAATGACATTCTTCTAATTTCCTTGTCTCGTTTCCTGTTTCAACCCAGACCGTGCACTTTATCAAAATGACCAAACAGCAAATAGGAGTCTATCCCTGCCCATCCGGGGGCAAGAGGAAATCTTCCCGTGTTGCCAGAAGTCTCTTCGTAGATGCCTAATCGATGACCAGACGGCGAAGAGCAGTTGTTCAACTGAAGCAGAGTGCGGAACAGCTGGACCTGCAGAAAAACGTCTTACTAAACGGAGTCGATAGTAGCACGGAAAACGCAGCGATTCTCAATGCCATTTTTCAAAAAATTTAAGTTGCACCATTCGCGGTGAAGAAAGAAACTTCTCTGCCCTCAACGCAATTTTTTCTCGCCGATCGGAAGATTTCACGCTACACTTGCGCCCCTCTTCGTGTTACCAAAGGCACGCACTAAGATCAGCGTCCTCTGACGACCGCTGTCAGAAATCTAACATTGTCCTCATCGAGGTTTTCACGTTCTTAACTCATTATCGCATCGCGATCTGCAACTCGCCATTGCGAAGGCGCAGTCGATTCCTGTTCATGCCCAAGAGCTATTCGATGGCGCCGTTCTTCACCTCGGTTGACGACGTCATCCTGAAAAGAAAGACGGTCGACGCGGTGTCAAACATGAGCGGCGGGTTCGCCTGCCCCCACAACAACTCCAAATCCAAACGCCCGGTGAACCTCACGAGCTCATCCTCGTCAATGGAATTGCCCTCCGACCGCCACCCGCAAACTGCGCGACGTCCTTACTAAAACTCACATCCCAGCATTCTCGCCGAAACTCAAAACGAAGGTTGGAGGAAAGTAGCGACCCAAGTCGTTGAGGCACAGTAAACTCCGCATCCAGCTCTGTGAAAATCTCGCCCGATCGGGTATACTCAGAGATTGCTGCTATAGCTAAAGTTTTGTGCAGGAACCATCTCCTGCCGCAGGGAGTTTTTGTCATGCCGAAGCGTACTTTTCAACCTAACCGCCGCCACCGCTCCAAGACCCACGGCTTCCTCAGCCGTATGAAGACCAAGGCCGGTGCCGCAGTTCTCAGCCGTCGTCGCGCCAAGGGCCGTCATAAGATTGCCGTCAGCGCAGGTTACCGCGACTAGTTCGACACGCCATGCCTTCGAACACCAAATTCGAAGTGAGCGCGGCCCAGAACGAACCAATCTCGCTTGAACTCGCGTGTTCCGCTCTCAACGAGCTGTGGTCCCCGCGAGTTATAGGTCAGGTGAACAACCAATACATCAAAGTGGCTAAAGTGCTGGGAGAATTTCCCTGGCACTCCCATGAACACGAAGACGAGATGTTTCTCGTTCTGCGTGGCGTCCTTCGCATCGGTCGTTCCGAAGCTGACGGTGGCCCGGTCTCTCTGTATCCCGGAGAGTTCTTCGTCGTCCCTCGCGGTGTCCGCCACAAAACCTCCGCCACCGAAGAGACCTGGCTCGCTCTCATTGAGACCGTCACCACCCTTCATACCGGCTCTGAACAAACTTCCATGACCCGCTCGATCGCCGAACAACTGGGCTCGACATCCTAATTCCCTCCCGCGGAGGCAACCAATCTCACAAAAACAAAATATTGTTGCTTGCCGATTTTTCTCATGCGCCTAAGTTTTTTGCTTTCTTCAATGTTCTGAAAAATCGAGCCCTGGTGTCCGTTAAGCGAAGAATTTTCGGACAACCCCGTCCTTTCAAACTCAATCGAACCTGATATCAGCACCGTTGCACGCGCACGATGAAGCGCCTGCTGATATCAAGGGAGTAATCGAATCATGGCAGATCAAAATCCACAGAATCAACAGCAGGGAAACAAGCCTGGTCAGCCGAATCAGATGCCGAATAAACCCGGCCAGTCTTCGCAACAGAGCGGGACCAGTGGTCAAAACGACCAATCTGCAAATAAAAAGTAGCAAGAATCTCAATTGATCAAACAGATCGAACGGAAAGGCCCGCCGGGCAAAGGCGGGCCTTTCACTTGAAGCGCTGAGCTCTGATTCAGCAGGCAGAGTAAAATTGGCATACGCGCTCGATTCAAAAACGTCGAGTACAGTTCCATCACTCGCAGTATGACGACCCGATCCACAACCTTCCGACTGCGCAAACACGCCGACTATCAGCGCGTCTACCAATCCAGCCGCAAGCAATTCGCCAAACAAATGGCTTACTTCTTCACGCTCCGTCCGCAGCTAGGTTCGGATGGCAGACCGCTCCGCAATGCCGACGACGCCAGTCCTCGCGTCGGACTAACCGTAGGCAAGGTTCTGGGTAAGGCCGTCGATCGCAACCGCATCAAACGCCGAATGCGCGAAGCAGTCCGCAAAAATCTTTCATCTCTCAACACACCCGTCGACGTCGTCCTTCACCCTCGTCGCAGCGTCATCGACCTCGAATTCGCCGCCCTCGACCGCGAGATCGCCCAGATCTTCCGCACAATCCAGTCTGCGGCCCAAAAACAACGCAAATCCTCCAGTGCTTCCTGAAGCGATGCGCGAACTGGAAACAAAACCGTCCGCCGCCATCCGCATCGTCTACTGGCTCTACAAGTCCATCTTGTCGCCTATCCTCCACGCCTTCAGCCCCGGGGACTGCCTCTATCTCCCCACCTGCTCGGAATACACCTACGTCTCCCTTGTCCGTTTCGGCGTCTTCAAGGGTTCCTGGCTGGCTCTCCGCCGGTTCGCTCGCTGCCATCCTTTTGCAAAAGGCGGTTTAGACCCTGTTCCCGCGCGAAACTCCGAGCCATCCCCATCCGTCACCATTACGAAAGACCATTTATCATAGAGCTTGCGCCTCAATACCGTGAGGCATCCGCCTGACCCCTCAGGAAAGAATAGGAAGTACCCTTGGCAGAGTTTAGAAACCCTAATCAACAAGGCGGCGGCGACAACCGTTCGCTGCTCGTTATGATGTTCGTCCTGGTTGCCGTCTTCTTTGGCCTGCAATTCTACCGCAGCAAAACGAACCCCCAGACAGCATCTCCAAACGCTCCTGCCACCCAGAGCGCCCCCGCGACCCTCACGCAGCCTGCCGCCTCTGGCGCACCCGCTGCTGCTGCCGTCGCGCATTCAAGCCCCACGGTTCCCGCACTCCAGGCCTCTGCTGAGTCCACGACCGTCATCGAAAACGAACTCTACCGCATCACCTTCACCAACCGGGGAGCCCAGGTCACCAGCTGGATTCTCAAGCGAACTCCTTCGTGCACCTGTCAGGATTCCGACGGCAAGCCCCTCAATATCGTTCACACTCAGGCCGCTGAGAAGTTCGGTTATCCTCTCTCACTCTACACGTACGAAGCGCCTCTCACCGCCAGCCTCAATCAAGCTCTTTACGTTCCCTCCGCCACTGGTCAGGTCGCCGCCCCCACAGCGCTCACTTTCAAGTACTCCGATGGCAATACGCAGGTTACCAAGACCTTCTCCTTCGACGAGACTTACGTCCTTCACGCCGATGTCCAGGTCACTCGCAATGGTTCGCCCCTGCGCGCTCTCATCAATTGGCCAGGCGGCTTCGGCGATCAGGACAACGCCCAGGCGTACGGCGGCGCACAGTTTGACAACTATCGCAACGGCAAAGACGATCACGTAGCTCCGAAGAAAGTCTCGGGTGGCGATACCCTCAACCCTCCCTTCGACTGGGCAGGCGTCAGCGACCCCTTCTTTGCAGCCATCTTCTTGCCCAACAATCCCGAGACAGCCACGGTCGTTACCCAGCACAATCAGCTTGACGTAGCCAAAACCATCCGCCGCACCGGCTTCGGCAGCGGATCACCCGCCAAAGGCGCGATCGAAGTTCCTCTCCTCGGCGCAGCGCTCGGCGACCTCAGCGGTCACACCCAAACCCGCATCTACGTCGGTCCCAAAGCTATCAGCGTCCTCCGGGCTGTCAAGGCATCCAACCCCAAAATCACCCTCGAACCGCTCCTTGAGTTCGGTTTCTGGGGAGCCATCGGCAAGTATCTCTTCCTCTCCCTCCAGTTCATCCACAATCATCTCGTCGCAGCCTGGTCTGGCTCTTGGGGATGGTCCATCATCATCCTCACGATCGTCATCAACATCCTCATGCTCCCGTTCCGCATCAAGACCATGCAGAACGGCCTGAAGATGCAGCGCATTCAGCCGCAGATGAATGAGATCAAGGAAAAGTACAAGAAGTACAAAGCCACCGATCCCAAGCGCAACGAGATGAACGCCGAGATCATGAAGCTCCAGAAGGATAACGGGGTCAACATGTTCGGCGGCTGTATCCCTACACTCATCACTCTCCCACTTCTCTACGCCTTCTTCACAATGCTTCCTCGCGTCGTCGAGCTTCGCCAGGCCCACTGGCTCTGGCTCCCGGACCTGCAGGCTCCGGACCCATGGCACATCCTGCCCATCGTCATGGTCCTCAGCATGTTTCTCGTCCAGTACTACACGCCATCACCCGGCGTCGATCCGCAACAGCAGAAGATGATGGCCTTCATGATGCCAGCCATCTCTGGCTATTTCACGTGGACCTACGGCTCAGGTCTCGCACTCTACTGGGCGATCGGCAATTTCATCAGCATCATCCAGCAGGCGATTATGAACCGCACAAGTCTCGGAAAAGAAATGCGTCAGATTGCGGCCAAACGTGCCCGCCGTAAAGCAGGTACTGGAGTAACGATCAAGGGTAAGCGCTAACCGAACACTCGGCGTCTTTATCCACTGAAAATCGTCTATTCTTGATATATGAAGTCGGAAGTAGGAAGTTGTTTACTCGATGGAGCAGAACCAGAAATTGTCTTCCCAATGACAACAACGAATTCATTGAACGATCCGGGCCATGCGGCGAAAAAAATCGCGGACTTTCTGAAAATTCTTAACAAATCAGGCGGTCTGCACCTAACCCCCAACATCCTTGCCTGCAACGGCCAAGTGCAACCAAACTCCAGCGATCCTGCCGGGGCCAGCCAACCTGCCTCTCAACCAGCCACCTCCGCAAAATCACCCCAAATTACAGTCGACCTCTCGGGGCCCGATACTCCGCTCCTGCTTGCCCGCAATGGTGAGCTTCTTCACGCCATCGAGCACATCGCCGCCAAAATCCTCCGTCTCGAACCCGAAGAGCACGACCAGATCTACTTTGACGCTCAGGGCTTTAAAGCTACACGAAACCGCGAGCTCGATAT
This sequence comes from Edaphobacter sp., assembly GCA_035570955.1. Lineage (GTDB taxonomy): Bacteria > Acidobacteriota > Terriglobia > Terriglobales > Acidobacteriaceae > Edaphobacter. Next base: position 117,251 of record DATMKY010000109.1, on the reverse strand, counting down.
GATGGCCGAAATCGCAATCGAAAAGGTTCGCGCAACGGGACGCCCTTTCTCCTTCGCGCCGATGTCCTCCCACGAACGCCGCACGCTGCATCTGGCTCTTGCGAAGTCCGGTCTTCCCACGGCCTCATCCGGCGAGGGCTCTCGTCGCTTCGTTGTTCTCTACCCGGAAGGTCTCGAGCCGGTTCAACCCACAGTTACCTCTTCAGAAGACCGCACTCGCGCCATTCGCAACACCTTCCGCCGCCGCTAACTGGCATGCTTGTGCGGCAGTGCAACCTCCTGCTGTGCACGCACCAGAGTCGGACGGTTCCCGCTGTTCAATGGCGCATCCCACGAAGCTGCCATCCGGCCCACCACTCCCCCGTCCAGATATTTGTGCCACTCCTCTGACTCGGCTACCCGCTTGATCTCCGCATTTCGTTGCTTCAGGAAATCCTTCAGGTGTCTTCGTACCAGAGCTTGTCCCAGCGATCCCCAGGGAGCAATGAATCGAACCTCGTCCCGCATTCTCGTCCCATCATCCATCGCCGCAAAGTGATGATCGTGCTCAAAACGCTTAAAATTCCCCGAAACCATCACGTCCCGAAAATAACTATAGGGTCGCAGCAACTCAATCCGGCTCGTATGCTTCCGCGGCAACAGAAAGTGTCGCCCTTGAAATGTCACAGTTTCGCCCAAGCCGATGAGCCCGGTCGAAACCCCGGAAATCACCCGCTCTCCAGTCCTACGAGCGCACGCAACGTGCAGGTCAATACTCAACGAAAGCAGGAAGCATCGTTCAACTGGAGCATCAATCCAAGTAGCTAATCGAATCGGTTTCATATTCATTGAACCTGTTATCCGAAAGTGATGAACAATACAAAACGGCAAGAATTCAAATTCAACTACGCAAGCAGCAGAATCTTTCCTGCTGCTCCCTTCTCGGCCGCAGCCTGTGCTTTCCCTGCATCAGCAAGCGGCAGCATGCGATCAATCGGAATCTCTAGCCGCTCTTCAGCCACATCCTCCGCCATCGCGCGCAGGGTTTCGGCGTCAGGACTGCTCATAACGGCCTCGATCTTCACCGTAGGGTGCATCCCCGAATTCGCTGGAGGACCCACAACCGAGGCATAAACCCCGCCCTGCTTCACTTTACCGATCAGTATCTGCCCAATCGCACCACCCACGGTGTCCGCCACTGCATCGATGAAGCCCAGCTTCTCCATCGCTGCCGAATCATCAAGTGCCAGCACCTGATCCGCGTGGAGTGACTCAGCCGCCTTCAACTGAGACTTCCTTACCCCTGCGATAACCTTCGCGCCCGCCTTCTTCGCAGTCCACACCGCCGACCTGCCCACACTCCCGATCGCCCCACTTACCAGCACGGTCTGCCCAGCCTCAATCTTCGTCCCACGCGAAATCAGTTGCTCACCAGTCTGCGTCACCAGCGGCAACGCAGCGGCCTTGACTAGGTCGAGCTTCTCTGGAACGGCCGCAACATCCTTCGCATCCACGACAGTGAGTTCCGCATAAGCCCTTGTACCCAAGGCCATTACCTTGTCCCCAGGCTTGAAGCCTTCTACCCCTTCACCCACAGCCCTAACAATCCCTGCAATGTCTCGTCCCAGAATCGCCGGAAGCTCCAGCGGCCAGAATGCCTTCATCATTCCGCTTCGCAGTTTGAAGTCGATTGGATTCACGCTGGTTGACGTCATACGCACAAGCAACTGGCCTGTGCCTGCGACCGGATCAGGCACATCCTCATACACAAGCTTGTCCGGTCCGCCATATTCGTGCAAAACCACTGCTTTCATACACACCTCAACGTATTAATTGAGATGCATCTATTGGGTCCCGCGAAAGCGAATCGATAACAACAAATGATAAATATCGTTAAACGCTAAAAATCAGCCGGCCAGCTCACTGTGTCCGGTTTTCCGACGGAAGATATTTCTGCCACTCATCGTTGTTCTCTGCCACTCGTCGCAGTAGAACCAGGCGTCGCCGCAATCGTCTCGCTAGGTACGGCACTACAATAAACTGGGCCACCACCCTCCCCAGCGGCCCCAGCGGCAGCGAAAACCGGATCTTGTCGTTCAGCACTGTCCGGTCATCCATCTCGTAAAAATAATGGTCGTGTTGATACCGCTTGAATCGCCCTCGCGTCATCGTGTCCTGAAAAAAATTGGGCTTCTCATATTCGGTAATCAAGCTCTCGTGCATCTGCGGCATTCCAAACTTCCACCCCGCCCACAGTAGCTTGTCGTCTGCCTCAACCATTCCCTTGGTCTTGCCTTCAATAGGCTTCATGCCATACGTCCGCCCAACCAACTCTACATTGGTCGAAAGCAGAAAACATCGTTCAATCGGGGCCTTAATAAAGATACTGTCGCCAATCGTAAACATGGGGAGAGGAACTCCTTGCAAAATTGTACTGTCCTTCCAACTGCCAACTCAATCCGGCAGTTCGCAGGATTTATCGTCCACTCACACACGATCTTGAAGGCAAAAAAAAATGCATCAATTACAGGACTCCGATTTTTAAACCCATCATTCTTGGAAAAGTTAGGTGTGCAATTACGCGCACTCCATCTCACAAAGGAACAGCGCGTGTCGTCATCAATTCCTTACACCGCTCCAGGAACGAGCCAAAGGCAACACTGCCCTCGTCACCCCTACCACGCGTCCTTACGCTCACAGTCTCACAAGCCGCTTCCTTGTCGCCCAGCACAAGAACAAACGGAACCTTCTGCATTGTAAACTCACGGATCTTCGCATTCATCTTCTCATTGCGAGCATCCAGCTCCACACGCAACCCCGCAGCTTCGAGCTTTGCTTTCACAGCCGCCGCATACCCCAGATGCTTCTCCGAGATCGGCACCAACCCAACCTGCACGGGAGCCAGCCACAGTGGAAACGCCCCGGCATAATGCTCAATCAGCACCCCAAAGAATCTCTCCACCGATCCAAACAGTGCGCGATGCACCATTACCGGTCGGTGCTTCTCGCCATCCTCGCCCGTATACTCCAGCTCAAACCGCTGTGGAAGATTAAAGTCGAACTGTACGGTCGATAGCTGCCACAATCGCCCCAGCACATCCACCAGCTTGATATCAATCTTCGGCCCATAAAAAGCTGCTTCACCCGGAATCTCCCGGTAAGGAATCTTCTTCGCATCGAGCACCTTCTTCAGTGAGGCCACCGCCGTCTCCCAATGCTCTGCAGAACCGACGTAGCTCTTCTGATCCTTCGGGTCCCATGTCGAGAGTTCCACCTTGAACTCCGCGAAGCCGAACGCCTTCAGCACCTCATCAGCGAATTCCACGCACGCAGCGATCTCACTCTCAATCTGCTCCGGTGTGCAGAAAATATGTGCATCGTCCTGCGTAAACCCACGCACGCGCAACAAGCCATGCATTGTGCCCGACCGCTCATAACGGTATACATTCCCCAGCTCGGCATACCGCTGCGGCAGATCGCGATAACTCTTCGGCGAATTCTTATAAATCAAAATATGCCCCGGACAGTTCATCGGCTTCAGCCGATACTCGGCGTCATCAAGCTCCATCGGTGGATACATATTTTGCGAATAGAACCCCTCATGCCCCGAGATCTTCCACATCTCTCGCCGCATAATATGCGGGGTAAACACCATTTCGTAACCGCGACGGATACATTCATCCCGCATCCAGTCTTCCATCGTCTTCCGAATCATCCCGCCCTTAGGATGCCAGAAGATCAACCCCGCGCCAGCCACCTCCTGGATCGAAAAAAGATCAAGCTGTTTTCCAAGCACACGATGGTCGCGTGCCTTGATCTCCTCCAGTCGCTTGAAGTGCGCCTCCATATCCTTCGCATTGAAAAACGCCGTTCCGTACACGCGCTGCAGCTGTTGGTTCTTCTCATCGCCAAGCCAGTAGGCCCCGGCAACCGAAGTCACCTTGAACGCCTTCACTCGCCCCGTCGAAGGAACATGCGGCCCGCGACAGAAGTCCACAAACTTCCCATTTCGGTAGAGTGAGATCTGGTCTCCCGGTTTCGTGAACCTCTCAATAAAGTGCACCTTCATGAAGTCACCGTGTTCGCGGTAGTCTTTCAGACCCATCTCACGCGACTCCTGCTCGCGCACAAACTTCTCATCTCGCGCAACTACCTCAGCCATGCGCTTTTCAATGGCTGCAAGGTCATCTTCGGTAAAAGGGGTTTCGCGGTAGACGTCGTAGAAAAATCCGTTATCCGTCGCCGGGCCATGCCCTAGCTTCGTCTCCGGAAAAAGCTCGAGGATCGCCGTGGCCATCACGTGCGCGGCCGAGTGGCGCACAACCTTTAGTGCACCCTCATCGGTCTCTTTCAGCAGCTCCAGCGCAACATCCTCTTCGAGCGGAGCCGCCAGGTCTACCAGCCGCTCCCCCTGCTCCGCAGCCGAGCTATACATCCCCGCTTCAGTCTGAGCCTCGTCAGCCTCCTCCATAGCCGTCTCACCAGGAACAACAGGCGTCGTCAGCGGACGAATCCGTGCCACTACCACCGCAGCCGCCAGCCGCGGAGAGATACTCATCGCAACGTCATAAGGAATTGTTCCGCGCGCGACCTCGCGCACCGACCCATCGGGAAGCTGAATCTTGATCTGTTCGCTCATACCTTATTTACCAGCATATTTGCTTTGCGCTCAACGTACCAACCTTTACTCCCACCTCAGTTGCATCGGGATTCCCGCCCCGTGCCATTTTCGATCCTGCTCTTGCGGTCGCATAATCACTCGCATCTCGCGTGCCATGTCGTCTCGCGAGGAGCGCGGAACCGGCGTCAACCACTTGGAAAGCAGGTCTCCCATGCTTGTATGCCAGGAATCGAAACTCGCTTCAGCCGTGTCCTGCCCAGTCTGCGGACAAAACTTTCTCATCTACTCAGAGCTCGGTGTGCAGGTCGAGCAGGATGCCTGCCGCCGCGTCATTCAGCACGCCCTCCGTACCCATCATGCAAACCAACCCACCAGGCACGACGCCCACCCTGCCGCTCCCTTCAACATTCCAAGCTGGTCCGGCGACAATCGATTCTCAGCCTCGCCGAGCCTCGGCAAACTCCTCGATAACTCTCTTTAGGTTCAAAGAATTGATTCGATAAAACCGGCTTCATGCTCACTCCGTCTCTCTCACCGACAAAAAAGAAGGACCGTGCCATCCCGGCAGCGGTCCTGTGTGCTTGTTGCACGCACGGTAAAACCTTAAGCAATCTCAGGAATGCTCTCTGCACTCCGCCGCCCGACCGGCATATTCTTCTTTAGCCAAACATTGGCCCTCCATCTACCGACAAAGGGCGCAGCGGCGATCATTCCAAACGAGATAACTAATGCGATATCCATTCAACCTTTCTCCTTTCTCCCCAGGTTTTGCAACATCATTTCTGATCGAACCGGCAGTGACTCTGCAAAATGTTGCATGTTGCTACATTTGATTCCTTACTATCCCTTGCCCGAACCAGAGCTGACATCCCACCTTCGTGTTATCCCCTTAGCTGTTAGAACTATTACTTTCGTTCCAGTCCCAATCTGGGCCCCAGTCATCCAATCTGCGTTCGCCTAAAATAAATCGATGTCCTACGCAGCGGCGGTCGATCACCTCTACGCCCTCGGCCACGAGCTTGCCCCCGCCAGCCCGAACGCGCCCCGGCGCAAATTCGATCTGGCCCACATGCGTGTTCTCGCCGCGGCTCTCGGAAACTGCCAAACCTCTTTCCCATCAGTACTTATCGCCGGAACCAACGGCAAAGGCTCTACTGCCGCCACCCTCGCCAGCATTCTCACCGCAGCAGGCTACCGCACCGGCCTCTACACGTCGCCCCACCTCATTCGCGTCAACGAGCGTATTCAGATCGACAGCGTCCCCATCTCCGACGAAGACTTCGCCCGCCTCTACTTTTACGTCGACGAAACCGCCCGCCGCCTCGTCAGCGACGGCGATCTTCCACACTCTCCCAGCTTCTTCGAGGTTCTCACCGCCCTTGCCTTTGTCTACTTCGCCGGAGCCGAGCTCAACTCCAGCGCGGTAGACATCGTCGTCCTTGAAGTGGGCCTCGGAGGCCGTTTAGACGCCACCAACATCGTAGACCCCTTGCTCTCCATCATTACCGACATAGCTCTTGACCATCAGGACTTCCTCGGCGACACAATCACGGAAATAACCCGTGAAAAAGCCGGAATCCTCCGCCCCAACGGCACTCTTATTACCCTCCCTCAGCACCCCGAAGCCAACCAGACCATAGGCGAGGCCGCCACCGCACTCCATGTCCGAGCCATCAATGCCGCCAATTTCATCCCACCTCAAACTCCAGGTTCGCAGGCGTCCGAGAATCCGCGTATATCGCCTGAAGCGCAACCCCTCCCCCGCAACCACTACACCCTCAACCTCAACCAGGAACCCCTCGAGATCGATTCCCCCCTGACAGGCCAGCACCAGCAACGCAACATTGCCCTGGCAATCGCGGCGGCAATCGAATTACGTAACCAAGAAAGTTACAAATCAAACCCAAACAGTTTAATAAGTGACAAAAACAGTTACAAAATAACAAACGAAGCGATAGAAACGGGTATCCGCAATACTCGCTGGCCCGGCCGTCTCGAACTCCTGCCCCTTAGAGCCAACCGAACGCTCCTCCTCGATGTAGCCCACAACCCCGCCGGCGCCTGGACCCTACGCGCCGCTATAGCCCAGCTTCCCGAATCCCAGCCTCGAACCCTCCTCTTCTCCTGTCTACGCGACAAAAATCTCAAAGAGATGGCCCAGATCCTCTTCCCGCTCTTCGACTCCACCTCAACGGACCCTGCGCGCCTCCACGACCAGATCCTCTTCGCGCCGATCGACAACCCACGCGCCGCCAGCCTCGAAGACCTTCAAGCCGCAGCACTTTCTCTCGACATCCCGGCCCATACCGCTCCTAATCTTGCCGCTGCGTTCGAACAAGCCCAGGCCGTTACCCCGCCCAATGGCATCCTCATCGCTACAGGCTCCGTATACTTGGTCGGAGACATCCGCCACCTGGCAGAGCAGGCATGAACGAGCCAATCCAACCATCTGGTCTTCCCGCCAAAAACAGCAATATCGAAGAAGGGGTTCTCTCCGTCTCGGAACCTGAAACGTCCGCAACCCTCACCCACTCCAAAAAGCCGCCCTTTGCGCTCCGCTGGCTCTCTTACCTGCTGTTAGTCCCCTTGGTCGGCGTGGCCACTGCCTTCTTCGGCTGCATCTCGCTGATCTGCGGCCTCTGGGACAAATCCGGTCGCCAGCAACACTTCATCGCGCATCTTTGGGCTCGTACTCTTCTACTTATCAGCCTTTCCCCCGTCAAAATCGTCGGCGGCGAAAAGCTTCACCTCCACGAGACCGCCGTCTACGCCTCTAACCACCTCAGCTACATGGACACCCCGGTCCTCTTCGCCAAGCTGCCGTTCCAGTTCCGCATCCTCGCCAAGCAGTCTCTCTGGAAAGTCCCTTTCATCGGCTGGTACCTCAACCGCTCCGGCCAGGTCCCCGTCGATACCAAGAGCCCACGCTCCCTCATCGCCAGCCTCAACCGCGGCGTCACCACCCTCAAGCACAATCTCCCGCTGGTTCTCTTCCCTGAAGGAGGCCGCGCCGCTACCGGCCAGCTCCAATCCATGATGTCCGGCTGCGCCTACATGGCCATCAAAGCGCAAGTCCCGCTCATCCCACTCACACTCATCGGAACCTACGAGCTCCTGCCCATCCACGTCTACGCCTTGCACCCCCGTCCACTAGCAATCATCGTAGGCGATCCCATCCCCACCACCGGCTTCACCACTCGCGACGCTGACGCTCTCACCCAGAGCCTCTACCAATCCATCGCTACCACCTACGCACAATACCATCCGGCATCCGGGGATAAATGATGCAAGTGTCATCGCTCAGAAGCGCTTTCGTCTTGGCAGCCCTTTTCATTGCAGGTATCGCCAACTCCCAAGGTCCCGCGAGCGATCCCACCTCCCCCGTGGGTCATTGGGTCGCCGAACACCCATCGCAAGGCGGCATCGGCTCCTGGTGGGACTTCCGCTCCGATGGCACCGTGACCATGCACATCGGAGCTATCGTCGCCCTATCCATCACTCGTTCGGGCAACACCTTCACCTCACCTCCCGTTATCGTGGGAGGCACGCCCATCGTAGTCACGTGGCACGTCGAAGGCGATACCCTCCATCTCCAATCACCCAACGCACCCGATCAGACCCTGTCCCGCGTCGGCCCTGCACCCTCCACCACCGATCCTCTACTCGGCAAATGGAAGCCTCTCCTTCCCTCCACGTCTTCCGGGGGGCCCGACGTCGCACAGCAAAAGGCAATGGCCAACGCAATCCTCACCTTCTCAGCAGACAACATCGAAGCGGCCCGCATCCCATTCACTTCCGCAGAAGGAAACTGGAACGCGTCCACTCACACCTTCCACCTCCATGACCAGCCCACTCCCTACAGCTATCAACGAATCGACGAGAAACTCACCCTCGGCCAGCCACCCGACAACAAAAAGACCGATACCTACATCCCCGACCCCATGCTCTAAGAGAGTAAGCAATTTTCGGTTCATTTCCCCCACTCTTTCTTACAACGAACGGGTTACTGACGATGGCCCTCGGTTGATAGACAGTCGAAGAGAGGGTCAGTAATTGGAATGAAGAGCAGCACATCCACCGGCAGGGTCCGCTTGATTTGTCTTCTCCTCGGCATCGCAGCAGGAACCGCACCCTCGTACTCGCAGACCCCATCGGTCAACGAAACAGATTCGCCCGTCGGTCAATGGATCGCTGAGCACGTCTCCAAAGACGGCATCCGTTCCTGGTGGGACTTCCGCCCGGACGGAACGTTTACCATGAAGATTGGCATCATCGTCACCTCACCCATCACCCGCTCCGGAGATACCTTCACCTCACCCGCCACAACCATCAAAGGCGTGCCAATCCCGATGAACTACTGCGTCAAGGGTGACATGCTCCACATCAAGTCCCCCAATTCGCCCGAGCAGACCTTCCTCCGCATCGGCCCCGCCCCCTCCACATCGGACCCACTCCTCGGCAAATGGAGGCCTCTTCCGCCGGCAACCTTCGATCCGGATCCTGAGATCGCCACGCAGCAGCGAATGATGACCAACGCCACCCTGGTCTTCACTGCCAACAACAAGCAGAGCCTCCGCGTCCCCTTTAGCAACTACGAAGGCGTCTGGAACGACTCCAACCACACCTTCCACCTCAACAATCAACCCGCCTACTCATTCCAACGCACAGGCCCAAGACTCCTCCTCAACCAGCCACCGCGCGGTCGCAAAATCGACACCTACCTCCCCGACCCAGCCTCCTAGTGCCAATTTTCTGCCGCGATCGTTGTAACCCAAGTCGAGTTCTTCCCACTACTTCACCGGCAGTACACTCTTACGCCGATCAACGACTTGATCGCTCAGCGGTGGCTGAAAAAAGACGGATCTGACTCTGTGGTACTGATCTCAGTTAGAGTAAAGGCGGTTTTTTTCTTGCACGAACCACACTTGTTGCTACCAGACAGGCATATTCAAATTGAGACACTTTCCCTGGTCGGATCACCCAAAGATGTACCATTAAACGGAACCAGGATGATCACGTAGCCAAAAACCCAAAGCCTTCTACTCCCGATTCCCTAAGCCATACCTTTATGACTCCTCGCGTTGCCATCCCGCTCCCCACCAGCACTAACGCCGAATACAACCAGCGCTCTTGGCACCAGTACGCCTCATGCGTCGAGCGCAGCGGAGGCGAACCGGTTGCCATCCCCCTCGACCTCACCCCCGTCGAGACCATCGAGCTCATCAACACCTGTCAGGCCGTCCTTCTCCCCGGCAGTCCCGCGGACGTCAACCCTCACAAATACGGCCACGACCCCATCCCCGAATGCGCCCCAGCCGACCCCGCCCGCGAGAACGTCGACGAGCTTCTCCTTCAGGACGCGCACAACCTCTACAAGCCGCTCCTCGCCATCTGCTTTGGTGTCCAGATTCTCAACACCTGGCGCGGCGGCACGCTGGTGCAAGACCTGAGCCCGGTCCCGGTGAATCACTCCGCTGGAAAAGGCGTCGCCATCGCCCACAACGCAGCCGTGGCCCCCGAATCTCTTCTCGGCAGTCTTCTCACACAGGAAGAAGCTCCGGAAGAAGGCGACTTCCTTCGCCTGCCGATGAACTCTAGCCATCATCAAGCCATCGGCATTCCCGGCGACGGCCTCCGCATCACCGCCCGCTGTCCGCAGGACGCAGTCATCGAAGCCGTCGAGGGCGGTCAGGACCCCCACAATTCCGGTGCTCACTTTGTCCTCGGCGTCCAATGGCACCCCGAGCGCAGCTACGACATCAGCCCCGCCTCCCGAGCTCTCTTCGATCGCTTCATCGCCGAAGCCACCGCCTGGAAACCCCGGACAGTCCACACCTCCGTCGCAGCCTCCTAATTAGGAGACTCTCTATTCCGTTACCGCTTCTCCGTCTTCTTTTTCGACGAGGACTCAGTCGATCTCCATCCAGGCGGGCAGATGACATTAACAAACGGAATCCACGAAAACATGAGAACGATGATTCCAACCGTGATGATGACGTGAATTGAGTCGCTAGACATAACGTCCTCCCGAGCCTCAGTAAAGAGGCAGCGGAAAAAACTCCGGCACTCATCAATGCGTAAAGCCAGGAAGAGGCGTGCCACCACCTTCAAAAGTCTTATTCGGGCGACAGAATCTCTCGCCGTAGATCCATAGGTAATCCACACATTGGACAACTGTCCCTTCAGTGCCGCGCCAATTGCCGGTGTCTTGTACGCTCCCGCAATAATAATGACCTCTTTGCGGCGTCTCACCATCGCGCGGTAGTACTCCACTCCAGGCTTCGACCAGTGGCTTGTGGTTAGAAAATAATGTCATTCTTTCCCATCTGCCATACTTAAACCCGCAAATGTCCACTCTGACCGAGCCTGCAATCGCCGCTCTTCTGACCCCGTACCTCGACGCCCCTACCACCATCCTGCCTCAACTCTCTCTCTACCTCGACCTCCTTCTCAAATGGAACGCTCGCACCAACCTGACCGCAATCCGCGATCCCGAAGAGATAGTTCGCCGCCACTTTGGTGAAAGCCTCTTCGCCGCCCGTCATCTCGCCCCAGAAACCCCAACCCTCCTAGACTTCGGCTCCGGGGCCGGTTTTCCCGGCCTCCCCATCGCCATCCTCCGTTCCAACATTCATGTCACCCTCGCCGAGTCCCAGAACAAAAAAGCCACTTTCCTCCGTGAAGTAGTCCGCACCCTCAATCTCAGAACGGAAGTCTGGTCCTCGCGGGTCGAATCCATGCCCGCCACACGTCAGTTTGCAGCCGTGACCCTCCGCGCTGTCGACAAGATGGAGACTGCTCTCCCCGCCGCCAAAGCTCGAATCCTTCCAGGAGGCCAGCTTCTCGTCCTCACGACCGCCTCGCAGGCTCCCCCAGATGGGTTAGTTATTCCTCTCCCCCAATCGAACCTGGGCATGCTGTTCCTGCAACCAACACATTTATAATAGGTTATGACCGGCGAAAGGATTGTCGGAGACTACCACGAAGGATGCATGGCACGTGTTCCACTTTGGAACCTGAATGCAAAAAAGTGCAAAAAACAGTTGTAGTCGTGATGAACCTTTGTTATAAACATGCTTGTCCCTGGAGACGGGGAACTCCCCAAACGGACCTGTAGATGTCAGCCGTAGAGGTATGTATCTGTGTTTTGGATTAAGGAGTGTAGACGATGAACGTAGAAAAAAATTCAATCAGCCCAGTTGAGCCAGCTGTACTTACTGGGAAAGAAAAATCGGGTCTTCACTACACTACCGAATCCTACCAGAAGATTCTTGACTACCACGTCTCCGAGATTCTTCTCACCACCATCGTCTTCGGAATCATCCTCCTCGTTCGCCTTTATCACTAAAGGATGGCCTCTGGCAGGCCTGATTTCACAACAAGCTAAATATCATGGGGGAATGTTCCACGTGGAACATTCCCTTTGTGTTTCTGAAATCCGCTCTCCCGGCCTCCTTGATTTCCAACGCACAATGGAAGCAAGAGTCCCATTCGGTCACTCAGAAATGTTCCACGTGGAACAAAGATTTCCACACCAGCCCATTTAAAACCCCTCAAGTTTCCCCGCAAAATGGGACTTCCACAAGTTCTCCACAGCTATCCACACTTCTACACAGCCCAAGCCGCGTTGCCTCCAAACCCGCTGCCCGATACCCTGCTTCTACGCCGATGAATACCCCTACCGCCCATACAGAACCGATCCCACACCCATCCAGGGTCATCGCAGTTGTCAATCAGAAAGGCGGAGTCGGCAAGACGACCACCGCGATCAATCTCGCCGCGGCTCTCGCCCTCGAGGGTCTACCAACCCTTCTCATCGATATCGACCCTCAAGCCAACTCCTCCGGAGGTCTTGGCGTCGTGCGCGCCAAAGACGACGAAGAGCGTCTCAGTACCTACGACGTCCTTCTCGGTCACGCCACCCTTGCCGAGGCCCTTCTTCCCACCGAAATCCCCAATCTCAAGCTCGTCCCCAGCAGCAAAAACCTCATCGGCGCCACCATCGAGCTCATCAATCTCGAAGGCCGTGAATACAAGCTCCGTGAAGCCCTCGCCCCCATCCGGGCCGACTACCCTTTCATCCTCCTCGACTGCCCCCCGGCCCTCGATCTTCTAACCCTCAACGCCCTCGTAGCCTCGGACGGTCTTCTCGTCCCCATGCAGGCCGAATACTTCGCCCTCGAGGGCATATCCGAGCTTATGTCCACCCTCGACCGCGTTACGCAGGCCTTCAATAGCACCCTCGGCCTCGACGGTGTTCTACTTACCATGTACGACGACCGCACCAACCTCTCCCAGCAAGTCAGCGAAAACCTCAAATCGTTCTTCGACGACAAGCTCCTCAAAACCACGATCCCCCGGAACATCCGCCTCGCCGAAGCGCCAAGTCATGGCAAGCCGGTCTCCCTCTACGATCCCAAATCCCGAGGAGCCGAGGCCTACAGAGAACTGGCTCTCGAACTCCTCACCCGCAACAATCTGGAAAGCCCGGAAGCCAAACGCCGCAAAGCCGCCGCCGCAGCGGCAGCCAGTACTCTGAAATCGTTCCAGGTCCCGGAAAAAAAGAAGTCACGCTTCTGGCAAGCCACCAAAGAAACCTAAAAGGTCGGCCGGAGGCCGAGCCCAGGAATTAAGCATTACCGAGACCGGTAAACAAATCGCGAAGAGACCACCCCATGCGCAGTGGGCCTACCGGCAGACCAAAACCAGAGAGAAAAGAAAAAATGATGACGATAGCCACAGACCCAAAACGCCGCGCACTAGGCAAAGGCCTTGAATCCCTTCTTCCGTCCCGTCCGGCACCAGCCACGGTCCCCGCAATCACGCCAGTAGCCGAGCCGACCGGTAAGCCCCTCGAGATCCCTCTCGACCAGATTGAGCGTAATCCCTACCAGACGCGGACTCACTTCGACGAGACCAAACTCAAAGAGCTGGCCGAATCCATCACTGCCTCCGGAGTAGTCCAGCCCATCGTTGTGCGCCCACTCAATCCCAACAAAGGCACCATCAAATACCAGCTAATCACCGGTGAACGCCGCTGGTTAGCCAGCTTTCAGGCCAACAAAACCACTATTCCGGCAATCGTTCGCCCGGTGTCCGATGAGCAAACACTTGAGATGACCATCGTTGAAAATCTTCAGCGTGCCGATCTCAACCCCATGGAGCAAGCCCGCGCCTATCAACGACTTAGCCACGAATTCAAGCTGACTCAGGAACAGATGGCCCAGCGCACCGGCAAAGAACGAGCCAGCGTAACTAACTTCCTTCGTTTGTTACGTTTACCAGAGCCAATCCAGCAGAAAGTTGAGTCCGGCGACCTCTCCTTTGGCCACGCCAAAACCCTCCTCGCTCTGGGCTCAGCAGAATCAATCACTTACGCAGCCCAGAAGATCCTTGCCCTCAATCTCTCCGTCCGCCAGACCGAAAGCTACGTGCAGGGCTTGCTCAACCCCGAAGCCAAACCCAAAAAAAACCCCAAGCCCAGCCAGCCGGACGACCCCAATGTCCGCGAAGCTCAGGACCGCCTCCGCCGCACGCTAGGCCTCAAGGTTCAGATCGAAGACAAACAGGGCAAAGGCAAAGTCATCATCGAATACGCCAATCTTGAAGACTTCGACGCCATCCTCACCGCCTTGGGCGGCGAATAATAGTTACATTCAAAGAACGCGCTAGGAGAATCGCCCCATGACAAGTAAGAATCGTCTAAAAGACTTGTTTTTGTTACTTTTTCTGTTACAAATTGCAGTTCTTTCAACTTTTGCCCAGCAACCCACTCGCACGCTTGTCCGTACCGGTCACATCCTCGACGTCAAAACCGGCTTCGAGCCCGCCGCGCAAACCATCATTATTACCGGCGAGCGAATCACCGCCATTGCGCCCACAGCGTCCACTCCGAAACAATCCGGCGACACAGAAATCGACCTAACGAAATACACCGTCATGCCCGGCCTCATCGACGTGCACACACACCTCACCATGGCCAACAACTTCGACCCGTACTGGGAACTCACCATGACTCCCGGCAAAGAAGCCATCATCGGAGTTGAAAACGCCAAAGTTACCCTTGAAGCAGGTTTCACGACGGTTCGCAACGTCGGCGCCAACGACTACACCGACGTAGCCCTCCGCGACGAGATCAACGCCGGTCGCGTCCCGGGCCCGCACATGCAGGTCAGCGGACCCGCGATCGGCATCACCGGCGGCCATATGGACGAGAATTTGTTACCGTACGAGTATCATATTCACGGCGAAGGCGTAGCAGACGGCGTCCCCGGCGTGCAGCACCAGGTCCGCGAGAACATCAAGTACGGCGCCGACCTCATCAAGATTGCCTCCACCGGCGGCGTGCTCTCCAAGGGAGATGATCCGCAGGCCAGCCAGTTCACCAAGGAAGAGCTCATCGCCATCGTCGCTGACGCACACCGTCTCGGCCGCAAGGTTGCCTCACACGCCCACGGAGCCCAGGGCATACTCTGGGCCGCAGACGCAGGCGTCGACTCCATCGAGCACGGCACCTACATCAACGACGACTGCATAGCCATCATGAAGCAGAAGGGAACCTACTTCGTCCCCACCGCCTACCTTATCGACTGGGTCCAACAGTACGCGCATCTTCCCGCCCTTTACGATCAGAAGATGAAGGACGTCAGCGCCGTCGAAAAACAAAACGCTATTAAGGCGATCAAAGCCGGAGTCAAAGTCGCGCTAGGCACTGATGCCGCTGTCTACCCGCACGGTCTCAACGCCCACGAGGTCGACGTCTACGTCAACCAGTTCGGCATGTCCCCGCTGCAAGGCATCCAGACAGGCACTATCAACGCCGCCGACCTGATGGGCTGGACCGACAAAGTCGGCACCCTCGAACCCGGCAAGTGGGCGGACATCATCGCCATCGACGGCGACCCGCTCAAAGACGTCAAACTCCTCCAACACGTCCCCTTCGTCATGAAGTCCGGCGTCATCTACAAAAACGAAACCAAATGAATTCGACGGTGCCTCAATCAGTTCAACGTAAACCCGTCGCCTTTCTAAGAGTGATTGCAGCGCAAGATGGAAAGGCGCCGTAGACTTGCATGGCTCAGGGTAGCTCTGTATGTAGGATTACTCCCTACAGTCTTCTGGTATTTTTCATCGCAGCTTGACACAGTCAGAACATGCAAGTATTGCAATCTTCCTGTACATTGCAGGCGCTCATGGCCCTTTAGGCTAAAACAACTTTATTTCGCTGCCCAAGATGCGACAATCGCTACAGTGCATCCGGACCGGTGGGATTTCGCACCAGGCCGTTTGCGAGAGAGTCTGGGAAATTGCGGTCTTCGCAAATACGAATGGGATTAGTCAATTTTTCGCGCACGATAGACTGATCTCATCTGAATGAAAGCCACACCCTTCGAATTCCGGCATCGTTTTCTCATCCACGCCATCATTTACGTCCTCGGCTTTACGGTGCCATGGAACTACTGGCTGCACTTGGACTCCGCCGGCCCCAACGCCCACGTCTGGGGAACCCTCGCGGCAAAGCTCTCGGCCCTCAATCCCGCGACCATCAACATCCTGACCGCCTTCAACAACCTTCTCATCTTCGGGATCCTCTTCGTCCTCGCAGGAGCGATCCTACGCACTTGGGGCGCGGCCTACCTCGGCTCCGAAGTGGTCAAAGACTCCAGCCTGCATGGTCAAACCATCGTGGCTGCGGGCCCCTACCGCCACCTCCGTAACCCGCTCTACCTCGGAACCTTCCTCCACACCTTCGCACTCGCGCTCCTCATGCCACCCAGCGGAGCGATCTTCTCCATCATCGCGATCGGCCTCCTCCAACTCCGCCTCATCGGAGCTGAACAATCTTTCCTCACCGAAAAACTAGGCGAACCTTACCGCGCCTACTGCGACAAAATACCAAGCCTGATCCCCGCGATCACTCCGCGCGTCCCGGCCTCCCCGCAAAAGCCCCGCTGGCCCAACGCCTTCCTTGGTGAGGTCTACATGTGGGGAGTAGCCGTCTCCTTCGCTGTACTAGGTTGGCGCTACAACGCCATCCTCATCACCAAAGGAGTCCTCATCTCCCTCGGTATCTCTATCATCATCCGAGCCTTTCTCCCCAAACCCCAGTCCTGATTCAGTCTTCATCCAGTCCTGACCGCTCTTGTCCGGTTCTATCCACTACCTGTGATGGCGCAAAGCAACAAGCCCACCGCACCCAGAGAATCAGGGATACAGCGGGCTCATCACTCTTTGACTCAACCTCAACAGGCGCCGCAATACGGCGATGGGGAGGGGCTACTTCAAGCGACACGACCGTGCCATGCTCGTGCAATCACCTCGCCTTAACAACTACTTCTTTGGCGGAGCGATCGTATCCTTCGCAACCTTGGCCACGCGGAACTTCACCACGGTCTTGGCCTTAATCTTGATGGTCTCGCCAGTCTGGGGGTTACGACCAAGCCGCGCCTTCCGCTCAGCCTTCACCAGCTTGCCGATGCCAGGAATGGTGAACTCTCCATTCTTCTTGGTCTCTTTCACCGCGGTCTCAGCCAGAAGCTCCAGACCTGCTGCGGCCTGCTTGTTGGTGATCTCGAGCTTCTCCGCCATGTGGCGAACCAGCGCTGTCTTTGTCATTCCTTTTGCCATGTGTGTTGCTCCTTTATGCTTTCAATCGATAAAATTTGGGATCCTGCTCACTTACCTGCATTAACCTCGGAGAGAAACCGCATCTTGTTTCATCATGCGAAATCGTCAATGTTCATGCGGGTGCAGAGAACTGTACCGCAATTCACCTTCACCCTTTCTGGACACTTTGTCAATCGAAAATCTTCGGTTTCCACAGGTTTTTTACGGGTTTTTTAGGTTTTTGTCCGGTTTTGAGCACATTTATCTTAAAAAACCCAATAAATTCGCATTTTTTTTTACTTTCTCAAACCCTTAATCTCTTGTCCGCCCTGTCGTAAAACCAGCGATGTAACTTTTCCTTGACCGTCTTTAATAAAGACAATCTGCGCGTCGAATAAAGTTGGAAAAAACTTCGTCTCCGACTCCGCGAGAAGTGGAACCGAATCTTGACCCGTCGCTTGGGTAATCAGTTGTCCATCCTTTACAGTTACCACGAGGTCAAAATTAGGTCGCAGCTCATACGTCCCCGCATACGTATCCAGAATCTTCTCCTCTACCTTCACAGTTGTACGCACTTTTGGCTGAAAGTCCGGCCAGTGATACACCTTTGCGATGCTTCGAATTACCTCGTCGGCAAGTCGCGATCCGCCCTGCGCATTCGTCATCACGACCGCACCCTCGCCGTCGTTTTCGTAAGCCTCCATCACGCTCTCGAAACCGGCATTCACGCCGCCATGTCCAAAATAAGGATTCGAATCTGCTCCCCCAATCTGCAGGCCCAACCCCCACTTACCCATTCCCGCGGTCAACATCTCCTTGGTCATCGCCTGCGACAGCACATGGTTCGCTTTGCCCTTCAGCGACCGCTCAACCTCCAGCTCATAAAGACAAAGATCGCTCGGCGTCGTCCACAACCCGGCCGCAGCCATCTCGGGATAAGTGTGGGCACCTCCAGCCACAGCGGTACCATTGCCTTCATAAGGAGTAGCCGCTCTCGCACGCCCGTCCACCGGCAGTGGCTGCTCATACGTGCTGTGCTTCATTCCAATCGGCGCCAGCACCGTATCGCGCAACACTTTAGGGAACGGTTCTTTCGTTACATCCACCACCAATTGCTGCACAATCGTGTACCCGCCGCCGGAATAATTCCACTTACTCCCCGGCTGAGCCTCAATCCGAATCGCTGCTGTATTCGCAGGCTTCTCTCCGTTTAGCACCTGCAGAAGCGTAGGTACAGCAGTATCGGCTGCATAACCCGGAAACCCGTGCACAGTCGTTCCCCCCGTATGTGTCAGTAGCTCACGCAGTGTCACAAACTTTCCCGCCGCAACCGGAGCGTCCGGTAGCTTCCAACTCGTCAATTCAGTATTCACATCTGCGTCCAGCGAGAGTTTTCCCTGCTGCACCAAGCGCAACGTAGCCATTGCTGCCAAAGGCTTACTGATCGACCCCGCCTGAAACAACGTCTCGGCATTCACAGGCGCACCGCCCATACTCACCAGACCAAAACCCTGAGCCCACTCAATTGCACCATGATGAATAACCGCAATGCTTACCCCGGGCACATGCCACATTTCCATGCGTTCGCTCAATGTATGCACAGAGTGCGGATCATCCTTCACCGCGACAGTTGGCGTCAGCCCAGCAACAACATCCCTAATATGCTGCCGTGTCTCGGCAGAATACGTTGGAGTTTTCTGAGCAATCGCGACCCGCACCGTTCCGTAAAAAAGCACAATCAATAGTGCAATTCGGATCCAAATCCTCACCTTCGCTCCTCCTCAAAACGTAACTGTCCCGATCAGCCTAATTGAGAAATATGCCACCTGCATTTATCAGCAGAATCAAATAATCCTCTTTCTGCATCTCAGAGAAGGTTTCGTTCACTCTACGCGCAACTCAACCCCGAAGTTTGCACGTCATCGAAAAAAAAGATAAAGGAGAAAATTCATGCCCACATTCACGACGAAAGACGGCACCTCCATTTACTACAAAGACTGGGGCACCGGACAACCCATCACCTTCTCTCATGGTTGGCCCCTCACCGCTGACGCCTGGGACGCGCAGATGCTCTTCCTCGGGCAGCAGGGCTATCGCGTCATCGCCCACGACCGCCGCGGCAACGGCCGCTCCAGCCAGCCATGGGACGGCAACGACATGGATCACTACGCGGACGATCTCGCCGAGCTCTACAACCTCCTCGACCTCAAGAACGCCATCGCTGTCGGCCACTCGACCGGAGGCGGAGAAGTCGCCCGTTACATCGGCCGGTACGGCTCAGGCCGCGTAGCAAAAGCAGTCCTCATCAGCGCTGTCCCCCCGCTTATGCTCAAAACCGCCGCGAACCCACTCGGCTTGCCCATCTCTGCGTTCGACGGCATACGCGCAGCAATCGTTGCTGATCGATCAAACTTCTACAAAGAACTCACGCTGCCGTTCTTCGGCTACAACCGTGACGGCGCCAAAATCTCGAAAGGCGTGCAAGACAACTTCTGGCTCCAGGGCATGATCGGCTCCCACAAGAGCCAGTACGACACCGTCAAAGCTTTCTCAGAAACCGACTTTACCGAAGACCTGAAGAAGATCGATATCCCTGTCCTTATCCTTCACGGCGAAGACGACCAGATCGTTCCCATCGACGCTGCAGGCCGTGCCTCCGCCAAAATCCTGAAGAACGCCAAACTCAAAACCTACCCCGGCTACCCGCATGGTATGCCCATCATCCATGCCGACGAGATCAACGCCGACCTCGTCGCCTTCATTAAGTCCTGAACCGCCACAAGTTTCAGGCGAATAGAACCCACAACCAGCCGGATGTCCCATGTCACACGACGTGGGGCATCTATGCGACCGTCGGCAACGCGGTACCTCTCTTGTCTGCCGAAGTCCTTCCAATCTTCAACCAATTCAGAATCGGCGCAGTCATCATCGTTGTCACCAGTGCCATCACCACCATCATGGTGAAGAACGCTGGAGAAAACACGTGAGCGCTGTAAGCAATATTCAACACGACAAGTTCAACCAGCCAGCGCGTATTCAGCAGCGCTCCCAACGCCAGAGAATCCCGCCAGCCGTACCCTGTCAGGCGCGCTGCCGTAACTGCGCCCCCATCTTCCCGACAACGGCCAGCGCCAGCACAATGCCGGTCCACAGCGAAGAACCGCGAATCTTGCGACAATCGTTATTGAGGGCTTCAGGATGCAGATCGGCATCGACAGCTTCGCAGCACTCGTTCCAGACCCCGTCACCGGCCACATCGTCACGGCGCAAGAGCGCATCTCTCATCTCCTCGAAGAGATTGAGTTGGCCGACAAAGTAGGCCTCGACGTCTTCGGCCTTGGCGAGCATCATCGAAACGAATACCTCGACTCAGCTCCCACGGTCATCCTCGCCGCCGCAGCTTCGCGCACGACAAGCATCCGCCTCTCTAGCGCAGTCACGGTTCTGAGCGCAGCCGATCCCGTCCGCGTCTTCCAGGAATTCGCCACCCTCGATCTCCTCTCCAACGGCCGAGCCGAGATCGTCGCCGGCCGCGGCTCCTTCATCGAATCCTTCCCCCTCTTCGGCCTCAAGCTCGAAGACTATGACGATCTCTTTGCCGAAAAGCTTGACCTCCTCCTCACCCTCCGCGAAACCACCAATCCGCATTGGTCCGGCAAACACCGACCCACCCTCACGGGTCAGGGAGTCTTCCCGCGCCCCTTGCAAAACCCGCTTCCCGTCTGGCTAGGAGTCGGCGGCACGCCACAATCCTTCGTCCGCGCCGGAGCCCTCGGCCTTCCTCTCATGGTCGCCATTATCGGCGGCGAGCCTCACCGCTTCCGCCCGCTCATCGAACTCTACCGAGAAGCTGGCAAACGCGCAGGCCACCCACCCGAGCAACTCAAAGTAGGCATCCACGCCTTAGGCTACGTAGCCGACACTGACCAGCAGGCCTCCGACGACTTTTTCCCCGGCTACGCCGAAGCCTTCACCAAAATCGGCAAGGAACGCGGCTGGCCCCCAGTCACACGCCCGCAGTTTGAAGCTCTCCGCCGGCCCTCTGGAGCTCTTATTGTCAGCGACCCAGACACCGTAGTCGAAAAACTCCTCCGCTTCAACGAGTCCCTCGGCGGCATCTCGCGCCTGAGCTTCCAGATGAGTGTGGCTGCTCTCCATCACGACAAACTCCTCCACGCGACCGAACTTCTCGGCACGCGCGTCCTCCCCGAAATTCGCAAAGCCCTGGCCCAAACCAGATCTTGATTCAGTTCGGCATCCTCATCCTGAGCGGACACCGTTCGGTCCTTTTCCAGCATTGCCCTTACTGTTGTTTGAGACTGCTATGGAACTTAGTCCGGAAAGCCCAGTTCATCTCCGGCCAAACTTGCGTGGAACCCATCCGGAACCGTAGCAAGACAGCAGACGTATCTCTGAACATGTGCACCTATTTGAATAAACATTTATTGACGGCGGCAGGCTATGCGGCCGCCACTGTGATGGCTTTTCTATCGTTGAACGTCTGTGCTCAAACGGTGAAGAAACCGATGGCGTTCGACGTGGCTTCCATTCGCAGGAACGTGGACAACATCGGCACCTGCAGTCCGGACCAGATCGAGCCCGCCCAGAATGGGTTTCACATGACGAACTGTCCCCTGATCAATGCGGTCGGTGCGGCGTATGTTCCTACCTCGGGCAATCCACTCGACTACCTGGTACAACAGCGAATCGTTGGAATGCCAAAAGAGCTATCGCAGGAGCGATACAACATCGAAGCTCGGATCGCGGATTCAGATGCTGAGGCTTGGCGGGACCCGGCGCAGCGAAGAGCGATGCTGCATACAATGATGCAGACACTGCTGGCTGAGCGTTGCAAGCTGGTAGTGCATCGCGAGATGAGGGAAAGACCGACCTATGCAATGGTGGTGGCGAAGAATGGGCCAAAGCTGAAGGATCCTGAACCGAGTGCGGCAGAGGCCATCCGAGCAGACCATCCCGATGCGGTGGGAGTTCCCGGAGGAAGCGGATTCTTTGTTCGTGGTGGGCAAAATGGTCATATAGATATCTATGGGGCAACCACAGGGACGCTGGCGTTGCTGCTATCCGGGCCTGCAGGCCGACCAGTCGTGGACAAGACAGGACTCACCGGCATCTACGATATGCACCTGGACATGGGACAGGCAGGACCCCCTGCGGCAGATGGGTCAGCCGACCTTGGCCCTTCGGTCTTTTCATCGCTGCAGGAACAGCTTGGGTTGAAGCTGGAATCGCAGAGGGACCAGGTGGAGTACCTCGTAATCGATCGTATCGACCCGCCTTCGCCAAACTAACTCTCTAAAATTCAAAGTGTTGTCTGCTATCTTTGGTCTATTAAGCAAGACCGAACATGAGATTCGTTCCGCTGCTCCTCCTGCTTACTCTCAGCTCCGAAGCTCAAAGACTGAATCCTGCAAGGTCATTCGTGGTCGTGCACGCCAATATTGTGGCGATGGCCAACTTCGCATATGGCAAATCGGAACGCGCCACGACTTCGAGCCCGACAACTCTTGCTGGCAGAGGATTGAAGGATGGCTTGAGGCCGGAGCCAACCCACAGGTGTTTGCCAGCTTAACGCTGATCTCCTTGCGGATTTTCTGATTTTTCCAACAGAACCCTATAACAGCGGGGCCGTGCAGAAAGCGGCCGTAAAAGCGGCCTATCATCGGCGTTATGTTCTGTGGAATTAGCTGATCGCAGAATCTCGGTAAAACCTTAAAACATCACCCTCTTCGGCTTCCCCACCAACGGAGCATTCAAAATATTAATCATTGGAGCGGTCACCTCAAACCGCTTCACTACATCCTTCACCAACGTCGCCTTCAACGCGCGCTCCCCGGGCAGCCTCGCCCATACTGCCCACTGTTTCTTCTTTAGCAGATCAATCGCCGGATGATCCTCGGGAAACCCTTTCGGCGCCCGCGTCAGCGCAGGTCCGTCGTCTTCCATCATCAGCGATCGCAGTTTCTGCCCCTTCATCACGTGTCGGAACTCGTCATAGTGTTCAGCGAGGTACCGCCGAATCGCCAGCAACTGTTCCCGCTCCGGCATATACGCCCCCGCGGCAATCATTATCTCCTCCGGACTCACATGAAAATAAAACCCTGCCCCCGAAGTCTTCTCCAACCCATCCCTCACCCACCAAGCCGAAACATGCGTCTTATACGGTTGCTTGTTCGGACTGAACCGGATATCCCGATAGATCCGCATCATGATTCTCGGCGCTGGTCGCACATGCTCCGGCGCAAAATCTGCCATCGCCTCATTCACCTCGCCGATCACCGCCAGCATCGGTGTCTTCAACTCTCTGTCAAACACTTCACGCCGAGCCTCAAACCACACACGATCGTTATTCCGCTTCAACCCACGCAGAAATTTCATCGCCTCATTCGAAAAATAGCTTGCCATAGCCGGAATTCTAATTCAGGAATAAGCACTTACTCTCGCAACTATTCCTCTGGACTTGGCATCTGTTACAGTCAGTGTCGAAACAAGGGATTCCCCAATGCTTTGTACGATTGAACTCTTTCTGCCACGGTATAAAACTATCTTCAGAACTCTTCAGCTCTCCTCTGTCACACTCTTGTTGTTCGTCGCAACCCTCGTCGGTTGCGGGGGCTCCTCCAACTCGACAGGAGGCGGAGGAGGCAATACGACCCCACCCCCATCCGCTCTCGTCTATCCGCAGACTACGATCAACGCCACCACCGGTCAGGCCATCACTCCCGATACTCCTTCTCTCACGGGCACGGCCGCCAGCTTTGCCGTAAGCCCCACACTTCCCGCCGGCCTTTCGCTCAGCACTACCACAGGCACGATCTCGGGAACTCCAACCGCCGTTAGCGCCCAGACCACCTACAACATCACCGCGACCAACTCTGCCGGATCCACCACCGCCACTGTGCAAATAACGGTAGCCGCTCCTGTCGTCGCGCCTTCGAACCTCGTCTATCCGCAGACATCGATCTCTGCCACCACCACGGTAGCCATCACTACCGACACGCCAACCGTCACCGGCACAGCCCCAACCTTCACCATCGCGCCTGCGCTTCCCGCGGGCCTTGCCATTAGCTCCACCACCGGTGCAATCTCCGGAACTCCTACCGCCGTCTCTACCCAAACTAACTACACCGTCACCGCTACGAACTCTGCCGGCAGCACGACAGCAACTATAACCATCACCGTTGTTGCCGCACCCGCTCCTCCCACAAGCCTCGCATATCCTCAACCCTCAATTGTGGGCATGGTTGGCCAAAGTCTGCCAGCCAACATCCCTGTCCTCACCGGCGGCATCTCGGCTTTCACCATCAGCCCGCAACTGCCGGCGGGTCTAACCATGAACTTCATTGGAACCATCTCCGGTACTCCAACGGCAGCGTCGCCGCCAACGACATACACCGTCGCCGCTGCCAACATCAGCGGAAGCACCTCAGCGACGATCACCATCGCCGTCAATAAAGCCTTGCCCACACTGCTCGATCTCGGTCACGTTGCCCAGATCAGCGCAATGAAAGTCTCGTCAACTCGACTGCTCAGCGTCGACGTCAATAACCACTGGGTTCTCTGGGACACCACCGCCAACACTGAACTTCAAAGCAGCGATGTAATCACACCCTCTGCATCCAGTTGCTGCTCCTCGACCTTGCCCTGGCCCATTGACATGGCGGGACAGATCTTCGTCATCGGGCTCACCAACGGTCTCGAGGTTCATGACGTAACCGACGGCCACGCCATCTTCATACTCCAGTCTTCTGTCATCGACCCGCAAACCCCCAATACCAAATCATGGTGGAAGCTCGCCTCCGACGGCAGCTACGTCTGTTCGGGGTCGCAGGCGGGCCTCGCCATTTGGGACCCGACGGGCCGCCCTGTCTTTATACGCGCCGGCGATTACTCTGCAGCGAAGGCTTTTGCTGCACCCGGTCAGATTCTGGTCGCGAATGGTCCGGCCGGAGCCAATGTGATTGAAACCGTCTCGGCAACCAACGGCACTTCAACCACAGGCCCTGCCTTCACCGGAACCTTCAACACGTGGTTCTTCGATGGACAAAGATTCCTCACCAACACCGGCAACACAGTCTCGACTTACTCAAATGCCAGCGCACTGTTGGGATCAGCATCCTTGCCGTCGGTTGAAAATCTCGCAGGCAACGGCAGCTGGTTCTACATCTATGGTTCGGGATCCAGCACCACTCCGCTAACGATCTATCCCGTCGGCGGCTCTGCCCCTTCAGCCACACTCACGTTCCCGTCGGGCTCATCGCCAACTGTCATACCTTCCACAAGCACATTAGGTCTCATTCCTGGCATCACCGGTGCGATCAGCATCGTCGATCTCTCCGGTTCCACCCCAGTCAAAACGGACTTCGCGTCTCCGGTCCCATCGTTATCTGCCTTCGCCGCCACCTCAGCCGCCAAATGGATCGCCGGCAACGGCGAGGGCGTCGTCCTCGATGGATCGGGCCTTCCGGCCACTCCGCGCTACTTCGGCTACGGCAAAGCTCTCAGTATCGCTGGGAGCACCGGCTACATCGCAGTCGCAACTGCCATCGGGCAAATCCCCTATTACGTCCCAACCTCCACAACCCCCGTCAACACCATCAGCGGCCGCTCCACCAAACTCGCTCTGTCCTCCACCGGGTCTGTCCTAGCCGCCATTCAGGGTTCGGCGTTGAGAACCTATGCGATCCCATCCGGCACGGTCACTCAGGTTTTGTCCCCACCCACAAACTTCTCTCTCATCAACTTCACCCTCTCGTCCGATGCAAGCACCGTAGGCGAGCTCTTCCAATCCAACATCACCAATACAAGCTTCATCCGCCAGGTTGCTCCAGCCTCCGGAGGCGCTGCCATCTGGTCGGATAATCCTCCCGACGCCGGCAACCTTCCTCAACTCTCTTTCGACGGATCGATCGCCACAATCTCAACAGGGCCTCCTACTTCAACCAGCTCCACGGCAGTCTTGACCGCCGGCAACCTCACCGCCACTGTCGCCGGACAAGCCATAGCCTGGACCGACAGTGCTCACTTCCTCACCCAGCCCTACTCCGCCCCCGGCACGTACACCGGAACCAGCAATATCTTCAACCAATCCGGGACTCTCACCTCGACCGTCGCAATTCCGAAGCTTTCCACTCTCCTTCCTGTCTCCTCGACCTCGATCTACGCGCCTGATCTCAACACCATCTTCTCCCTCTCCACGGGAGGCGTTCTGTACAACTCCCTTCTGCCGGCTGCAGGTACGGGAGCCATCGCCGGTCCACAAGTTGTCTTCGCAACGGGCAGTCGGATCGTCACTGACACCTACTAACACCCTCTCCCACACACCAACTGCCAACCGTGTATCCTTCCCTCAAACCATGGAACCCCTGAACGTCTTCCTCTCTGTCCTCGCTTTCGTCCTCGCCATCATTGTTCTTGTCACCATCCTCAAAACCCTCTACACCGTCCGCACCTACACCGCAGCGGTCGTCGAGCGCTTCGGCAAGTTCAATCGCATCGTGCGTCCTGGCCTTCACGTCCTCATCCCTTACGCCGAGCGGGTTTACTTCGTCGATCTTCAGGTCAAGCAGGCGCAGTTCTCAGTCGAAACTAAAACCAAAGACAACGTCTTCGTTCAGATCCCCGTCTCCGTCCAGTACCAAATCCTCGACGACAAGATCTACGACGCCTTCTACAAACTTTCCAGCCCGCAAAAGCAAATCGAATCCTTCGTCTTCAACTCCATCCTCGGCCACGTCCCGAAACTCACCCTCGACGAGACCTTCGAGCAGCAATCCGGCATCTCGGTCGCTGTGAAAACCGAGCTCGACTCAATCATGTCCAGCTTCGGCTACAACATCCTCACAGCTCTCGTCACCGACATCGTTCCCGACATCAAAGTCAAAACCGCAATGAACGACATCAACGCAGCTCAACGGGCACAGGTCGCAGCGCAGGCACGAGGCGAAGCCGACAAAATTCTCAAAGTCAAACAAGCAGAAGCCGAAGCGCAATCAAAAGCGTTGCAGGGGCAGGGTATCGCCGCCGAACGTCAAGCCATCATCGACGGACTCCGCTCCTCCATCGAGCACTTCCGCGAGTCCGTTCCCGGAGCCACTGCCGAAGATGTCATGGCCCTCGTCCTTCTCACCCAATACTTCGACACCCTCAAAGACATTGGCACCAGAAACGGCACGAACACTCTCTTCCTGCCCAACAACCCAGGCGCCGCCAACGAGTTCCTCACCCAGATCCTCGCCGGACTCCGCGGCAACCGTGGCCCCATTCAACTGCCATCGCTGCCTCAAGTTGATCCTCCTCCACCGCCGCCTAGCCCAAATCCTCCAACCTTCACCTAGCGACCAACCTTTCTTTCAATCAAGCCCTACTTCGGCTTCCCCCGGCTCGACAGCACAAATTTATTCCCATCCGGATCCTGAAAGATCGCCGCCGTCCCCCAACCCTCGGTCTTCGGCTCTTGTACCAGCACCGCCCCCTTTCCTTTCATCGCCTTAGCTGTTGCAAACACGTCGTCACACCAGAACGAGACCGACTGAAACTCGCCAATACGTTTTCGGTGCTCATCCGGAGTGAACAAAGCCAGCCCTGTATCCGCTCCCGGAATCCCAATCTCGATCCATCGCTGTTTGTCATCGAACGGCTGATCTGTCGTCACCTTGAAACCTAGCACCTCGGTATAAAACTTCAGCGCGACATCCTGATCCGTCACCGGAATCCCGACAAACTTAATTCCTCGTACCATAAGAAATCTCCTCTCAATGCCCGAAGCATAGGACCACGCGTCCTCCTAAAGCAATCAGCTATTCGTTGCTATACTTTTGATCGGTATAACGACGCAGCAAACGCGATCGTTCATGAACCACGGATAAAAAGCAAAATGAAAATAGACGACTACATCACTGACACCCTCCTCCGCGACATTGTCGGCCACGATCGCCGCCCCACTGCCTTCCTCGTCTATCTCTGGCTAGCCGCTGAACACAGCCGCACCCGCAAACCTATCCAGATCAGCTATCAGGATCTCGCCGAAAACATAGGCATCTCAAAGAGCGCTGCACAGTCCGCCATCAACTGGCTCCTCCGCCGAAAACTCCTGACCGTAACACGCCAGACCGCCACGGCAACCCCCATCTACACCGTCCAGAAAACCTGGAAATAACGCTCGCGATAAAAATTAACATTTAGTTAAACGCTTAAATGATCGTGCGGTCACTTAATTCAGCCAACCCCACCGCTTTTTCTTGACATCTTACCCGTGGGTAAGAAAAATCAAACTATTGCCACACTGCTGTGTTTGCCGTTAGGAGCCGAGTAGACGTCGTCATCCGTTCACGCGATCGGAAAAACGAAATTCCACCACAGCGATCGACCCCGAGGAGAATTCACGATGCTGCAGTCAACATGCACCCAGTTCAAAGAGATAGCCGCCAAAATGCGCGACAAGCAATCGGCGCGCAATACCCTTATTCTTCGCAACTCGTCTGACAAAGATCTCCGCGCCATCGAGCACGAAATCATTCAGATCCAGCGCGCCGTCGCACGCCATCGCCGAACCTGTCCAGGCTGCGTCGCCAGCGCAAAACGTCCCCGGCCGCTCGCGATCTCACCCTCGCCGGTCCGCCCGCAACCCTATCCCTTCAACATGGCAAGCTAATCGGCCCCATCCTTTCGCGGGCATTGCGAAAGGGTGGGATGTAAACCGTCACCGGCAACCAACGTTTTGCCCCTAGCCCCCGCACAAGCCTCTCCGTAAATCGACTGCTACACTAGTCCCGCCAACAAAGGGAACTTCCCTTGCACCGTCGCAGATTCCTCTCGCTCACCGCCACTGCCGCTGTATCCACTATTGTCCGCCGCACCTCCGCACAGTCTGCACGCACAATCAAAATCGAATCCCCAACGACTTCCGGCATTCTCATGCCGCTTGATTTCACAGGCCTGAGCTACGAGTCCGGCCAGCTCTACAACCCCAGCTTCTTCTCAGCCGATAACACCGCACTCATCACCGCCTTCCGCAATCTCAACCCGAACGGCATCCTTCGCCTCGGCGGACACCTCAGCAACATCGCACCATGGGAAGGCATCGGCCAGGAGGACCCCAAACAAATCCGCGGCGTCCATCACGGCATTGAAGACTACTGGGAGTGGCCCCTTGTCGATCCCACCATACAGCGCAACAAAAAAGGCATCCTCACTCGCAAGGCTCTCACCAACCTCCGTGCCTTCCTCGACGTCGTCAACTGGCGTCTCCTCTATACTCTCAACTTCGCCTGTGGCTCTCCAGCCCGAGCAGCCGACGAGGCCGATGCCGTCACGCAGATCCTGGGTCCACGCCTCATCGCCTTCATCATCGGCAACGAGCCCGACGGATTCGGCGAAGACAAGTTCTTCCGCGCCAAAGGCTACGATTTTCCCCAATACATCACCGAATGGAAGTCCTGGGCTAAAACGATCCGTGCCACCGTTCCCACAGCCCGCTTCGTCGGTCCGGACACTGAAGACGAAATCAACACCTGGGTTCGCGACTTCGCCCGGCAAACTCGTGGCGATACCATCCTCATAACTAGCCACTTCTACGGCATGGGCCCCGCGAGAGATCCGAGTATGACCGCGACCCACCTCCTCGAAAAATCCAGCCCACGCCTCGCCGAATTCCTCGCCGGAGCCAAAGCCGCATCCGCTGCCGCCGGAGGCACGGCCTTCCGAATGGACGAAGGTAACTCCTGCTTCGGCGGCGGCCGTCTCGGAGTCAGTGATGCCTACGCCTCCGCGCTCTGGGCTGCCGACTTTATGCTGCAAACCGCTTGCGCCGGCATCGTCGGCGTCAACTTCCACGGAGGAGGCATCGGTTTCTACACTCCCATCGAAACCAGCGACAAATCTCCGGCCACACCACGCCCTGTCTACTACGGCATGCAGTTCGCGCAACAATTCGCTGGCCTCAAAATCGCTCCCTGCCCCATCAACATGAGCGAAAACCTCACCGCCTATTACGCGACCGCCAACAATCAAGCCAAGCTAGCCGTCATCAACAAATCCTCAGACGCACTTAATCTCGAACTCCCATCTGCCTTCCAGACTAAACTCACCCAGCAATGGACTCTCGAGGCTCCCTCTCTCGAAGCCAAACAAAAGATCCAGTTCCGCGAGCAAAAAAAATCGCCTGATACCGCCACAAAGAAAGTCGCTGCCTACTCGGCGATAATCCTGCAAATGACTTCTTGAATGATTCGAACGCCTCGGCCCTTCCCCCTAACTAATCCAGCTGTTACCTCGCGCAACTGAGAACTTTGACAGTTGTTCCCCCCGGATTCGTGGGAAAGACTGGTTCGGCAACCATCACCTGCCTGTCATCCTTCGAAAGGAAATCTGTCCATAACTCGGTCAGCTCGTTGGCGAGCGCAACGATATGGAAGAACTTTTCAAAAGCGTAGCAAGCACGACTGCTCTCATCGTCGAAGCTGCGGCGGCGCTCATCATCGCTTACGGAGCGGTGCAAGCGCTTTTTGGTTCAACTGTCGCGGTCGTCGGCAAACACACTGTTGGCAAGCGCAAAGAAGTCTGGCTTTCCTTCGGGATGTGGCTCTTGCTCGGGCTTGAGTTCGAGCTCGCCGCGGATATTATTCGCACCGCCATCGCGCCGACCTGGACTGACATCGGCCAGCTTGGCGCCATCGCGGTCATCCGCACCTTCCTCAACTACTTCCTCGAGAAAGATCTCGAGAAGTACGAGGCTTCAACCGGCCAGGCTCCTAACTCCGAATCCGGGGTTTGACGCCAACCCCAAAGGGGGAAACATGTACGATGACACCTTGCAAAGAATGGCGGAAAACTTCGCCAATCGCCTCACCGGACCGCTTCATTTCCGGCTCCTGATGCAGCCAGCGATGGCCGCATTCTTCGGAATTCGGGACGGCATCAAGGATGCCAAAGTCGGTCGTCCCCCATACTTCTGGACCATCTCTACCGACCCGGCGCATCGCACAGCTTTCCTGAAGGAAGGACTCAAATCCGTCGCTAAGATCCTGATCCTTGCCCTCATCCTCGACGCCATCTACCAATACATCGAACTCCGTTGGTTCTACCCGGGCGAGGCAATTATCGTCGCCTTTGTGCTCGCCTTTATTCCGTATCTCCTCATCCGTGGGCCGGCAAATCGAATCGCCGGTTGGTGGAATTCGCGCCATCCATCGAAATCAGACACAAGGACATCACGATGACCGACGAAATCACCGCTTCCGGCACGGCTATACCAAACTCAACACAACTCGCCGTCGACCGCACCTGGCTTGCGCACGAGCGTACGCTCATGGCCTGGGTACGCACCGCAGTGTCGATGATCAGCTTTGCATTCACGATCTACAAATTCTTCCAGTTTGAGCAGGGCCGGGGAGCCATCGTCAATGAGGGCTTTTTCTCTCCACGAAAATTTGCTCTGGTCCTCGTCAGCGTAGCGCTCATAGCACTGGTTGCGGCCACCATCTCGCATTACCAGAACACCCGCGTCCTGGCCTCTCAACTCAAGCGGCGCTCCACTGCTGTTTTTGTAGCTTTTGTCGTCTGTTTCTTCGGACTCGCGGTTCTAATCACAGCCATCGTCCGCGGTTAGCTGCGACTCAGAAACTGCCCCTCCCAGCTCACCCCCATTGCGTGCGCGAACTCCGCATCTGTATCGAAACTCCCGAAAGCAGTCTCGTAGAGATAGATTCGATTGTCCTTCAGGCTCTCACTCCGTCGGCTCTCCCGTTCAAAATGGTAAAGAACCCACAGCAGAAAGACGGCGCCTGCCAACGCCACCGCGCATATCACCATCGAACCCACAGACAACCCTGGCATCCGACATCTTCCTCCGTATACAAGCCAATTACAGCCCGGCCCACATAACGGAGTCGTAAGAAGGTCATAGAAAAATCGTAATCAAATTCTGGCGTCCACCTATTCAGTTCACTGAGATCGTCATCCCGCAGGAAACGTGGGAACATACATCAGGTTTCCTACAAATCTATAGGTCGCCGAAAGTTCGCTACTTGCCGTCTGCAAGCAGAGCATCGGCAGCCCACAGCACCGGCGCCTGCCCATGAAAATCCCCTGTCCGTCGCTTCCGCGCGTAGTAGTATGCCAAATCATCCTTCTTCCCGGTCCCTTCGCAAACCTGGGTCACATCGTTGTTCTGGTCCACATACCCCACCACCGCGAGCCAGCTCTTCCGAGCCGCCGGCCCATACGTGGCGGCATCCAGCCAGCCATGCTTCACGCCCATGATCATCGCGAAGCTGAACATCGCCGAGCTCGAACTCTCCGGCCACGCATCGTCTTTATCGATTAGCTGCCGCCACATCCCATCCTTCCCCCGATACTTCAGCAGCGTGCTCATCATTAATTTGTAACCCTTCATAATTCGCGCGCGATCAGGATGATTCTCCGGCAGCGCGCTCAGCATCTCCGCCATCCCCGCAGCAACCCAGCCATCACCGCGTCCCCAGAAGAACTTCACATCCGGAGCATGGAAGAACAATCCATTTGGCTGCTGCAGCCTATCCAGGTACGACACCATCTCCTTCGCATCGCGGTCAAGATATTTCCTGTCCCCGGTCGCTCGATAAGCCTCAAGCTGCAACATCGCCAGCATGTACATATCGTCGATCCAGTACCGTGTCTCCCCCGACAAACCATCCGGTTGGGGACTTTCCCACTGTCGGTCTGCCCACCAAACACCCTCCTTCAAAAACTTTTCACCCTTCGTCTGCCGTGCAATCTCCAGTGGCACCACACCAAAGATGGAGTCATCGACATGATGCCTCTCTGGTCGCCGTTCTGCCTCCGCGCCGCCGGGCATCAGCGGTTCAAATTTTTTGATCAGCTCCTGCCGCAGAGCATCGTCATGCGTCAGCTCAGCAAACCGCAGCGCTCCATACCACGTGCATACCTCGGAGTAGTGAATCGTCTTAGTGTACTGGTGCGGACTCGTCACAAAATGATCTGCTAGCTTTTTCCCCACCTCCTGTGGCCCGACGCCTGCAGGCCAATCCAAAAAATAGCTGCTCTGCGCATGGGCAGTCTGCATGGAAGCCAAGATCGAACCGGCAAATAAACATCCAAGCATGCTCATTCTTGAAATCATCTTCCCCACCCAGTCCTTTTCAATATTTTGAAACACCATGCACTCAGGCGAACAACATCGCTGTCCAAAGTATCAGAAATCAGCTTTGGTTCGAGTCCCAATTCCCGATACGGGAATACGCTCAACCGCTCTTGTTCGTATCGTGGCCCTCTGGTTTGCCGTTCGTCGAGCTCTGCGGTTCTGCTTCGAGTTCAAAAGAGTGTCTGAATCAATATGCGGGAGCTAAATCTCCCGTTTTGAATCTGACCTACCAGAGGGTAAAGCAAAGCCGGGTCGGAAAATAGGTAGAATTGCTCCAAGCTAGCAAAATGAGGCAGCACGAATGCGGCGAGTCAGAGAGAGTCAATCATGTCGACTGATCAGCTCTGGAAACCCACTCCATTTACCATCGAACTCAAAGTCGGCAAATCTCCGGGAACAGTCATCTTCCGTCTCTGCGGACCCTTCACTGCGCGATATGTTCGGTACCTTGACACCCATTACCCTTCATAATCTTCTCACCTTCCAATCGAGCCCCGTCGAGGAGCAGACTACCCTGAACATCGTCGATCTCACTGGCGTTCCCTACATGGACTCCATGGGACTCGGCAGAATCGTCACTCATCTCGTTCACTGTCAGGGCAAAGGCATCGCATGATCGCCGCTGGCTTAACTCCGCGCGTTCACGAGCTCTTCCTCATGACCAAGGTCGACACAGTCATTCCTACCGCCGCCACTGTCGAAGAAATCGACGTTTAATAGCCCGCCGATGGATCAGTTGGCTCGGGATCGCGGCCAATATGCCTTCGCTCTTCTTATCGAGATTGAATTCTAGGTGCTGGCGAGCACTCAGGATCTCCTCTCGAGCAGTTTTTTTCTCACACCGGCAAAATTTTGAAGTCTCTTCGCAGCAATCGCTCATCACATAGAGGCCCGGGAAACACGAATGGATATCTCGGCTGGCTGATCAGCGAATGCATGAATCGTTCAACAAAGCAAAGGAGATTCCATGCCCAAATTAACTAATAAGGTCGCGCTCGTAACTGGTGGTTCACGCGGTATTGGTGCAGCAATCGCAAAGCGCCTCGCCTCCGATGGAGCGAGTGTAGCTATCACCTACTCCAAGGACTCCAGCGCCGCCTCCGCTGTCGTCAAAGCCATTGAAAGCGCGGGGGGAAAAGCCATCGCCCTCCAGGCGGACGCCGCCGATGCCAACGCCATCAACGCCGCTGTCGAAAAGACGGTCGCGGCCCTCGGCGGCCTCGACGTCCTCATCAACAACGCCGGGACCGCCATTCCTAAAAAGTTCGAAGACACCACGCTCGAAGAAATGAATTACATGATCGACCTCAACTTTCGCGGGGTCATGGTCGCCACACAGGCAGCGCTCAAGCACCTGAAAGATAACGGCCGCATCATCAACATCGGTTCCTGCGTCGGCGAGCGCCTGATGACTCCCGGCCTTGTCGCCTACTCTGCCACCAAGGGAGCCGTTAAGATGTTCACTCAGGGCTTATCCCGCGAGGTCGGAAGCCGCGGCATCACCATCAACAACGTTCAGCCCGGCCCCATCGACACCGATCTCAACCCCGCCGCAGGCGATTGGGCAGCACCGCAAAAAGCCGCAACCGCGCTTAATCGCTATGGAACCGTCGACGAAGTCGCCGCGCTGGTATCTTTCGTCGCCAGCCCGGAATCCTCCTACATCACCGGCGCAAATCTCACCGTCGATGGCGGAACAAACGCCTGAGCCAAGGCAACTCACTTGGCATCAGCAGAAACTTTCGTTGAGAAAGTAACGGGAGAGCCGGATGCCAGAGAACCAGTCTTGCGCAAGGGCACGGCTTTAGCCCTGCCGTAAAAGCAATCATTAATTAGCGGCTTTAGCCACTGAGCTACGCTCTCTGCACAAGAAGAGCATTCAACACAATTAGGAGAGAAAACTCATGATCACCCTCCAGAACAGATCCGCGCTGGTAACCGGAGCATCTCGGGGAATTGGTCGCGCCACAGCGCTAGCACTCGCAGAAGCTGGAGCACACGTCCTAGTTCACTATGGTCGGTCCGCGCAGGAAGCGGAATCTATCGTCTCCGCAATTAAAACAAAAGGCGGCCGCGCCGACAAACTTTCAGCCGACCTCGCAACTCCGGCAGGCGCAACTCTGCTCGCCGAGCAGGTCCGCTCCATCATCGGCGATCGGCTCGACATCCTCGTCCTCAACGCCGCAGTAAGCAAGGCAGCACGTATCGCCGATCACACCATAGAAGATATTGACAATCTCTATGCGACAAACGTCCGCGGCCCGTTTCTTCTCGTGCAGCAACTTCTTCCGCTTCTCGGTGAAGGTTCAAACATCGTTGCCATCACCTCCGCCGTAGCCCGCACGGTGGTGGGCAAGCCTGGTCTCGAGAATCCATCAGTTCTCGCCTATGCTTCAACCAAAGGAGCACTCGAAACTCTCGTCAAAAACTGGGCTGCCATCCTCGGTCCTCGCGGCATACGCGTCAATGCAGTCGCTCCCGGAGTCATTGACACCGACATGTCGAACTTCACCAAAACAGAAGCGGGCCGCGAAGTCGCATTAGCAATGCAGGCATTAAAGCGAATCGGCAAACCCGAAGACGTTGCCGACGTCGTTGCTTTCATCGCATCCGACGCCGCACGCTGGATCACCGGCGCCAGCATCCCGGTCGACGGTGGCTCAAAGCTCTAGTTTCGTCGCCGCAAGCAATCTGAAACTACTTCACACCCTCCCGCAACAAGGCATCCGCTGCCCACGTCACAGCGGCCTGCCCATGGAAGTCCCCTGTCTTCCTTCGTCGTGCAAAGTAGTAAGCCAGATCATCTTTCTTATTGGTCCCCTCGCATACCTGCGTCACATCATTGTTCTGGTCCACATATCCAACCACTGCAATCCACGCCTTCCGAGCCGCCGGCCCATAAGTCGCCGCATCCAGCCATCCGCGTTTCACGCCGGTAATCATCGCAAAGCTGAACATCCCCGAACTCGAGCTCTCCGGCCAAGCCTCGTCATGGTCGATCAGCTGCCGCCACATCCCGTCCTTGCCCTGATACTTCAGCAGCGCACTCATCATCAATTTGTAGCCCTGCATGATCCGCGCTCTGTCCGGATGATTCTCCGGCAGTGTGCTCAGCATCTCTGCCATTCCCGCCGCAACCCATCCATCCCCACGCCCCCAGAAGTACTTCACATCCGGCGCGTGATAAAACAGCCCATTCGGCTGCTGCAACTTATCAAGGTAAGCCACCATCTCCTTCGCGTCCCGATCCAGATATCTCTTATCCCCGGTCGCACGATAAGCCTGAAGCTGCAACATCGTCAGCATGTACATGTCGTCAATCCAGAACCGCGTTTCATCCGACAAACCATTCGCATCCGTGTTCTTCCATTGGTCATCCGCAAACGTCTGCCCGAATTCGACATACTTCTTATCCTTCAACTGCCGCCCAACCTCAAGCGGAATAATCCCAAAGATCGCCGCGTCCACATGGTGCGCATGCGGAACCCGCTCTGTCCCTGTTCCGCCCGGCAGCATCGGATCCAGCCGCTCCACCAGCTTCTGTCGCAGCGCATCGTCATGCGTCAGCTCTGCAAACTGCAGCGCTCCGTACCAGCTCCCCGCCTCCGCATAGAAAACCGTCTTCGTATACTGCGTCGGACTCGTCAAAAAATGTTCCGCTAACTTCTTTCCCACCTCTTCCGGAGCCACGCCCGCTGGCCAGTTCGAAAAATAGCTCTCCTGCGCAGAAGCGACGCACACGCAACCTGCAACCAGACATCCAGCCAACACCATCCCACGAATCATTCTTCAAATCCCCGATTCTTATAAGTTCCAACCGGGGCCATTTTAAGCAAAATAAAGTTTCAACCTTTGACATTCCAAAATCAGGCAGGGAAAACCCACTGCGACGCAAGGAAAGCCACGTCACCAGCGGGAAACAGAGATACGATTGCGCGAAGCTAGCTGCGAACGATCTCCGCCTTCACCCCTGTGCTTCCCGCTGGAACTCGCAATCGCAGCGACTTCGCTCCATCAGGTTGGAATTCCTTCGTCTCTCCGCCACAAATGATCTTGTACCCGCCTGCAGGCAAGCCCGTAACCGAAAGCTGTACCTCACCATTGCTTGCGCTTTCGGTCTCCACTACGAAAAGAAATCTCTGCTGATCAGTGGACCATTGGATTGGCTGTTCTTTCGCAAACCGCGCACCGGTTAATTCAAGATCGACTCGCTGTTCGGCGGTACGCAAGTGCAGGCGTCGGCGTACGCCATCGCGCGGAACGATATGCAGCGACGTCTTCTCTTCATGCATCTCCCCGCCAAAGCAGAATCTCCCAAAAACTGGATCGTCCGCAACGATCGTCGCAGCGGTCCTCAGCGCCCCGCAATAACCCAGATCCGTTTCGGAAGAGTAATACCACGGACCGCGGTGATGCGGTTGTCCAAGCCAGGTCATGCCATAAGCCGCTGGCTCGAACCCGCCACCCGTTCCGCCATCATTGGCCTCACCCGGAAACCAATATCCAAACCCGGTCTCCCGCGTGCCTGTATTCATCAACGACCATGCGCTCAGATAAGAGGCATAACCAAGCCGAATCGTAGCGTCAGGCTCACGACGATCGTACAGTGCATGGTTTAGTACCCCCCAGCCACCCATCGGCGACATGTACGTCAGCGTGAACGCATCGCCCGCTCCAGCGCGATAGTCGCTACCGTAGTAGTAATACGCCTTCTCGACAACGCCGCGGCAGAACAGATTTGCGCGAATCTGCGTCAGCGCGAAAGCTGAGGCAGCCTCCGGAGTAATCCCAGGCGTTTTAGGATGATCGAGCGCATACCGCGCGATAGCCTGTGTCGACTCGAAGCCCGTCGAATCAAACGCATACTCCGAACCAAAGAGATTCGGCCCGCCGCTCACGAAGAACTCCACCTTCTTCTCCCAATGCCCACGGAGCTGCGCAGCTTCATCATGCTTGCCTACAAGGTCCAGCTCTTCGACCAACCGCGGAATCACGACCTCGTTATAAAAACCAGTCTTGTACGCCGACCACTTCGTCACCAGCATGGGGATCGTAAACATGCCGAGTGCCGTACCGTATGCCCGTTCCAAATACATCGCCTTATCCAGCTTCATCTTCATCCCCGGAAAGTCACGGGCAATCCGATACATGTTGAAGTACATCACCACGATGTGCGGATAGTCGTAGGGCCGCCAGATGTGCCGCTTGCCCTTGTTTCCCGGATCGCTGCTGTCCCGATTCTGCTTCCAGTCAGGAATCCCGTAGATACCGTAGCTATCGCTCTCCTCCGTCGTGCGCTGCAGTCCACCCCACACGAAGTGTTCAATATAGTAGTCCAGCGCTTCAACCTCAGCAGCATTCGGAAACTCCGCATTCTTGCTCGCCAGATAAGCTGGCTTGCTCAGCCCGGGATCGTCGCACGTTACCTCATAAATTCTCCATCCCTGGATGCGGTCATAATTATCCGGTCCCAGTTGCACCTGTGAGTCCATGTTCCACTCCGCAAGCAGACCGTCGTACCACTTGCTCGAGTCACGAACCTGGTTCTTCTTAATGAACGCAGCGCGTTTGTGAATCAGCGTCTCCAGCGGCTCAGCCGCAAAGAACTCCAGCCGCGTCACTCGACCCGCGCCGTGATTCACCGTCAGCATGTTCTCGCCCAACCGTTCAAATTTAATGCGATAAATCTTGCGCCCATCCCTCTCACCCAGAGATTCAATCTTCGTCTGCTCGGGATGTTCCCCAACAAGGCTCTTGACCGGCTCATGCGACCGGATCGCGACACAGGTAAACAAATCCGCCGGCACCGTCATTCCCGGCGCAATCTCCACATCAATCGATCCCGCATCTACCAGCCGTTGCCGCACACCGGCATAATCCTTCGCCCACGCCAGTTGGAACGCATACGATCGGTCCGCCCCGGTTTTACCTGCGGGCGCCAGCGTTACACTCGTACGCGGCTGACGCCACCGGCCTCCATTGGCGTGCACCATCTCCCCCGCAGCAGCCGAGTGTATATACACCCGATAAGCAGGACGCATTCCCTGCCCACCTCCTTGCCCAAAAGGAGTGCGGTCCCAGTATTCCAGCGAGGTCTCAGCTTCCGGCGTCATCACCAGGTATGGCCCAACACTGTTCGAGCGCATCCAGAACAAAAACGATCCGTGTCCAGAGACAAAACT
Source organism: Edaphobacter sp. (assembly GCA_035570955.1). GTDB lineage: Bacteria > Acidobacteriota > Terriglobia > Terriglobales > Acidobacteriaceae > Edaphobacter. The sequence continues at coordinate 77,704 of DATMKY010000109.1, read as the reverse complement.
GTGCTTCAACACCGACGCCGTAGGCGGCTCTTTCCCATTGAAGCTCGAGTGCATCGGCAGCGGCAAAGCCACGTCCCCGACCTCGATCGGATCCGACGACAGATTCGCCAGCGCAATTGTCCAGCGCAGCACCTCACCCTGTGGCTCCAGACGAACTATGACGCCAACAGCCTCGCCGCGGTCATCCTGCGCACGATAGCTCCCAGCCGAATTCTTTGACGCTGCATCCCCGGTGCGGAAACTCCGCCATGGACCATTCGGACGTCGCCACGAAATCTCCACGTGACCGAGTTTCTGTCCCGTTCCAACATAGTTCGTCTCAAACGCATCACCGGCAAAACGAAGACTGGTCAGCGCAGTTCCATCAAACTCAAGCAGAAACGGCGACCCACCCCCAATCGCTGCCGAATCTGATGCCTTGCCGCTCTCCGCTGCAAGCGCAAACGAAGGAAGAGAAGTCTTGGCCGCAAAAGTAGCAGCTCCCAGCAAAAACTCACGACGGTTTGCAGCCACAGCCACCTCACATGTAGACAAGAAATGTATACAGATTTGTATTCAATATTAGCAAACAAAAACGCTCCACCATTGACCTCGATAACTAGGAAGACCTCTTTGCGTTAGAAGTTGAAGCGAAGAGCAAGTTGAAGCTGCCTCGGGTCTCCTACACCGACACGAAGGAAGCCGCTGAAATCGAAGAGAGCCGGGGAACTGAGCGGGTTGAGATTGTTGGTGTTATTGAAAGTGTTGAAGAGTTCGACGCGTGGAACCAGTTCGAACTTGTTGTCGTGGAAGTGGAACGGGCGGGCAACGCCAAAGTCGAAGACGAAGAAGGCATTATCTTTGCGGAGGTGGTTGCGTCCGCAGTCGATCCCGTTAACAAAGCGCGTTGCAGAGTTGTTGAAACTGCAGGGAGCTCCGCCGCCGGTACCGTTTACGTTGTCGGTCTCAGGTTCGGCAGAGTGCTGCTGGATGCGGAACGTGCCCTTGAAGCCAAACGGAAGATCGCCCAATCCGTAGGCGTTGAACTTGTGCGCTTCGTCGCGGTCCGAGAGCGAGTACTCAGCCGCCAGATTGTAGAGATTGGCGTAGCGGAAGGTGAAGGGGTCGCGTTCGTTCGAATCGTCGTCGTAATCTTTCGAATAGGTGTACTGCGCCTCGAACTGGAAGTGGTGGGAGAAGCGCTTCCGTATGCCGAAGGTAATGCCTCGATAGAGCGACTTGGCATTGCTGATGGTGTTCGTGATGGCCCCGAGATTTGCAAATGGCCCAGGTGCAAACACCCCAGGACATTGTTCCGTGCTACCCCCGATGTAGCAAACCGTATCGGCATTCCCGGACGTACCACTTCTGCCTGGAAGAACTGCGGGACCGACGTTGGGATCGAGAAAACGCGTCAGGTACACAGCCTTTGAATCGGCGAAGTCTATAAACACTGCGTAGTCCTGACCGAGTTGCTGCTCGTAGGCGATATCGTAGGCGTAGATGCGAGGGTTGTGATAGTTCTTATCAAAAACGGTGACACCCGCTCCGACGCACCCCGAGATAGGGCAGCTGGAGGGAGGAAGAATATTCGGATAGGTAGGATTGCCTAGTCCGGAGAACTCTGTCAGGGTTTGTTGCTGCACGCCATTGGTCGTGATCGCGCCTACCTGGGTCAGCATATTCTGCCGCGCGTTGAAGATGCCTGCGCTGCCGCGTAAAACCGATTTGCCGCCACCAAGGATGTCATAGGCAAAGCCGAAGCGGGGTTGAAATTGAGTCGTTTGATTGGGAAGATACCCGGTAGATGGGAACGACGGATTCGAAAGGTATTGGCCGTACAGAGTCTTCGCGGGCGTGATGACAGGATTAGGGAAGAACTGCGCCTCCCAGCGAAGACCGTAGTTAAGCGTCAGCCGTGAGGCGATCTTCCACGTGTCCTGAAGGAAAACCGAAGGCTCCTCATTTGCGATATTCGAGTAGCCGGCTTGTTGAACTGTCTGTCCTGGCTGCGTCCCTGCATCCTGCAGGTAGAGGGCAAGCGGGCTGTTGCCTAAAGCCCCGCCCGGGCATGGCGTCGTGGAGACGTAGGTTCCGTTGGGGCACTGCACTGTGTTCGGACCGAAGCCGTTGCCCGCGCTCACCGGAGTTGCGTAGTGCAGGAATCCAGACGTCCCGGTGAAGATGTAGCGTCCAAGAGCGAAACCGTCGAAGATCTGCACGTTGTGACTGTAGAGATATTCGGCGCCCATCTTTAGAGTGTGCTTGCCGAGAACCAGCGAAAAGTTGTCCTTGAAGTCGAGATGGTAGAACGTTTCGCTCGCGCCCGGTCCGAGGAAGAACGGCTGGCCGAAGCGAAACGATGGAAAGAAGCCGACGCCGGTATCAGGTACCGCGGAGGAGTTGATGGCTGAACGCGGTCGCGTCTCATGTCCGAAGGTGAAGTGCGCCTCGTTCAGGCGGCTGGGACTCAGGGTTGAGACCAGATTGAAATTGACCGTCTGAATATGGGCTGGGCCTTCGATGCCGTTGGCGGTCGTGCCGTAGGTGGCAACGTCAAAGGTCTGGTTGGGGTTGTTCGAGTAGTCGAAGTTGTACGAGCCGAACAGCTGATTTTTCGGGTTGATGGTGTAGTCCATGCGACCGAAGAACGCGCCGTTGTGGACAACGTGATCGACCGGGACACCTTCGTTTTCATTGAAGGTAGCCTTGTAGAAATTGACTAACACCTGACGTTGACAGTCGCCGTTGGCGTCGATCTGGGCGTCGGTGATATTGGAGCGGAACACAGGATTGCTGACAGGGCAGGGAGCAGAGCCAAGACTGCTGGCGTTGTAAGCACTCAGGTTGAGGCGCTGCAGGTTCTCGTTGATGCCCTCCGCCGCCGCAAAGTAAAAGAGCTTGTCCTTGATGATCGGCCCGCCGATGCTGCCGCCGTACTGTTCGCGATGGAAGTCGATAAGCGGGGTGCCGTCGGAGGTGGCTGAAGTCATTGCTTCCAGCCGTTGATATTCAAACAGGCTGCCGTGGAGCGCGTTAGTGCCGGATTTCGTGATGACGTTCACGACGCCACCGGCGGTTCGTCCGAACTCAGCGTTGGCTCCGCTGGCCACAACCTGGAATTCTCTGACTGCTTCGAGCGTGATGTCGACCGCGGCGCGCTGGCCACCCGACTGTTCCCCAAAAAATCCATTGTTGTAGTCGCCGCCGTCGAGGCTGATGTTATTGAAGATGCCGCGCTGCCCGTTAATGTTGATCTCGTCGCCGTCCGGTCCCTGCACGATACTGACGCCGGGGGTCAGAGTCAGAAAGTCCTCGAACTTGCGCCCCAGCACCGGCGTTTGAGCGATCGTCTGCTCGCCGAGAGTAGTGTTTGACGTGCTCGTGACAATGTCAATTAGCGGCGCGGAGCTCACCACGATCGATTCGCTCGTTCCGGCAACCTGCAGCGTCAGCCTCAGAGAGATGGTGTGGCCTACGGTGAGGTTCAGGTTCTCCTGGATGGTGGTTGAGAACCCCGTCATCGTAATCCTCACAACATAGCGCCCAGGTTGCAGCGATAGAAATTCGAAGTGGCCGGATCCGTCGGTAACCGTGCGATGAACGATCGCGGTGTCAACCTCCTCCGCCTCAACTGCCGCTCCAGGGACCAATGCGCCTTTGGCATCGGCGACATCGCCTTGAATGCTGCCGTTGATCGCCTGTACCTGGGCTGAGAGGATGGACAATCCGATCCCTGACATCAGGACCACGGAAAGAGAAAATCTCCTGGCAAGACTTGTCATGGCGGCTCTCCTGCAAAGAAGTTCCAGTGCAACGTTGTCTGGGTGCGGCAAAGTCTGAGGTAACTGTCCGGCAACGCAATTCGAGCAGACTGCGAGGTTCTGGGATGTTTAGGGCCGACTCGTTCAGTAAGAGCGAGTACATTTCCAGATAGGCGGAACAAAGGAGCCGATTCGCGCTCCTGCAAGTAGTTACTCCCGGGGCGGGTGCTTTGCTTTGTGAAAGACATTATCACGTCTGGAGAGCATTTAGCAGTCCGTTGGTCACGATTCTTGACCTGGCTTACAACGTCATAGTTCTGCCTTTCGGGCGCCACACCACAAAATTGTTCCTGCATTTACGGTTCTCTATGCGAAAATCCTCAGGTCACACTCATCCGGCATTCGTTATCCCCTGGAGCTCCCCACATGCCTGAATCCGAAAAGATTCTTCGCTTTGAAATCGAACCTGACGGGTCCACCGCCGTAGTCAAATGTCACGGCAGACTGGTGCTGGGTACCTCCGAAGAACTCTACCAGGCAGTCAAACCTCTACTGCCTCGGTCAAAAGTAGTGGTCGTGGACCTGGCAGACCTCACCTATGTGGACAGCATGGGCCTCGGCACATTGGTGCGGCTCTACGCCTCTGCCCGGCAAGAAGGATGCGAGTTCCAGTTGCTTCATCTTGGCAAGCAACTTCGCAATGTGTTGAAGATGACGAACCTCCTTTCAGTCTTCGGCCAGGCAGAGGATCACGGCGTCACTATCGCCTGATAGCTGACCGGAGCCTCTTACTCCGCCAGCACAGAACGATTGTCTTCAGCAAAAAGCTTCTCTAGCATGGCTTCATGCTCAAGCGCACCGTTCTACTCTTGTTCCTTTGCACCAGCATGTCTTTGGCGCAGGGGAAAATGGCTTTCACGGTTTCGATGCCACAACCGTCCAATCACACCTATCATGTGAGATTTCGTTGCGAAGGTTTACAGGGAGAGTTGCAGGACTTCAAGATGCCGCAATGGTCGCCGGGCTACTATGGCATCGGAGACTACGCGCGCAACGTCTCCAACTTTCACGCTAAGGGCGCTGCCGGTCACGAACTTGCCTGGGAGAAAGTTACGAAGAACACGTGGCGCGTCGTAGCGGAGAATGCTCCGGTCATTGTCCTCGAGTACGACGTCTTCGGAAACACTTCTTTTGCAGCCAACAACTATCTTGGCGAAGACCGCGGCTATCTGTCGCCCTCGGGTCTCTTCATGAACCTTGCCGGGCATCTGCAACACCCGGTCACTGTGGCGATACAAATGCCATCAAACTGGAAAGTGATATCGACGGGACTGGAAGCCGCACACGCTCAGGCCAATACATTCGAGGCGCCGGATTTCGACGTACTCTACGATTCACCGATTCTCATTGGCAATCAGGAACACCTGCAGTTCGAGGTGAAAGGTGTGCCTCACTACGTTGCCATTGAGAATGTGCCTGCGCAGGTCGACCGCACTCAGATGGTCGCAGACCTGAAGTCCATGGTCACCGCAGCAACGCAACTGATGGGACAAGTCCCCTACAAGCGCTATACCTTCCTGATGATGGGACGCGGAGGTGGCGGCATCGAGCACGCCAACTCCTCCTCGAATCAGTTCGATGGGACGAGTCTAACGACGCCCGCCGGATACCAGCGCTGGCTAAGCTTCATCTGCCACGAATATTTTCACAACTTCAACGTGAAACGCATTCGTCCTCTAGCGCTGGGACCCTTCGACTACGATCAGGAAAATCTTACCAACATGCTCTGGGTCTCCGAGGGATTGTCCGTCTACTACGAGGACCTTGTTCTGGTCCGTGCCGGACTGATGTCGAAAGACCAGTATCTTGCGAAAATGGCGGCCGCAATCGGAACGTTTGAGAACAGCTCAGGCAGACACTACCAGTCTGCGACTGAATCCAGTTGGAACACGTGGAACTCCGGTTCAGGAGTAGCTGGCGATCGCAACACGACCATCTCCTACTACAACAATGGCGCGATGCTGGGCGCGATGCTCGACCTCAAGATTAGGGAAAGCAGCGCCAACCGAAAATCACTCGACGACGTTATGCGCGGCATGTATCAGAAGTACTACTTGCAGAAAAAGCGCGGATTCACCGACGCTGAGTTTCGAGCAGAGTGCGAGAGCGCAGCAGGAACCAAACTCGATGAGCTGTTCTCCTATGCTTCAACCTCAAGAGAAGTGGACTACGAGAAATACTTCGCCTTGTCCGGGTTGAAGTTGACGACGAAATCTGAGGCTGCGCCCGGCGGTTCGATCGGACTCGATACACGCACCGAGGAAGTGCAGCCGAACGAGCTGCCACCTGGACGCGGAGGACGCGGCCGCGGAGCAGCACCCCCGCTCCGGCTAATTGTGACCGATACTGCGGCTGAATCAACGGCCGCTCGTGTGGGATTGCAGCCGGGCGACCGGATCGTCGAAGTGGATGGTGTTGCGGCAACCCCCGTTGTTCTGAATACAGCCATCAACGCAAAGAAACCTGGCGAAACAATTAACCTGCACGTCTTCCGTGTCGAAAAAGAGATGACAATCGAAGTTGAAGTAGCTCCAAACGTCAAACGTACCTTCGAGTTATCGCCTGCCGAAGTATCGTCATTCGCTCAACAGGAAATTATGAACAACTGGTTACGGAGGGCCCTCTAAGGCCTTTCGATTTGGGCTCAAACACCGACCGACATCATTCGGCCAATGGCTTCGTCGTCACGCATCTGCGAGTGTTGCCTTGAACAGTCGCTCGCTCTTCCATCGAGAGGATTATTAAATGGATGGCACGAATGAAATGAAAGAGGCACGCGCGTGATCGCGCCGGTCGCGTCGAACACGCTTAATGTGAACGTCTTTACGGCCCCGGGGAAGGCTATGGTCGGCGAACGGCCAAGACCTTTTGGTGAGCCGCTCGGATTTGACCCGGCAACGTCGACGTTGATCTTCGGCGAGCATAAAGCAGTACTGGTGGATGCCATGACCACGGTGGCTGAGGCCGAGGCTCTCGCGGACTGGATTGCGCTGCATAACCGGAACCTGGAGACAATCTATATAACACATGCGCATTTCGACCACTTCTACGGTTTGAGCGTTCTGCTCGACCGTTTTCCACGCGCTCTGGCGATCGCGGCGCCCAAAGCGGTCAAGAGCATACAAATGTATCTGTCTCTCCCGGTGCAGCAGTTAGCCCGCCGAATGTTTCCCGGGCAGATACCCAGGAAATTGGTTGGGCCCGAGCCCTATGAAGGCGACACCTTCACGCTTGAGGATCACGAGTTGCGCATCATCGAGCAGGGTCGCACTGATTGTCCCGATTCGACGTCGCTCTATGTTCCATCGATCGGCCTGATCGTCGCTGGCGACGTTGTGTACAACCAATGCCGCATGTATGTCGGCGATACCACGCCCGAAAGCCGATAGAATTGGATTGCGGCGCTGGACCGGTTGGCGGCGCTAAATCCGGTAGTTGTTGTCGCCGGTCACAAGAAGCCTGGCGCGCCCGACTCTCCCTCGGCGATCCAGGACACCAGGGCTTACCTGCAAGACTTTGATCGGTTACAGAAAACCGCTAAGTCTGATCAGGATCTGTTCGATCAAAATGACGGACCTATATCCGCATTGGGTAGCGAATCAGTCGTGGTTGATGTTCGGATTCCCCGTGGCATAACTCACCGATTTCAAAGAGGAGCACAAAATGGCAATAAAAGGAAAAGTCTTAGTGCTGGTCTCGAGCGGTTACGGCCTACCCTTGAAAGATGGCAAGGTTTACAAGGGCGCCGGCTACTACCTCAACGAGCTGACGGTTCCGGTTCGAGCACTGATGGGCGAGGGCTACGAAATCACCTTTGCCAACCCCAAAGGCAATGCGCCGCAATTGGATCTTCATTCCGCTGTGCCTGACTTTTTCGGTGGGGACGAGGGAAAGCTTCAGGACTATATGAGATTTCGCGACAGCCTGACTGGGCTCGAAAATCCGAGCCGAATCTCCGATGTCATTGCATCTGGCCTGGATCGATATGACGCTGTCTTCGTCCCCGGCGGCCATGGCCCAATGGAGGACCTTCTAGATGATCCCGACGCCGGTATTGTGATGAGGCACTTTCATGAAACGTCCAAGCCGACGGCGTGCCTCTGCCATGGCCCCATTTCACTGCTCTCGGCACTTCCGAATTCGAAGGAGTTTGTCGCGGCGTTGTCGGCGGGCGATGCGGCTGGAGCGCACGCAAAGGCTGAAGGCTGGATCTATGCCGGATATAAGATGACAATCTTTTCGACAGCGGAAGAACAGCAGCGCGAGCCGCTTGAGATTGGCGGCAAGGTTCTCTTCTACCCGGACTTCGCCTTGCAGACTGCGGGCGGTGACGTAAGTGTGCTCGCTCCATGGAAGAGCTACGTCCTTCAGGATCGCGAATTAATCACAGGCCAGAACCCGTTCTCTGATGAGGCGCTTCTGAAACTTCTTTTGCCAGCACTCGAGAAGAAGAAGTCGGTTTCAGCGACCCAAGAATCGGAGTCTTGACGACTTCTCCTTACTCATCCTGTCTCGATGAACACGCATTGGCGATCTATCGCTAAGTATTAGTGATTTGAACAAATGATGTAAATTCCCAAACCGATGAACACGACCGGCACCAGAAGGTGCCCAATACGGTTCGCAGCATTCAGGATGAAAGGGCGGTTTCCAACCCACCTCGCGATAATGCACCACACGGCAACAAGGAACCCATATGAGATCAAGATCAACCGAAGGTGCTGTAGATTTACCCAAAAAAAGGGGATATACATCGCTAGATTGTCTGCTCCGTTAGACAGGGTTACCAATGCTATCGAAATAAGGCTTTGTCGATCAGGCACGGGTCTCTCCTCTCCGTGCGGCCGAAAAAGTAGGACGACTTGCTTCATCCCTAATCCCAAAGGGACTAAACCAAGTACACGAATCCATTGATGCGGAATTGTGAGTGTCACGTGAAGCCCTGCGCAACTCAGAAGGATGATCGCCAGAAAACCGAGATACTGACCAGCCACGATATTCCTTGTCGGCACGCGACGGGCGAAAAATAGCGTCAGAAGCACGATGTCGTCGATGTTCGTTACTGCGAATGTCGCGACGCTGGCGGCCAAAATCGTTAGAGTGGCGTTCACTTTTCCGAGGTTAGCACCCAATTCAAACTCTCAAAGGCTCGTCTCACGGACCCTATCAACACAGTTTGGCTTTCCGTAGATTTTCTCCCCATCTTTCCACTATTCCCGAACCCGATGTTTTCATCCATACAGCACAAATTCCCAATCCTCTAGCTCCTGCTCACCACAAACCGACTAATCTTCAGATGGAGCTACTGATGCAAATCTCGGCTACAGTGACGAATGAGACTGGACAACATTGCGCGGCTGTGCGGACAGGCAATAACGAGTAGGCCTTGACGGTTCCTGCCAAACAGGAAGGATGCGGTTCGGCCATAAATGGCGTGAGTTGCTATTCCTCGCGCTGGCGACCTGTTATTGCAACGACCTCTATCGCGAAGCAAAGGAACGTGCAATTGAAATCGTCTCGGTCCAGGTCGAGGTGACAGGCCGTTTCGGAATAAAGGGCGCAGCAGCGGAGGATATTCGATATCGAGCCTCAGTCAGAGCGAGGACAATAAAGAGGAAGTGCTCGAGCTTATGAGCCACACGGACTCCGTAGCCGAAATCCAAAACACTCTCAGGCAAAATCGGTCGGTCATACTGAGCGAATGTATCGTGGAGGATGTCACACGTAATGGATTTAACTAATAGCTTGCGATCCCTGCAACCAACTATCGCTTTCAAGCGACTCTGCTCCGACGACCGTAGTAGAGAGCTAAAGCAAGAATTACAAGCGGCATGATGAATTCGGTGACGAGGAAAATGCCAGAGTTGTTAGCGGCGTGATTGTTGTTAATTGTCATCTGCCGAAGGTGCCCGATTGCGTCGCCAAGCAACCAGACGGCGTTTGCAATTGTTGTCGCCAACCAGAAGCCGCCCCGAAACTTCAGACACAAAACGCCTAAAACGCCAACGGTGAGGTCTGCCATCCCGACTTCGTATTCGTAAGGGCTTGTTGACCACCCGATTGACGCCGATGTCTCAACGGGACGGAAGACGTGTGCGTACGCCGTCATCACTCCCATTAAGCCAACGTAGAAGAAGAGCAGATACAGCAGATATGTTCCCGCAATCGCCGCCGCACTGCTCCGGCGTTCGGGTGAGAATGCAAGGTGGACAGATGCGCCCACAACCGCAATCAGGGTAAAGATAACTTGGAACATGCAACCTCCAGAGAACTCCTAAAATGATTCATCTTTCCGGATACCACTGGGTAAACTTGAAGGCCCCAACAAGTGCCAGGACGCTGGTGAGAATCCTCATCTTCGAACGCGGCGGCCGGCTCGCGTCAGGCGACGGTGACTGCAGGATACGATTCGATGTATTCCTCTCCATTGCAACCCTGGTAGACCACCGTGCGCACTTCCAGATTTACTTCATAGCGCACGACACCCGCTCGCCATGAAGCGTTCAGGAACTCCGGAAACGTACTCTCACCAGCCTGATCCACACGAAGCGCCTTGATTAGGGCATCCTCGTCAAAGGCTGGTACATCGACCGCACCATTGACCAAAGGTGCGCCCTGCATGACAACTGGACCTTGCTGCGTCAAGTAGAGGCTCTGGCAGGATGGCAGAGACCAGACGTTATGAATCACACCGGCTCTCCGCAGAACCTCTGCCAGATAGGGGAATCCGCCGACACGGGGACGGCCCGCCGCGGCAACTTTCATGGCCTCCATCAAAGCGTCGATAGCCTTGCTCATGAGATTTCTCCTTATTCAGTTGGGACATCGTGGATGCGGTTACGATCCGCAAGTTTGGCAAGCAGTTCCCGGAGAGTGCTTTTCTCTCTGGCGCTCAGACAATCGAAGTAGCGTGCATCATTTTGGTCAGCAATCTCAGCAAGGACGGGGAGGCTGCGTCGCCCGGCCCGCGTAAGGGAGAGCAGGCGGAACCGGCAATCGCCCTCCTTTGCATCCATTTGAATCCAGCCCTTCGCATCCAGTTTGTCGACGATCTTGGAAACCGCGCCGCGGGTTAATCCCAGGCTGTCGGCCAACTCGCCAGGAGCAGTTTGTCCGCGCTCATGAAGCTCACGCAGAAGCACCCATTCCGCTACCGAAGTCTGCTTCTCTTGGAGGGCACGGGCAAACGATCCTGAGACTGCGTTGGAGACGCGCCTAAGCCAGTATCCAAGATGGCTCTCCAGTTGAGGTACCTGCTGCGCATCTCGTGTAGTAGTTTCCATAGAAACTATAATAATTTCCATGGAAGCTATTTGTCTAGGGTTCTAATGCCCGCGAAGAACAAAGCTCTCTTAAATCGCCTGTCCCATGCTCACCAGAATTCCTGGCGCGGGTTCCGGGATTTGCTCAATTCTTTCATTGCGATCTACGAATTCACGACGCGAGCAAGACCACGGCTACCGTATTTGTGGCCGAGGACTATGTGTTAGCCGCATAAAGTTTGTACGATAGATCCTGAAAAAAAGGCATCGCCAAACAGGTTCTCAAAAGGAATGGGATTTCATGAAGAAAAAGTCAACGACGCGCCGAGACGCCTTGAAGGCCATGGCAGTCTCAGCGGCAGCTTTGAGCATGGGTCGACCAGATCGTGCTGAAGCCCAGGAACAGCCGATCACTATTGCGGGAAAACCGGTGGAGCTCGCGTTGTTCGCGACCAGCCCACAGACTATCCGAATTACTGTTCAATCAATTGAAAATGGCGAGCCCCAAGCGATTTTGCAGGATGGCGCGCTGGTTAAAGCAAGTTGGGGTATGCCCCTGGCCCGTTTGCGAACGCTGCCAGGCACACGCACGCTGAAGAGCGGCAAACTGCAGGTGACGCTATTCGCCAACCCGCTGAAGGTGAGGATCGAGACGGTCGGCGGCCAACTTGTTCAAGAGCTGAAGGTGGACGATGCGTCCGGCAACCTTAGCTTTTCGCTTGGGAGCGGCCCAGTGTTGGGACTTGGCCAGGGAGGACCGCAGTTCGATCGTCGGGGCAGCACAGACCAGATGAGGAGCGGACAGGGGGGCTACCAGCTTGGCACCCACGGAGCGCGTGTGCCAATTCAACTTCTGATCGGCACTTCAGGATGGGGTTGCTTCATTCATCAGCCTCTGGGTGCATTCGATCTGTCCGGAGAAGAGGGCAAGTTGACGCCTGCAAATGGGCAGGGGGCACTGCCGATCGATGTCTTCGTCGTGCATATCGAAGATCCGGTCGAGCTTCCGAAGGAGTATGCGAAGATCACGGGTTTTGCCGAGATGCCTCCTTTGTGGTCCCTCGGCTATCAGCAGTCGCATCGAACTCTAGGTACTCCTGAAGAGATACTCAACGAGGCCAAAATCTTCCGCGATAAGAAGCTTCCTTGCGACGCGATGATCTACTTGGGAACCGGGTTCTGCCCTGAGGGATGGAACACTGACAATGGTGAATTTACCTGGAACTCTAAGGCTTTCCCGGATCCGCCAGCCGCGCTCAAGCAGTTGCACGATGAGAACTTCAAGGTCGTTTTGCATGCGGTCATCGAAGGCCACCGCCTCACAGGTTCGGTCAGCGACCCGTGCACAGCGCCGTCCCTGCCGAGCGGTAAAACGCCCGATGGTCATTGGCCACCGAATCGCCAGGTGAGTTGTTACTGGCCCGTCCATAAGCCTCTAATCGATATGGGTGTGGACGGCTGGTGGCCCGATCAGGGCGATGGTTTCGATGCCGAATCGCGTCTGGCCCGAAACAGGATGTACTTCGAAGGCCAGCAGATGTATCTCCCGAACCGGCGCGTGTATGCCCTGCACCGGAACTCCTATGCCGGGATGCAGCGCTATGCCACGTTCTTGTGGTCCGGTGACATCTTGTCGCGTTGGGAAACTCTTAAGACACACGTCCCAAACGCCATTAATACCAGCCTCAGCGGTATTCCTTACTGGGGCACCGACATTGGCGGCTTCATTCCCACGCAGGAGTACACCGGAGAGCTCTGGGTGCGGTGGTTTCAGTTCGCGGCCTTCAACCCACTCTTCCGTTCCCACGGACGTGACTGGCATCTGCATCTGCCCTGGGGCTGGGATACGGGCGAAATTGGTTTCCCTGAGACCCGTGGCTACAATCCCGATCCGGCGGAGTTGCACAATCCTGCCATCGAGCCGATCTGCAAGAAGTATCTTGAGCTTCGCTACCAATTGATGCCCTATCTCTACTCAACGGTCAAAGAGACCTGTGAGACGGGCCTGCCAATCATTCGCGCCATGTGGCTCCACTATCCCAAGGATGCGAACGCTGTAGCTCGAGGAGATCAATATCTCTACGGTCGCGACATCTTGGTAGCCCCAGTTGTGGAGAAGAGCGCGACGTCGAGGTCTGTTTATCTTCCTCAAGGAACCTGGTTCGATTTCTGGACGCGAACAAAGCAAGAGGGCGGTCGAGAGATTGCACGCGATGTCGATCTGGCGACAATTCCTCTTTATGTTCGCGCAGGTGCCGTGTTGCCAATGGATCCGCTCAGACAATACACAGCAGAGAAAGTAGATGGCCCGATGACGCTCTGGGTTTATCCCGGTGCAGATGGCAAGTCGACTCTCTATATAGACGACGGTGAGACCTTCGACTACCGCAAGGGTAAGTGCACACATGTGGAGATCACATGGAACGATACCCAGCGACGGATCACTCTGCGGCTCCGGGACAAATCGCCAATGCTGCCTCAGGCAAAAAGGAACATTCAAGTGCGCGTGGTTGGTGAAGAGAATCAGAAAGATATCACTTTTGAGGGTCGCCCGGTATCCATCAGGATTTAGGCTTGTACCATCGAAGCTTTAATTACTGACAATCGCTCTCTTCGGAGTCGTTCATAGGTAGAGAGATCAACTTCCACTCACTTATTGTGAAAACCGGTTTTGTTTCGCAAGATCTTTAGTAAGCGATTTCAAACAATCTATCCAGGTTAGGGATCAGTACCGGCAAACATGCTTGTGTTGACCGCATACATCCACACACTCCTCACAAGTCCGCAAAGAAAATATTCGCAAATTACCATCAATTAGGTGCCCGAGCCGAACGACACCATCGTCGCCATCTCCACCCCACCCGGTCGCGGAGGCATTGGAATTGTCCGTCTATCCGGTCCTCGGGCTCGCGCCATCGTCGAACCCCTTTTAAAACTGAAACATCCGCTCTCTTCCGCGCAAGCTCGCTTTGCCGAGATCATTGATTCCACTGGGCAAACTCTTGACGAAGCAGTCGTCACCTTCTTCGAAAAACCCCACTCCTACACCTCTGAAGACATTGTCGAAATCGCAGCCCACGGCTCCCCGGTCCTTCTTGATCTCCTTGTCCGTCAATGCCTTAGCGCCGGTAGCCGCTTGGCCGAACCGGGCGAATTCACCCAGCGAGCCTTCCTCGCGGGCCGCCTCGATCTCACTCAAGCCGAAGCAGTTAGCGATCTCATCGAAGCCACCACGCTCCACCAGGCCCGCCTCGCCGCTCAGCAATTGGGAGGTTCCCTAAGTCGTCAGATAGCCCCTATAAAACAACAACTTACAAGTCTCATCGCCGCACTCGAAGCTGGCATCGACTTCGCGGAGGACGACATCGACACCCTCCGCGCCTCCGAAATCACGCGGCAAATCGAATCGATCCAAACTCCGCTAACCTCCTTAGAACAAAGCTTTTCATACGGCCGAATCCTTCGCAGTGGCTTCACCCTGGCCATTGTAGGCCGCCCCAACGCCGGTAAATCCTCCCTTTTCAATCGCTTGGTCGAGCGAGACCGTGCCATCGTCACCGCCGCTCCAGGCACCACCCGCGACCTCATCACCGAGCACGTCTCCCTCGAAGGGGTCCCCGTCCAACTCGTTGACACGGCAGGACTTCGCGCTTCCAACGACGAAGCCGAATCCCTCGGAATCGCGAAATCCCGCGAAGTCATGGCCGAAGCAGACGTAGTCCTCCTTGTCCAGGATGCAACCACAGAGCCGAATGAGGAAGACGAGCGAACCATCGCCAGTCTCACCAACCGCCCTTACCTCTTGGTGATTAACAAAATAGACCTATCTCCACCTACGTCGATCACCCACCCACAAACCCTCGAGACCTCCGCCAAAACGGGCCGGGGCATCCCTGAGCTCCGCAAAGCTATCCTGGCTCTCATCACCAAAAAAGCCCCTGCAACTGAGAGCGGAATCCTAACCAATCTCCGTCAGCAGCAGGCAGTTATAGCCACCGTGACCGCCCTAAGCCGAGCCCAGAAAGCCGCCGCAACCAGGATCCCCCACGAGATGATTCTCCTCGATCTTTACGAGGCCCTTCGCTCTCTCGACACCCTCACCGGCACCACTACCACCGACGACATCCTCGACCTCATCTTCAGCAAATTCTGTATAGGCAAATAGACCATAAACCAAACGCAATCTATTGTTTAGTGACATCGATCATATTGTCATCCGGAATCCGGTCTATCAGTTTGTTATAAGGGTCGATCCCCGCCCGGGTAGGCATCTGATCCACGACAATTTCAAAAGTCTGATTCGCCTGCGTAATCTTCTCCTTCTTCAAATAAAGCGGTTTCTCCTCGTTCTTCTTTCCAACGAACACTCCGATGTCCATGAGATCGTTCAAGGTCATCGGCGTCTCCTTACCATTCCCATCCGCCGAAACCTTGTGCGACTGCACATTCAGCGTCACCTTATATTTTTTATCCGGCGTCTGCGTTACCGTAGCGCTAACTGCCTTGTTGTCGTAAAGAACGATCGATTCAAACGCATCCGTAATGTAGTACTGCAGCTCCGGAGGAGTCTGTGCCCGTAACGCCTCCACAAACTGCCTCGTATCCGGATAGGCCCCACTCTGGGCATCATTCGCATTCGCATAGCGGTTCTGCAGCAGGAAATTCCGCAGTGCTAGATTCACCTTATCCTCACCAATGTAGTCAGCTAAAGTGAACAAAACATGCCCGCCCTTCTGGTACCAGACGTAAGGCTCATTCTGCACCAGCACCACAGGCCTCTCCTTACGAATCTCCCCGGCCCTCCCGCGAAGATACCCATCCAGCTCATGCTTCAAGAATCGATGCATGCTGTCGTTGCCATACTTCTCTCGCATCACCATCAACGCCGAATACTCCGCCAGCGTCTCCGACAGCATATTCGACCCCTCCACACGCCCGCCAACCAATTGATGCGCCCACCACTGGTGTCCCAACTCATGCGCTGTCACGAAGTAAGTAAAGTCGATATCCTTTGGCTTTTCCAACCGCCCAATAAATCCAATGCCTTCAGAGAAAGGAACTGTATTGGGGAAAGACTGGGCAAACGTCCGATACCGCGGAAACTCCATAATCCGGTACTGCTTGAATTGAAACGGGCTGAAGTTCTTCTCGTAATAAGTAAGCCCTGCCTTTGAAGCAGCGACCATGTCATCCACATCGAACGTGTGCTGTGGAATGTGATAAACCTCGATCGAAATCGGGTTTTCCTTCCCTTGGTAGATCTCTTTCGTAACGTCATAGCGCGCAGAGAGGAACGCAAAGAAATCCAGCGTCTTTACATCGCCCATGTCATAGGTGAAGTAGTGTCGCCCATTCTCATGCCACTCGCGTGTCAGATATCCCGGTGAAATCGCAATCTGGGGCTGGCCTTCCGAATCCGAATCAGAAGTACTGACTGTTGTGTGATAAGTAACCCAGTCTGAAGTCGGCGTGAAAAGATTTGTAACTGACCCAACGGCATCTCCGCGATGAGGAAGTATCTCCTGATCCGGCAACTTCTCTTCCTTGCGTCGCCGAGGATCGTCGATCTCAATATTGTTGTCGTAACCAATCGTCGGGAAGTAGCTGGAATCAAAGAAAGTTCCCGAGTAAGCAAACTCGGGCCGTTCATTGCCATCCTTGAAGCCGTGGCTTGCATAACCGACGTCGAACTTCATGTCGAGCTTCTCGCCCGGTCCCAGAGGCGTGTCCAGCTGATAGATCGTGTAGAGATTACGTGGGCTCGACGACACAGCATGGAACGGTCTATCGAACTTAACATTCGTCACAGACTGAAACTGATTTGTAACGTGAATCTGGTTGATTGGCTGCGGCGTTTTATTTTGCAGTACGAAACGGCCATTCCCGTCAAAGGAACGCCGTTCTGGATAAATATTGATATTCGCGTCGACCGCGACCACCTTAGGCTGCGGAACATTCTCAAACTTCTTGAAGTCGCGTTCGTAGTTCGCCTGAATATGTCGACGGTCCTTTGCCGTCAGATACTCATTCAGTACGTGCGTGTTGTAGTAGTACCAGCAGCCACTGCTTATCACGATCAGCACAAGAACACTGACAGCAGGCATAAGCCGCAGCCAACGTTGCTTTGCCAACCCAAGCCGCGACTTCCATGCATCATCCGAGCCACGCCGTGCCAGTGCAATCGAGATCACTGCCAGAACGGCCATAATCGCCAACCAGTATGCAATTGACCAAAACAGTGCAGCCGCAAAATGCCCATAGCCATTCATGTCTGAATAGATATAGGGCGGCGTTTGGCCCGGCAGATAAAGCGTATTTTCCCATCCGAAGTTGAAAAGAATCGGGGTGATCACAAAGACGCCGATCACAATTCCATGCCCAATAAATTTGTTCGAGACCACCGTCTGAATAAAGAGAGCAAACAGAGCGAAGGTTAGAATCTGTGGGAACGTAATAAAGTAGAGCTCTTTCACGTACTGGAAAATCTCGTAGTGATAGTAGCCCGAGAGCGTTTGCATCAGAATTCCACAGAACATTGTCACTGTCAGCAGAATCAACTCAACAAAGCAGAGAGCGAAAAGCTTCGAAAACCAATCCGTTGTTTCGCTGATGGGCAGTGCATCATGAATACCCGAAAATTGCGTGTCCCGTTCACGCCAGATTAGCTCCGCAGCATATAGCGTCGCCACAATATAGAAGAACAACTGCGCCCCGCCCTCAACGGACTGGAGCATCAGATACGTGACAGGCCAAACGTTGCGATCCGCAAGTTTTCCCGCGAAGTATCCATTGTTGATGGCGATCCCCATCATCAACAGCAGAAGTACCCAGAAAGGAACCTCATGAAGAATATTCGCCACCCTGATTCGCGTAAGCGACGCTAGCTGCGCGAACCTCGTTCCTGGCCCGAAGATCTGATGAACGATTGGCAACCTCGCAGCGACCAGGCTTCGTGGCCGTGCCTCAACAATGTCCTGCTCTCGCGCTCGTGCCGCCCTCTTACCGCTGGACCGCGCTGTCAAAGCCTCAACCGACATCGGGAAGAACTTCCATACTGCAAGTAGGGCAAGCACTCCGATCAAACCCCAGAACAGCCGGTTTAAAAGAAACACACCCTCGGCTACGTGTGGCGACCACGATAAGAGCAGCGAGTTCTTCTCCACCACCGTCCAGTAGCGGGTAATTGCGTCGATATAGCGCAGTCCGATGGGATCAAAGATCGCGGACCAGAAGTGTTCAAGTGACCGCGTCGCTCCGAACGCATTCACGCCGATGATATAAAGCATGAAGATAGCCGCGCCTTGCAGATAAACAATAAAGATCTTGCGTGAGAGCGCCGACACCAGAAAGAAAAGCGATCCCATGAAGAAGATCTGAAACACGACGATCGAGAAAAACGGCTGCAGATACCAAGAGAGATGATTCGGCCCAATGCGCGAATGATCAGCCCATGGCGCCAGCGTCCCAAAGAACTCGCCGACTAGCAGTCCGGAAAAGGCGAACACCGTAGCGACAAACGATCCAGCCCATCGCCCGCCGAGATAAGCAAACTTCGAGATCGGCTTCGTAAACAGAATCTGAATCGTATCCCGCTGAAAGTCTCGTAGGATTGACGTTCCAAAGATCGCCGCAATCACAATCAAGCCGAAAAAGGTAACGCCAATATCGTTCAGAATGTTGGCATACGGGCCATTCAGCAAAATCTTTCCATTATTGTTGCCAATGGGGCCAAAGTTCTCACTCGCAACATCGAGAAAATTGAACACGGCCCAGAGCAGAAAGTAGATATAAGTCGAAATACTCTTAAACCGAAACTTCATTTCGAAAGTGAAAAACTCCCAGAACATAGCCATGTCGTTATCTCCTGTGCTGGGTTAGTTCTTCGCCTGGTTGGCGAGATTGAGGAAGTACACATCTTCAAGCTCCGACTCGACCGCACGGAAACCATCGCCAGGACTCGAATCCGCATGGACTCGAACCTCGTGCAATCCGCCGACGAGGTGGGTCGACACAACTTTGAACGTTGTCTCCAGCGCGCGCAGCTCATCATCCGTTGCTACCACCTTCGACCAGATCTTTCCGCGCAGGGAATTAAGAGCCTCCGTCGGAGCACCCTCCAGCAGCAATTGGCCATTCGAGATAATCGCCATTCGCGGGCACAATTCGCGAACATCATCGACAATGTGTGTCGACAAGATCACCGTCACATTCGATCCGATCGAACTCAGCAGATTCAAAAACCTGTTCCGCTCTGCCGGGTCCAACCCCGCTGTCGGCTCATCCACAATGATCAGCTTCGGATTCGCCAACAACGCCTGCGCAATTCCGAATCGCTGCTTCATGCCGCCGGAATATGTACTGAGCGCCTTTTTGCGCGCGTCCCAGAGATTTGTCTGTTGGAGCAGCGCCTCCACCATCTGAGTTCGCTCGGTCTTGTTCGTGATGCCCTTCAGAATCGCGAGATGGTGCAGCATATCCAGTGCCGACATCTTCGGATAAACTCCAAACTCCTGCGGCAGGTACCCCAGAACTCTCCGGACCTCATCCTTCTGCGTCAGAACATTCAACCCATCCAGCTGAACCGAGCCCGAGTCGGGATCCTGCAGTGTCGCCACCGTGCGCATCAACGTGCTCTTGCCCGCTCCATTCGGCCCGAGCAAGCCAAACATATGGTTGCCAATTGTTAGAGAAAGGTCTTTCAAAGCGCGAACGCCATTCGGATAGGTCTTCGATAGACCTGTAATTGTGAGTGCCAAGGAAGGTGCCTCCAGAGAACGGATTCAAGCCTTTATGTAGTAGCGGCAATTTACCACAGTCAAACCAGAGTTTCGCAGGTTTCCGCGCGCATTCTGACTTTGAACAGCCAGCTTTCTCCGGTACGTGCTCCAGTCACCAGTAGCAGCCAACTGACCGCCGGGTCAGAGCCAACAAAGGACTAGTTCATACTGGTCAAAGAGCCTGATCCACCCTCACCGCTTCTCGCGGCGCCCGCCGCTCCGAGTTCGGCCCCTTTTTGACGGTACTGATCAACTGACCCCAGCACACTTGGTTTCGCCCGTTCGCTTTCGCTTGATAAAGCGCCTTGTCTGCAGAATCCACCAAATCCTCTTGGCAATTCGCCTTGCTTGGCCAGCAAGTCGCCACACCGCAGCTCACAGTAGAGAGCCGAGGATGGCTCGAGGGGTCCGGCAACGCCGGCGATCCAGCAACCTCCACAAGCTTTCGAATGCGTTCTGCGACAATCAAGGCTCCCTCCTTGTTCGCTCCTGGAAGTAGCACGACGAACTCCTCTCCGCCGAATCGTGCCGCAAAGTCGTCCTTGCAACGCAGGCTCTGTAATAGCAGCATTGCCACCCGCACCAGCACGCGATCACCGTACAGGTGCCCCCTTGTATCGTTAGTAATCTTGAAGTTGTCGATATCAATCAAGATCGCAGACAAACATCCTCCCGTCTCCACCGCCTCGCGCCATAACTTTGCAAACTGCAGTTCGTAAGAATGCCGATTCGATAAACCAGTCAGATTGTCGATATAGGAGATCTTCTTCAATTCGACGTTCAGGAATGAGAGTTCCTTGCTTTGGATCTCGCTGCGCAAACGCATCAGGTAGGCAAGTCGCTCGTCCCGCCCAATACTGTAATTCGCAATCACCGTCATCACAATCGCGCCAACCGCCAGTGTCACCCCCAGCAACTTCTCGGATGCAATCAGAAACTGATCCTGCGCAAGAAATGCCAAATCACAAGCCAGCAAAATGGCGGACGCGCTCAATGCATACACAAATTGCAGCCGCATCACCACGTTAACGAAGATGACAGCGACAATCAGGCCCACCTGCGCATATGCCGACGAAGCTACGTCAGTATTGCTTTCGAGATAAAGATGCGTCGCTCCAATTAGGCAACTCACGAGAGCAATGCTGCTCTCGCGAAAGACTCTGTTTGCTGATCTCCGTACAAAGAAATTGACCAGCAGCGCGATCGGCGTAACTATGCAAAGCCTGATTTGCAACTGCAACCACGAACCACCACCCCGAATCAGGTAATCCGCAATCACATAGAGATTGAAAAATCCAATCGCAATCAACCCCTCCACCCACAGCCGCTCCGAGCGTTGCATAAGGGTCGACTTCTCGAATCCGCTCTCCAGTGGCTCCGGCAGCGAAAGTCGCTCGAATCCCCTGCGCGAGAGCCGCTCGATCTCGCCAATCGCGAGTTCATGGATGGAAGTATCTGGCATCTTCGAATTTAAGTCCTTCAATGCCTTTCTTCTATCTTCT
The DNA here is from genome assembly GCA_035570955.1 of Edaphobacter sp. Lineage (GTDB taxonomy): Bacteria > Acidobacteriota > Terriglobia > Terriglobales > Acidobacteriaceae > Edaphobacter. Next base: position 56,360 of record DATMKY010000109.1, on the reverse strand, counting down.
GTCGGCTGCCTGGCACCTTTCATCAGTGCATTGACCAACGGAGGCAGTTACAAAGGGACCTGTTGCTAATGGTATCTATCCCGCCGAATTGATTGGATGCAAAAATCCACCCGACCTCTCCCACAATCGTGGGATGCAGACAAAAAAACAGGCGTAACTCGAAAAGAGTTACGCCTGCGAAGGGTTTTAGGATCATCGGTGGGACTTACGCCACAAAACGCCGCCGAAGCACGCCCGCGACTCCTAGTACACCGGTTCCAAGCAGTACGAAAGTGCTTGGCTCCGGAGTCGTAGTCGTCACGCTCACATCGTCAATGTCGAAAATCGAGTCTGGATTTGCTCCCGTAAATGACAAAGTCGTTGAGCTCGACCGAGCCGAGAAAATGGCTGTCACCAGCGAGTAGTCAAAATCCCCATCCGGCTGGAAAACGTTGGTTTCGCTGAACAGCGTCACGCCGTTTTCGCTGAGCGAGAGGTTGTTCGTCCCGTCGCTCTTAAGAATAGGGTTGGGTTCATTGACAAGCTCGAACGTCACAAGATAAAGCTGGTCAAACGTCGTCGCAAACGTCTGCGAAATCGTCTGGCTACTATTCGTTCCCAGGAATGCGGCAAAGTTTCCCTGGAAAGGTTCGAAGGAGTCGACGTTAACATCAAAGCTGGGTGATGTGTTCTCCCCCGTGAGCGTCCAGTTGGTAAAGTTCCCCGTCTCGAACCCGCAGTTCTTGACAAGCTGGCCCGGCGCGGAGCTGCAATCGTCTGCTTTGGCCCACTTCGAGCCAGCAAGAGTCAGCAGAAGAACGGCAAGAATACAAAATGATTTGCGCATAAAGAGTTCCTTCTCCTTGTTGTTGAAAATCGTTAAATTGAAACCGCCAATCTAGAACCGCTGGGAACGCACAAGCTGTTGAACGTCAATCTTTTGGTGCCGTCGGCCAAACTGACGCCATCACCAGATTCGTCGCATTTGTCGTGCCAAGTCCTGTCGCGAAGTCCCACCCTGCCGTTGCGGGATACGCGGGCTGATACACCGAATTGCTCACCGAAAGTACGCCGATCGCGCCGCCGCCAAGGAAACAATTGAATGCTCCTGAGCAGGGCACATCCATATCGCCCAGCGTCACGTCGTAGAACACACAACTCGGGCCGACCGCATTGCCAAGCGTCGAATTACAAGTCGGTGCGCCCGTCGTGCCGTACTGCGAGTTTCCAATTGTATAAAGTACCGGGTTCGGATTCCCCTGCCGCTCGCCGGTCCTCTGATTTACAAGCGCCTGAATCCCCGCCCAGATTGGACTCGAAACCGAAGTTCCGCCGAAGCCTGCCCACAACGAAGGATCGCTTCCGCACACTGATCCTCCACGCGTTGTATCTGACCAGCACACGTCGTAGTAAACGCCCAGGAATCCGTTCGAAGCGAACAGAGACACATCTGGAATATCACGTACGCCATCGGCCGGATTTCCAAAGACCCCAGCCTGCCACGACGGTTTGGGATATCCTGCGCAGGTTCCCGAAACCACGCTTCGTGTGCTTGCTGTGCCGGTTGCGCATCCGCTTGGTCCGCCACTTCCGCTCGCCGTGGTCTCGAAGTTGTTATTCGTCTGGTTGCAGGTCCCGTTAGGTCCATACGGTGTTGCGAACCCGAGGAACTGCGTCACCAGCGTGCCGGCGCACGAGTCATTCCACGGAACCTCAGGAAAATAAGAGAGTGCCGTCTGGAAGTTCGGTCCATTCGTCGTGCTGAAGTACTGGTCGGTCGTGCCAGAGAAAAACACGGAAGTGTCCGTACCGCCCACAGCAACATTGTTCGGCGTCGAAGCGAAGCCGCTTATCCCGATGCCGTGGGTTGCGCGAACGCGATTCGCGTCTGCACTCGCTGCGCCCTCGTCGCCCGAAGAGACGAAGATCGACACACCCTCCGCGGCACCCAGCGCATACAGATTGTTGATGAACAGATTCTCGGTCGCTCCATCGGAAGCCTCAGCCTCACCATAGCTGATGCTTACAACCTGAGGAATCCCCGAAGCTGGTCCACTGAAAATGTTCAACAACGCAATGAAGCCGCCAAACTGCGTCGTATTCGCACATGCAGCATTCACGATCGCAGCATTCGGAGCGGCCGCCGAGGCCCACTCCACATCGATCGCCGCCTCGCCATCGTCACCATTAACGCCAGGAGCGCCACAAGTCGAGGGGCCAGTTGGATGAACCTGAGTTAACGTGCCGGAAGGATACGCGCGGGCCAGCCCGAACGCCTTGCGGAACGTTACCCAGTCCGTCTGGCTGAATAGATCCGTGTCTTCGATCACCACAATCGTCTGCCCTTTGCCCGAAATCCCGGACTTATATAACGGATTGAAGTTGTAGACAGCCGCAACATCCGCCGCCGAAAGATAATTGAGTCCGTTGCCTCCGTTTCCTTGAGTTGCTGCAGGCAGTCCGCTCGTGCGCTTTAGCATCGACTGCGCATGAGGCATAAAGTTGTGCAGCGAGGCTACGCCGGCCACTATACCCGCCAGCGCCGAGGGCAGTTCAGGGTCACTGTAATTGCCAAAGTGCACCTGTCCATTCACCATCATGTGATGAATCGTTGTACGGAAGGTGTTGCGTACCGCACCCGCCGTACCGGAGAACTCAATCACCGTTCCCGCGGGGTCAACCGAAACTACGTTGAAACCCTCTGCTGTCAGCCAGTCGGTGATTCGACCGAGATCCTCCACAGATGGTCCAAACTGTTCCCCAACCTCTGCCGCCGTCAGCCAGTGGTGAAAGTTCGCAGATTGCGGATTAGCCTGGTCCGCCAACAACTGATCGAAGGCCTTCTGCTGCTCCGGCGAACGTTGCAACACAAGTTGCAGATGCGGAAGCTCCATCGAATCGGAGACCACGCCGCGGTCATTCTCCGCAGTTGCCTCCGGGCGTATATTGCCCGAAACTATAAAACGCCTTGAATTATTGATTGATTCCCGAATGCGGGACGGGCTGTGACTGGTTTGGGCGGTCACCAACGAAGTAAGGCCAATACACACGGCCAGAGTCGTCAGCGAAATCGACTTCCTCGCTCGAATCATGAAGGGCCTCCAGATCAGAAGTGCTCAAATCTATCAGCAACGTAAAAGCCCTGAACAGATGAACTCCATGGTTTTTCAGCAGGATTTTTTAGGACGAGGGAAATTTAGTCGAAGAATTCTGCAAAAAGTTGCACAGTCAAAACTGGACGGTTCAATCAATCGAGTACTTTAGGCAAATTCGCATTCTATATGGAGCATTTTGATGCCCACATTTTTTACCGCTTAACAGACGACACCCGGGGGGAGGAAATCATTCTACAAGAAAGTTATCAATCAGCCTCGTCTTTCCCACCCACGCCGCAATAGCCATCAGCGTTCCCTTCTCGGCGGTCTTGACTGGCAACAGACTCTCTACATCCACGATCGCCAGATAATCCAGCTGCACCCCCGCTGTCGCCGACCTGCCTGCATCGATCAACGCCGCACTCTCTCGCTCCCCGCGCTTGATCCGTTCTTCGATCAACCGCAACACACGATTCAGCACCAACCCCCGCTCTCTCTCCTCTGCGCTTAGATACTGATTCCTACTGCTTAGTGCTAGTCCATCCGGATCCCGCACAATCGGGCAGCTTACCAGTTCTACATCGAAGTTCAGGTCCTTCACCATCCGCCGCAGCACCGCCACCTGAGCCGCATCCTTCTGACCAAAGTAAGCTTTGCACCGCCCTACAATATGAAACAGCTTTGCGACCACAGTGGCCACGCCCGTAAAGTGTCCAGGCCGCGAAGCCCCGTCTAACCTGTCGCCTACTCCGGCTACCGTCACTGTCGTCACCGCATCCTCCGGATACATCTCTGACGTTTCTGGAGCGAACAAAGCCACCACTCCCTCCGCCTCCAGCCTCGTGCAGTCCTGCTCAAACGTCCGCGGATACCGGGCAAAATCCTCTCCCTTTCCGAACTGCAGCGGATTCACAAAAATCGAAGCCACCACCGCATCGCATTCCTCCCGCGCTCGCCGCACTAACGACAGGTGCCCCTCATGTAGAGCACCCATCGTGGGCACAAATCCCACCACCGTTCCAGCAGCGCGCAGACCGCGGCACACGGCCTGCATCTCAGCAACACTTTTTACAATTCGCATTTGGATATCACTCAACGCTCTTCCTTTAAGAAGAGCGCAACACGCTATCAATAGCCCGCGTTATTTCAGAATCTCAACAGAAGTACTCACCAACTCTCGCATCTCCTGCGAAAGATGGTAGCTCTCCGCATCCGAGGGAAACGTCCGTTCCTCGACATCGCGCTTGTACTCACCCAGCGCAGTACGCATCATACCGCTCACATCAGCATAACGCCGTACAAACTTCGCCGGTTTTGAGAACGTCATCGTCATCATGTCGTGCAGCACCAGGATCTGGCCGTCACAATCCGGCCCTGCACCAATCCCGATCGTCGGAATCCGCAACTCCTCGGTCACGATCCGCGCCAACTCTCTCGGCACCCCCTCCAGAACCAGCGCAAAACATCCAGCCTCCTCCAGAGTCATGGCATCAGTCCTCAACGCATCGATGGCCTCCATCGTCTTGCCCTGCACCTTATATCCACCCATGCGATGCACACTCTGCGGCGTCAATCCCAGGTGGCCCATCACTGGAATCTCAGCATCCACGACACGCCGCACCAGTTCGGCACGCTCGCGGCCGCCCTCCAGCTTCACTGCCTCGGCGCCCGCTTCCTTTACAAACCGGACGGCATTTGCAACTCCCTCACGCGCTTCGGTGTAACTGCCAAAAGGCATATCCGCCACCAGCAGCGCCCGCCGAACCCCTCGCCGCACGCCGCGGGTATACAACAGCATCTCGTCCATCGTCACAGCAAGCGTATTTTCATGGCCTTGCATCACCATCGCCAGCGAGTCGCCGACGAGCAACACATCCAGTCCGGCCTCATCTACCAACCGGGCGCTCGCATAGTCATAGGCGGTCACAGCCGAGATCGGCTGACGCAACAACTTCTTCTCTGTCAGGTAGGGAACAGTAATCTTCTTAGGACCGTCATCGCGTCCCACACGCGCATCGGCTCGTTCCCGAGAGAACGTAATCAAGCTCATCTTCATCTCCAGTGCAGTTCCGCCGCGCGCCGCAAACAAACGTGGCTTTGGCTGGATACCACCTGTCCCGTCAACCTCACGGGCTACTTAAAGCCTACGCTCCCCAGACCCTCCCCGCAACTCCTACAGCCAGTTGGTGACACGCTCATATCCTCAGGGAGACTCCAGAACGTAGGCGGGCGCTTTGAGGGTAACCGGAAGCGGAGACAGCGGTAGCACAGCCATGGTCACGGAGATCGTTATTCGGAGAAACCCAATCCCGTCACGAAAACCTGAATTTTCGATCGCCATCAGGTAAACAATGCCAACGATTAGGCAAACATAAAATATGAGGGTAAATGGGAGTCGCACGTGCCAAAAATTTAGTCCTCGTGCCACTACTTCACCATCGGTAACTCGATAAAACTCTCATGTCCCGGCGTATGATAAACCCGCTGTTCCGCTTTCTTATAATCCTCCGACTTCGCCCAGAAGATATTCGGCACAAACGTCTGCGGATTCCGGTCATACAGCGGAAACCAACTCGACTGTATCTGGACCATGATCCTGTGACCCGGTAGAAACACATGATTCGCCGGCGGCAGATTGAACTTGTAAAGCAGCGGCTCATCCGGAGCAATCGGTCTGGGAGTCACTAGGCTCTCGCGATACCGCCCGCGAAAGATATCCGCCGAAATCATCCACTGATATCCGCCCATCTTTGGCTGCCCTGCAACCTCATCCGGATAAACATCGATCACTTTCACCACCCAGTCCGAGTCCGTCCCGCTGGTCGAAGCAATCAGGTTCGCCACCGGCTGCCCGCTGATCTTCACCGGAGCTGTCAACACATCCGAAGCGAACACCAAAACATCCGTGCGCCCAGACTCCTCCCGCTGATCGTCCGCCAGCCAATTCGGCCAGGTCATTCCATTGTCATAACCCACTGGCTGAATCGGTCGCGCACGAAACGGCACGGGCCTTGTCGGGTCCGAAATATACGCATCGAACGCTGCATCTCCATTCTTAGGTGCAGTAAAGCCCAGCTTCCCGTCAGCCTTTAAATAAAGCGGCACCGAAGCCGACCCGCATCCACTCGCGCAGGCAATGGGCCACGAAGGCAGTTTCCGCCATAAATTCGTCCCGCTCTCATAGGCAGTCACCGGAGCGACCTCCGGCGCCGAAGCATCATCCTTCAGATACTTCGCCAGAAACGGAGCCAGAACACTCTCGCGGAAATACAACGAAGTATCCGTAGGAAATTTAATCGCCCCCAACGTACTTCCATCATCGATACTTCCCCCGTGATGCCACGGCCCCATCACCAGATGAACCAAATTCCCGGAGTCCTTTGGCTTTATCGCCTTATAAACTGCCATCGCGCCGTATATATCCTCTGCATCCCAAAAGCTATGCACCAGCATCGTCGGTACCGTAATCGGCTCCGCGGCCAGAAGCTTGTCTACCGCCTGCGCCTGCCACCACGAGTCATAACTCGGATGCGCAACCACCTTCTGCCAGAATCCCATCTGCTCCAGCCCGCGGCGCTTCCCCAACTCTCCTGCCGACACCGCATTCATATACGTGTCGTAGTCATCAAAATTCGTTATCCACCACTTCGCCGAGTTGTCCCGCGTGCCCACCTGCTCATACATGTACGGCATATTCTGTTCGCGAAACGCCCCGTTGTGAAACCAGTCATCGCCGCGCCACCCATCCACCATCGGATTCATCGGCACTGCCACCTTCAGCGCCGGATGCGGATGCACCAACCCCATCAGAGTCGTAAAACCGTCATATGAGATCCCGATAATCCCTACCCTCCCATTGCTCTCCGGAGTATTCTTCACCAGCCAGTCAATCGTGTCGTAAGTATCCGTCGCGTGATCCACCTGTGTAGGATTCAGCGGTCCGCGCAGCGGACGATTCATCACATAATCGCCCTCCGACCCATACTTCCCGCGTACATCCTGAATAACGCGAATATATCCGCCATCCACAATCACATCCGTGGCATTGTCATACCCATACAAACTTAACCCCAGATGCGAGCTCTGCGAGTTCGTCGTCAATGCACTCGCGTTATAAGGGGTCCGCGTCAGCAGAATCCCGGCATTCTTCGCCCTGTTCGGCACCAGAATCACCGTATGCAGCTTCACGCCATCGCGCATCGGGATCATGACCTCCCGCCGCACATAATTAAACCCATAATTTGTCGGCGTAACTGAGGCTGGAGTCTCACTAGGTAGCGCACTGGGCGTCTGCGCGCGGGCGGATGACAATAAACAGAAGACAACAGTGGGAACGATCAATCTGCGAACCCAAAACTTAGGCATAACTCTCCTTCTCATAACCGTAACCCGGAACAGAAAAACGCTTTCAAGTACTGAAACGATCAGTCCCATTTATCTCGCGGCCTGTCCCCAAGCAGTGTCCAGAAATAGATACCGCTCACGCTGCGCATCCGGCTTAGCCGCCGAGGTTGCATCCAGATGCATCACCTGCCATTGTTCCAACTTATAAACCGGCCACTGGGGCAACCCTGGCCCATTAGGATCGCCCGTTCGCGCAAAGTTCGTCCAGTAAGCCCCCATCAGCTCCGAAAGCTTACGATCCTCAGGTCTCCAAACCGCTCCCGGCCGTGAATCCAGAGTCCCAAACACATACTCGATATCATCCGAGTGAAACGCCCCAAGAATCGCCTGATGATTCTTATCCCCCGGCGAGCCTAAGTCCATCCGGTACCGGTAAACCGGAGCCTGCCCAGCCTCAACCTGCATCTCAAGCCACTTCCACGTCGAGTAAGCAATGAATCGGTCGCTCGCATAATCGCCAGCCGACACGACCGCCTCTGCATCTGTTTCCGCTGAATAAGCCGCAAGAAAATCCTTTGCCTTATCGCCAAAATCTTTGTGTGCTGTAGCCGTAAAACTGTCCGCAGTTGTCTTGGTCTTCGACAGCAGAACCTGCCCGCGAGACTCATCTGCATTCCAGCCCGCAAGTAACGGGACCTGGGCCTGAACCCCTCTCGCATAGGCATTCGCAACGGAATCCGGCAGAAAATATCCATCCACACTCGGCCTGAAACGGGGCGGCGGAGGCATCGTCTTCGCCATCGCCGCGCGAAGAATCTCATCCGCTGAAAGTTTTCGTAGGTCCGCAATCGACGAAGTCCCGAACGTCTCTTTCGCGAACACCACATTTCGTTCCTCAAGCCTGCTCCCCAACTCCTCCTTGGGGGTGTCATTCGGAAACTCCCCGCCGCTCTCACCGATTGCTTTGTTGAAAAGCCCCCGTGACACTGGCGAAGCTATATGTGCACTTACAGACTGCGATCCGGCCGACTCGCCGAAGATCGTCACATTGTTCGGATCACCGCCAAACGCAGCAATATTCCGGTGCACCCACGCCAGCGCTGCCGCCTGATCCAACAACCCATAGTTTCCCGAAGCGTGAAACGGCGACTCCATCGTCAACTCCGGGTAATTGAAAAAACCAAAGATTCCCAACCGGTAGTTCATCGACACGACGACCACATTCCGCGCCGCCAGAAACTGCCCATCCTGCCGGCTCTCTGAAGTTCCCCCAGTCGAAAAACCCCCGCCATAAATCCAAACCATCACCGGCAATGATCCAGTCTTTGCATTCGCCGGAGTCCACACATTCAGCGTCAGGCAATCCTCACTCGGTCCTGGATCATGAAACACCATGTCCGGATAACTCCCCGACTGAATGCAGTGTGATCCGAAATCCTTTGCCTGCCTTACACCCTTCCATGCCGCTTCAGCCTGCGGAGCCTTCCAGCGCAGATCGCCTACAGGAGGAGCGGCGAACGGAATTCCTTTGAACGCCCGCACCTGCTGGCCGTTGGCGAACGCACCTTCCACCTCGCCGCTATCAATCTTCACGCGCAGTGGATTCGAAGCGCGTACAGCAGTTGAAAAACAGAAGGTCGTCAGAACGAAAAGCGCAGAGGATAGAGCGGCCGGCCGGAACATGACTTTTCTCACGGCACAAAGTTACCATCGCGGCGCAAAGATTTTCGAGGGATTCTTACCCGCGCCCGCGCGCACTCGGAGCAGGTGGCGGATACCGTGGTTTCAGCTTTACCGCGGCCTCCGGCTTAGGTTTAATCTCAATCGGTCGATTCGCCGCGATTAACTCGCCGATCGCATACTTCAGCGCATCCACTCCTTCACCAGTCACCGCCGAGATCTTATAAAACGGCAGCTTCTTCCGCTTCGCCATCGTTCCAAGTTTCTTCAGTTTCTCCAAGTTCGCCACATCCACCTTCGCTGCCACCAGAATCGTCGGCTTCGCCGCAAGCGCAGGATCGAAACTCTTCAACTCCTCCGTAATCACCTTGTAGTCCTGCACCGGATCAGGCCGGTCGCTCGCATCCGACACATCGACAAGATGAACGATCACGCTGGTCCGCTCAATATGTTTCAGAAACTGAATACCCAGCCCGTGACCTAGATGCGCTCCTTCGATCAATCCTGGCAGATCCGCCACGGTGTACGACAGCGTATGCGGAAAATCCCCGACCTGTACCACGCCGAGATTCGGTTCCAATGTCGTAAAAGCATAATTAGCGATCTTGGGTCTCGCAGCCGACAACCGTGAGATTAACGTCGACTTCCCGACATTCGGATATCCCACCAACCCCGCATCCGCAAGCAGCCGAAGCTCCAGCCGGTAGCTCCGTTCCTCCCCCGCCCGCCCAAGTTCATGCTCCCGCGGAGCCTGATGTGTACTCGTCGCAAAGTGTTGGTTGCCACGTCCTCCTCGTCCACCCTTGGCAATCACAATCGTCTCGTTCGGATGCGCAAAGTCGTGAATCAGCTCACCTGTCGTATCGTCATACAGCAAAGTCCCGACAGGAACCTTCAGCGTAGTGTGCTCACCCGCCTGCCCCGAGCAGTTCGATCCCAGCCCATGTCCGCCGCGCTCCGACTTCCACTCCGGATTGAACCGGAAGTGCACCAGCGTATTGTGACTCAACGACGAAGACATCAATACATCCCCGCCATGTCCTCCATCGCCACCCGAAGGCCCGCCTCGCGGAACAAATTTCTCCCGCCGAAAGGCCATGCACCCATTGCCCCCATCGCCCGCCTTTACTCGGATTCGCGCCTCATCAATAAACATGCAACTCAAGTGTACAAGTTTGCACGCTAAGCCACATCGCTGATTCTGCGTACCTTGTCAATCTTGACCCTGCGTGACCCTATCATTCATTGCACTTTATGCAATCGATTCCCTATACTGTCGCCCTCCCGGGTGTAATCACTTATTAACCAGAACGTGTGACAGTTAAAGCATTGTTCAACAATCGAATCACAGACATGGGGCCAGACGAATCTGTGAACGGCTGAAATGAAAATTAAGGAGACCGAGATGCAGTTACAAAAGACGATTCTGAAGGCAACGGTGCGAACGCTGTTAGTTGCGCTTCTTTGTGTAGGAGCCAAATCTTATCTTTACGCTCAATCCGCAGTAGATGGTGCCATCGGCGGCACGGTGCAGGACGCTTCCGGTCTCCCCATCCCGAAGGCAAAAGTCGTCATCCACAACAACGCAACCAATGCAGAGACGACAATCATCGGTGACGACTCAGGATTCTTCCGCGCCATCCATCTTCAGCCATCCACCTACACGGTTTCAATCACGGCACCCGGCTTTGCAACATTTAAGTCTTCCGAAGTCATTGTGCAGGTAGGTCTTCTCACCGACCTCTCGCCTCATCTGCCAGTCGGTAGCGAATCACAGACGGTCGAAGTCACCAGCGAAGCTCCTCAAGTCAACACGACGTCTCCTGAAGTCGGCGGCCTGATCAGCCAGCGCCAACTGCAGGATCTGCCCGTCAACAACTATCGCTGGTCCGCGTACGCACTCCTCACTCCTGGCGTCGTCGGCGATGCTAACGGGTTTGGCCTTCTCAGCTTCCGTGGCCAAAGCACCCTCATGAATAACGTTACCGTCGACGGTGCCGACGACAATCAAGCCTACTTCTCTGAAGAGCGCGGACGCACCCGCGCCGGATACTCAACCGCCAAAGCCTCCATTCAGGAGTTTCAGGTCAACACCTCCAACTACTCAACCGAGTATGGTCGGTCCGCTGGTGGAGTCGTCAACTCCATCACCAAGAGTGGCGGCAACCAGTTTCACGGCGACCTCTATTTCTTTGATCGCGACGCCGAATGGGCAGGCTCGGTCGCGACAACGGTACAAACCGTGCAGCTCACCCCCGGTGGCCCCTTTGTCTCACAGCACTTCAAGCCAACCGATGTACGTAAGCAGTATGGCGGTGCCATCGGCGGTCCAATCTTCCGCGACAAACTTTTCTTCTTCTTCGCCGGCGACCGGTTCCAGAGAAACTTTCCTGCAGTCGCAGTTGCCAGCAGTCCGGCTAGCTTCTATACCTTGCCAGACTCGACTCTGCCCGCCGGCAAAGTCTGCGGTGTAACGACGGGAGCATCAGCGCCAAGCGCAATCGACGCCGCGGCTTGCACACTGCAGACCAACCTCGGCCTTCCCACCTACGCCGCCGCCGCGACGGATTACACCAATGGCATCGCCGGATTGAACACGATGTTGGGAACCGTGCCCCGCACCGGCACTCAAACAATCTTCTTTCCCAAAATCGATTGGCAGGTCAACTCACGCAACCACGCCTCCTTCGAAGTCAACCGGCTGCGCTGGGGCTCGCCAGCCGGCATTCAAACCGCAGCGACGGTTGCGAACGGCATCAGCAGCTTTGGCAACGACTACGTCCGCGTCACCTTTGGCATCGCCAAACTGGATACGGTTATTACGAACAACCTCACCAACGAAGTCCGCTATCAGTACGGACGAGACTTCGAGTTTGAGTACGGCCAGACGCCCACTGCTTATGAGAAGACCAATTTGATGGGCCCCACCGGCGGCGGATACACAAACCCGTTGGGCGCTCCACCGAGCGTAAGCATCACCAACGCCTTTTCGTTCGGAACTCCAAACTTCCTGAACCGCGCGGCATTACCTGATGAACGTCGCTGGCAGATTGCAGATACCTTCAATTGGATCCATGGCGGCCACAACTTCAAGTTTGGTGGAGATTACGTTCATACCGACGACCGCATCAACAATCTCTTTTCCGGTTTCGGTGTTTATGCCTACTCCAATCTCGCGGCCTACTTCTCCGACTTCTACCTTTCGCAGAGCCCTGCAACTGCAAGTAAAGCTAAAAACTACACCAGCCTCTACGTCCAGGGTTTCGGCATTCCCGGTGTCGAATTTACGACCGGCGACTACGGCTTCTTCGTCGAGGACAACTGGAAATTTACCAAACAGCTGACCCTCACCGCAGGGATTCGCTACGAGTACGAGCAACTGCCCTCACCCTTCAGCAGCCTCATCGTTCCTGCTGTGCCCCAGACCTCCTTCATGCCATCCAATAAAACCAACATCGGTCCGCGAGTCGGATTCGCCTACGATGTCTTTGGATCGGGTAAGACAGTCTTGCGTGGAGGCTACGGCGTCTTCTTCGCGCGTATCCTCAACGGCACCATCTACAACGCCCTCATCAACACGGGATCGCCGAACGGCCAATTCACCGTTAACTCCACCCCGGCCTTTCCTCAGGTAATTGCGTCTGGCAGTCTCGCAGGCGCACCGAACTCGGTCTTCTTCGACCGCAACTTCCGAGCTCCATGGATCAATCAGGCCGACCTTACCGTCGAGCAGGATCTTGGCTGGAACACCGTTATCGGTGTGACCTGGCTTGGAACACTCGGTCGCCGCCTGCCTAACTTCACCGACCTCAATCTCAATGCCCCGACTTCGATCAACTACACCATCATTGACACTGCTGGTAAGGGTCCGTTGGCGAGTGGCTCCGTCATCACAACAAAGTTCTATCCAAGAAACACAACCGCCGGATGCGCCAGCGCTCGCCCTAACTGCAACTACGGCTCACTGACGGACATCTTTAGCGGAGTGAACTCCAACTACTCCGGACTCGTCGCCCAGATTAATCATCGCTTCTCGAACCATCTCCAGTTCAACGCGAACTACACGTGGTCCCATGCGTTGGACTACGGACAAAACAATCAAACTGCGACGGTTGCCAACAATCTCCTCGATCCGCAGGATGTCCGACAGGAATACGGCAACTCCATCACCAACATTCCTAATCGCCTTGTGATGGCTGCCATCATCACTGCTCCGTGGAAGCAGAGCGGATGGCTCGGCTATGTGGTGAACGACTTTGAGGCATCGCCAAGTCTTCAGATTCAGAGCGGCTTACCCTACTCAGTTGGAACCACTGGCGGCTTCACCTCAACCACTGGAACACTCCCCGGGTACACTCCGTCGGGCGCTCTAATCGCCGGCTTTGGTGGTGTCAACGGCTCGAACGGAACTTTCCGTATGCCCGGTTTCGAACGCAATGGTATCGCGCAGCCGCACACCATAGTGTCCGATCTGCGTCTGTCCAAGCGTTTCACAATTGCGGAACGCCTCAAGCTGGAATTTCTCGGCGAGGCCTTCAATATTGCGAACCACCAGAACGTGACCGGCATCAATACGACAGCCTATACCGTAGGCAATATCTCGGCCAGCAAAACAAACACTCTTACCTTCTCCACAGCCTCCCCTGGCTTTGGACAGGCAACAGCAACCAACACAAGCGGTTTCTCCTACGCACCGCGCCAGATCCAGCTCGGCGTCCGCGCCCAGTTCTAACCAAACCTCCAAAAGAAAGGGCGGCAGCTTCGGCTGACGCCCTTTCCGCATTTAATCGCCCCACACACCCAATCTCGTATGCGCGTTCCTGTAGAGCCGGGGTTCTATCTTCCCGCGATAACGTAGCGCCGCTCAATCTTCGGGGAGTACACATGTCGTCCATACTGAACCCGCGCCTAGAAGCCCCGCTGTAAGGAAAACCTCGAGTCTTGCGCCGTTCAATATCTCGATCAACCCCTAATGCTCCGAAATCGAAAGCGTATTCCCATCCGGATCAGCAAACCACGCAACCTTCGCCCCCTCCGGAGCAGTCCACACACCATTCTCGCTCTGCTCAAAATACGGATAGCGAATAAACTTCACTCCCTTGCCAGTCATCGTGGCAACGGTCGTATGAATATCCTTCACCTGCCAGCCGAGCAGAGTAAAAGGAAATGGACTAAAGTCTCCCACGCGAACAATTCGAACCATTACTCCATTCGCATCCATCACAATGGCGAAAGAATCATCGCTGACAAATCGCAATCCAAGCACACCCTCATAAAAACTGCGCGCACGCGTCGCATCTCTCGTGGGGATAAAGGCAATGAGCGAGTTCGTAGCAAGCATGGCTATGATCTCCCTGATGGGTCAAAGTAACGAAACGATCCAGGCCCTATTGCGGACTCGGCGCTCCCTTATGCTGTAAAAACTCCAGCATCTCCAGCACTGCCTCCGTCAAGGCGATCCGCTGATCCGAATACGAGTGGTCTGTAGTGAAGTGTACAGTCGTCAAATCCTTCGCTCCAGCCGTCCTCAAAGCCGCAACAAAAGCATCATTCGAACCCGCCAGTCCGTCATCCGAAGTCACTACCAGTACTTGCCTGTTCGCCAGTGCTGCAGCAAGATTCACTGTATTCCATGCCGCCGCATTCGCCGCAACCTCCTTCGCCAGGCTCTCCGGAGTGCACCCAGCCAGCGGGGCCATCCCCTCCTGAGCCAGGTGTGCGGCCAACCGATCCGTCGCCATCTTAATCCGCTCCGCCTTCAGGCCCTGCATCCCGTCGACGCCCATATCCGCCGCCGAAATCAACCCCACGGCCTTGATATTCGGATCGTGCGAACCGACATACCGGGCCATAAATCCGCCCATGCTATGTCCGATCAGCACAATCGAACCCGGATCGGCTCGCAGCTTCTTCGCATTCGCCGCATCGCGCAAATACGCCACCGTCGCCTCCGTGTCCTCGATCGAATGCGTAAACGAGAAATCTCCCGGCGACCCCCAGGACCCGCGATAGTCGAAATAAACCACATCCCAGCCATCTCTCCGAATCGCCTGCGCCAGATCCAGATTCTTCTCGTTCCCCGGAAACCCATGCAGCAAAATCACCACCGGATGCGGCCCCGCACCTTCCGCGATATAAGCAAGGGCGTTCAACATCGCACCATGGCTCGGAATTTGAAACGTCTGCATCGTCGCCGGAAAAGCTTTATCCGCCGGCGGATCGGTTGTCAGAGCAGCAGGAATCTGTTGTGCGGGCGCTAAGGACCAAATACAGGCGCAGAAGAAGAAGGTAGCAAGACCAGTATTTCGAAGAAGAAGCATGACGCGATTGTAGAGAAGATTGCCAGCTGGATCAGAGAAAAAACAGCACGTCGAGCCTCAGCCTGGAGGTTTCTTTACAGGCAGATTCCGTCGCTGCTACGCTCTCCCACAGAGAGAATTTTGGATAAGTGAGTCATTTGAAAGTTTTGTTAAGGGCACGGCTTTCGCCGTGCCGAAAAGTTTGGAGATTGCAAGGGGCTTTAGCCCCTGAGGTATGTTTTTTTGAACCGACCGACCACTGAACTACTGGGGACCAAATGAAACTTCGATGGATAGTCACGCTCGCGCTCTGCCTTTTCCTTGCCGGCTCAACCTTTGCGCAGAGAAAACCGATTCCAAAACCGGTCTTCGCAGCGAAGACCATCGCCATCGTCAATCACGCTCATAACGACGGCGTCGAAGCCGGCGCGCTCGAGAGCCTTAAGCGCTGGGGAAAGTTCACCGTCGTCGATGATCCTGACACTGCCGACATCGTCCTCACCTTCGAAAAGGTCAGTGAACACGAAAGCAAGAGTACCCAGACGAGCAAAGACAACAACGACGGCAAGCAACCCGAAACGAGCAGCAGCTTCAGCATGTCCTTCGGCTCAAACCTTACGATGAAGGCCACAATGAAAGGCAGCACCACGCCGTTCTACTCCGCGACCAACAACGACTCGAAGAAAAAAGGTGGAGCAGCCTGCGTCGTCGATTTCCAAAGCGCCTACAACCAGGACCGTTAGCTGGTCCATCAGCCTCGATTTCGTAAAATAGAGGAGGCGATGTCCTTCACCGAACAATTCGACATAGTAGTCGTAGGCGCAGGCCACGCAGGCTGCGAAGCCGCCATGGCCTCTGCCCGAACAGGCCTCCGCACAGCCATCTTCACCCTCAACCTCGACCTCATCGCGCAGATGTCCTGCAACCCAGCCATCGGCGGCATCGCCAAAGGTCATCTCGTCCGCGAGGTCGACGCCCTCGGCGGTGTCATGGGCGAGGTAGCCGACGCGACCGGCATCCAGTTCCGCCTTCTCAACACCTCCCGTGGTCCTGCCGTATGGTCACCCCGCGCTCAGTGCGACAAAGCTCTCTACCGGGTCAAAATGCGCGAGGTCCTCGAAGCCCAGCCCAACCTCTTCATCAAACAAGCAGAAGTCGTCGACCTCATCGTCGAGCAATCCGGCGAAACTCGCCGCATTACTGGCCTCAAACTTCGCGACGGCAGCACCATCCACGCTGCAGCCAGCATCGTCACTACCGGCACTTTCCTCAACGGCCTCATCCACTGCGGCGAGCAGCAATACACCGCGGGCCGCTCCGGCGAACCCGCCTCCGTCCTCCTCGGCGAAGCCCTCAAACGTCTCGGTCTCCGCGAATGCCGCCTCAAAACCGGCACCCCGCCACGCCTCGATGGTCGCACCATCGACTGGTCGAAATTCCAGGAGCAACCCGGCGACGAAGATCCCACCCCCTTCAGCTTCCGCACCCGTGAGATCATACTCCGCCAGATCAACTGCTACATCGCCCACACGACAGACGAGACCCTTCGCCTCATTCGCGAAAACGTCCACCGTTCTCCCATGTACACCGGCCAGATCGAAGCCATTGGCCCGCGCTACTGTCCCTCCATCGAAGACAAGATCGTCCGTTTCCCCGACAAAACCCGCCACCAGTTCTTCCTCGAACCCGAGGGCCTAAACACCCACGAGGTCTACATCAATGGCATGAGCACCTCGCTCCCAATGGAAATCCAGGCCGCGATGGTCCACTCCATCCCCGGTCTTGAAAACGCTGAGATGCTTCGCCCCGGCTATGCCATCGAGTACGATTCCATTGACCCCACCGAGCTTGACCGCACCCTCCGCGTCAAGTCCTTCGCCGGTCTCTACCTCGCCGGGCAGATCAACGGCACCAGCGGCTACGAAGAAGCTGCCTGCCAGGGCCTCATGGCTGGCATCAACGCAGCCTTAGCCGTGCAAGGTAAAGAGCCGTTCACCCTCGATCGCACCGAAGCCTACACCGGCATCCTCATCGACGACCTCATCAGCAAGGGCACCAACGAGCCCTACCGCATGTTTACCTCTCGCGCCGAGTTCCGCCTCCACCTCCGCATCGACAACGCCGATCGCCGCCTCACTCCCCACGGCCGCCGCCTCGGTCTCATCGACGACAATGCATGGTGTGCCTACGAAGCTAAGCAATCCAGAGCCGCCGCCTTCGAACAACTCCTCAACACGAAACGAGTCCGCGCCGAAGAGTTCCCCGCCGACCTCCTCGTCCGACTCGACGGCGAAGCCGCCAACCTCACCGGCCAAACCTTCGCCCAACTCCTCAAGCGCCCCGAACTCTCCATCGAAGCGCTGGCTCCTATACTCCATGACCGCATCGCCGCCGCCGATCCAATCCTGCAACCATGGATTGAAGCCATCGAATCCGCCGCAAA
Organism: Edaphobacter sp.; assembly: GCA_035570955.1. Lineage (GTDB taxonomy): Bacteria > Acidobacteriota > Terriglobia > Terriglobales > Acidobacteriaceae > Edaphobacter. The sequence goes on along the minus strand of DATMKY010000109.1, from coordinate 38,520 downwards.
TAAAAAACTCCCGGCGTGGGTGCGCAACGAGATGAAAACCGTTGAAACCGAAATCAAGTACTCCGGCTACCTTGACCAGCAACGCCGCTCCATCGAAAAGATGCGCAAAGCCGAGCAGCGCACTATCCCTGCCTGGTTCGACTACACGACTGTCAGCGGTCTCTCCACCGAGATGAAGCAAACTCTCACCCGCGTTCGCCCCATCACTCTGGGCCAGGCCAGCCGCATCGCAGGCGTGACTCCAGCCGCCATCAGCCTCATCCACGTCTACATCGAAATCCAGGGTCGCGATCGCGTAGCCTGATCAAAACCAATCCCAAAACCCTTTTCCCGCGTTAATCTTGTAACCGCGCACGTACTGGCGGAGTCGAATAGACTGGGAACGGAGAAAGCCATGACCGCAGGCCTCAAAACAGGATTGCTCGCACTTGGCGTAGTTGTCGTAGTCGCACTTTTAATGCTCAGCGGCAGGAGGATGACAATGGGAACAGTCTTAGGAGCCGAAACGCGCAAAGAGCCAATCCCCGCGCCAGTCATCGATGAGCCAAACCCTGGCAAGAAACACGAAACAGCAGTCTTCGCCGGCGGCTGTTTCTGGGGCGTGCAGTCCACCTTCCAACTCATCAAGGGAGTCACCGACACCACCGCAGGCTACTCCGGAGGCTCAGCCGACACGGCAACTTACGATCAGGTCTCCTCCGAAAAAACCGGCCATGCCGAGTCCGTCAAAGTCATCTTCGACCCTGCACGCATCACCTACGGAACCCTCCTGCGCGTCTTTTTCTCTGTAGTTCACGACCCCACACAACTCAACCGGCAGGGCCCTGACGTCGGCACCTCCTACCGTTCGGCAATCTTCTATACCAACCCCGAGCAGAAGAAGGTAGCCGAAGCTTACATCGCCCAGCTCGACGCCGCCCACGTCTTCCCCAAAAAGATCGTAACTGAAGTCACACCGCTCAAGGCTTTCTACGACGGCGAAGACTACCACCAAGACTACGCTGAAAAGAATCCCAACAACCCATACATCCAGGTCTGCGACGTGCCCAAAGTAGCCGCCCTCAAAGAGCAGTTCCCCGAGCTCTTTCAGGACTTCAAACACCGATACAAGTAGAACCGAGCTCATCCCTTACAGCCATTGACTAAAGCGACGGACAGTCTGATCGTCTGTTGCCAGTGGAGAAACACTTGTCCATCAAACCACGAGTCAATCCTTTACTGCGTAATCTCACCCTCAGGCTCATCCGTAGGATTTTCGATCTCCGCCTGGAACCCCTCCAGCAACCTCTTTAGAAAAGCCCCCTGTTCCACCCCCTCATTCTGCAGCTCATGCGCATGCGACACATGTCGCGCGAGATCCGCCAGCACGATCCCCCACGCAAACGGATCCTCCCATGCTCCGCTCTTGATGCTTACATGCTGTCCCTGCTCTGCAATCCAAACCCGCAGAACCTCAAACGAGGCCTTATCCCGTTGTGCCGCTGGCGGTACACTCAAAATCTTCTCGACACCCATTGGCTCTCCTTTAGGAGGTACACCACAAGGTTACATCCCCAAACAAGAGCCTCGACAAAAGTAAAATCGCACCAGCGTCTAGTTTTCCACTGAAATTAACAGACATCCGCAGAATCCTCAGTGACGAATGAACTAGCCTTGGAACCTCATGGCAACTCCCTATCTACTCCACGAGGGCGACGACACCCGCCCAGCCTCCGTCCACGCCGAAACCACCATCCTCGGTGGCATGCTTGTAGACTCGCTCGCGATCATCGACGCCACCATGCTCCTCCGCGCCGACGACTTCTCGCTCGACTCTCATCGCCGCATCTACACCGCGATGCTGCACCTCGCCGAAACCGGCCACGCCGTTGACATCGTTACGGTCAGCGAAGAGCTCAAAAAACGCAAAGAGATCGAGTCCATCGGCGGCATCGCCTACCTCGCCTCGCTCAGTGAAGGCCTCCCCCGCAAGCTCTCGATCGAGAGCTACGTCCGCATCGTCAAAGACAAGAGCCTCATGCGTCAGCTCATGACGGTCTGCGATATGGGCCTCAACGAAGCCGGCGACCAATCCCAACACGCCCTTGACGTCCTCAACAAAGTCGGCTCGCTCCTCAACGACATCTCCGACGACGCCATCACCGGCGGCTTCTCCGACATCTCCACCATCGTCAAGGACTCCTTCGGCTCCATCGACGCCCTGTACGAGCAGGGTCGCGAAGTCACTGGCCTCGCGACCCATTACATCGACTTTGACCGCATGACAAGCGGCCTTCAGGACTCCGAGCTCATCATCATCGCCGCCCGTCCTTCCATGGGAAAAACCGCCTGGGCGATCAACATCGCAGAAAACGCCGCCGTCCGCGGAGGCAAAGTCGTCGCGGTCTTCTCGCTCGAAATGTCCAAGGCCAGTCTCCTCCGACGCATGCTCGCCTCGCAGGCTCTCGTCAACTCCAAAGCCATCCAAACCGGCATGCTCATGCGCGACGACCGTGCCAAGCTCATCAACGGTCTCGAGAAACTGATGGAGTCCAAGATCTTCATCGACGACACACCCGGCATAACCCTCGCCGAGATGCGCGCCAAAGCCCGCCGACTCAAGCAACAGCAAAACGGCAAGCTCGACCTTATCGTCATCGATTACCTTCAGCTCATGACGGGCATTAACACGGGCTCCAAGTCCTTTGAGAACCGTACGCAGGAAGTCTCCGCAATTTCACGTGGCCTCAAAGCTCTCGCCAAAGAGATGAAAGTCCCGGTTGTCGCGCTCTCCCAGCTCTCCCGCGCCAGCGAACAACGTGGCGGCGACAAAAAACCTCTCCTCAGCGACCTCCGCGAATCAGGCTCCATCGAGCAGGACGCCGACGTCGTCTGCTTCATCCACCGCGAAGAGTACTACGACCGCGAAAACGAAGACCTCAAAGGCAAAGCTGAAATCATCATCGCCAAACAACGCAACGGCCCCACCGGTAGCGTCCACCTCGCCTATCTGGCCGACTACACCCGTTTCGAAAACCTGCAACCCGGCACCGACAACTACTAGCCCACAAAGCCTCGCTCAAGAGTCATCGAGAGTCGAAGAACCCCGAGGGTCTCAGCTCACTCAAGATCTCTCGAGCCTTTCAACGATCACACTCTTACCGCCTAAACAAATTCTCCACGCCCTGACCCGCAGCCGCAGGCATGACCGCAGGCAAAGCATGCGGCACTAGATTCGGCGGCCAATAAGGATCAGCCTTCGACACCGCCACCAAATCCGCATCCGCAATCTTCGTCCCTATCTTAGAGTTCATCGTGTCGATGTACGTATTTGCCACCACCGCATATCCCGTATTCGTCGGATGAATCCCATCCAGCGCAAAGAACCCACCTAGAAAAGCCGTCGTCCCCGTATACCCGTTAATTGTCAGACCCGAAGCCGTCACCTGTTTAAACAGCGCATTGATATCCACCAGGGTCGCCCCAGCCGCCTGAGCCTGCGCCGCAATCACCTGGTTGAACGCCGTCACTTGTGCCTGTACCGTCACTACCTCAGCCGCCGAAAGAAACCCTGCATCCGTGATCGGCCCCTTCTGTTGCTGCGTTAGGATCGCCGAAACCTGCGCCGTTCCGGCGGGATTCACAAGGTCCCCCGGCACAATCCCCAGCAAACCGCTAAGAACAGAAGTCGGCAGCCCGCTCTGTTGCGAAGCCCCCGCCAGCACCAATGCCGCAGGCGTCAGATAAGGCACCGCGGTCACATCCGGAATATTCCCGATCACCAGGTGTGCCGAAGTCAGCGTCGTCAACTGCGTCATCAGCGCCTGGTACTGCGTTGTAAAGTTCGCCACCGAAGTCATGCTGCTCGGCGTCCCGGTAATGTCCGCAATCAGAGCATCGTTATTCCCAATCCACAAAAAGATCGTCGTCGGCTGGGCATTGATTGCCTGCCCCAGTTGACTCAGCGCCTGCCCATACCCCAGCCCCGGATACCCCAGCACCAACTGATTCAACTGCTGCTGCCCCGGCGCAGGATTTACCAGCGGCACAGTATTTGCCACATCATTCAGCAATGCTCCCGGCACCGCCAGGTCTGTCACCTGCGTCGCAAAGTTATCCCGCCCCGTCGTGCTTACGCACGGAGTGCCGCCACAATAGGCAGCAATCACCGGCGGCGGCCCCAACGAAACCAATTGCAACACATTCGGCGCCCCCGGAAAAGCAATGAGCGGCTGAATAATATTGAACCCGGCCTGCTTCGCCAGCACCGGAGCCCAACCATGCACCTGCTGCGTATCCAGCAGCGATCCACTCTGATACCCCGCTGTCAGCGAGTCCCCGAGAAACACTGTATTAGAGAAATTCCCCGCATTCTTCGCCTGCGCGGCCTGCACGGCAGCCAGTGGATTCGAACTCCCGCTCGAACAACCTGCCATCGACGCCGCAACTAGAGAGGCAGCCAATCCAAAAACCGCCCAACGCGAAGACAACACTGAACGACTATTCATTTTCATGGCGACAGCTTTGTATCACATCCGCACCACCACAGGAAACCTACCCATCAGACTTTCCACCATTCACTCATTCCGCACCCTGAGCGCAGCCGGAGGGGAGGAAACCTTCTGTCGCTCTTAACCCCTCCAAGAACCTGGAAACAGCCCGACTAAAAACCTCAGGCCGCTGCAGCGGAGCAAAGTGGCTCACCTCCTCCAGAACGATCAATTCGGCCCCTGGAATCGCCTTAGCCAGATATTCCGCGTGCTCCCGCTTAATAAACTCATCATGTTCACTCTGCGCAATGACGACCGGCACGCGAATCCCCGCCAAATCATCTGCCGAATAGTCAGGCTGCGTTCGCTGCATCACCCCAAGATCATCCACCAATTCCCGAAACTTCTTCGGCGTATCCGACAGCGCTGCATAATCCTTCCCATGCCGCGCAAAACACCGTTTCAAAGCCACAGTCTCCTCAAACGGCTTTGTTCCGCTCGGATCCATATTGCACGCAAAGAAAAACACTCCTGCCACGCGCTCCGGAGCCGTCCTCGCCAGCACCAAAGCTGTACAAGCACCATCGCTCCATCCAACAATCGCAGCTCTTTCGACCCGCAACCTATCCATCACTGCCGCAACGTCGCTCGCCATCAACTCATACGAAAACGGCCCCTCATCCCGCGTACTTCGCCCATGGCCACGGCTATCGATCAAAACGACGCGATACCCATCCCGCACCAACATCGGGACCTGATACCCCCAATTCCCACCATGACCCAACCCGCCATGCAGCAAAATCACCGGCATTCCAGCCCCATAAGTCGAATACCAGATCCGCGCCCAATCATGCCCCTCATATCCTTGCTCTTCAGCGACAGGCAAAGCCGGAGCACCCTCAGCCTCAAACCTCTCAAGTTCATCATCCCGAACTTCCATCTTGAATCCTCCGCATCAGGGCTTTGATGAACCGGCCGACAGGATTGTGCAATTTTTTCTTTACCATTCCTTGGCAGGAGCGAAGTCGAAGGGGAGAATCCGCTGTTGCCTCTGTTGTTGCCTTTGACTCACCCGCCATCTATCCCGCAACAAACCACCATAAAATAAAACCCGTGAAGACCTGGGTGGAGATCTCCGAAAGCCGTTTACTAGCCAACTACAAAACCCTCGCAGCCGCAGCAACCCCCAACACCATCCTCGCCATCACCAAAGCCAACGCCTACGGCCACAACGCCGCTCTCTGCGCTCCTATCCTCGCTCGCGGTGGGGCCCCATGGCTAGGTATAGCCGATGCGCAGGAAGGTGAAGCCATCCGGAAAAACCTTAGCGAAGCAGGAATCAAATCACAACCAAGAATTCTGGTCATGTGCGGGACCCTCCCCGAAGAATCCGCCGACATCATCCGCAACAACCTCACTCCGGTCGTCTGGCAACAACACCAGCTCGAAGCCCTAGCCGCCGCGGTCCATCAGCACGGAGACCACACCACTCCATTGCCCATCCACCTCGAAATCGACACGGGAATGTCTCGCCAAGGCATGCCTCCCGGCGAACGCCTCCACACCCTCCTCCACTGGCTCAAAAGCCATCCGCTCCTTCGCCTCGAAGGTGTTCTCACCCACTTTGCCGAGCCGGAACTAGCCACGTCTCCCAATACGCGCAAGCAACGCCGTCGCTTCGAAGAGGCTCTTGCCTCCGTCGTAGGCGCAGGCTTCCAGCCGCAGTGGATCCACGCCGGTAACTCCTCCCTCATCGACAATCAGGATCCCGACGAAAATCTCTCCTGGCTCACCAAACTAGCCGCAACCGTAAAGGCAAACCCAATGGTCCGCCCCGGAATAGCTCTTTACGGCTACTGTCTCCCCATCGACTCCGCCTCACCCTGCCAACCGAAACTCCAACCCAGCCTCCAGCCCGTCCTCGCGTGGAAGACCCGCATCCTCGCTCTGCAGGATATCGCGCCCGGCGACACCATCGGCTACAACGCCACCTACATCGCAACCAAGCCTATGCGCATTGCTCTCCTCCCGGTCGGCTACTCGGACGGCCTCCGCCGCGAGCTCTCCAGCACCAACACCAAACCCGGTGGCTGGGTCCTGATCGATCATCAGAAAGCCCCAATTGTAGGCCGTATCTCCATGAACCTCACCACGGTCGACGTCACAAACATCCCGCAAGTCAAACCCGGAGACGAAGTCACCCTCCTCGGCGAAAACATCACCGCCGACGACCACGCAATGCTGGCCCGTACCATCTCCTACGAGATTCTCTGCGCTGTCCGTTCTCCCGCGCACTTAGTTCTCTAGCTCAAAAAACTCGTAGTGAGCCTGTTCCACCAGGCGGGAGGCCAGTTCGCCAGGGAGATCGCCGTACTCTGCGCCACAATCATCGCAGGCAGAGCATATCGATACACAGGATGTACGCTCCGTGTCAAAATCAAATCACTCACCACTCCCAGAATCACCAGCGAATCCACGCCAGCATAAAACCAGTTGTAGGCAAACGTATCCCACGGAAACCGCCCAAACGCCGCTGCGGTCAGCGCACAAGACGCGACCAGCATCAATCGCCGGTGAAACTCCGGTCTCCGTCGCCAGTAGACCGCCAACACAAACGGAATGGTGAACGAACTGAGATCGCAAATCTGAACCGAAAGAAACGGCGCGGCAGTCGCATCATGAAAACGAGTCATCCTGAAGTGGTCCATCGTTGCCGCAGTAAAAATTCCTAGTACCGGAATTGTCGCACCGAGCGCCACTCCAAGCCACCCTAGCGCACGATGCACGTTGACCTTCCGCATTCGTACCAGCGACGTTTGAACAATAAAAAACACAACCCACGTCGAAAACACAGCCGCGTGCGGATAAATAATCGGCGGTGGAGCGATGGTTGGGTGAAAAAGGCGTCGCCCAACCGTTTGGCTAAAACCAAAAACCACAACCACTGCAATCACCAGCGACATGGAGAAATAAAAATACTGATTCAAAAATCCGTCACGCCTAACCGTCATACGGCCTCAAGAGAACGCATCAAATTTTGCGAATCGGGGATGCGCCATCCTAACAGCCCGAAGAGTGAGTGACTGAATTATTTACATTGTTGGAAAAACAACTTCCAGACAACTTATTTGCTCCCACGCCACCAACACCATTAACATCACCAGAGAAGAAACGAGAGGAATCACTTCATGGAACCCATCAATACAGCGCGCCGCACCGAGGACATCGCGCTCGATCTGCTCAAATTCGTCGCAACCCAAGCCAATGTCGGCAGCAAAGGCGCAGGCGCTACCGGCTTCGGCGTTACCGGCGGTGCAAAATCCGAAGATCAGGTCACCCATCTCCTCGAGCTCTACGCTCGTTGTCGCGAAGCCGTCGAAAAGAAATAGGTGCCCACCTTCCATCCACTCCGCGTAGCCGTCATCGGAGCCGGAGCCTTCGGCCGCAATCACCTCCGCGTCTATCGCGAACTCGAACAGGCCGGCGAGCCCATCCAGCTCGCCGCTCTGGTCGACATTAACCCAGCCGTAGCAGCCGAAGCCGCACAAAAATTCAACGTCCCCGTCTTCACGACCGTCGAAGCGGCGCTCGCAGCCACACAACTCGACGCGGCCTCTATCTGCGTCCCCACCACCCATCACGCCAACGCGGCTGCCCCACTCCTCACCGCAGGTGTCGACCTCCTCATCGAGAAGCCAATAGCCCAAAGCCTCGCCGATGCCGACCGCATCCTCGAACTCAGCCGCGAGCACAATCGCATCGTCCAGCCCGGACATCTCGAGCGCTTCAACCCCGCCGTCACTGCCGCTCGTCGGCATCTCTTCAAGCCCATGTTCTTTGAGGGCCACCGCCTTAGCATCTTCACCCCGCGTTCTCTCGACGTCGACGTCGTCCTCGATCTCATGATTCACGACCTCGACATCGTCCTCAGCTTCGCAGCCTCTCCAGTCCGGGAAGTCCGAGCCGTCGGCCTGCCCGTCCTCTCCCCGAAAGTCGACATCGCCAACGTCCGCCTCGAATTCGAAAACGGCTGCGTCGCCAACTTCACGGCAAGCCGTGTCTCCACCGAGCGAGTCCGAAAGCTCCGCTTCTTCCAGCCTCACCAGTATCTCTCGCTGGACTTCGCCCGTCAGGATCTCCTGATGATCGACGTCACCGCGGCCTCAAAGTTCATCCCCGCGAACCCCAACCCCGCTCAGATCGCGATAATGGAACAGCTGCTTGCCGCCCAGACTCAAGCCGCAGCGGAACCCAACCAACACCCATCCGCAGGTCTCTCCCTCAAAAAAATCGCAGTCGAACAATCCGAACCTCTCCGGCTGGAAATCGCTTCGTTCCTAAATTCAGTCCGTACACGCACAACCCCGCAGGTCACCGCCGAAGAAGGCCGCGCGGCCCTGGCCCTCGCGTTGGAAATCAACGAAACCATAGCCGAACACGCCAAACGCGCCGGAATCTAATTCCAAATCTCGGCACGGTCACTCGGCTCTCAGCGTTTCAACTGGATCGACTCCCGCAGCGCGACGAGCCGGCAGATAACTTGCAAACACTGCCGCGCTCGCCAGAATGATCGGCACAGCGGCGAAGGTCAGCGGATCCAGCGGGCTAATGCCGAAAAGCAGCGACTTCATTAGTCGCATCATTACAGCGGCGGCCCCCAGGCCAATCACAACGCCAACTCCCGTCAGAACGAGGGCAGAACGAACGAACATCCATCGCAGCACGCTCTTTTGTGCACCAAGCGCAAGCCGAATTCCTATCTCGCGCGTGCGCTGCGAAACCGCGTAGGAAATTACTCCGTAGATGCCAATCAGGCTCAGCGCAAGCGCCATCACACCAGCAATCCCCAGCATCACGAGAGTGAACGAAGTGCGTGCCAGCGATTGATTGTAGATATCCTGCATCGTCATCACCGATGCCAGCGGCAGACTTGCGTTTACCGACCAAACAGCCTGCTGCACCTGCGTCAGAAAGCTCTCCGTGCCGGCGCGGCTGCTGTGAATCGCGAAGGTTACAAACCGCGGAGCATCAATCGTCGGCTTTGCCGTGTAAGGATTGTGGATCATTGCCGGCCAATAGATAGTTGGGGGCGCCTTCTCATCCACTCCATGCACCCGCACGTCTTCCGCCACACCAATAACCTCCTGCCACGGCATACTTGTAAACTGGCGAACACGTTTGCCAATGGCCGCCGAGGCCGAACCCCACGACTCACGCGCAAAGTTCTCCGACACGATTACCTTAGGCCGTAGGTCGTAAATGTCCGCCCATGTGAAGTCAAGGCCCGCAATCAGGCGAGTGCCCATGCTGTTGAAATATGCCGGCGAAACGAAGTTGAAGAGCATCAGCGGCGGCTCTCCGCCTTCATAATTCTTCCCTTCTACGTGCATCTCATCCCAATTCGGATCGATCTCTTCCATCGGCACGGCACCGGCAAACCCAACCGAAGTGACTCCCGGAATGGCAGCAAGCTTGTCGACGATGTTGTTCTGAACCCGCGTGACCGTCTGTGGATCGGAGACCAGCAAATCGGGAATCCAGATGCGCATGGTCTGTACGTGCTGAGCATCGGCAAAGCCCGGCTCTACGTTGCGCAGAGTTGCGAACGTGCGAATCATCAGCACAGCAGATAACAGCAAAACGAGCGCCATCGCCACCTGGGCAACCACCAGCACATTACGCGAGCGCAGTCGAGTGCGGCCTGCACTCGTCGTCCGGTTGGTGCTCCCCATCATTGCGGAGGCCTGAGACCGGGCGTATCGCAAAGCCGGTATCGCTCCGAAGAATAGTCCCGAAAGAACCGAGAGAGCGAGGGTGAAACCAAGCGAACTCGCACCAAGAGAAATTTCGCTCAAACGCGGCAGATCCGACGGGCCGACGGCCACAAGAAGACGCAACCCGGCATCAGCTATCCCGACCCCCAGTACACCTCCGAGCAACCCCAGCAAGACACTCTCAATCAGCAGTTCACGCGCAATGCGCATACGCCCGGCGCCTAATGCGGCTCGTATGGAAAGCTCCTGGTGACGTGACTCCGCGCGAACCAGCAATAGATTCGCGACGTTGGTACATGCAATCAGCATTACTAGTCCGATCGTTGCCATCACAACCCACAACACGCTCCCCACATTTCCGATCACCTGCTGCTTCAGCGAACGGAAGTTCGGCGTAATCCGCCACACCTCGTAGTAGTGCGGATTGGTGCCGGGACCGTTCGACCAGGAATCCATCCAGACTCCGATAAGACGCGCCACATCGGCATCGGCTTGGGCTAGCCCGATACCCGGCTTCAGGCGACCGATTCCGAAAGCGCCGAAGCCCGCCAGTTTTTGATTCGTAGGATCCAACGCCATCGGAAGCAAAAGATCGAAGTCGCGATCGACCAACCGGAAACCACGTGGCATGATGCCGACAATCTCCCTGCTCTGCGAGTCAACTTGAATCGTGCGCCCAACCACGTTACGATCTCCGCCAAAGCGCCTCTGCCAATAGCCGTAGCTCAACATCACCGTCTTTGCGCCATGCGGATCCTGATCGCTATGAGAAAACCAACGGCCCGCCGAAGGAGGAACCTCCAGTGTCTCAAGAACGCCATCGCTGATCGTCTCTGCTCGCACCTCCTCCGGTTCCGCCACACCGGTCACACTTGCCGAAGTCGGCCACCATATGCCCATCGACTGGAAGGTCCGATTGTGTTGGGAGAAAGTGAAGTACATCGACGCTGAAAGCTGCAGCCCCTTGGAAAAATTAGCCAGCCCACCAGCCCCCGGAGCGTTCAGCCACAAGGAGACAAGCTGCTCTGAATCGGGATAAGGCAGCGGCTTCAAAAGAACGCTGTTCACGACACTGAACACCGCGGTGTTCGCGCCGATCCCGATGCTGAGCGTTAGCAGAACCGTCGCGGTAAAGCCCCGCGATTTTCCCAGTCTCCGAAAAGTAAATTTAAGGTCCGCCAGAATCGATTCGAGCGCTGGCCATTGCCACACTTCACGGCTGCGCTGCTCCGTCAGAGTCGCGTTGCCGAACTCGCGGCGCGCCGTCTGTTCAGCTTGCTTCGGAGTCATTCCATCGCTAGTCAACTCCTCCATTCGCTGTTCAATATGCTCTTGGATCGAGACAGAAATGTCGTCATACCGGCGACGCCGTGAAAAGAGTTGAGCGAACCATTGCATGATGAGCCTCCTAGGCCTTGGAGACAGCGAGTACCCGCGTAATCCCGGTAAACATCTTTTCGAAGCTGATGACTTCCTTTTCGAGGTGGCGAGTACCCACTTCGGTAAGCCTGTAAATTCGTGTCGGACGGCCCTTAGCGGAAGTACCGGTCTCCGCTTCCAACCAGCCTTCCTTCAGCATCCGCTGCAGCGCCGGATACAAGGAACCCTCCTCGACTCGCAGCAAATCACTCGAAACCAGTTTGATGTGCTTCACGAGCGCATAGCCGTGCATGGGTCTCAGTCGCAGCGATTGGAGAATCATGACCTCAAGGGCGCCCGGAAAAAGATCGCGATGTGCAGCATTCTTCGCCATGCTGGAGAGCCTACACCCAAAATACCTATTTTGAAAATAGGTATTTTAGGTTGGAACCTCAAACCAGACTTGGCACTCCTGCAAAAAAAAATGGACGCCCGCAAAAGGAGCGTCCGTCGATTCACTCTGCATTCGCATCGGAAGCTAGTGGAGTTGCACCGCAGGAAGAACGCTCGTCCCTTCAGTGCGAACTGCGTCCAAAGCCCGGGGATCAATATCCAGGGCTTCCAGGATAGTAGGAGCTACCTGGGCAGTGCCCACTGGGGCGTGAACAGTGTTTGGTTGGAAGCTCGGAAGCGAAACCAGTAGTATGACGTTCGTGTCGTCATGCGCAAACCCGCCGTGCTCCTCTTGCTTCGCGCTGCTGCCGGAGTAAGTAACCCCGACATTCGGGGTCACGATGATGTCCGGTGTGCGCGGGTCAAGCGTCGGGTCGTTGTAGTTAATTGTGAGCGACGGGCCATAGTAAATCTGCCCGAGCGCGACTCCGGTGGCGGAAGCATTCGCTTCGATTATCTTAACGCTCGCGTCAGTATCAGAGGAGCTCTTCAGCCAGAGCAGGGAGACGTCATCTTCTGTCGGCCCGATGCCGGTCGGGTTATTGGTCGACTCAGAGTCGGGAATAAGGCCCGCATTAGAGAGCAGTGTGGCTGGCGACGTGCCGACTTTAAGTTGGGACACATAACGGTTGGGATCGATGGGTGACTGACCGTGTTTGGCAGTGATCACGATGAGAGTCGAATCGTAGAGTGCTCTATCCTTCAACTCCTCGACGAAAGCACCGATGGAGGTGTCAACGAACTTGAACTCGTCCAGCAGTGCTGCACTCGGTGTGCCCGCGGCATCCAGATATCCGCCCGTCACTCCATTGCTCTTCTCGATAAGCTTCTGCGCCACACTGACGGCCTGAAAGTTCATGCCAAAGATCGTAGGAACCTGGGTTCTCCTGGTGCCGAGATGATTCTTGCCGTCGATCTCATTCAAAATCGCGTCAACTTTCAGCGTGTCGTAGCATTGAATATTCTGGAAGCTGTTGGTCCACGCTGTAAGGTCGGAGCCCGGATCGAGGATTGCTGAGCACGATACGCCGGTGGGTGTCTTAATGCCGGGGAGACCGATTACTGTCGAGTTGATCTCGGGCGCATAAAAGTCGTCCAGTGCACTGGGTCCAATACCTGAGGCGACCGACGAGTACGCAGGGTGTTTATCCGACCACGCCGCATATCCACCCGCTTGGTGAATGACGCTGAAGATGCTGTTGGCGCGAACAAACTCCCACGGGAAGACAGGATTGCAGCCATTCTTGGGGTCGCGGGGGAGTCTCTTGGGATCGATGGAAGCGATGCCGCCGTCTGTTAGCGCAGCGCCAGGCGCCCCTCCGTTTACTTTCGTCTGGTCAATGTCGATGCCTTCTTCGTACTCCGTTGTGGTACCAGTAGGTGTCGTACCAGGTGTGCATGGACCTGCAGCCACGCCGTTTCCGGTGGTCTTCGCGGGAGCGTTATAGTTCCGCGAGTAAGCGACGTCGTAGTAGACGCCGGTCAGCGCCGGACTCCCGCCTGTAATGATCGCGGTCAGACCGGGGAAGGAATCGGAAGGCTTCGAGGTGCTGGCGGCGACGTAGTTAACACCTGTCCTGCCAAGGGCAGCAAGTGCCGGGCAGTATGGTTGGCCATTGTTGATCGTGCTGATGCCGTGCGCGCAGTTCGCGAAATCGACAGCGTGCATGCCGTCCACGCTGATTAACAGAACGCGTTTGATGTGGCCCTCATGGGAGTCATGATCTTCGGCTATGGCGGTGACTGCCGAACACGCTGCTGCGAGGGAGAGTAAAACGCATAGCTTTTTCATTGGAACCTCCGCGGACAATAGTTCTCCAATTCGTGGAGGGCTTGATTGTAGAAACGTAAAAATTCGATGAACTAAACTGACGACCGACCGCATTTATCCAGCCCCCACAATCGAATTGACGACGGCAAACACACTTGTTTGACGAACGTCGTTCGACCACCGAGTCACAGAGCCGTCGATCAGCAGACTTACCAAAATTGATTCCGAGTAGCTGGTTTGCTAAAGTCGCGGTCATGTCTGAGCGTTCACTTGAGCAGATACGCGAATTGCTCGACTCCCTTTATCGGATGGATTCGGGACGAATCTTGGCAACTCTAATCCGCCTTCTCGGCGATTTTGATCTTGCCGAGGAGGCGATGCATGAAGCCTTCGCGGCTGCGCTCAGCCTCTGGCCGAGTAGTGGAGTACCCGATAACCCACGACCATGGTTGATTTCGACGGGCCGATTCAAAGCTATTGATACATTACGTCGACGAGCAAGATCCGATGCGTCTCAGGACGAGCTCGTTCGGCATCTCGAAGCGCAAATGAGTTCGGCCGAAAAGTCTAAGGAAGAGGACAGCCTCGAAGACGATCGGCTGCGCCTGATCTTTACCTGCTGTCATCCATCTCTCCCGCCAGAAGCGCATGTCGCGCTCACCTTGCGTGAGGTGTGCGGGTTGACAACCGAGGAGATAGCAAAGGCCTTTCTCGCCACTCCACGTACACTGGCGCAACGCATTGTGCGTGCAAAGGCAAAGATTCGAGATACACCGATTCGGTACGAAGTGCCCACGTCGCAGGAATTGCCAGAGCGACTGGGTGCAGTGCTTCAGGTCATCTATCTCATCTTTAACGAGGGTTATTCGGCTTCAGCGGGAACGGAAGTAACGCGAGCCGAGCTGACCGGCGAGGCGATTCGGCTGGGCAGGTTGCTGAGCGAACTTCTGCCAGAGCCGGAGGTCCTTGGGCTGCTTTCCCTGATGTTATTGCAAGAATCTCGTCGCGCCGCGAGAACATCTCTCTCCGGAGAGCTGGTTTTGCTGGAGAATCAAGACCGCTCACTCTGGAATCGGGAGCAGATCGCGGAGGGAGTGGCATTGCTGGAGAAAGCTTTGAAGTCCCGGCGCTTCGGCTCTTACACGCTGCAGGCTGCGATCGGGGCCGTTCATGCGGAGGCAGAATCATTTGCTGTGACTGACTGGCGACAGATTGTTGCGCTTTACAACCAACTGGCACGAATTCAACCCTCGCCGGTCGTAAAGCTCAATCGTGCCGTAGCCATTGCAATGCGCGACGGTCCGGAGGTTGGGCTGGCGTATATCAACGCAGCACTGGAACATGGCGAATTGGCAAATTATTACCTGGCGCACTCAGCCCGTGCGGATATGTACCGCAGACTGGGAAGGACAGCTGAGGCTCGGTCCTCGTATGAGAAAGCTCTTGCGCTGACCCAGCAGGAACCAGAGCGGCAATTCCTGCAGGAGCGGATTCGGCAACTGAAATAAAAACTGAAAATAAAAATGCAGTCGCTGTCGATCTCCCGTCTTCCCAACGACTATAGGACAAAAGAACGATGAGCTGGGGCTCTGTGAATGAACAGGAAACGAGTCATCGGAAACATAACAGGAACAAACCAAAGAAAAGGAGCTGTCATGCCACAATATCTAGTTTGCAACTACCTCCCGGACGACTTCGACCCGTCCACCGTGACCGAAGCGATGATGGAAGAGATCCACGCGCTCAACCGCGAAATGATTGCCGCCGGCGTCAGGAAGTTCGCCTGCGGGATCTCCCCGGCTGCCAATGCCAAAACCGTGCGGAAGCAGTCCAACGGCACGGTGCGTGTCACCGACGGGCCGTACACCGAGACTAAGGAGCACATGGGCGGTTTCTGGATACTCGAAGCCGCCAATATGGACGAGGCACTCGCTTGGGCGCGCAAGGGTGCCATCACCTGCGATGCGGTCGGCGAGGTGCGCGAGCTTCTTTTCTTCCCGGCTCCGGAACAAGGATCCGACGAAAGCAAGTAAACAGTCCGGGCCGCCGCGATTTCGGAACATTCGACAGAAGGAGACGAAAAATGAGAAAGCTCAAAATTATCGAGCACATCTCGCTGGACGGAGTGATTCAGTCCCCCGGCGGGCCGAATGAAGACAGAGACGGCGACTATTCCTATGGTGGTTGGGCGGCGCCGCATTCCGACGACGCTGGAGGAAAGGCTATCGTTGCGGCTCACGGCAAGGTCTTCGATCTGCTGATGGGACGCCGAACCTACGACATCTGGAGTGGTTTTTGGCCGAAAGCCCCGAGCAGTCCAATGGCGGACAGTATCAACGTGGCGACGAAGTATGTTGCAACCCACAGGCCGGAAAGCCTTGAATGGGGACCGGTCGAGGGCCTTGGACCAGACATCGTCGAGGGGATTCGCCGCATCAAGGCAGAGGATCGCCCGGACTTAATCGTTTGGGGCAGTTCGACACTGACACCTGTGCTGCTCGAGCACTCGCTTGCGGATGAGGTCTTGCTCCTCGTCTTTCCGGTTCTGTTAGGCACAGGCAAACGTTTCTTTCCAAGCGGAACGCCTCCTCGCGAATTAGCGCTCGTCAGCACGAAGGCTTCGCCGTCGGGCGTGATTATCAGCACCTACAGGCCCAAGAGCCCTTTGCGCACCGGCACCATGGGCGAATAGGCATGAACCGGCGTCAGCGATCTTGGAAAGAGGGAGGACTCGGTGAGAAAAATAATCTTCGCAATCAACACTACCCTGGATGGCTGCGTCGATCACACGAAACAGACCGTTGACGCCGAAAAACTTGAATATTTTACGAATCTCACACGAGAGGCTGATCTGCATGTCTTTGGCCGTAAAACCTATCAATTGATGGTTCCCTATTGGCCTGACGTCCTCAAAAACCCGGACGAGATAAAAGCAGAAACCGAATTTGCTCGGGCATTTGTCTCCACAGCCAAACTTGTTTTTTCACGATCACTAGACAGCGTTGAAGACAAAAATACGCGAATTGTCCGTGGGAGCCTACACGATGAAGTGCTCAAACTGAAACAACAACAGGGTAAAGATATCCTGCTCGGTGGTGTAGATATTCCATCACAACTTATAAAGCTTGGTCTGGTGGATGAATATCGCTTCGTCGTTTCGCCAGTCATCGCAGGAAAAGGAAGGCGGTTGTTGGAAGGAGTCAACTTGCCGGAAAAACTGCAACTAAAGATCGTTGAGTCAAAGATTTTTAAATCAGGAAGTGTTGCGCTTTGTTACTTGAACCAGTGACAGAAAAAATCTGTGGCCGCTGCGCCAAGGGCTACCTATCCGGACTAGAAAACTAGGAGAAGAACAATGAAATACATCTGTCTTGGGTACTATGACAAAGACAAATTCGACGGTATGACCGACAGCGAACAAAACGCCATGTACGACGAATGCTTTGAGTACGACAACTATCTGCGCGTCAACGGACACACTATCGGCGGAGAGCCTCTGCAGCCTGCTGAAACTGCGTTGACCTTATATTGGAGGAACGGGAAAGTCGCGACGACCGACGGCCCCTATGCGGAAACCAAGGAGCAGCTCGGCGGCATTGGAATCCTTGAGGCGCGCGACATGAATCATGCTGTACAGCTCATGGCGCAGCACCCAGCCCTGAAATACGGCACCATCTGGGAGATCCGGCCAGCGGCGGACATGAACGAAATAATGAAGGCAAGTGAGGAGCGGAGACGACGAAAAGATACCGCACGATGAGCAACGGTCTCAGCGAAAGGAAAGAAGAACCCGAATCATCTCCAGCATCGGCAAATGCAGGATAGTTATTTCTTGAGAGCGCGGGTCAAATATTCGGTGTCGCGATTCGAGTCGATCTGCGAGAGGTCAACCGCAGGCCATAGGGCGAGGACAGTCGAACCGTCGAGTGCTTCTTGAAGATTGACAAAACGGTAGCGCCTGACGTGTTGATGACCTTTGAAAGTGACGAACTCGCCCTGCAATTCAACAACGCCCGAGTCGTCGTCCTTCGTAGGCCGGTTATTCATTAGTCCTCCGAATTTGTAGGTATAGGTGCCATTGGAGGCAATCGTATATCCGTAGTTTACGGCGGTGAGAGAGTTGCTCTGGTATTGCCCAGCGTTGTTGTAGTAGTCAGTGCTGGTGACGATACCGCCGATCCAGTAACCCGCTAGATCGGAGACTGTTACGGAAAACCTGATTGGTGAGGCTTTGCGGGGCGCCACGCGCACACTGCCGGTAATGGCACGTTCATTGTGGCTCATGCTGTCGAGTACATTGCGATTGTTGCTGGTGAACGAAACTGGTATGAAGACTTTGCCGGTCTCAAGCACATACAGTCGAGTGTAGGACGTGTTGGTGGCGCTGGAAGCGTCGTAGTATTTTCCTGAATAACCGATCATCTTGCTGGTGCTGTACGGATCGTATCCCGGCATCTTGCCATAGTTGGGCAAAGGAAAGACCACTCGTTTCCAGGCAACTTTGAAATCGGCATTAGGGTCTCCACTGGATGGCGTCGCACTGTAAACCGCGGCAAGCCAGAAACGATTGTCAGTCTTGAGGATCATCGCACCAACGTCAGCTCCTTGCTGGTACTGCCAGCCAGAAGGGACGGAGAAAGACACATCACCTACGTTTTGTACCTGCGCGGAGGTTGAAGCAAGGCCCCAAAAAACAGAAGTCGCCGTGAGACAAAGCGCACGAAGCATACTGTCTCCTCCCATCGGGATTCTGCCGCCTGACAGTCCGTGAACGTTTGGGAATGAACGATACAAGTGTAAACCGAAGGCGGGATGGAGAAGAGCTCGCGCGGGTAACCGTCATGACCCAGAACACGCGGGAAAAGGGATTTACTAATGGAAAAGCTAAAGCATATCCCGGACTAATTCGATTCTGTCAATCCGTCCTTAGAGCCTGCATTGGATCAATCGAAGCCGCTCGTCGCGCAGGGATAAATGCAGCTATCGCTGCACAAATCGCCAACAACAGAATTGCCCCAACGAACGCGAGCGGATCGTACGGCTTCACCTCGTAAAGAAGACTGGCCATAAAATGGCCGGCGGCGAATGCCGCCGGAATACCAATCGCGAAGCCGATCAGTAACTGCCAAAGAGCGCTGCGCAGCATCAGGGCGACCACACCAGAACGCGCGGCACCCAGAGCCATGCGGATGCCGATCTCGCTGGTCCGGCGTACGACCGAATACGACATCACTCCATACAATCCGACCGAAGCCAACACCAACGCCAGAACTCCGAACGAGCTGGTCAACCGCGCCAGCAGCCTGTCCTGATTGAAATTTCCCCCAACCTCTGCATCGTAGGGGCTGAATCGCCTGATCGAAAGATTCGTGTGCCGCCATAGGCTGTAGACCCTCTACATCAAAAAAATGTAGACAATCTACTCCCTAATCGAGACAAAATGCAAGCCTCTTCCCAGCATGAGGGAAGTCCAGCGCCTGCTGAAGAATAGAGGCTCGTCTCAGACCTATCTCCAGCAAAGGCGGTGTTCCCAGCCACTAAGGCGCTTTTTCTGGAAGGGTCGAATTCGCGCACCCTATTGCACAAGGCCCTGCACCCAATTGGTCTCCCAGTTCTTTCCGCTGTCCGGCGAGTACGCTTGCTCCCAATGACACGTAGTACGGGTGATCTTAGACCATATAAACCGCATGCGAATGGGTCTGCCGTTCTCCGTGATGTCGGCATAAAAGGCGGAACGCAGCTTTGTCTTGACGTAAGACCCTCATGACAGCAAAGGCAAGAAAGGAAAGTTTCAAAACCAACTACAAGAATGCGACGTTATCGCGACCACTCAGGTCGCTTGATGAGCGATTTGGCGATTTGCACTAAGCCGCTAGCGCGGCAGGGTTATGCTTCTGTGGCGGTTGGATAGAGTTTTGGACACCCAAGGAGGTGTCCATGACTCACCTACGTCAGCACATGCAGGAAGATCTCCGGCTGCGCAACTTTTCCGAACGCACGATTCGTCGCCACACCAAGATCGTTGCTGAGTTCGCAAGGTACTTCCACAAGTCACCCGATCAGCTGGACCCGGAGCACTGCCGATACGGCACTAGAGATTTAGCATGAATCCGGAATCAAGCTGGCACGACCTGCATCCCGACCTGTAAGGGATCGCCGGTATGGCGGATTGTGCGTTGACGAGAACAGAGAGCAATGCCACTTATCGGAACCTGCACCTAACAGCCAGGTTATGATTCCGAAAAAGGAATTTGTGAAAACAAGCCGCGAATCACTCTAGTTCATCGTCTTGATCGTGGTTCCCTCAGGGAACTTCAACTCGAATTGGTCGTCATCCAGCTTCTGATTCAGTGTCAGCTTCGTAATCGAAATCGCCAGCCCATACTGGTCCTGCGGTCGATCGATCTTAATTTTCATCGGGTACTGAAGATCCCCAAAAGTCTGATAATCGCTGTAATAAGCCCGAGTAACGATTGTTCCCTCAGGCCCGTAGATGTCCTCCTGGTACGGCAACAGGGTACTCCGGCCAATATGAATCACACGCAGTGTGTGTACCGTATTCCCATTCGGCTGCTCGAGGATCGAAAGCTCATAGTCCGGCTCTTCGACAAGCTGTTTTTTATCCTTCGGATCCGGAATCACCCGCGAATCCTGTGTCAGCGCAACAATTTGATCAGGTGCCAACCCGCGAATCAGCAGCGAATCGAAAATCACAGCAGGACGCAGGCTCTCCAAGCCGTGTTGCGAAGGGTCGGGAGTCTGACTGGTTCCCTCCATCGCAATCTTCTTCGAAGGCACCCAGAGCTTCCAGGACTTGCCATTGCTCACCATATCCAGGGCTTGTGAACCAAGCACCGGAACCCGCAGCAAAACCCGCAAATCCTCAGATTTCCGCAGGAAAATATAACCGCTTACCGCGGTATGTTCCTTCACCTGCCCTTGCCGCGCCCCACCCTCCGACGCAACAATCTCAACCGAAGCCGTGAAGCTTTGCACCAGGTTAAACCGAGTGTCAACCTGGGTTAACAACTGGTCTAGAGTAGCGTTCATAACCACGTCAGGAGGACGTGTCTTCGGAACGGTGCGGATATGGGTCAGGCACCCGGTCAGGGCCGGTGCCAGTGCAAAAAGGCCCACCGCTAACGCTTGTCTTTTCCTCAATAGCACGAACCTCAAGTATATCCGTCCTGATACGGATTACCGTTCGGGAGACTCCCGAAGTGAACCCTCCGCAATGGCTTCCAATAAACGTTGGATGTACTTTGAGTTCGACGCGCTTCGGAGAGTTTTGCTATTCCATAGCAGGGTGGCTCAATGCCTTATAGCCTCCCGGTAGGCCTGAACCTGCTGGGCGTGCTCTTTTAGATCGACAGAAAAGCGTGTATGTCCAGCCGCATCACTCACAAAATAAAGGTAATCGGTCTGCGCAGGATGAATTGCCGCCCGCAAAGCCGCGACTCCTGGACTGGCAATTGGCCCCGGCGGCAAACCGGCGTGCTTATAGGTGTTATAAGGCGAGGGTGATTGCAGGTCGGAGGCATAAATCGTTCCCCGCCAGCGACTATCAAGCAAAGCCGCATAGATAACAGTAGGGTCTGTTGCCAAAGGCATCGACCTGGCCAGCCGATTCACGAAAACCCCAGCCACCACTGGTCGCTCGGCATCCTGACTCACTTCTTTCTCGACAAGAGAGGCCAGCGTGACAATCCGAGGAATGCCCTCCGTCATGCCAAGTTGGGTTGCCTCCTGTCGAAAGCGATGAACCAACGTAGTTAGAATCTGGAACGGCGTCGCGTGCCTGGAGAAGCGGTAAGTATCAGGAAATAAGTAACCCTCAAGGGAATCGGGGGTCGACCCTGTGGTGAAAAAGTCGGCAATCAGTTCGGTATGTTGCCGTTCGGCAGCCAGAAAAACGTTGCGCTTTGCAAATCCGGCAGATTCAGCCGCGGCAGCAATGTCGAACATGTTATAACCCGGCGGAATTGTGAGGGTTACGGTATAAACATCCCCTTGAACCAGGCGGCTGTAGACTTCTTCCGGCAGGACAGGATGGTCAAACCGATATTCGCCTGCCTTGAAGGTCCCTCCCTTTTGGAGACGCAACCAAGCAAGTGCATATCGGCTCCGAATAATCCCTTTCTTTCGCAATAGGGTAGTGATAGTCGTCGCGCCGGTCCCGGGCGGAATATCAACGAATGTCTCAGAAGACGGTCCGAAAGGCGTTTTCAGAATATAGGCCCCTACCCCGGCGAAAAGGAGCAGAACGAGCAATAGAACCAGAAGGAATTTCAAAAAAACTCCTCCCTCGAAGGAGCCAAACTGCCCATGCTACGGCTAAAGAAGTCCATGGCGGCTATTTTACGGTGTGGACGGTACACTCAAAATTGTGACCACCGACCTCCCAAAACCGGACGATCAAGACTCAGAACCGCGAACGAACGCGCAAGAGCCGCGGATTTTGGGTTTCGATGTGGGAGACCGGCGAATCGGACTGGCGATCTCGGATCCACTGGGCTACACGGCTCAGCCGCTGTTTACGCTGCATCGAACCGGACGTAAGGCAGACATGAAGTCGGTAGCGCGGGTCCTCCGCAAACATGGAATTACCGAAGTTGTTGTCGGCAATCCTTTGCACATGTCAGGTGATCAAAGCCCGCAGGCGGCCAAAGCGCAGGCATTTGCCGAAAACCTGCGCGCCGAGTTCGGGATTACCGTGCATCTCTGGGACGAGCGGCTGACAACCAGTCAGGCGCACCGCCATCTGGACGAGGCAGGTCATGCGGCATTAGGCCGAAAAGGAATCATCGATCAGGTCGCAGCAGTATTGATCCTGCAGTCGTTTCTTGATGCCCAGGCAAACGCGCGTGGCTACCGCTAAGTGGGCCGAGCCGTCAATTTTTGGCACTCTGGCATCGTATAATCGTATTTTGACCCTAACGTGTTGCCGCGCGGGAAGCTGCGCGACCGCGAAGTATTGCCCGGAAGGCCCTGATGCCAGAAGAAGTAATGAAACGGCTTGCGGAAGAAATCAAGCTGTTGGAACACGAATTGACAACCGAACTACCCGCAGAGATTAAGAAGGCAGTTGCGCTGGGCGACCTCAGCGAGAATGCCGAGTACCACATGGCCAAGCAACGCCAGGTCTTCGTCAACGCCCGTCTTGGCCAGTTGAAGAAGAGAATGGGCGAGCTGGCGATGGTCAATCTCGTCAATATCCCTACCGACAAGGTCGGATTCGGCTCCCGTGTCACGGTCTTCGATGCCAGCAAAGATGAAGAAATTAAGTATCAGCTGGTAACCAGCGAAGAATCAGACGTGTCCAAGGGCCTGATTTCGACCACCTCGCCGATCGGCCGTGCCTTATTGGGCAAGCAAGTCGGTGATACCGCGACTGTGATTACCCCGAACGGCAAGCGGGAGTTGGAGATATTGAAGCTGCTGACCATACACGACCCTGACTAAAATCGCGGCGTGGTCTGCGGACGTGTTATCGAAAGAAACTGCAAGTGCGGGGCATACCCCGGAGGACGAGTTTTTTGACCTGGACAAGCGCATTCGGTAAAGGCAGCGGCTGGTTGCTGCAAAAGATCGTGAACGGTCTGGCGCTGACCCGTATCTCCCCCAACATGCTCACTTTTATTGGGTTGGTAATTAACATCATCGCGGCATGTTTCTTCGGCTTCGCTCGTGCCAACAATGCCAACCGGATGTTTTTATACGCGGGCTTGATCATCATCGGTGCTGGCATCTTCGATATGGTCGATGGCCGTGTGGCCCGGAAGACGAATCAGGTGTCTGTCTTCGGAGCGTTTTTCGATTCGGTGATGGACCGTTACTCTGATGTAGCAATCTTCTTCGGATTGTTGATCTATTACGCGCGAGGCAACCGCCTCTTCTACGTCGGCCTGGTGGCATTTGTCATGACTGCCTGTGTGATGGTCAGTTACACCCGTGCCCGCGCCGAAGCGCTCATCGGAACCTGCAAAGTTGGCTTTATGGAGCGGCCGGAGCGGATCGTTTGCGTTATCCTTGGCGCTTTGTGCAATCGGTGGGGTGTTATGGCCCCCGCGCTGTGGGTTTTGGCGCTATTCTCGACACTCACCGTCATCCACAGAATCCGCTATACCTACCTCGAAACCGAGCGCAGAAAGCTACAACCCCAGGCAAAGTAAGTTCGTTTGACGTTAGATGTTCTACGGATTGTGTACCCGTTCATACCGGTATTCCCGTGTCTTGAATATCTCATTCAGATAGGTTCCCTTGGACGGTGCGGCGCAAAACGCCGCGTACTCCTCTGAAGGAACATCGAAGTAGCGGTAGACGCCACGTTTTCCCCGATAGACGATCGTGAGGATCTGCGTCTTCTCGTTGTAGTGCATCGCGGCGATAACAGTCGAAGGCATAGCTGGCCAAACTCTCGTAGACTTGACATGCAATGAAGACACCACCTGTCCTGCTGATTCACGGCGGCGCCTGGGCCATGCCCGACGACGTTATCGAGGCCCACGAAAATGGTATCGCCAATGCTCTGGCCGCCGGATACACCCTTCTCGAGATGGGAGCAAGCGCAGTAGACGCCGTTGAGGCTGCCGTCGCTGTTATGGAGGATGACGAAGCCTTCGACGCCGGACGTGGTTCGTTTTTGACACAAGACGGCAGGGTCCAACTGGATGCTCTCCTCATGAATGGAGAAAATCTGCGGACGGGAGGCGTTGCCTGCGTCGAGCGGCTTCGAAATCCAATCCGTGCTGCTCGGCTGGTGCTTGATAAATCGCCGCACGTCTATTTTGTGGGGACGGGTGCGGAAAGATTCGCGCGTCAACACGGAATGCCTCTCTGCGACAACATGGATCTGGTCATTCCCAGGGAACAGGAGCGACTCTATAAGGCGCAGGCGGACGAACGAGCAGGACTGCCGGATCAAACCTTTTCAGGCAGGCTCGATTCGCACGACACAGTGGGTGCGGTCGCGCTCGACATGCACGGAAATATCGCAGCGGGAACTAGCACCGGAGGCACTTTAAACAAGGCTCCGGGTCGGGTAGGAGACTCTTCGCTGATCGGGTGCGGCTGTTACGCGGACAATCGCACGGCAGCAGTGTCGCTGACCGGGTGGGGTGAGCCGATCATGAAGCTGGTCTTGGGAAAATGGGCCGTAGATCGTGTTGCAGCCGGGGCCAGTCCGGAGCAGGCGGCAGAGGATGCGATTGCATATCTTTTCAGCAGACTGGGTGGACATGGAGGAATCATCCTTCTCGGACCTGACGGCCGCGTGGGTCTTGCACACAACACCCCGCGAATGGGGTGGGGGCTCCAAACCGAAGCCGGATCGCAGATAGGTGTGACTAGAAACCAGCCCTAGAGCAAATGCAAACCGTGAGCCCATTCGTTGTACGAAAGGCAATCCCCTTCGTTCTATATCTGCCTGAGTCAGCAGCGGGCAATTGTCTCTTGGTTACCTCTTTGCCTCTGAGGATGCGTTCGTGCATCTCACTCCCATTTCGGTGAGATCGCAATTGCAGCTCGCCCAGTCAGGATGGGTTTTTGTGCACATGGCGGTTGCCTTGCCGGACTGTTTGGTCCGGTTGTAAGCGACTACAAGAAACTCGCGATCGGCCAACAGGTCAGCAGCGGTGTCGTCCTCATCATTTGGATCATTCGCGGCGGATTTCACATCAAGCCCTTCGGCAACTTCGAAACCTGCAACGCTGGCCCAGGCATGGCCGCAGTGCAGCGCTGCCCGCGCCATATCGCGAAGGAGCCCTGCATCATTCTGCGAATAACGAATAGCAGATGTATAGGAGTTTTCTGCAGCGCAATAGTCCCTTTCATGTTCCTGTGCGGATCCCAGGCCTTCGAAGTTCCATGCGGTTGGATCGAGCGCAACGGCTTTGTTGCAGGCCTCGCGTTGGCTGCCACCCTCAGCCGTTGCATGACATCGTCGTCCCCACGCGTCTGCGTTTTCGGGATCGAGCCGGATCACCCGATCGATGACTGCTCTCGCATTTTTTTCGTAGCCGGCTTTACTCAACGTGACATCGGCGACGGAGGACCGGATACCCGATGGAAGCTTCGTAGTGAACACATCGAAGGCGGGAACTCCTGCTGCAACCACAAGGAAGAGAACAAATGCCATTGGCAGACAGACAACAGTGAGAAGCAAACCCCACAAAACAGGCCGCATGAGTGAAACTCCTGAACGAAGAACTCGCCTAGTATACGGGGTCGCACCGAAGCCCCTCTTGCGCACTGAATGATCATTCATGTAGAACTTCGCGTTGACAAAGTTAACCGCTGAGTCGTCGCGAAAACGCGTCAGGCCAGCCAATCGAACAGGAGCCTCCATGTTGACTCGTGTCTCGCGGCATCTCTTCGCAGTCGCACTTGCCGCCACCTTAACCCTGGCGTACTTGTTTTGCGGCGACCTTCACGCACAGAACATATCGACTGCGGAGGTTCACGGCATAATCGGCGATCCAAGCGGCGCGCTAGTTCCAAATGCATCAATTACTATTGCCGACGCTCCGAAAGGTTTTTCGCGCACGACAACAAGTGATGCTGAGGGCAACTTTCAGTTTCTCCTCCTGCCGCCCGGCACCTATGCCTTGACGGCAACGGCTGCAGGATTTGCCAAACTGAACCAGAGCAATGTCGTCCTCACCGTAGGAGAGCGAGCTGAATTGCGCCTCAACCTGTCAGTCAACGGGAGTGAGACCATTAGCGTCAACTCAGGCGCTGACATTATCGAAACGGAGCGAAGTTCACAATCCACGACAGTCGATCAGTTGCGGATCGAAAATCTCCCCACAAATGGTCGCAACTATATCGGATTCACGTTAACCAACTCCCAGATTGCCCGCGACGCAGCGCCTTCTATCGGCGCAATCCCAACTTCGGGGCTGAACTTCGGTGGCGTTCGGGCGCGATCGAACTCGATTAACATCGACGGCGCCGACGCAGGCGATTATATCTCCGGTGGTACACGCACGACAGTCTCGCAGGATGCCGTCCAGGAGTTCCAGATTGTTACCAATGGCTTTGCTGCGGAGTTTGGGCGTGCATCCGGAGGCGTCGTCAACATCGTCACGAAATCTGGGACCGATCAGACGCACGGTAGCGTCTATGTATTCCTACGCAACCGTTACATCCAGGCGACCAATCCCTTTTCGACGGTTTATCAACCGGCTTACACGAGAGTACAAGCAGGCGCAACCCTTGGCGGTGCCATTGTTCCAGACAAAACGTTCTACTTCTTCTCGGCCGAGATTACTCGCCGACAGGAAACAGGATTCTCCGACATCGGCGCGAACAACTTCGGCCTTACCAACATCGACGTCAGTCGTTTCTTTGGCGCCCCGGCAGGTGCCCTGACGATTAAGGGAACTCCCCAGCAGCAGGCATTTTTACAGAATCCGCAACTGCCATCAAACACGCCCGGCATTCAGCAGTACATTGCGCTTGTCGGATCCTCGTCGTCGATTGCCACAACGGGACAGAACCCCGCATTTCTGCAACCGACAATCGGTCAGAAGAACTTTGTTACCTCAGGACAGGTTTTGCCAACTTCGTTCGTTCCGCTTAACAGCTTGATCGGCAACTTCCCAATCTCGGAACGCACCGAGGTCTACTCTCTCCGCATCGATCACAAGATAACCGAGAACCAGCAGCTGACACTCCACGGAAGCGCCAGCCCAAGCTTTATCAGCGGCATTGAAGAGAGCGCAGCAAACCAGAACCTTGGTGAAAATTCTTTCTCCCGCACCGCAACCCAAAGTCTGCATGACTGGGCGATTGCCGGACAACACACGTTGATTCTCGGAAGCAATAAAGTAAACGAGCTGCGATTCCAGTTCGCCCGGCATCCTGTGCTCTTCGCGAACAGCAGTTCGCCCGGCGGAGCAGGAACAGCGGTAAATATTCCCGGATTCGCTTACTTTGGCAAAACGCCATTCTCCGTGGTCAATCGAATCGAAGACCAGAGTCAGTTGCAGGACAACTTTACGTACACGCACGGAGCCCACACCTTCAAAACCGGCATCGACCTGCGGTACATTCCCATCAATCTGATACAGGGGCAGCTATACGGTGGGGGCGACTACACCTTTGGCTCGCTCAACAGCACGGATGTATCGTCGGCGCTTGTGGGGCTTCCGGGATTTTCTCCGATTCAAGCCTATGGACTTGGCATTCCGCAATCGTTCGCCCAGGGCATCGGGAACACAAGTACACGATACGATCTCAAAGTTCTCGGCGCATTTTTGCAGGATAGTTGGCGTGCCACCAGAAGACTAACACTGAATCTTGGTGTTCGTTACGATATCGAAGGCTTTCCAACCAAACTCGCCCTAAACGCTAATACCAATGCTGCAGAACGTGCCTACGGAGTTCGCCAAGGGATTCGGCTGCAACCGACCAACTTTGCGCCACGAATCGGTTTTGCATACGACGTCTTTGGAAACGCGAAGACCGTGGTCCGCGCGAATTACGGACTCTTTTACGACCGTGCACCCGGCAACCTGGAGGCGCAATCCACTGCGTTCAACTCAACAAGTGTTCCTCTCGTGATTTTGGCTGGAGGCACTCCCTGCATGGTGGGCGCTCCCAACGCCGGGGCAAGCCCAGTCAACCTCAACGCAACAAATACCTTTCAAGGGTCGCTGGGAAACGGAAACTGCCTTGGAGCCAGTGCTGCAGGGGTGAATTACTTGCCGAATCAGCAGCGTTTCGATCCTGATAACTCAAACTCACTGGTCGTCAATCAGAACTTTCTTGCAGCTGGCTTCCCTCTCCCAATCTTGCCTTCGGGACTTCCAGCGGATCTGAATTTTGTCACCCCCTACGTTCAACAGATCTCATTCGGAATCGAACAGGACATGGGCCACGACATCTCATTGAACATCGCCTTCAATTCGACTGGAGGCCGTCATCTCAATCGCCCCATCAACGTTAATCCTGTGAATCCGCAACTTCTGGTCGCTAACTGGCGCAATGCCCTAAACGCAGTCAGGGCAGGCACCGCTCAACCCGGTACCGCAAGTCCCACCTCGAACCCGCTCACGGTTGCAACGGCCAGCGGAGTCAATCCATGCGGAGTTGGCCCTACGGGCCCTTATGTCGCGCCACCATTATTAAACTTCTTCCGTCCGTCCGGATTAAATATCTCCCTCGCGCCATTTCTCGCTAATCCAGCGGTAGGCGCAGGGCAATGCGTCGCCGTAGCTAGTCAGATCGCCTTCGCAGATGGTCTCGGAAAAGGTCTTCCGGTTCCCTTCGGCGATATGTCCCCGAACCTGACCACGGGAACTTCGGATTACAACGCTCTGAGCGTCAACCTGAAAAAGCGCTTCACGAAGGGTTATGAGTTTTTGCTGAGCTATACGTGGTCTCACGCGATCGACGACTCGACCGACGTCGTTTCGACCTCCGATTCACCTCAGAGCAACTTTGCTCCGAACGCCGAGCGTGGCGTCTCAACCTTTGATCAGCGCCATCGCTTTGTCCTTTCCGGCGTCTACAATTCAGGGCATGTTGCAGGCTCCGGCTGGATGCCTGCGGTCTTCTCCAACATTACTGTGGCACCGATCTTCGAGGTCTCGTCCGGCCGCCCCTTCAATATCCTCACGGGTACGGATACAAACTTCGACTTCAATCCGCTCACCGACCGGCCCAATGCCGTCGCGCCCAACAGTGGCCTTACGGGCTGCGGCACGGCTCCCGTGCTCTCCAGGTACTCGCCCACTGGAGCATTCAATCTGCCCTGCTATATCGACGCTCCAGCCAATGCCGGCCCAGCGAGTAGCTACTACGCAGGCAACCTGTCTCGCAACGTTGGTCTCAAGCCATTCACAGCTTTTACCGACCTGCGCATCGCGCGTGCCTTTACCTTCTCGCACGAAATCGGGTTGCAGGTGACAGCGGATATCTTCAATCTGATTAATAAAAACAACACGCTGGACGTAAATCTTCTTTACACTGCGGCTGGGACTCCGACGGCTGCGTACGATCCGCGTCAGTTCCAGTTCGGTGCTCGTATCTCCTTCTAGTCGTTTTCAAAAATTTTCTAACAACGAACACCTTTCATCTAACATCAAACGAACGGGCG
The DNA here is from genome assembly GCA_035570955.1 of Edaphobacter sp. Taxonomy (GTDB): domain Bacteria; phylum Acidobacteriota; class Terriglobia; order Terriglobales; family Acidobacteriaceae; genus Edaphobacter. Next base: position 8,592 of record DATMKY010000109.1, on the reverse strand, counting down.
TCTTTGTTGAATTCCGACCCCTCGACCCTTGGGCCGAATGTGATAGGAAGCGCAACATGCCTGCGAAGTAAGCGTTATAGAAGAGTGATCTTCTGATCTTGGCAGCTGCTTGTCAGGCATTGCGAGACTGTTCGGAGAGGGTTCGAAATCATGAGAGAGTTGCGTATTGGCTTGACTATCCTGGCCGTTGCTATCTCGGCAATCGGTGGTCTGCGTGCGCGAGCCGACGCTGCCTTGCTAATGGAAGAACCTTACGGCGAGTTTGGTGCGTTTAATCCAACAGGCCACGCAGCGATCTATCTGAATCATGTATGCGCCGCCTCGCCAACACGCCTTCGCCCATGTAGCCTCGGCGAACCTGGTGCCGTTATCAGCCGATATCACAAGATCGATGGATACGACTGGCTGGCAATCCCGCTTGTGCCTTATCTCTACGCGGTCGAGCGTGTCGAAGATGTACCAGCAACAGCAGATTCTGCTCTTGAAGCGAGTCTGCGTAACTCATACCGCCGCGCTCATCTCTTAGCCTATGCACCCGATATCCCTGAGGGGAAGAAGAATGCAGGCGAAGCTCCCGGCGGCGAGTGGACGCAACTGATCGGCGCATCCTACGACCGCAGAATCTATGGCTTTCAGATTCAAACAACCGCCGATGAAGATATGCAGTTCATGAACCGGTATAACGACAGTCGAAATGAAGGGCATTTCAATCTGCTGTTTCACAACTGCGCGGATTTTTCGCGCACACTTTTGAATGTCTACTATCCGCATAGCATTCATCGGAACTTTTTCGTCGATCTCGGCATCACCACACCGAAGCAGGTTGCTCGATCTCTTACCAAGTACGCCGATCGTCATCCTGAACTCACATTTTCAACTTTTATGATTCCGCAGGTTCCCGGCACCATCAAACGCAGCCACCCCATCGATGGTGTGTTGGAGTCAGTTGTGAAGTCGAAGAAGTATGTGGTACCGATTGCGGTGTTGTCGCCTGAGGTGGCTGCGGGTTTTGTCGTCGCGTATCTCACGGATGGACGCTTCAAGGCGCCCAAGGATGCAACCGTCGAGATCGTTCCCGGCGATACCTTGACCAAGGCCACAGATTCGGCTCCGGAAACCATGACTCCCACGCCCTCTGCTGCAACCGGAACGAACACTGCCCCGCCTGCATCGGAGTCGGTTCCTGTGAATGCACAGGGCACCTCTCCAAACCGGCGTCCATTACCCGCCACTACGACGGTTCCGCAGTTATAACGCAGTTCAATCGACCTTAAGCGTTGCATCGGCGTCCATCACGAGCGATTCTCCCTCTACCAGAAGCGAATGAAGCTTCAGTGCGTTAAGGGAAAGTGCGTAGCCGGTAGTCTCTGTGGAATGGCTAAGCAGTTGTCGCATCAAATCCGCTGCATTCACCTTCATTTGCGCCGGAAGCTTGTGACTCAGAAATGGCTCCAGAAGAAAATTCAGCTCTCTGGAATCGCTCAGCCGTTCGATCCTTGCATCACGAAAACCGATGCTCTCTTGTTCAGCATCAGGAATCAGGGAGACATCGGTATCGGTAGTAAGAGAAACGCCAACGCAGATTCCATGGACGGAAGTGCCTAGCTTTGCTTTAGCGTGGACGCGCACGACAACGCGCTCTTGAACAAACGTTACATGCGGTGATTCAGCATAAACGTAACAGGCAGATGTCGCCGTGCCGCGAATGTAATAGCGCCCCTGAGGGCCATTGAAGAGCTGTGCGCGCAGGGTACGCTCCAGAGCCTGCGGCGAGATCTTAACTTCAATCGCCGATGCTGAGCGATTGGCCAAAAACAGACACAAAACGAAAAAAGGGAAACGAAAAAAAAGCCGGCGCATGTACTAAGAATAATGGCAGCATGTAACTCAGTGTCGCGCATACACTGGATCCAGCGGAGATAAAACCTTGGACCTTACGCGGCTCAACGACCATTTCGCTATTCCCGGCGTTCTCGCGTTTCATGCAACGACCAGCGGACTCATTCGTGCGGAGATCAGCACCTCCCATGCCTCGGCGATGGTCTACCTTCAGGGTGCGCATGTGACTGCGTGGCAGCCAAAGGGCCGTCAACCCGCGATCTTTGTCAGCCGCAAAAGCGACTTCCAGCCCGGAAAACCGATTCGAGGCGGCGTGCCCATTGCCTTCCCATGGTTTGCAACCCGGCATGATGGCAAGACAGGGCCATCGCACGGCTTCGCGCGCATTCAGGAATGGACGTTAGCGTTCGCAGCTCTCGCCGGAGATGACTTGCACATGACGTTCACACTAGGGCCGAGTGAGATGAGCCGCAACCTCGGCTTCGATCATTTCCGGTTGGCGTATCAGCTTAGAATCGGCAAAACGCTGACGATGGAACTCGCCGCCGCCAACGACTCCACTGTTCCCCTGGTCTTCGAAGAGGCGCTCCACACTTACTATGCCATTTCAGACATTCATGAGATCACCGTCAGTGGTCTCGATGGGACAACTTACCTCGATAAAAACGACAACCTGCAGCCGAAACAGCAGCACGGCGCAATTGTCATCACTGAACCTACAGACCGCGTCTACTTGAACACAGCCGGCACTTGTATTCTCCACGATCCGGGGAGCAAGCGCAGCATCCGCGTGGCGAAGGCTGGCTCGAACACTACCGTGGTATGGAACCCGTGGGAGTCAGGTGCAGCGAAGTTGCCTGATCTGGAGCCAACCGAGTGGCATGAATTCATCGCAATCGAAACGGTCAACGCCGCTGCAAACACGATTACGCTTGCTCCTGGCGCCACCCACGTTATGAGAGCCACGGTCGACATTGAAGATTTGAAGAATTAAGCCTCCCAACCGCTTTGCCGAATCGTAGTTGAGCCGCTACTCTGAAGAACCGATGCTTATTCTCGCCTCAGCCTCTCCCCGTCGACGCGAACTTCTCGCACAGGCGGGTCTCAAGTTCACCGTACAAGCGGCGAATCTAAACGAGGATCTGCTTCCCGGCGAATCCGCAGCTGTCTATGTTCAGCGATTGGCGGAAGAGAAGGCACAGTCAATCTGGAATGCAAATCAATCGCTGGACTCAGCAGACGATCCGCTGATTGTGCTAGGTGCGGACACCTGTGTCGCAAGTGAAGGCAACATCCTCGGCAAACCAACAGACCCTGCCGACGCCAGGAAAATGCTCGAGCTCTTAGGCGGCCGCACGCATTCTGTCCTCACCGGCCTCGCAGTCATCACTGGCAGAAAAATCGCCCGAGCAGTTGAGATCACTCACGTTCAGTTCAATCAACTGACTGACCGTGATATTGCACAATACATCGCAAGTGGCGAACCTCTCGACAAGGCGGGCGCATATGCTATCCAGGGATTCGCTGCACGATGGATCCCTCGAATCGAAGGTTGTTACTTCAATGTCGTGGGACTTCCAATCGCTCGGTCCATTGCTCTGTTGGATGAGGCGCTGGCCGCATCTTAATTCAGAGAGAAGAACTCAGACCTGAGCTTCACCCTACCCTAGCAATCATCGCCGCCAGCAGGGCAGTCCGAGGCATCAGATGCTCGATCACTACAGATTCGTGCAGTGCGTGTGCGCCTTCACCTACTGCTCCCATGCCATCGAGCGTCGGAACGCCCAGCGCTGCAGTAAAGTTGCCGTCCGAGCCTCCTCCTGTGGCAGCTTCATCGAGAACAAAGCCGAGCTCCCCTGCAATCGCACGCGCTTTCTTGAATAACGCAATCGTGCCGCTCTTTCTCTCCATCGGGGGCCGGTTGATTCCACCCGTAACGCTGAGTTTGCAGTACGGATCCGAAACCTTAAGCTTGCGAAACAGCTTTTCAACGTAGCTCGCATCACTCGCCTTCGCAATCCGAACGTCTACCTCCGTGTGCGCATACGAAGGCACCACATTGGAGCGTGTGCCGCCGGCGATAATACCGCAATTCACCGTCAATTTTCGTTTCAGATCTGTGAAGTTGGAGACGGTTTGAATTTGTTTCGCGAGTTCAAGAACTGCAGAGTGGCCTCGTTCGAAATCGACCCCGCTATGCGCACCCACGCCTTCAACCTCGACGTGGTAAAGGCCCACACCTTTGCGCGCCGTCTTGTAAGCCAGGCCCTGTGCCGGTTCGAGCACAAAGACTGCCGACGAGTCCAACGCAAGTTGCTCCGTAATCGCACGGGAGATCGGACTGCCAACCTCTTCGTCGCTGTTTAAAAGCAGCGTAACCGGTCGACTCAATTTCATCTCTCGTAAAACGGCAAGGGCTGTGAGCGCCATAACCACGCCAGCCTTCATGTCGAGCACACCCGGTCCCCAATACCGTCCTTGAGCTTCACGCCACGGCATCTGTTTCAGAGTTCCCAACGACCAAACGGTATCGAGATGTCCGAGGAGCAAGACAGGCTTTTGGGTCGAGCGGACTGACCCGAATTTAACTTCGAGAACGTCTCCAAATTCACGTTGCCTGTGCCGCTTTGTGTGCGCCTTATGCTCTTGAGCGAGACTGATAACCAGTTCGAGCGCCGCATTAACTGCCGCGCGATCTTCACTTGGCGACTCCTGCTCGACAAGCTGCCGAAGAGTACGTTGGAACCACTCGCGGCGTTTTTCTATGGCACGCAAAATAGCTTGAGCTTCCATACACGGATCTTATAGCAGTCAAATGAATTACTTCCGCCCGATGATTAACGGTTGAACCGCAAACTGTGGCAATTTTGCCACATTGTCAGGTTTCGGAAGGACAGTAGCCTAGTCAATGGGTTTATTGGGAGATATCGTTTCGTGGCCTTGGAAGCTCATTTTGAGCGAACGATTCGGTCGGAGATGGAGTTCAGCGGGATCGGCTTGCACAGTGGTGCACCTGTCTCCATGCGCTTGATTCCCGCACCGGCTGGTTCAGGTATCGTCTTTCGACGCACTGACTTAGACAACTTCGAGATCGCCGCGGTGGGCCGTAACGTGGCTAAGGTAAGTTACGCGACCAGCCTGATGCGGCAAAGTGTTTTGATTTCAACGACCGAACATCTGCTTTCCGCCCTGATTGGGTATGGCGTCGACAATGTAATTGTCGAGGTAGACAATCTTGAAGTACCTATTCTCGACGGCAGCGCACTGCCTTATGTCCGGGCTTTTCAGAGAGTTGGACTGAAGCAGCAAAGGCGGAAACGGGAATATCTAAAGATCTTGAAAGAAGTCGAGGTCCGAGAGGGATCGAAGTTTATCGGGGTTTACCCTGGGTCTGGGTATCGGATTCAGTACACGATTGATTTCCCGCAACCGATTGGTGTGGAAAGGTTTGTGGGGGACCTCGCGACTGGGGATTACGTAAATTTGATTGCCCCGGCGCGAACGTTTGGATTTAAAGAAGATGAGAAGATGCTGCGGGATATGGGACTCATCCGGGGGGCATCGGCTGATTGTGCGATCATCCTGTCCGCGCAAGGGATTGAAAACGGCCCGCTTCGTTTTGAAGATGAATTTGTCCGACATAAAGTTTTGGATTTGATAGGCGATCTGGCTTTGGCAGGGCGCAGGATTCAGGGCAGAGTGGTTGCTGAAAGAGCTGGCCATGCTATGCATACTGCTCTTGTACAAAGACTTATACGTGATCGGTCCGCTTGGGAATTGGCTCACGGATACGACGAAGTGCCGGAATCGCAGCCCGTTCTCGGGCGTCTGGAACCGGCGATTGTGTCGTAATTGCGTGTAATTTGTGGTCGTTACGTGGTGGCTCCGTGCAAAATCGTCGTCGGAACGTGGTGCTTAGCGTAGTGAGTTTTGCCCGTGCCGGGGCAGTAGCGTGAGCGCGTCAGCAGCCATAGCGTTGGGGTCGAACCTCGATTCCGGTTTTGGAGATCGTGCGGCCAACCTTCGGGAGGCGGTTCGGCGGTTAGAAGGGCTGGGTACGGTTAAGGCGATCTCGTCGTTTTTCGACACCGAGCCAGTGGGATTGATCGAACAACCTCGATTCATAAATGCCGCACTTCTTCTCGAAACCACGTTGGGGCCCGTTGAACTCATGCGTGGACTGTTAGAGACCGAACGGACGATGGGCAGGGATCGGACCGCGACGGCAATGAAGGGACCTCGGGTGATCGATCTCGATCTGTTGTTGTATGGAGATTGGGTGCTGTGGTCAGACGAGCTGATTCTGCCGCATCCTGCGATGGGGGAGAGACGCTTTGTTCTGGAGCCTCTTGCGGAGATTGCCCCTCAATGGGTGCATCCTGTCCTCGGCATCACGGTGCGGGAGTTGCTTGAGCGGCTAGGCTGATCTTCGCGTCGCACAGGCATTGTTTGTTTGGAACTCAACCCCATCCCCGCGTCCAACGGGAGTGCTTAACAACTGCATACATAGCCGCAGCCACTGCCAAAAATTGCGTCATCCACATGATGAATCCTGCACGACCGGGGAGAAGTATTGCCAACAGATATCCAACCAGGTAAGCTGCGGCAAACCCTCCTAATCCCACGAGACCGGTTTTGACTCGATTAAAGCTCCTGTCTATCGCGTAGATAAACACCACAAGCAATAACACGAGAAGGGCCAACTGCATCTGGTCATCCTATCGCAAATTCGCACGACACAGTTGGAGCCTTTTTCGTGCAGGCTTTTCCTGATTGCTTTGGATAGCGTCGTACTGGAGTACGAGACGCGATTCATTATTCATTGGCCATCCAATGGAAAATGTGCCGATAGAGCAACGCAATCAGCCGTTACCCCTATGGCTTCACTTGTGCGGCGTTGCTGTGTCCTGAGACCATGTGGATCGGTGCGCCGTCCGACGCAGAGGTGTGGCCGAGGAAGATTGTTTATGGATTCTGGCGAGGAAGCTTACAGGCCATCCTGGCAGTATGGGGCACAGCCTTCGCGGTCACTCAGGCTCCCGCACAGCAGACTGAAGTTCTCTATGTGACAACGCAGCTTGTGGTGTTGGATGCGACGGTGCTCGACAAGGAAGGGAAGATCGTCACGCTGGCGCTGGGCCGGGATGATTTTCAGATTGAGGAGAATAAGAAGCCGCAGGCGATCTACTCGTTCGAAGCGGTCGATGAGCATACGATTGCGGCGGCGATGAATCCCTTTGCTGCTGCCCAACAAATTAATACTTATCTCTTCGATAGCGATTTTGGTTTTGCGGGATATATTTCCGCCACGGGGGAGAGAGGATGAACGGCAATGATGTTCGGGGGAAGATACAGGCATCGGTGGAGTACGGGACGATGTACTACACGATGAGTTACCGGCCGACAAATCACGACGCCAATGGCGACTTTCGACGGATCCACGTGACAGTGAAGGGGCATCCGGAATGGACTGTGCTGACGAAGGCGGGCTACTACGCGATGCAGTACGGAGGGGACAAGGACCTGGAACATCAAGCCGTGACCGATCTGGGATCGTACGTCGTCGGCGATGGAGACGGCGTCGATTCAGTCGACGGTTTCGCTCACCTTTGGGGTGCCCCCGAAGACGCACCGGCTGCGCTTCGTTGTGCGCTATATTGCGAATGGCCGCGTGGGCACAGTTGACCTGAATCCGGCAGCATTGACTAACGCTTTTGAGATAGAGGTGCCCAAACCGGCCCTGCTGCCGCGGGTAGCGAAAACGCGATAGCAGTCACTTAGTGAAAAGGCAGGGGTTACAAATTGCTGCGCCTCCAAATCAGTCCTGCCTTTACACCGAAAGCGGATGCCTGGTGAAACTAACTCTTCCTCTTTGCAGTTTTCTTGCTGGTCTTCTTCAGTGCCTGCACGAGTTGCTTCCAGTCGACTTCGGTCTGGTCTGCGTAGGCTTGTGCGAAGGTTGAGACGGCGCGATCGAACCGCGGGGCTCGGCCGAGATAACCCGCAATCATCGAGGAGCTACCTGCCCGGGCGTGGCCTCGGGCAAGAATCTCGCCACAGACGGCCGCATATTCCAGCAGGCTTGCGGCTTTAAGGTTTTCAAGTTGAATCGAAGCCTTGTGATCGTTCAACTGGCGCACCAGATAGTCGCGGCCATGCAACGTTGTCCATCCCAGAAACGGATCGGACTGAAGCTGCATCGCGCGTTCGCCTTCTACCACTCTGCGGCCATGATGGACACCGATTCTGCGAGCCTTTGTGCTGAGATAGGGTGCGTAAGCTGAATCAGTCTCTTCCTTGATCTGGATAAATAGCGGGTCTTTCGGTCCGTTGCCTTCCATCAGGACGACGTAGTCTCGAAGGCCGACTGAGCCAGTTCCCACGACCTTGAAGGCCACGTCAATTGGCCTGTATTGCGCAAGAAAATGTCTGCGCTCCGGCAGCAAGCTGTCTGCGTACTTTGTTAACGAGTCCACCACCTCGTCGGCCAGGGCACCCTTCACTCTTGTCAAGAGGGGAGGCGCCGTTCTGAATATACGCTGCTGCAACTGTTTGCTCGCCGGAATATCTGCGGTGTTCTTTGCCGGTATTGTTTTTGATATCTTCGCGGGCGTTTTCGCGAGGGAAGGTGCCACGTCGGTCAAGGTAAGGAGCGTGTGCATCGGCGTGGCTCGCTCGGCCATTCGCAGAATTCCTTCCACCGATGTGACGTTCTGTAGACGATGCACCTGGTAGCGTGCAACCTCCAGCACA
>DATMKY010000108.1:0-52267 GCA_035570955.1 Edaphobacter sp. | reverse complement strand
TATCCTGCGGGCAACACCACTTTGTTCCGCTTCACCCCGAGAGGCCGATTGAACACAATCATCTGCCCCTCCGTGTAATAGCTCTTCGCGTCTTTATATGTCTTTAGAATCACTACTCGCCCCTGTCCATGCTCCGGCACTGGGCGCGCCAGCGTTACGCGAATATAGTCCGTGTCCACATCCGCCTTCACCATCAGCGGATCTTTCCGCGCCTCCGCTCCGTTGACGACATGAAACTCGAGCGGCTTTCCTGTCATGGCATCTGTAACTGACTCGTCGCTCGCCACACTTCCCTTCCGAATCGGGTTATACAAATACTTCGCACCCGCAGTCGTCGCGGTCAGTTCGTAGTAGATCTTGAAGCTCGCCGTCTCCGGAGCCAGCAGCTCATACCGCGTATATTCATCCGTTTCTGTCTGCGCTCCCGTTGCCGAAGGAAAGATCAGTGCATCCTTCATTGACTGTGCTTCCGCTCGAACGAAACACATCGCAAAGGAGAGCAAAACTCCCCGACTGAATCTGCACACAATAGGCATGCCCCCGAGAATACGACATCCTCAGCAAAAGCTCAGCAATGTATTGCCTAAATCTGGCAATTTCTGCCACGTTTCAGAAAAAAGTCCCATTGCAAATCAACCTTTTTTCTGGCCACTCCATAAGCATCCTTGGCGTCTTATGGTCCAGTAGTTCAGAGTCTTGAAGGAGAGTACATGCAGGTTCAGATCAACAGCGACAGCACGATCTCAATGCACGCCAAGCTCTCGGATTCCATCGGAGATTACATCCTCAACGTACTCCGTCGTTTTGACCCCTATCTCACGCGCGTCGAAGTTCACCTGACCGGTGAGGCGAACAAGAACGGCATCAACGGTCCCCGAGACAAGCGGTGTATCCTCGAAGCCCGTCCCAGGCATCACCAGTCCCTCATCGCCTCAGCAGCATCAACCGACATCGACGACGCCTTTGCCGGAGCCGCTGCCAAATTGCACCGCCTCCTCGAAAACACCTACGGCCGCCTTGGCGACAAACGCCGTCGCAAACACCAGATGGCCTCTCGAACCGCGCCTCGAGGCCAGTTTGCGGCTGCCGAGTCATAACTGCGGAAAACTTAGTCAAGCCCCCCTCCCCAGGTCAGAGGCTTTCTCTTAGACAACATGCAAAAGAACAATTACCACCCCATTCGCCATAATTAAAAACAATAAGAAAGGCCCCGAATAGAATCGGGGCTTTTCTTTCCTTAAACCTTGTGAATGGAATAGCTTGCATCATCAGATCATCGCGGAAAATAGGACCATCCAATTCTTGCTGTCTAAGTCTAGACCCGACTTCATTTTTGGGATACTTGCGCAGAATTATGGGGGAGGAGGAGCTACTTTGAGAACCTCACGCCGCCGGTCAGGGTAGCTGGAGCACCAAGCGTGAGAAGCGGGGTCCGTCCCGCCTCGACCGGCTGGTTCAGCAGGTTCTGAACCTGAAGATAAATCCGCCAGCGTTCCCCAAACGAGTGTTCGCCGTACAAATCCACCTGCCCGTACCCCGCGAGCCGAAACTGATTCGCCGAATCATCGAACTGATGCCCGCTGGTCCTGAGATCGACGCTGAACACTCCTACTCTCTGCTTTGAAAACCGCATCTGCAAAGTCGCCATATTCCGAGGCACCTGCGGAGTCCACTTCCCCACCAGGGTCGGATCAGCTTGGAACTTCGTCACCGTCGAGAACGCAAGCTGATATCCGCCGATCACCGACATCCAGCTTGCAGGCCGCAGCTCCCACTCAGCCGTCAGCCCCTTACTAGTCAGCTGCCCCAGATTCTCCCGCATCAGCAAAGTCGAAGTAGGAGTGGAACTCAGCGTGACCGCCGCCACCGGCCGATTTACCTGAGTCCAGAAATAGCTTCCCCTCACCGACCCAAACCTGCCCACCCCCGCCAGCGCCCCAAACTCAAACCCCGTCGCCCTCTCCGCTCGCAAACTAGGATTCGCCAAAGTAATCTGCTGACCCACCTGTCCCTGTCGATAAAGTTCATTCATCGTCGGCCCGCGAAAAGCGCGGAAACCGGACCCGGTCAGCGACAGCGCACCATTGATCTTCTTCACTACCCCAAGCCGCGGATTGAAGACATTCTCGCTAATGCTCGGCAACGGCGGAGGCATCCCTCCACTCTGTCGTGCATCGAAGCTCCCAAAGTGATCGAACCGCGAAGAGAACGCAAACGACCAAGTCGAAGGCTGCCACAACACTTCGCCATATACGCCCTCACCTCGCTGCCGCGCACTCAGACTTACCTTCGCCAATTCTTCGAGATCGGTCCCACGGTTATCCAGCACATCGCCGCCGGCCACAAACGTCCACTGTCGGTGGCTCCGGGCCCACTGCATCGACCCACCCACCTGCTGCGAAGGATCCACATGAAACGCAGTCAATTTTTCTGAAGTCCGCGCCGCGTTGATCGAGGAAAAACTTTGCCGATAGCTCTGATCGGTCCCATAAAACCTGATCAGAAAGCGATCCGCATAGTTATCGCTCCAATCGCCGCCGGCAACATACCGCCAAATCCTCGCTCCGTTAGTCTGCAACGGAGTCCCATTGCTTCGAGCCTCATTCAACACATTCCCACGCACGAACACAGCGCCGTCCGAGTTGAAGGCACGCCGCAATTCGACTCTTCCGCTCTGCGAATGCACGTTCGAAGGTACATCGACCTGTCCCCGGACCTCCGGAGCAGTCAAAATATAGCCACCTGTGCGAAACAAGCTGCTGGCCGCAAGCCCACTCCATCCTCGCGTTCCTGCAGTCAGCAAACCATCCACAATTGACGTAGCTTCACTCGCGCCCGCAACGTTCAATCCATAGCCGAAGCTCTTCGGCATAACCGGAACAACATCAATCACACCACCAATGGCACTTGACCCATATAAGTCTGAGGCGCCACCACGCATCAGTTCCACATCCCTCATAGCCAGCGCAGGAATCTCACTCCAGTGAATCCATCCGCCATACGCATCGTTCAGCGGCACCTGGTCGCTCAGTACCAGCGTGCGGCTGGCAGCTGTTGAACCCAACCCACGCAGCGTCGTCCCCTCCGTCGTTGGGTTCGCCACCCACGAGCTCGTCCGGCGAAACAACTGGAACCCGGCAACCTGTCGAAGCCGATCATCCAACGTAAAACCCGGAGCCTCACGCAATTGCTCTCCCGTCATCATTCGCACGCTGCTTGCACTGGCATCAAGCGCCAATGGAGCCCGAGCTGCCGTCACTTGGATGTCTTCCACCAACGCGGCCACTTGCATCACGACTACGAGGTGATTTTGCTCCGTAAGAGAACGTGATGCACGGCTGAATCCGTCTTTTGTAATCTCCACAGTTGTCTGAGCATCGACATTGACGGTTGCGCAGCCACTTGTGTCGCTCGCTGCCGGAGATAGATTATTCGAGACCTGTATCTTCGCGCCGACCAGCGGTAATCCATGGTGATCCTGGACACAAATCTGGACTTCACGCGCTGCGACACGTGCAGGCAACGCTCCACACAACAGTCCAAGGATCATCAGGCCCAAAGATTGCATCCGCGTTCGCATCACTACAATCCTATCGTCAGACCATTGGCCACATGAACTCTCCATCATCGTGATAACCTTCGGCCAAGCATCGTCGCTATGGAAATCACCCGCCGCACCTTCTGTTCACAATCCGCAACCCTGCTTCTCGCTCCGCGTCTGCTCTCTTCTCAAACCACGCCGACTTCGCGGCCGGATGTCGCCAGTATCGATCACGACCGTATTCTTGCAGCCGCAGCACACTATCTGACGCAAGCGCCTAAGCCGATCATCGCGTTTCCTGCCTCCCGTAGTCCGGGTACGCCGCACGATTACTACTCCGAGGCGGAAGACTACTGGCCGGATGATGCCAAACCTGAGGCCCCGTACGTAGTTCGAGAAACCACAAACCCTGAAGCCTTTACTGCGCATCGCGATGCCTTGGTGGAACTTGGCATATGCGTTCCTGTGTTGACGGCTGCTTTTGTTCTCACGAAGGAAGAGCGATACGTGAAGCAGGCTGTGGCGCATCTGCGTGCGTGGTTTATCGACGATGCAACGCGGATGACGCCGAACATTCTTTATGGGCAGACGATTCGAAATGCAAAGGCGGGACGGCCTGAGGGTGTCGTTGAAGCGGTGCACCTGGCGGAAGTGGTTCAATCTATTCCTTTTCTTGCGACCTCGGAGGCTTTTCCCGCCGCCGATCAGACGGCGGTGCACAGGTGGTTTGAGGATTATTTTCAGTGGATGAATTCTTCCCGGCTGGCCGGATTGGCGCGGGATACGAAGGATCATCTTGGGGCTTCGTGGCTGTTACAGGCGGCAGCTATTGCGCATCTGACGGAGGCCAAGGATGACGCACCTTTGACGACGTTGCGACATCAGTACAAGTCCAGTTCGATACGGGCGCAGATTCGTGCAGATGGATTTTTTCCTCATGAGCTTTCGACGGCGAATCCCTATCGCAATACCTTGTTCACGTTGGATATGTTCGCCGGGATCTGTGTCTTGCTTTCGAACCGGTTTGAAAGTGTCTGGGATTACGAGCTACAGGATGGGCCTGGGATGCGGACGGTGATCGCGCGGCTTTATCCCTGCATCCTTGACCGTGGGGTCTGGCCGTATCGTGCTGATGCGGAGCACTTTAAGGAGTTGCCGGTCCGGCCTCCGAGCTTGTTGTTTGCAGCGCGGGCTTATAACCGTCCGGAGTATGCCGAGCTTTGGAAGAAACTCAAGCCGGATCCGGCGCTTCCTGGGCTTCAGCGTACATTTCCGATCCGGCAGCCGTTGCTATGGGTGACCCGACCGAGACCATAAAATTTTGGTTGACGTAGCGGGAGGTTCGTCTTTACTGCGGGACTTGCATCTTTCCTCAGTGTAAAGACATGATTCTTTAGCGTGGTATTGGGTGCATTTGTCGTGGTCGTAACGTAGTGCCTAAGCGCACTTCTTCGGACTCAGAAAATTTTTGGTCTTTTTGGAACTTAGTTTATTTTTTCTTTTTAGATTGCCGGTGCTCGTTGACGATGCTCAGGTACTTGCGAGCGCTGTCAGTGACTATCTCCGGTTTTCCTTCGGCCATGGCCTTGTGGTTGACGAGGTCGGAGCCCACGCCGAGTGCAAAGGCCTCTGCTTCAAGAAACTCTTTGGCGGTGGCCAGGGAGACTCCTCCGGTGGGGATCATGTGGATCTGCGGGAGGGGGCCTTTGAGGGCGGTGAGATATTTGGCTCCACCCATGGCGCTTGCAGGGAAGACTTTGACGACGTCTGCTCCTGCCTGCCATGCGGTGACGATCTCGGTAGGAGTGAGTGCACCTGGCAGAACTGCGATGGAGTAGCGGTGGCACAACTCGATCGTCGCGACGTTGAGGGCAGGGCTGACGACGAACTGGGCCCCTTCTAGGAGGCACATGCGAGCGGTCTCGGGGTCGAGGACTGTGCCGGCGCCGATGAGGATGTCGGGGCGCTGTTCTGAAAGTTTGCGTATGACCTCGATGGCTCCCGGAACTGTCATGGTGATCTCGAGGACCGTGACGCCGCCGTCGGCGATGGCTCCGGCGATGGCCAGAGCCTTCGCGACTGAGTCGGCACGAAGTACTGGGACGAGGCCAATTTCCTGAAGGGAGTGGAGGACTTCCGATTTATTCATTTGAATTTCAGACTCCTGATTCTTGTGGCACGGCTGGAGTCGTGCCCGTAAGCAAACTAAAGTTAATCACACCGAACGTGAATCCAGTTTTGCCGATGACTATTATCGCTGGACTCGGGCGCCGCCGCCTTTCATGGTGCGTTGGACTTCATCGAGGGTGGCCATTGTGGTGTCACCAGGAGTGGTCATGGCGAGTGCACCGTGAGCGCAGCCGCAGTTGACGGCCCATTCAGGGCCTTTGTCGGTGATGAAACCGTAGATGAGGCCAGAGGCGAAGGAGTCGCCACCACCTACGCGGTCGAAGATCTCGAGGTCGGGCATGGGGCGGGCTTCGTGGAATCTACCCTCGTAGTAGCATATGGCTCCCCAGTCGTTGACCGTGGCGGTCTTGGCGTGACGGAGCGTCGTGGCGACTACTTTGAAGTTGGGGAAGGTGGCGACAGCCTTCTCGATCATCCTGCGGAAGTTGGCTGAGTCGAGTTCGCCAAGGGTTTCCGTGCCTTCGACCTCGAAACCCAACGCCGCGGAGAAGTCCTCTTCGTTGCCGATCATGACGTCGACGTAGGAGGCCAGTTCGCGATTTACTTCCGTCGCGCGAGCTTTGCCGCCGATAGATTTCCAGAGCGAGTCTCGGTAGTTGAGATCGTAACTGATGATGGTGCCGTGCTTGCGCGCGGCGATCATAGCTTCCTTCGCGACCTCAGGTGTGGTTTCGGAGAGTGCGCAGAAGATGCCGCCCGTGTGGAACCAGCGTGACCCTTCTTTGCCGAAGATCTCGTCCCAGTCGATCTGTCCCGGCTTCAACTGGCTGACTGCAGTGTGGCCGCGATCGGAACAGCCAAGCGCTGCGCGGACACCGAAGCCGCGCTCGGTGAAGTTGAGGCCGTTGCGTGTGGTGCGGCCTACGCCGTCGTACTTGGTCCAGACGAGGTGCGACTGATCGACACCGCCCTGCAGCATGAGGTCTTCGAGGAGACGGCCAACGGGATTGTCGGCGAGGGCGGTGACGATAGCGGTCTTGAGACCGAAGCAACGACGAAGGCCGCGGGCTACGTTGTACTCGCCGCCACCCTCCCAGACGTCGAAGCGACGGGTGGTGGCTACGCGAACGTCGCCTGGGTCGAGGCGGAGCATCACTTCACCGAGACTGACTTCGTCCCATTTGCACTCTGATTTTGGTCGTACAACAAGGGTCTTGTTGTCGTTTGCCGCTTTCGTCACTGGCTTTTCCTTCCTGGCGCTCTTTTTATTTCAGTTCTGTGATGGGTGCAGGGTCCATGTCGTCGTAGGCCTGGTTTTCTCCACCCATGCCCCAGCAGAAGCCATAGTTCTTCGTTCCTACTCCGGAGTGGATCGACCAGCCGGGTGAGACGACGACCTGCTTGTCGGCGATGATGAGGTGACTGGTAGCATCGGGCGGTCCCATGAGGTGAATGACGCGGTGCGCTGGATCGATATCGAAGTAGAAGTAGACTTCACTGCGGCGCATATGGGTGTGCGGAGGCATCGTGTTCCAATTGCTGCCGGTGGCGAGCAGTGTGAAGCCCATAACAAGCTGGCAGCTCTTGATGCCGTCCTTGTAGATGGCTTTGTAGATTGTGCGTTTGTTGCAGGTTTCGAGACTGCCGAGTTCGAGGCCTTTGAGATCGGCGAACTTCGCAAGCGCAGTTGGGTAGTCCGCGTGCGCGGGATAGCTAAGCAGATAGAAGTACGCCGGATTTTTTCCGTCCTTGCTGGAGAAGGTGACGGCGCGGCTGCCGCGTCCGACGTAGAGGCAGTCAAGTTTTTCCATGTCAAAGCTTTTGCCATCGACGACGACGGTGCCGGCGCCGCCGACGCTGAAGACACCGAGCTCACGCCGCTCGAGGAAAAACTCCGAGCGAAGTTCAGGTTCTGTTTCGAGCTGTAACTCTTCGCTGACCGGCACTGCCGAGCCAATAACCGTGCGATCGAGATCGACGTAAGCGAATTCAATCTCTCCGGGCCGGAACATTCCTTCGAGGAGAAAGGTTTCGCGTAGCTCCTCGGTGTTCATCATCTCGTACCGCACTGCGTCCGCCATCTGATAAAGCCGCATTGATTGCCTCCAAATCCTCATCCAGTATAGCCATCCGAGATTTTGTTTTTCCGCAGCACCGTCTGAAAGTTATGCGAGTATGCTGCTGACATGCCTCATTACGGACGAACGACGCAGTCTTTTTTTTCCATGCGGTCTATGGGCGCGGCGACCCTGCTCTTCGCAACAGCTTGTGCAGTCGCTCAGACTACTTCCCCGGCACGGCATGTTCATTTCACCGTGCAAGCGCCAACGAGTCTGACTGCGCCGATTAGCGGGCGGCTGTTGATTTTTCTGAAGGCAGGCACTGGCGAAAAGACAGTAGATGTAAACCAGCTGAGTCCAGCTTCGACGTGGGTGGGTGCGCGCGAGGTGCAGGGTTGGAGTGCAGGGGCTTCGGTGGATGTGGACCCGGATGCGGAAGGCATTGCTTCGCCGGGGCCTTTTGCGGCGATTCCTGCGGGCGACTATGAGGTGCAGGCGGTGCTCGATGTGGATCATACCTATAACTACAAGGGCCGGCAGCCGGAGGATTGGGTGAGTACAGTGGTTGCGTTGCCGCACTGGACGCCGGGCGAGGGGGCGGAGCCGGTAATCCAGCTTTCGGCGCATGTGGAGGCGAATCCTCAGCAGGCTGCGATGCTCGCGACGGCCAAGGGACAAACGGGGCCGGGTGTTGCGCAGGTAGAGGAGTTCCAGAGCACGCTGCTGACGAAGTTCTGGGGGCGGCCCGTGTCGATTAAGGCTTGGGTGATCTTTCCGTCCGGATATGCCGAACACACGACGGAACGGTATCCGACGGTTTACTTTACGCATGGATTTGGCGGAACGTTAGATAACATTCTTGGACGCGGACTGGCGGTGCATGAGCGTATGAAGGCAGGCACGATGCCCCCGATGTTCTGGATCATGCTGGATGAAAGTTGCCCGCAGGGGACGCATGAGTTTGCTGACTCGGTGAATAACGGGCCGTGGGGGGCGGCGTTGACGACGGAGTTTATTCCGTATCTTGAACACAAGTACAGAATGGATGGGAAGGCGGCGGGAAGGTTTTTGAATGGGCACTCGAGCGGCGGGTGGGCGACCCTTCAGCTGCAGATTAATTATCCAAAGATATTCGGAGGGACCTGGTCGACTTCGCCGGACTCGAGCGATTTTCACGACTTTACCGGGCCGGATCTGTATGCGGCCAATGCAAATGTATATCGCAAGCCGGATGGCTCGGCGTGGCCGATTATGCGCATGGATGGCAAGGTAATGGCAACGCTGGAGCAGTATACAAAAATGGAGCAGGCGCTGGGGCCGTATGGCGGGCAGATCGCTTCATTTGAATGGGTGTTTTCGCCGAAGGGCGATGGCGGGGCGCCCAAGCAGATGTTCAACCGGGTGACCGGGGATGTTGATGCGGCGGTGGTAAGTTACTGGCACGATCATTACGATCTGGCACATATTGTTGAATCGAACTGGCCTGGGTTGAAGGGAAACTTGACGGGACGGATTCATCTGTTTGTAGGGACGGCGGACACTTTTTACCTGGATGGCGCAGCGCATAAGCTAGAAGCGGTGCTGACGCGTCTTGGTGGTGAGCCGCACTTTACTTATCTGCCGGGGCGGACACACTTCGATCTTTACGGAGTCGGAAAGGATCCGATGGGGCTGTTCGATCAGATCAGCTTGGAGATGTATGCGGTGGCTAGGCCGAATGCGCATTGGAAAGCTCGTGTGGCTGCTGT
Organism: Edaphobacter sp.; assembly: GCA_035570955.1. Taxonomy (GTDB): domain Bacteria; phylum Acidobacteriota; class Terriglobia; order Terriglobales; family Acidobacteriaceae; genus Edaphobacter. The sequence continues at coordinate 42,788 of DATMKY010000108.1, read as the reverse complement.
GCCTTAGGCTGCAGTGGATCGGTTGGCGGAAGGCGTGGTTGTCGGGTTAGACTTTCGCATGGCCAAAGATCAATCCCGCCGGAACTTTTTGCGGACGGCTCCACTTGCCGCCGCCAGTCTTCCCCTTGTCGATAAGCTTGCATTTGGTGAGAGTGCGGGTCAGGGCTCGACGCCGGAGCCGTTTCAGCTTTTGCCTGCAGAGAAGCTTGTCGATGCGACGAGGACCCTGATGGCGAAGCCGGGCAATGACAACCTCTTCACTTCGAAGACGCTTCCCTTCTCCATCGTAATGACGGTTGAGGAGAAGAAAAGCGGCGCTGAGTTCGAGTATCACGAAGGCCGCGACCACATCTTTCATATCGTCGAGGGCTCGACGAGCTATCAGCTCGGGGGGACGCCGAAGAATCCGCGCAATACCAAGCCCGGCGAGTGGCTAGCCCCGACATCAGAGGGAGCGAGCACAGTGACGTTGCACAAGGGAGACGTGTTAATTATTCCACGTGGCACACCGCATAAACGCAGCACGGAGACGAGCGTTACGTTCACGCTGACCTCCATTGAGAGTCCGCTAAAGTCGTGATGCTAGTTGCTGGAAGAGAGTGCTGGCGGGTACATTGAATTTTATGACCAATGCGGCTGTGAATATTCTTGATAGCTTTCGACTTGATAACAAAATTGCACTTGTAACCGGATCTGCAAGCGGATTGGGCGCGGCGATTGCTATTGCCCTGGCGCAGGCGGGTGCGACGGTGGCTTGCCATGGAAATCGGCGCGCTGCCACGGAGACTGCGGCAGCGATTGGTGGACACGCTGCGGCGTTTCGTGCGGATCTTTCTTCGACGGAGGGGGCGGAGGATCTGTTTACTCAGGTGAAGAAGACGTTTGGGCGGGTAGATATTCTCATCAACAATGCCGGGACAATTCTGCGGGCGGCTGCGGAAGAGGTAAAGCTTGCCGATTGGCAGCAGGTATTGCAGGTGAATCTGACGAGCGTGTTTCAGCTCTCGCAGTTTGCAGCAAAGGACATGATTCCGCGAGGTGGACTTGGAGTGAACTGCGGGAAGATCGTGAATATCGCTTCGCTGCTGAGTTTTCAGGGCGGGATTCGCGTGCCGGCTTATGCAGCCAGCAAAGGCGGCGTAGCGCAACTGACAAAGGCTCTGGCGAATGAGTGGGCGCCGAAGGGAATTCAAGTGAATGCGATTGCGCCTGGGTACTTTGCGACAACAAATACTGAAGCGCTGCAGGCAGATGAAACAAGGAACCGGCAGATTCTTGAACGGATTCCTGCAGCGCGGTGGGGACAACCGCAGGATCTGGCGGGAGCGGCACTGTTTTTGAGTTCGCCTGCGAGCGACTATGTGACAGGTACGGTTCTGACTGTGGATGGCGGTTGGATGGGACGTTAGTTTTCAGTCTGAAGTGCATCGGATTGCGAGAGGAGAATTGCAATGCCACAGAGTCCACACGATCGCGCTGCGGAGTATCACAACAAAGCGGCTCACGCGCACCAGGCCGCTGCGACGGAGCATGGCAAGGGAGATCATCTGACGGCGCATGAGCTTTCACGGCAGGCACATGAGTATTCGGTGAAGGCGCTTGAGCACTCGAAGGAAGCGACGGCTAACTTCAAAGCGGGGAAAGAGCTGTAGCGACTTCTACACTGAATACATGGTACGAGTTCCCTACGATGATCTTTATGCAAAGTTGCGCGAGGCGATGCTGCGACTTGGAATGGCAGACGAGCGGGCAGCCGTATGTGCACGGCTCTTTGCTGAGACGACACGTGACGGTGTCTACACGCATGGGCTGAACCGGTTTCCTCGATTTGCGGCGCAGGTGGGGAACGGCACGGTGGACGTCAATGCGGAGCCGACGAAAGTCGCGGGGTCTGGCGGACTCGAGCGATGGGATGGTCACAGCGGCGTTGGAAATCTGAACGCGCTGGCTTGCATGGGGCGGGCGATCGCTCTCGCGAAGGAACACGGGATCGGTGCAGTCGCGCTGGCAAATACAAATCACTGGATGCGCGGCGGGACCTATGGATGGCAGGCGGCGGAACAAGGGCTGTTCGCGATCTGCTGGACGAATACTCTGGCGAATTTACCCGCATGGGGAGCGGCGACACCAACGTTGGGAAATAATCCTCTGGTAATTGCGGTGCCACGCATGGACGGACATATCGTGCTGGATATGGCGATGTCGCAGTTTTCTTATGGATCGCTTGCTGCTTACAGCAAACGCGAACAGCTGCTTCCTGTCGATGGAGGATTTGACACTACGGGAAACCTGACACGAGATGCCGCAGCGATCGAAGCCTCACAGCGCGCGTTGCCGGTTGGTTATTGGAAGGGATCGGGGTTGGCGTTGGTGTTGGATATGGTTGGGGCGATGCTCTCAGGGGGACACGCGACGTATCAGATTCCGCGTGAGTCGACGCGCGAGACCGGCCTGTCGCAGATCCTTTTGGCGATTGATCCGAGCGCGGTGGCGAGTGCGTACGAGTTGACAAAGACCGCAGACGGGATTGTTGGCTCTTTGCGCGAAGCGACGCCTGTCGATCCGGCGAAGCCCGTTCGGTATCCGGGAGAGGAGACTTTACGGTTGCGTGAGGAGAATCTGCGACTTGGAGTTCCGGTCGATCCGGAGATATGGAAGCAAATCAGCGACCCATCCGCACAATAAAAAAAAGGCAACGGGGAGACCCGCTGCCTTTCGCAATTCTTGATGATGTTTGTTAGAAGTGGTAGCCCAGTTCCGCCGTCATGGCTCGCGGTGTGACGTAGTGCGTGCCGCTGAAAGTGGAGAGGAAGTTATAGAGAGCGTAATGATTGGTAATGTTGACGGCTGTGAGGCGAAGGCTCCATTTGTGCTTGTCTCCGTTGAAGAGATTATCCTGGCCGATCGATAGATCGAAGAGGTTGCGGGGTGCGATACGCGGAGGGTTCTTGTCGTCGTTTTCGGTTCCCGCTGCCGGAATCGCAACGAGTTTGGACGTTAACTGTGAGGCGAGGCACTGGTTGCCGGGAATTCCAACGAACGGAGTGGCCTTGATGCCGTTGCACGTCAGTCCCGCCTGGAACTGCTGGTCAGGGGTCAGGGTGCTGAGATCGATTCCCGGCTGACCGTTGATCGTAATGGAAGGCCCGCCATTAGCCGGGTTACAGGAGCTATTCGGATCCGTCACGTTGTAGCAAGGAACTGCGCCGGCAACCTGGCCGCTATCGAATCGCCAATTGAAGCCTACCCAGGGCGCGTACTTTCCGGGCATTTGGTACTGCATGTGCGTCGTCTGGTTAAGCCGTTCGTCATGATCGATTCGGAAGGGAAAACCACTTCCTCCCACGGTCGCGCCTGCCCCGCCAACCTGTGGTGGAAAGAATCGAGCCGACACTGTGGACAGAACAACGAATGCTGAAAGATTGTGATAGCTGGCCAAATCGGCTCGAACTGCGAGGCCGGGAATCTTCGAGTTGTGCCATGCGATTGGAAATGTGATCGGAGTGTTGCCTAGCACACTGAAGTCATAGGAGTTGTGAGTGTACTTCCAGATGTATTCGCCGCTGATGACGAAATTCTTTCCGAAGGCCTGTTGAAGCCCGGCATGAAACTCGTTTTTGAAGCCGGCCTGGAGAGCGCCGCTTGCCGTTGAACAGGCAAGAAGCGGAAAGAGCACAGGGTTGAGGCAGCCCACGCTCGATAGCACCAGATTTTCGTTAAAGGGCGACTCAAGCGTTCGGGCATACGAGAGTCGAAGCACCGTGTTGGTCTGCTTGACGGTGTAAGACGCACCGAGGCGTGGTTCTGCCTGACGGGCAATCGTCAACCCGTTATAAAGATCGCCACGAATTCCCACATTGAAGAGCCAGTTGCCGGTCTTGATCTGGTCCTGCGCGTACAGAGCCAACTCCTTGATGTCCGTGCGACCGATGAAATTGAACTGGCCACCCCCGCGAGTGAGATCGTACGGCAGTAGCACAGAATTGAAGTTGCCTCCAACCAAAGGATCGTTCGAGAACAAACCTGCTGCTGTGCACTGCGAGGGATTGGTGAACCCCGGCTGCGGAGTGCCGCTGGCGTCAACGCATGGTGAGTTGAAGACTGAGCTTACGAGTCCAAGTGTGTCGTTTTCCCGCAGAAAAGTCTGCGAGTAGTTTCCACCGATCTTGATGTTGTGAATTCCTTTGACGTAGGAGATATCGGTGTGAACACCTGCGTTGGTAAGCGACCGAACCTGCGTGATCGTCTGGTTTTGCAGGTTCGGTGGTCCGAGGTCAGCCAGTAGATTCTTGCTTGGGTAGTAGTTGTAGTCGTCCCGCCGGATATACGGACCGAAGTTGAAGACGACATCGGTGCCGATGGTGTGGGTGTAGCTCGGCGAGATGTTGAAAGTGCCAATCTTCGAACGCTGATCCGTATTGCCAACATCGGCGAAAACAGGATTCGCCCCACTTCCCCCGCTTACGACATTCTGAACATTGAGGCTGTCGTAGGAGTTGGGAGTCTGAAACCACGAGCGGCTGTAGTTGAGATTGAGGTGAACGGAGTCGGCTGGTGTTATCTGGCGGTCGATGCGATCGAAGATGTTCAGTTCATTTCCCTTGTCGTGGAAGACGACGAACTCGGGTGGATCGAGAAAACGGCCGGTGTTGAGACCATCAACCTCGATAAAATTTCCCCAGTTGGGACCACCATAGCTCAGGTCGAATGCACCCGATGCGGAACCGAAGCTTCCGTAGGATGTGGTAATGCTTCCTGTGGGCTTGGTGACTCCCTGACCGGATCGCGTCGTCACCTGAATGACCAGGCTTGTCTTGCCGCCGTATTCGGCTGGCGGTGCACCGGCAATAACCTGAAGCGATTGCACCGAATTTGATGGAAGCTGGTTGGAGAAAACCTTGCTTTGCTGGTCCGTTATGGGCTGGCCATCGACAGAGAACGAGTTAGAGGCATGATCACCAAGACCGTGAAAAAGGCCGTTCGAGTCGGCCGAGACACCCGGCGACGACAACGTGACAAGTGAGCTAAGCGAAGATGATTCGCTCTCGAGGGGAAGCCTATCGAATGCGCTTCGATCGAGAGAGGTGTGAAAGGTGGAGTCGGTCTCGAGCAAGTCACCCGTTGTCGTAACGTCAATGACGGTAGAAGCCTGACCGATAGCAAGTGCTGGCTTCACCACGACTGGAACACTGGTGCGAACGTTGACATCCTGGCTGAAGGCCGCGAAGCCGGTCATCGAGACAGCAAGGTGATATTGATTGAATGGCAGATTCGTAAACTGAAAGTTGCCGTTGGAGTCTGAGATGGCACTTCGGTTGAGCCCGCTGACCGGGTTGACAATGGTAATAGCTGCACCAGGGACAATGGCTCCGCTCGAGTCTGTCACCGTACCGCGAATCGTTCCTGCGTTACCGGCAGATTGCGCGTAGAGGCCCGGACTACCTAACGTAACGATGATCGCAAATGTTGCGAAGATGACCCGTCGAATCGACGTGTGCATGAACTTCCCCCTTTATTGTTTTCCCTGAATATCTTGACTGCGTTCTATGCGAGAACAGAGTCAGCAGGCGGTGGTCGGGTGAAGAGTGCAAATGCCGAAAATGTCTGGGTCAGTGGAGGCGCGGTAAGCGCTTCGACACGTGAGATGACAGGAGCAACATGGTGCGGTGCAACGGGTGCCTCAGCGACCTGAACTCCTAGATGCGCCGTGACGCAGAGCGCGCAGTCTGAGTGAGAGAGGTCCCCTTGAGGATGAACGTGAACAGCCTGAATCGTTCCAAAGGCCACCACCAGCGAGATGCACAGCAGCGCGAGGAGAAGTCTCCACGAACTCTGGACCTTCGGCTTGGAGCGTAAGCTATTCATTTCGTGCTGAATCTAATATATCGCAGCGTCCCACTGACGATTGGACGGACGAGTCCCAGGTTTTGTTGCAGACGGAAATGTTGCACGGTGCGCCGCCCGCAATTGCTTATATCAGTTGCAGTTTGATCTTCTTGGCTCCGCGATCGACCATGGTGATCCGGAAGCTGCGAATCTGCCCTGTGCGGGCAGGCTCGGCCTTGGCTTCGGCAGGCAAGGGTCCATTCTTCCATCGTGCGGCAAGCATGGCACTGAAGGAAGAGAGGTCCGGCGCGGAAGTTGGGGACTCTTCTTTCGCGGCGGATTCAAGAATAAGACGCGCGCGCGCGAAAATGCCTTCACCAAGTTCGACAGTACCGTTGTCGCCGGAGATCTCAGTCAGGCGGCCGGTCACGGTCTGTCCGACCTTGTGTTCGGCGATGTATTCGTCGAGGCCGGTGGGGATGAGTTGTTTCAAACTGAGGCGCACTTGGCGCTTTTCTCGGTCAACGTCGAGAACTTTGGCCTTGACGACCTGGCCTGTGCGAAGAACGTCCTGTGGGCGCTCGATGCGTTTCTCGGCGCTGATCTCACTAACGTGAATCATTCCTTCGATACCTTCAGCGAGTTGAACGAAGGCCCCAAACTTGGTGAAGCTGGTAATGGGGCCTTCAACTTCGGAACCAATGGGGAATTTTTCCGGGGCTTCAGCCCAAGGGTCGCCGAGCGTTTGTTTGAGGCCGAGGGACATCCGGCGTTCTGCGGGGCTGATGCCGAGGATCATGACTTCGACTGCATCGCCGGCCTTGACCATGTCGCCGGGCTTGCGAACTTTTTTCGCCCACGACATCTCGGAGAGATGAATCATTCCTTCGATGCCCGGCTCAAGTTCAACGAAGGCGCCGAAGTCTGTGACGCGAGTGACTTTGCCGCGGACGCGCTCGCCAGCAATGTACTTCCCTGCTGCCACGTCCCATGGATGCTGCTGGAGTTGTTTGAGACCGAGCGAGATGCGTTTGCCCGACGGCTCGATCTTCAGAACCTTGGCGTCGATCTGCTGGCCGACGGTGAGGAACTCTGCTGGTTTTTCGACGCGGGTCCACGCGATATCACTGATGTGAAGCAGACCGTCGACACCACCGATGTCGACGAAGGCGCCGTAGTCCATCAGGCTTCGGACGGTGCCGGAGATGGTATCGCCTTCCTTGATCTCGGAGTAACGGCGCTCGCGCGCGAAACGGTCTTCTTCTTCGGAGACGGCGCGGCGATCGACGACTACATCCTCTTCTGTAGAGTCGAGCTTGATGATGCGGCAGCGAATCTCCTCACCGACGAGCTTTTCCATCTCCGCAGTATCACGTGCGCCGCTACGCGAGCCAGGCATGAAGGCACGCACTCCGATGTCGACGGAGAGACCGCCTTTGACAACTGCTGTGACTGTGCCGATGATGACGGATTTTTCTTCAAAAGCGCGCTCGAGGGCAGTCCAGTCTTTGGGTGTCTCGACGCGAAGGCGTGAGAGCTCGAGATACCCCTCTTCGTTGCGGCCTTTGATGGAAACCTGCAGTTTTGAACCTGGCTCGATGGTCTCTTTGGCGTTGTCGAAGAGCGAGACCGGCAACACACCCTCTGTCTTCGAACCGATATCGACGAAGACGTACTCGGCTGAAATGGCAACTACGGTACCTGAGATCTGCCGCCCCGTCTCGCCGGACCGGCGTTGATGGCTTCGCTCGAATTGCGAAAGGATTGTGTCGAAGGATTCGTTGGTCTCGACGGAGTCGACGGAGGGGGTAGTCTCTGGAACGTTCGGGGTAGACATGAAAAGCGGTGAGCCTCGTTGTTGCGGTTTTGGCTAGGATACCACCGCTTCCGCGTCATTGATCAGGGTCGGACTGCGCGTCGATATCGACCATTTGTTCTGATCTATCCCTAACCACAGGCGTTCTCGCGAGAAGTTGCATTGTCTCCAGTAACCCGCAACTTGTTAGACTGCTCTCGAATGCTTCACTCCAGATACAAGTTGCTCTTCGGCATTGTCGCGATGTTGACCGCCCTCGTGCCGTTGGGTTCCAGCAGCGATACTGGGATCGCGGTTGAAATTTCACCCCGTCAGTTGCAGAATGGCTCGCCATGCCTGTTTGCAGTGCGATTGAACCAGGAGGCGCGCGTAGTCGAGGGACAATGGCAAGGGCATCCTCTTCTTTTTTTTTCAGGCGCTGACCGCAAGAAATGGTTCGCGCTCGCGGGGATCGATGTTGAGGTCACGCCGGGAATTGCTCCCCTCGCGGTGGACGCCACATTGAACGATGGTAAGCATAAAACGCTGATTCAGAATGTAGAGATCGCGGAGGCTCCGTATGAAAAAGTGCCGTTGAGTGTGCCGGATAAGTTTGTAGAGCCGAGTGCCGAAGCGATCAAGAGGATTGCCGCGGACAAGGTCTTAAAGGACAAGGCCTTCGCGAATACTGCATCGACACCGCAATGGATGGGAAATTTTCTTCCGCCGTTGCATCTTGCGCCGCAGTCTGACTCCTTTGGCAATCAGCGGCTCTTCAATGGAAAGCTGGCCAGCGTGCATCGTGGATTGGACTATCGAGCGAAGATGAGTACGCCTGTCGGGGCGATTAACTCAGGCCGTGTCGTTCTTGCACAGCCTCTCTACTACGAGGGTGGCTGCGTTGTCATTGACCATGGGCTCGGGTTGATGAGTGTCTACATGCACTTGTCGAAGATTCAGGTTGCTGTAGGAAAGAAGGTACGGCGCGGGCAGATCATTGCACTCAGCGGTGCCAGTGGCCGAGCGACCGGGCCCCATCTCCACCTTGGGGTTCGCTGGCAGGGCAGCTATCTCGATCCTGTCAAACTATTCAGAATTCAGGTGCCGCAGTTCCGAGTGGACGCTCACTAGCCTACTGGCTTCGCTGCAGACTTACTGCCTTCCTGCTCCATACCGAAGAGCTTTCTCAAAGGTTTGTGAATTGCGCGCAGAATTGCTCGCACAGCCAGAATCGCTGCGATCAAAAGCCCGAGAGCAATGGTGGCCGCGAGGATCGGGTGGTGTGTTGCAAACCACGTCAGGCCGATTGCAGCGATATCCTCGGTTGAACTAAGCGCGATGTTAGTGACCGGTTCGGGGCTCGGCGTGACCGCAGCCCGCAAAGCCGTCTTTGTACCGTGAGAAGCCAAAGCAATTCCAGCTCCCAGCGCGGTCGCCAACACCTGCATCTGCGGACTAAGCTGCGCGCTGGCGTGGTACGCGACGAGAGCAGCGATAGGAACACGCACGACGGTGTGCAGCATATTCCACACCATGTCGAAGGCAGGAATCTTGTCCACAACAAACTCCATCGCGAACATAATGCCGCAGACTAAGAGAACCCACGTGTGGCCTAACGAGTCGAGGCCGGGCGGCAAAGCAACCCATTGCGTCCGCGCGAGAATCCCCAGAGTCAGCACGGTGGCATAGATATTCAGCCCGGCCGCAAAACTGGCTGCGATGATAAGCGCTGTGATGTTACCGGGGCTGAAGTTCATTTGGCTGGAATTCTACGCCTGCATGAACTTTCGCGGACTGCCAATTTTGCCAGCTAAAAGCGGACGGCTCGCTTGATCTGGGCGTATTGCAGAAGAATGAAGGCGTCGGTCATCCCGGCAATGTAGTCGGCAACGACACGTGAAAGCCCTTCCTTCTCCACTTCTTCGAAATAGCTGGCAGGCAGCTCTTCGGGATCGTTGATCCAGTAATCGAAGAGAGCGGTGACGACCTCTTCCGCTTTGTTGTGTTCGGTTTCGAGTGGCCCGCAAGTGTAGAGAGTGTCATAAAGGTAGCGCTTCTCCTGCAGACGCTCGGCTTCGACGTGCGGTGAAAAGACTGCGAGCCGCATCGGGTGGCGTCGAATATCTGCAAGGCATTCCGCACCGATGGCGGCCACGTTTTGGCCGGTTGTTGCGATCAGATCGTCGGTAAGAACGTTCTGCATCAGCTGTAACGCTTCATTGAAGAGAAACTTCTCATCGACTCCCGCGTGCTCTTTTTCGACCGTGCGATAACACCGTCTGAGGATGTCGACGTGCTCGCGGATGTGGCCAATTTCCAGCAAACCTGACTCCACTCCGTCGTCAAGATCTGCGGTGAGGTACGCGATCTCGTCAGCAAGGTCGATCAACTGTGCTTCAAGCGGCGGACGTTGATCAAGAAAATATTCAGAGAGTTCGGGATGCTGCTCGGCAATGTAGTCACGTGAGTGCTTGATGATGCCCTCGCGAACGCCGAGAGTGAGATTGAGCCCACGATGCGCGGCGTAACGCTGCTCGAAGTGCTCGACGATGCGTAGCGCGTGAATGTTGTGGTCGAAACGGCGGCCATGACGGCTGAGGCAACGGTCGAGTGCGCGCTCACCAGCGTGTCCGAAGGGCGGATGACCGATGTCGTGGACGAGAGCCAACGTCTCGGCGAGATCTTCATCGAGGCCGAGAGAGGCCGCGGTAGCGCGTGCGATCTGCGCGACTTCGATGGTGTGGGTAAGACGGCTGCGAAAGTGATCGGAGGCGCGGCTGGTAAAGACCTGAGTCTTACCGGCGAGACGGCGAAAGGCGCGAGACTGCACAATGCGCTCGCGATCGCGTTGAAAGGCGGTTCGCGAAGGCCGTGAAGGCGCAGAATAGACGCGGGTCAGAAGAGGATCGTCCGGATCTCCGACAACCGCGCATCGATGGAGATCGATTGCCATGGTCAGATTTCAGTGTAACGGGAGAGTAATGATTATTCGTGGGATGAGGCCGCCACCTTGGCCAGCTTCACTCGTGCGTTCTCGAGCTTATGCTGCACCTTGGACACATCAGCCGGATCGGCGTCCGCAGGCAGTGAGCTTGCGTATTCCGTCATCGACCGCTCCCACTGTGCAACGGCCATCTTTAGATTGCCGGTCTTTTCATAGACCTCGCCCAGATGATCGTGAACCGTGGGATCAGAATTGCCGCGCTCATTGGCCTTGCGCAGATTTTCCTCCGCGAGTTGATACTGGCCAGACTTGTAGTAGACCCAGCCGAGTGAATCGAGGAATGCATAGTTCTGTGGATCGAGATCGACTGCCTTGCGGATCAGCGCGAGGGCTTCGGGCAGGCGCACGCCACGATCGGCCAGCATGTAGCCCAGATAGTTCAGAACGGTGGGGTTCTGCGGGTCGATGGCGAGAGCCTTCCGGAACTCGGTCTCGGCCTCATCGTAGAGTTTCTGCCGGTCATAGAGTGAGCCGCGCAGAAAGTAGACGTAGAGCTTTTCGTCAGGCTTAGTGGCCAACGCGTCGGCCTTATCGAGTTCAGCCGAAGCCTCCTGCCAACGCTTCAGGCGCGTGTACATCGTGGCCAGGGCGAGGCGCGAATCACGTTCGTCGGGCGATCCGGCTGTCACAGCAAGCTGGGCCTTCGCGAGCGCAACACCCTCGTCAACTTTGCCAGTATCGGCGAGTTGTCCAGCGTACATGAGTTGGACAGCGTGATCGTTGGGCAGAGCTTTTGCAGCCTCCGCGGCAATAACGGTGGATTCCTTCCACTGATGAGCGTCGCGGTAGGCATCGATCTGGCCGGAATAGCTGCTTTTGATATAGTCTCCGCCGAGTTGCATCAGCTTCTTGTAGGTGGCAACGGCTTCCGCGGTCTTGTTTACTTCGCGATAAAGGATACCGAGGCGATCAAGGAAGATAGATCGGTTGGTTTTCTCTCCTTCTGAGTATTTTCCGTCTGCGCGTTCCGTGTCAGACACCAGCTTGGTTAGTACACCGATCGCTTCATCGTAGCGGCCGAGAGAGTCGTAGATGAGGGCTTCGTTGTAAGTCAGCTCGAGCGAATCGGGAGCAAGCGGTTTAGCCTTTTCGAGGGTCTTCAGCGCATCCTCATAGTGACCTTGCCGCCGCTGAATGTCTGAGATACGAACCTGCGACTGCCCATCCTGAGGCTCGACCGCAACGATGCCTTGAAGTACTTTAAGAGCCTCGTCGAGCTGACCGTCATTCGAGAGAGCATTGGCAAGCGCGCGCTCCGTATCGAGATTGTCGGGCTCCATATCGAGCGCACGGTGATAGGCAGCCACCGCGTCTTTGTTCTTCTTCATCTGCTCATAGCTGGCACCAAGCGCGAACTCGATGCGGGGAGACCGCTCATCGACGGGTATTCCGTTCAAAACTTCAGCAGCGCGTTTCGGGTCCCCTTGCTCGCTGTAGAGCCGCGCCATGTTGAGTGCAACCTCTTCGGAGTTGGCGTCGATTGCCTGGGCGAGCTTGAACTGGGCCTCTGCTTTCGCGGAGTCATGATTCAGGCCGTAGAGCTGGCCGAGCAGAAGGTGTGTCTCGATGTCATTTGGTTTAAGCTGGGCGAGCTTTTCATATTCGCCGATAGCCAGTTGCAGCATCTGGCCGGACTGCGCACTCTGCATGTCGCCAAGTGAACGCAGATAAACCTTGCCAAGCAGCGTGTGTGCCTCAGCGTCGTCAGGATTCTTGCTGACCTGGTCCTGCGCAGCAGCCACAGCCTCGCGAATACGCCCTATCTTGAAGTAGAGATCGGCCAACCCATCCTGCAGCAAGCGGGAGTTCGGATCAGCATCGAGCGCGAGTTTATACTGCTCCACTGCCTGGGTCGCGTAGTCCGAGCGGCCAGCGTTCACCGCCATATCCTCATACAGACGGGCGAGACCGTAGTGGTAGTACGAAGAGGAGCGATCAGGTTCAGTTATAGTAGCGGGCGCGGGAGCCAACTTTGCCGCCGATGGTGCCTGCGCGGCCATGGTCTGGGCCGCAAAAAGGAGGGCGGCAAAGGGGATTAAAGGCAGAGTGCGGACGGAAGAGGCACGTGAGAGCAAGGTCATGAGTTGAATCTCCTGTGCCAACGGAATGGGAGCCGAAAGCAGTGCAAAGTCACCAAATACTTAGACGATACCGCCTGCGTATTGGATGCAGACGGCAGGATTCGTCATTTGCGCAGCATGCAGGCGATTATATCCGCGAACCATCGAAATGGCAGTATTTATCCGTGCCGGAAGTGGCGGACCCCAGTGACTGCCATAGCCACGCCAAGCCGGTCTGCTGCAGCAATAACCTCTGCATCGCGTACTGAACCACCGGGCTGAATGATTGCGGTCGCTCCCGCATTGGCGATCGTCTCCAGGCCGTCCGGGAACGGGAAGAAGGCATCCGAAGCGGCGACCGTTCCTTTCAGGGGCAGAATCGCCTTCATGGCACCAAAACGTGCCGCATCGACCCGGCTCATCTGGCCGGCTCCAATGCCGACCGTCTGCCCATGGCCCTCGCTGAAACGCGCATAAACAATCGCGTTTGATTTGACGTGTTTGCAAACCGGCCACGCGAACAGCAAAGCCCGCAGTTCCTCGGCTGTGGGGTGACGTTGGGTGACGATCTTGAGGTCCGCTTCTGTGATGCGGAGACGGTCGGCGTCCTGAACCAACAACCCGCCGGATACCTGCTTCAGGACTCGCGGCGTTACGGCGGGAGATATCTCAATCAAGCGAAGATTTTTCTTTGACCCGAAACGCTCTAAAGCCTCTGGAGTGAACGATGGAGCGACGATTGCCTCAACAAAAAGTTTAGCTATCTCCTCAGCGGCAGCGCCATCGACCTCTCGATTGATACCGATGACTCCGCCGAAAGCAGAGACTGGGTCAGCTTCGAGGGCACGGCGGTAGGCTTCAACGATGCTCGCGCCGGTAGAAGCTCCACAGGGGTTGGTGTGCTTGATGATGGCTGCGGCCGGTTCGTCAAACTCGCTGACTAGCTCCCAGCAGGCATCGAGGTCGACGATATTGTTGTAGCTAAGCTCTTTGCCTTGAAGTTGCTGGGCATTGGCGATGCCTTTTCCGCTGCCGTCGGTATACAGTGCGGCTTTCTGGTGGGGGTTTTCGCCGTATCGAAGGGTCTGCAGAAGAGGGTCAATCACGCGAATCGTTTCCGGCAGCTTGTCATGCGCGAAGACGGCCTTGCCGCTCGGAGACTCGATGCTTTCCAAGGCGTTTACAATCCCCGCGTCGTAGGCGGCAGTTACCGAGAACGCAGCCTTAGAGAGACGCCATCGTGTGGCACGACTGAGACTGCCGCCGTTCGCAGCCATCTCATCCGCAAGAACGGAGTAGTCGGCGACTGAAGTCACAATAGCAACATCGGAGAAGTTCTTCGCCGCCGAGCGAACCATCGACGGGCCACCGATATCAATGTTTTCGATGACGTCGGCGAACGAAACCGCTGGCCGCTGAGATGTTTTTTCGAAGGCGTAGAGATTGACCACGACCATATCGATTGGTTCGATCGCATGCTCGGTAACCGAGGCCATGTGCTCGGCGTTGTCGCGAATGTGCAGGATGCCGCCATGGACCTTCGGATGAAGCGTCTTGACTCGACCGTCGAGCATCTCGGGAAAGCCAGTAAGGTCGCTGATGTCGCGCACGGGAAGGCCTGCTTCGCGCAGGGCCTTGGCAGTTCCTCCGGTCGATATGAGGTCGACGCCAAAGAAAACCAGCGCTTTGGCGAAGTCAACGAGACCCGTCTTATCGGTAACGGAGAGAAGAGCGCGGCGAATAGGAAGAAGGTCGGAAACGGGTGCAGAGGGATCAGTGCTGTGTTGAATCATCGCCTTTTATTTTATTCGAGCGAGGCAGCTCGCGTTTTAGAGAGCTACAGCGCACCCATCTTCACCGACCCTGTAAGCGAGCGAACTTCGGCAACATCATGCGCCGCGCACCAGCGCTTCAGCCCATTGGCGATGTTTTCGACGGCGCGTGGATCCGCATAGCTCGCAGTACCGACCTGCACGGCAGTCGCACCAGCCATCATGAACTCCGCTGCATCCTCGGCACGCACGATTCCGCCCATTCCGATGATGGGAATCTTCACCGCGTTCGCTGCCTCGTGCACCATCCGCACGGCGATTGGCTTGATCGCCGGACCAGAGAGCCCGCCGGTGACGTTGGCGATGCGTGGGCGCCGGGTCTCCACATCGATCGACAAGGCAACAAAAGTGTTGACGAGCGAGACGGCTTCGGCGCCGCCATCCTCGACAACGCGAGCCATCAGACCGATATCCGTCACATTAGGAGAGAGCTTTACCATCAGCGGACGCCGCGTTGCAGCCCTGGCACGTGCTACGAGCTCCCACAGCGAAGGCGGATCTGTTCCGAAGACCATGCCTCCATGGCTCGTGTTCGGGCAGCTTACGTTCAACTCATAGATCGCGATGCCGGGCGCGTCGTTGAGAGCGTGAATAACCTCGAGATAGTCGTCCATCGTAGAGCCGAAGACGTTTGCAATAACGGCCGTACCGCTGAGCTTTTGAAGCTTCGGCAGCTTTTCTTCAATAAAAGCCTTCACCCCAACATTCTGCAGGCCGATTGCGTTCATCATGCCCGCTGCGGTTTCGATGATGCGTGGCGAAGGATTGCCTGCCATCGGTTCCCGAGACAGTCCTTTGGTGACGAAGCCGCCGATGCGATCGAGTGAGACGACATCTTCGAACTCAACGCCGTAGCCGAAAGTGCCGCTGGCTGCGATCACAGGCGAACGCAGCTCAATGCCGGCGACGGTCACGCGCATGTCGGGACCCTTGGGGCTTTTATCGCGTACTGCAGTCGCCACTGATAGCCTCTTGATGGATAACTTTCATCTTATCCAGAGTAACCGTTCTCCCTCACTTCCTCCCAGTAAGTGTCCACAAGACGCTAAAATGCAAAGTAATGATTGATCTTGCATTTGTACGGGCGAATCTCGCCCTTGTCGAAGAAAAACTGCGTACACGTGGCATGGATCCCGACGCCGCATTAGGCGATTTTGCTGCAGTAGATCGAGAACGGCGCGACGCCATTACGCAGGTTGAAACCTTGAAGGCGCAGCGTAACAAGTTGACCGACGAGATTGCTAAACTCCGGCGCTCCGGTGGCGATGCGACGGAACTGACCGAGCAGACCCGCTCGCTGAAAGCTCAGGTTGAATCTCTTGAGACGGTGGCGATGACCACGGACGAGCGTCTGCGCGAAATCATGCAGACCCTGCCAAACCTGCCACAAGACTCAGTTCCTGTCGGCAAGGATGAGCACGGCAATCGCGAGGAAAAAGTCTGGGGCGAGCAGCCGAAATTCGACTTTCCTGCCAAACCGCACTGGGAGCTTGGCGAGGCACTCGGCATCCTCGATTTCAATCGCGCTGCGAAGATCTCCGGGGCACGTTTTGTTGTCCACTTCGGCCAGGGAGCTCGGCTTGAGCGCGCACTGGCGAATTTCATGCTCGATCTGCACACGCGGGAACACGGATACACCGAGGTTCTGCCGCCTTATATGGTCAACTCAAAGTCGCTATTTGGCACGGCGCAGCTTCCGAAATTTGCCGAAGATCAGTTCCACTGCGACGACAAGGGACCGTATCAGCCAGGTGAATTTCAGGATGGCGATCACTGGCTCATTCCCACTGCGGAGGTTCCGGTTACGAATCTGTTTCGAGATGAGACACTCGATGAAGCGCAACTTCCTATCTCGTACTGCGCCTATACGCCTTGTTTTCGCTCCGAGGCGGGCAGCTATGGCAAAGATGTGCGGGGGATGATCCGGCAACACCAATTTCAGAAGGTTGAGCTGGTGAAGTTTGCGAAACCGGAAGATTCTTACGCGGAGCACGAGGCACTGACCCGCCATGCAGAGACTGTGTTGGAAAAGCTCGGACTGCCTTACCGCCGCATGCTGCTATGCACAGGCGACATGGGCTTCGCTTCGTCGAAGACTTATGATCTAGAGGTCTGGCTCCCGGGCCAACAGCTCTATCGCGAAATCTCTTCGTGCTCGAACTTCGAGGCCTTCCAGGCGCGGAGGGCGAATATCCGCTATCGTCCCACGGGCGCGAAGAAGAGTGAGTTTCTTCACACGCTCAACGGCAGCGGACTCGCCGTGGGCCGCACGTACCTCGCAATTCTCGAGAACTACCAACAGGCCGACGGGAGCATCAGAGTTCCAGAAGCGCTCGTCCCTTACATGAACGGCGATACCGTCATCGGCAAACAGACGGGCAGGAATTAACTCATGTTCAAACTGATTCGCAATTACATCTTCTGGTCTTACGAGCGCGGAAGCTTTCACTACGACGTCATGGTAACTGCAATTCTGCTCTTCATGTTCGTCTCACCGTGGTTCATCAACTTTAATGACAAGCCCGTCGAGACGGTCGCGCTGCACGCGAGTGAAGTGCTCGTCCGAGAGGCCGGGCGCGATGGCGAGAGCAGCCGATTTATCTACCAAATTCGCGCCGACGATCTTGACGGAGCGAAGACGGATGCCGAGCGTAAGGCCGCTATTTTGCGGGTTATCGAACCAATCTCCGGCGAGGTCACGCTCGATCACTATGAGGCGGTTTATGACGCCCAGCACAGGGTAGTCGCCTATAATGCGTGGGTGCTCCGCTAACATCTAGCGTCGAAATAGCATCCAATTTCCGTTGGGAGTAGACGGTTCATGCCTAGATATTGCCGAATCAATGCATCGTTTCTTTTCGCCGTTCTTGTTCTGGCGGTGACGCCAGCCAACTTGCACGCGCAGCCAAAACCTGGTCACCTCGACGAAGTCCTGCGACAGATGGATACGGCGAGTAAGAAATTCCAGGCTGCTGAAGCAAACTTTCGCTGGGATCTCTACGAACGTGTCGTCAAGGAAACGACAACACAGACAGGCACGATCTACTTCAAGAGAGTTGGAGCATCGACGGTAATGGGCGCGAAGATCACCTCACCGGCGGTCAAATTTCTGGATTACCACGACGGCCGCATTCGCGTCTATGAACCCGGAACCAACCATCTGACAGTTCTGACCTCCAAAAATCAGGGACAGATGGAAAGTTTTCTGACCCTGGGCTTTGGCGGCAGCGGCACCGACCTCGCCAAGGCATGGACGATCTCCGATTTAGGAGATGAGGTGATAGACGGCGTGCAAACTGCGAAGCTCGATCTGGTTCCCAAAGATCCTGCCGTGAAGAATAACTGTACCCATATGACGATCTGGGTCGACCCGGTGCGTGGTATCTCGCTCAAGCAGAGCTTCTATATGCCGTCGGAGGATTATCGGACTGCGGTCTATACCAACATCAAATACAACGAAAAGATCGACGAGAAACAGTACCAGATCAAGACGGATAGCAAGACAACAGTCGATCAGCACTAGAGCGTCTTTTGTCTAATCGAGATGTCGGACCAGAGGAAACTTCCCCACACGAAAAGTAACGGGAAGAATTCGAGCGTGTACCGTGGTTCGGAGTTGTCGAGGGTAAGCAACAGCGCGCACCGCAGGACAACGAACCCCACCATTGCCATCGCAACAGCTGAGCTTGGTTTCCAGCCGTTTCGCCACCATCGAACCAGGCCCACATACCCCAGAACAAAGTACGCAAGGTTAACTGCAGCGAGTCCAGCACTGAGGAGGGTCAACTCGGGATGCTGCCGCCAACGCCACCACTCAAGCGGAACCTCCAGCATCTCGGCGCGTGGGCGAAAGAGCATGTTCAAGAGTCTGGCCGCGGGCAGAGCGACATAGTAGCGTAAGGAATTCTCGTGAATTCGCTCCTGCGCGAGTGCTTCGAAGCTTTTCTCGAGCGCAGGGGTGGCGTTGTAGTTCTTGTTGTACTGAGACAGAACCGCGGCCGTCCGATTGAACTGATCGTCTGAGTCGAAGGCCCGGGCAGGAAGATCGCCTATCCAGATAGGGGCGCTGTCATAGTTCCAGTAAACCTCCTCTGTCGAAGCGAAATCGATGGCCCAGGTACGATACCAATGTTGGAAGCCTGTAGGAATCAGCTCTCCGGGATCGGTCGCAGTGCGCGGGGCGAGCGGTTGGACGACGTGAAAGGTGTGCCAGTTACGGACTGTCCACGGTAATAACGGAAACAGGACAAGAAGAGCAGCGACAGCGACCGGCAATCCCTTGCGCGTCAAACCTCGCGGCTCATCCTGTCGCCACACGATCCAGAGCATCGCTGGAATTACGGAAGCAGCGAGTAATCCCTGCTCGGGCCGCAGCAGAACCGAGTAAGCCATTGTGATGGCACCTACCCAAAGCCAGCGGCTGAATCCCGCGCCCGCACCCCTCCAACAGTCGAGGCTGTAAAACGCCAAAGCGATGCAGAAGAGCGTAAGGACTTCCGTCAGCGGGGCCGCGGTATAAGCTGCCGTGAATGGGCACAGTGCGGAGAGCCAGAGAGCAGCCATTGCAGCCCAGTGGCCGAACAGTCTTCTCGTCAAAGCCCCAATCAAAAGACAAGTGACGAGGTCGATCGCGCACTGAACGTACATCACAGCGGTGTAGTTCTCCACCCCGAACACCCTGAAACAAATCATTAGAAAGAGCGGATAACCGGGTAGGCGAATCAGCGTAGGTATTGGACCGCTAGCGGACTGGGCAAAACCATAGACTCCATGCTGCATCCAGTTTTTGGCGATGCTCCCGTAGAGCAGCGTATCGCCATCGATGCGCGCAGCATGGGAGATGAACCAGAGACGCAGGGCAAGACCCGCCGCGAGGGCAAGCGCACCATAGAGCCTGGTCTTCAAGTTACGTTGCATCATGTCTTTGCATCATACTGTGGAGGCGCAAGTCCGCTGTGGGGATGCGTTGACTCTGGCATCCCCGCTGCATACGATGGGACATAACCCAGGCGACGAGCGCTCCGCATCTTCGATGAACAAACAAGTCTTCTACGACCCACAACGCAAGCGCTGGAAGCGGCTGCGCCGTATCTCAAACATTCTTGCGTTGGTGGGCCTACTTTTCGGAAGCATCTTTGTCATTGGGCTTGTTCGTATGAAGCCGTTGCCCGAGCTCTTCCTCAAGGCGCAGAAACATAACCTTCGTGCACTTGCCAACCCAGCAGCACCTTCGGCCAAGCTTCGCCGATCGGCCCATCGCAGAACCGACACCAAGCCCGCCGACGTCCCTCTAAACTCAGGCGAAGGTCTGCGCGCTGCATATTATGTCGAGGACGATCCAGCGAGCTACTCTTCGCTGAAGCAGCACATCGCCCAGGTCGACCTTCTCTTCCCAGAGTGGCTGCACGTCATCACGCCGGACGGGGTAATCAAGGCTTACGCCTCTGACAATACTCCCTACCCTCTGATCGAGCGCGGCACGGTACATCAGGTCGATCGCGAGGCCAAAGTCGCTCGCGCCATCGCCACCAACCACGTCAACCTCGATATCTTCCCGCTCGTCAATAACTTCGATCCGAGAAAGGGTATCTCGGTTCCCGAGATCGGCAACTTTCTCTCCGATCCAGGAAGGCGGGCAAGCTTCGTAACCCAGATCGACAAGTTTCTTGCAGCGAATCCAACGTATCGCGGCCTGACCATCGATTTTCAGGAGATTCCTACTACAGCCCAGCCGGGCTTTCGAGCGCTGCTTGCCACGCTCTACGACGACCTTCATCCGCGCAATCTGCGCCTTTACGTCAACACCCCCGTGGGTGATCCTGACTGGGACCTGAAGTTCGTGGCCGACCACTCCGACGGACTGCTGGTGATGAACTACGACGAGCACAACGGTGACGAGCCCGGACCGATCGCCTCGCAGGACTGGTTTCTCGACAATCTAAAAGAGATTCTCAAGACAGTTCCTAAAGAGAAGATCATCTGTTCGCTTGGCAGCTATGGCTATGACTGGAAGACGACACTGCCCCCGCCGGACTCCGGCAAACCTGGCGCCAAAAAGAAACCTGCTCCTGTAAAGACGTTGGATCAGATCCCCCTCTCAACCCAGGATGCCTGGCAGGAGGCTTCTGACTCAGAGTCGCAGATCGATCTCGATGACGACTCCCTGAATGCACACTTCGCCTACGACGATGTGGATGAACACGTGCGTCACCAGGTCTGGTTTCTCGATGCAACGACGATTCTGAACCAGATGCGGGGCGCGCGCACGCTTGGCATCCAGACGTACGCGCTATGGAAGCTGGGCTCGGAAGATAATTCAATGTGGAAGATCTGGGATCATCCCTTGAGCTCAAACCCGGTGAAGGAACTAGCGCAGGTTGAGCCCGGATATGACGTCGACACAGAAGGTGAAGGCGACATTCTGCGCGTTACGCGCAAGCCGCAGAACGGAAGACGTATCGTTACGATGGACGATGACGACTCCGTGCCGGTTGACTATCGCATGATTACGCAGGAGTCGATGGACTCCTATCCGCTCTCCTACACCGTAGAGCAGTACGGGTACCATCCGAAGAAGGTCGCGCTCAGCTTCGATGACGGTCCCGACCCTGACTGGACTCCAAAGATTCTCGACATTCTCAAGCGGAAGAACGTGAAGGGCACGTTCTTTATGATCGGCGAGGTGGCCGAAGACTACATCGGTGTAATGCGCAGGGTTTATCGTGAAGGACACGAAATTGGCAATCATACCTGGACGCATCCGGATATCTCGGAAATCTCAAACCGTCAGGCTGACCTTGAATTAAACCTGACGGAGCGCCTGTTCGCCTCGGAACTCGGAGTGCAGCCGCTCTACTTCCGGCCGCCGTACTCCATCGACCAAGAGCCCGATACCAACGACCAGGCCGCCCCCGTCGATCGCATTGAAGGCCTCGGATACGTCATCGTCGGCAACAAGATCGACACCAACGACTGGGATGAGCATCCGCGCAAGACGCCTCAGGAGATCATCGACAGCGTCTTTCAGCAGATCAAGGAGATGGACACCAAGCCGTGGAACCGAGGCTCCATCATTCTTCTGCACGACGGTGGAGGAGACCGAACTGTAACCGTCCAGACGCTACCTTTGCTGATTGATGCCCTGCGAGCCCGCGGATTTGAGATCGTTCCGGTCTCGGAGCTTGTCGGAAAAACTCGTGCTGAGGTGATGCCTCCGCTTACGCCTCGCCAGCGATGGCAGGCACGGGCAGACTCGATCACCTTCTTCTTCTATAGTTTCTTCCACTATTTTGTGGTGGGTGTCTTCTTCATCGGCGACATCCTGATGAGCGCGAGGCTCATCATCATCGGTATCTTTGCCATCATCGACCGGTTCCGCAAACGAAAGAACTACGCCACTCCCGACTATCAACCAACGGTCGCGGTACTGATTCCTGCCTACAACGAGGAGAAAGTCATCGTTCGCACAATTCGCTCGGTGATGATGTCGAACTACAAGAACATTCGCATCATCGTCATCGACGACGGATCGAAGGACCGCACTTACGAGGTCGCGCGCCAGGCGTATCCAGCTGATATCGCCTCGGGGCGCCTGACTGTGCTGACTAAGCCGAACGGCGGTAAGGCCGACGCGCTGAACTATGCGCTCGAGAGAATTG
Organism: Edaphobacter sp.; assembly: GCA_035570955.1. GTDB lineage: Bacteria > Acidobacteriota > Terriglobia > Terriglobales > Acidobacteriaceae > Edaphobacter. Next base: position 20,613 of record DATMKY010000108.1, on the reverse strand, counting down.
ACGAAGAGATTTATGTTGGCATTGATGCCGACGGCGTGATCGCGCACGATGCGATTACGAATCTTGTGCCTCACTTTGCGAACTCGAAGATTGGCGCCGTCGCCGGAAATGCCAAGGTCGGTAATCGCGTCAACCTGTGGACACGCTGGCAGGCACTCGAGTACATCACCAGTCAGAACTTTGAGCGCCGTGCGCTGGATCTCTTCGACGTTGTCATGGTGGTGCCCGGAGCAATCGGCGCGTGGCGGACGGCTCCGGTAAAAATCGGCGGCGGCTACCACTCAAACACCGTAGCCGAAGACGCCGATCTAACGATGAACCTGCTGGAACAGGGTTACAGCGTCATCTATGAAGACCGCGCGTTGGCTTTTACTGAGGCGCCGGTCAACGCAGACGGCCTCGTCCGCCAACGCTTCCGCTGGTCCTTCGGAATCCTCCAGGCGATCTACAAGCACAAGGGCGCGATCACCAAACATCTTGCGATGGGACTCTTCGCACTGCCCAACATTCTGATATTTCAGATCATCCTGCCGCTGGTCTCGCCGCTGATCGATGTCATGTTCGTTGCGGGAGTGATTCACTTCCTCGTGGACAAACACTTCCACCCGGAGACGGCATCGACGGACAGCTTCTACAAACTGCTGGCGTTTTTCATCGCGTTTCTTGCAATCGACTTCGCAGCATCCGCGCTTGCCTTTGCATTGGAACGCAAACATCCCGCAAGCAAGGGCGACGTTTGGCTTCTCTTCCATATCTGGATTCAGCGATTTACTTATCGTCAGCTCTTTTCGGTCGTGCTGTTCAAAACCGTCAAACGCGCGATCGACGGCAAGCCCTTCAACTGGGATAAGCTCGAACGCACTGCGACGATGTCGAAGGAGACCGAAGAGATTACCCAGGGCAAGTAGGTGCTGTGCGCAATCGAATGAGGTGCTTAAAGCATCGAATAAAGGAAAACCTGATTTCACTTTATGGAGCGCGACGGCAGACTGCCCTACGCGCTAGAATCGACTGGTTATGGCTACTGCAAATCTTACCCCCTCTGCTCCGGCCAAAGTGCCGCAGAGCCCCTTCACCAACGAGCCTTTCGTCGACTTCACCCGGCCGGAAAACAAGCGCAGGATGCAGGAAGCTCTCGACGAGGTGCGCAACCAGCTCGGCCGCGAGTACGACCTCGTCATCGGCGGCAAGCGTCTGAAAACCTCAGGCAAGATTCACTCGATGAATCCGGCGCACCCTGCCGAGGTCATCGGGGTTCACCAGCATGCCGGCGCTGAGCATGTTGAGCCCGCTATGCAGGCCGCGCAGGCTGCGTTTACGACGTGGAGCCGCACACCCGTCGAGCAGCGCGCAGACTTGCTCTTCCGAGCTGCGGCCATGATTCGCGAGCGTAGCTTCGAGTTCTGCGCCTGGCTTACGCTCGAAGTCGGCAAGAACTGGGCTGAGGCCGACGCCGACGTGGGCGAAACGATCGACTTCCTTGAGTTTTACGGCCGTGAAGCTCTCCGATTGAGCCAGGCGACAACGCCGATTCAGTTGCCCGGCGAGCGTAATCAGCTTCGCTATATTCCTCTCGGCGTCGGCGCGGTGATCCCGCCGTGGAACTTTCCCTTCGCCATCATGGCCGGAATGACCGCTGCGTCGATCGTTTGTGGAAACACTGTCATTTTAAAGCCTTCCGTTGACTCACCGACAATTGCAGCAAAATTCATGGAACTCCTGGAAGAGGCCGGGCTGCCCGATGGCGTCGTCAACTTCTGCCCCGGTGAGGGACAGCAGTTCGGTGCTGCTGTCGTCGTTCATCCGCAGACCCGCTTCATCGCCTTCACCGGCTCGAAGGCTGTCGGCCTGGAGATTCACGAGCGCGCCGCCAAGACGCAGCCGGGTCAAATCTTTATCAAACGCACCATCCTGGAGATGGGCGGCAAGGACTCGATCATCGTCGAAGCCGACGCGGATATCGATGCCGCGCTTGATGGCGTCGTCGCGAGTGCCTTTGGCTTCAACGGGCAGAAGTGCTCCGCCTGTTCGCGAGCGATCGTCGCGGCCGACATCTACGACACCTTCTGCGATCGCCTGCGGGAACGCGTGGCGAAGATCAAGACCGGTGACCCCGCGGAGAATGTCTATACCGGGCCCGTCATCAGCCAGAAGGCCTACAAGAAGATCCTCGAATACATCGAGATAGGTAAAAAAGAGGGTACGCTGCTGAACGGGGGGAGCGCGATCGGAACTCCGGAGGACGGTTATTACATTGCGCCAACCGTGTTTGCGGACATTGCTCCCAATGCGCGGATCGCCCTTGAAGAGATCTTCGGGCCAGTGCTGGCTGTGATCAAGTCACACAGCTTCGACGATGCGCTCGCAATCGCGAACAACACGGAGTACGGCCTGACAGGAGCTATCTATACCAGTTCGCGTGAGAAACTGGACCGCGCTCGCGAGGAGTTCAACGTCGGCAATCTCTACTTCAACCGCAAATGCACTGGTGCAATGGTCGGCGCCCATCCTTTTGGCGGGTTCAACATGAGCGGGACCGACTCCAAGGCCGGCGGCCCAGATTACCTGTTCCTCTTCACGCAGGCCAAGAGCGTCGCTGAGAAGATCGGCCATGCAAGTCCTGCAGCGGAGAAGCAATCCGACCAGATGGGTATGTAAAAGAGAAAGGCGTCCTCCGGGACGCCTTTTTGTCTCCTCTGAATCTTCTACGCCGTCTTCATGTGGATCAGATTCCCGGCCTTTGTCGCTGCCTCGGCAAGCGCACGGTGATGGATCGTAAACAGTGCCAGTTCCAGCCGGTCAGAGACTCCCGTCTTGTCATAGATACTTCGCAGGTAGTTCTTAATCACCTGCTCCTTGGTTCCCAGTTGCACGGCGATGTCCTTGTTCTTGCAACCCTGTACGATCAGCGCGACAATCTGCATCTCTTTGGGCGTAAGTCGATCGCGCACTCGTGTACCGACGCTGTCTGCCGCCTGCATCGTCATGACATTGGAACGCTGCACGAACCTCTCTCCATGGGCGACGCGCCGAACGCAGTCGACCAGGAGGTTTCCAGAGATGTTCCGCGACAGAATACCGTCAAAGAGTCCGACAAGATCCTCCGCAACCTGCTCGCCGTTCTCGACCACAAGAATGACGCGGCTTTCCACAGATCGTATGCGCGCGACGAGGTCCCTCAGATCGACCCGAAGACTGGCCGCAACCAGCAGAACGGACCCCCGCAGGGCATCAATGGCAGCCAGCAGCCGTTCTCCATCTTCGCACTGGGCAACGATGCGCATATCGTCTTCAAGCGCCAGCACTCGTGCTGCGCCCGCGCGGAAGATCGCCTGATTGTCGGCAAGAATAAGTCGATTCATCGGTATCTTTGTCTCCTGCCGCACCTTGGCGGCTCACAATCCCCTTATCGGTCAATTGCGGCGGAGTAGGTGCAATGTCTACAATTCGGACAATTTGGGCCCTGAACCGTTTATTTTTTGGTTTAAAACCTTGTCTTAGAAAACGATATCTTTCTGAACCCCGGAGACCGCGCCCACAATCGAATTGTACGTGGACTGTATTGAAAAGTTGTCACCAAGTATAAAGGGATATGCCTAAGCCCATCTTGCTAGCCATCGACGACGACACCAGCGTACTGGAAGCTGTAGTCCAGGACCTGCGCCGCCACTACGGCCAGGACTACCGCATCGTCCGCGCCGCCTCCGGGGCTGCAGCGCTCGACATATGCCGCCAGCTGCAGGAGCGGAAGGATACGGTCGCCCTCTTTCTCTCGGACCAGCGCATGCCCGGAATGACCGGAGTCGACTTTCTGCAGGAGGCCCTGACGATCTATCCCAACGCCAAGCGCGTCCTCCTTACTGCCTACGCCGATACCGAAGCCGCCATTCGCGCCATCAACTCAGCCAAGATTCATTACTACCTTAACAAGCCCTGGGATCCGCCGGAAGAGAAGCTATATCCCGTTCTGGATGACCTGCTCGGAAGCTGGAAGCTGGGGTATAAGCCACCGTTTGAAGGCATTCGTGTCGTCGGCGTCCGCTGGTCGCCGATGGATCACGCCGTTCGCGATTTCCTCTCGCGCAACCGCATTCCCTACCAGTGGCTCAATCCGGAGACGCACTCTGATGCATTGGACCTCCTGAAGGAGAAAGGTCTGGATGATACCAAGCTGCCTGTTATCCTCTTCGGCGACGGTACGGCACTGGTTCAACCCACCTCGACGGAGATGGCTGGCAAGGTCGGTCTGCGCACCCAGGCGCAGCAGGAGTTCTACGACGTCGTAATCGTCGGCGCTGGACCGGCTGGTCTGGCTGCGGGTGTGTACGGAGCATCGGAAGGTCTGAAGACTTTGGTCATTGAAGCTTCGGCTCCCGGCGGACAGGCAGGCTCCAGTTCGAAAATCGAAAACTATCTTGGCTTTCCTGAAGGTCTTAGCGGCGAAGAATTGGCTAAGCGTGCCTATCTTCAGGCGAATCGGCTTGGTGCCGAATTCCTCACGCAACGGGTCTCCAGTGTTCGCACTGAGAATCAATATCGCATTCTGACCATGGAAGACGGTCACGAGGTAACCTGTCACGTCTGTCTCATTGCCACCGGGGTCGACTATTGCATGCTCAACGTTCCTGGTGCCGAGAAATTCAATGGTGCTGGTGTCTACTACGGCGCGGCGCTTACAGAGGCAATGGCCAGTCGTGAAGAAGCCGTCTATATCGTCGGCGGTGCCAACTCCGCCGGGCAGGCAGCAATGCACTTCTCCCGCTACGCCGATCACGTTCACATGCTTGTCCGCGGCAAATCGCTCACTACCAGCATGTCGAAGTACCTCATCGACCAGATCGAAGCCACCCCGAACATCACGGTCGAAACGGGAACTGAGGTCGTCGCAATGGGTGGCAACGGGCACCTAGAATGCCTCACGCTCAAGACTCCGAGGGGTGAGGAGGCGCGCCCCACCAGTTCCCTCTTTATCTTTATCGGCGCCGAACCCAAGACGAGTTGGCTACCGAAAGAGCTTTGTCGCGACGGTAAAGGTTTCATCCTCGCCGGCCCCGATCTCAAGACCCAATCTCCGAAATCCTGGACGCTCGATCGCGACCCTTATCTGCTCGAAACGAGCATTCCCGGTATCTTCGTCGCCGGCGATGTTCGTTTCAACTCGGTCAAACGATGCGCCTCAGCTGTAGGAGAAGGCTCCATCGCGATTCAGTTTGTACACCAATATCTGGCAACACTGTGAAAGGCAACGAAACCCTAACCCCGATGAACCCAACAACCCAGGTCGACCAAGGCAAGCTGATTGAAGTAATGAGTGAGAAACTCGTTAGCGAATTACGCAACGTTCCCATTCTCTCCTCCCTCAAAGACGACGAGCTGCATTGTCTCGTTGGTGTCCATGAGGTCCGCTTCAACGCCGGCGATACGATCGTCAAGCAAGCCGGGCTCGAACATTTTTTCTGGATCTTGCTCGATGGCGAACTACGCGTCCATCAGCTTCAAACGGATGGAGCGGATGTGACGCTCAGTAAGATCGAGAGCGGGAATGCCTTTGGCGAACTGCCTCTTCTGACCAATGTTCCCAATGCTGGAGCTGTCGAAAGTACAACCGACAGCCGGCTTCTTCGGCTGGACGAAGAACAGTTCTGGACCCTCATGACGAGTTGCCCGCAGGTACGCAAAGCCATCCTCAGCAATATGTCGTACCGTTTCCAGAAGATGCAGAGCATCGTTCTGCAGCAGGAGAAGATGGCTTCGCTCGGCACGCTTGCCGCTGGCCTGATGCATGAACTGAATAATCCGGGTGCGGCCGCTCGCCGTGCTGCCTCTCAGCTGCGCGAAAATCTGATGCGAATGCACGAGCTCTCCCTCAAATTCAAAGAGCGCGACCTCACCAGCGAACAGAAGCACTGCATGTTCGATCTGCAAAAACAAGCGCTCGCCGCGGACAAGCCGGTGAGAATGAACTCACTCGAGCAGAGCGACGCGGAAGAGGCCTTGGCTGAGTGGATGGAGTCGGCGAACATTCAGAATGCGTGGAAGATGGCGCCCACGCTCGTCTCCATTGGCATGGATGCGAAAGAACTTGAGCGTCTTCGCAACGACTTCAGCGGCGAGATGCTCTCGGATGCGCTCAGCTGGCTCGAAGCCCTCATCTCCAGCATGCAACTGGTCAACACCATCGAAGAGAGCATCGGCCGGGTGACCGATCTCGTCCACGCTGTCAAATCCTACGCCCACGAAGGCAAGGGCCAGAAACAATCCATCGACATCAATGACAGCATCCACGACACGCTCGTCATCCTCGCCCACAAATTTCGGGAGAAGGAGGTCGTCGTTGAGAAGAACTTCGCTCCAGATCTTCCGGCGTTGCATAGCGAATGCACGGGCCTCAACCAGATATGGACTAACCTGCTCGACAATGCCATCGATGCAGTTCCGCAACACGGACACATTCGCGTTCGAACCTGGTCCGAAAAGAAGAGTTCCAGTCCCGACGACTCGCACGTTGATCTCTGCATCAGCGTGAGCGATAACGGCGCTGGCATCCCCCTTGATAGCCAGCCGCAGATCTTCGACCCCTTCTATACAACAAAGCCAGTCGGCGTTGGCACCGGGATCGGACTCGGAATCGTACAACGAATCGTTCAGCAGTACGGCGGTACGATTCGATTCAGCTCTCAACCCGGCGATACCGAATTTGTTGTGCGTCTGCCCAGCGACCACAAATAAACTAAGCCACCGCACAAAAACAAGGCTCCTCGGCAACATTTTTCTTCGACCAGCGTTTACCTGTTCGAACGTGCGCGCAATCAGCCGCACGCGAATCGAATTGTGAGGACGCCATGAATCTCTCTCGTGTTGAATTGCCGTTTCTTGCCGCAGCCGTCTTTCTTATCACTGGCTGTGCTTCGCATCCTTACTATGCCGTGGCTCCTGCGCCACCGCCCTACACTGAACCCTTGATTGCCCGCGCCGATCACGAAGGCTTCCGCATCGGTTCTGAAAACGGAGCCCGCGACGCCTACAACGGATACGGCCGCCATCCTGAGCGTGAGCGAGCCTATCATGAGACTCCTGGCTACGATCCCTCGCTCGGGCCCTACGGCCCCTATCGTGACGCGTTCCGCGCCGCCTATCTCCGTGGATACAACCAGGCTTTCTATCGTCGTTAGTTTCACTTCGCCCATGGTCTCCAGCATCGTGTCTTCGATGCCTGAAGACCATGGGGATTGTCGACGGTTTTGATGCTGCATGCATCTTCCGGCGGGACGACACCAGGATGTGCTAAGGACGCAGCTCCGAGCCGAAGGCATGCGCCTGAATTCAAAGCATTCCCCGTCAAGAGTCAGTTCTTCGCCAAAAATAGAAACGGAAAAGAGCATTAATTCTTCGCGCCCATCGAATTGATTACAAGAAAAACTCCTTTACTATATCGATTTAGTTGATCTACACTCGATGATCTGGAAAACCTCCAGTGTCGCGACGAACCCAACCAGGTCGCAAAAGTTTTGAAGGAGCTTCGATGCCGTCGTGTCGCCTGTTCCAAGTCCTCTCTCTCTCGTTTGTCTTCGCTGTGATTGTTACTTCATCCCTCGACTCTCGCGCTGCCTGTGTACAGGATGATCCCAATACAACGAAGCCCTGGTGCAACAAGGCGCTCTCTGCGGATGAACGCGCCGACATGGTAATCGGCCAGATGACGCTCGATGAAAAGATTCAGATGGTTCACGGAACAGGCTGGGGAGTTCTGCGCCCGGGTGCTCCCATTCCCGCAGGATCGAACTTCGGCGCGGGTTTCATGCCAGGCATCCCTCGTCTTGGCATCCCAAACATCGACCTCGCTGACTCTGCCGTTGGCGTTCGCATGGCCGCCTACCAAAGCCGATACGCAACTCTGCTTCCCTCCGCCCTCGGCGCCGCTGCTAGCTGGGACCCCGGCGCGGCCTTTCTCTACGGAGACGTCATCGGCCGCGAGTTACGTGCCCAAGGCTTCAACATGTCCATCGGCGGAGGCGTCGATCTGATGCGCGAGCCTCGCAACGGACGCAACTTCGAGTACGCCGGCGAAGATCCACTGCTCGCCGGAACCATGGTCGGCATGCTCGAGAAGGGCGTTCTCTCCGAACATGTCATGAACGACATCAAGCACTACGCCCTGAACGATCAGGAGACCGGGCGCAACGTTGTCAACGTTCTGCTCGATAAAAAGGCCCTGCGTGAGTCCGACCTTCTCGCCTTCGAGATCTCGATTGCCATCGCCGACCCCTCAGGTGTCATGTGCTCCTACAATCTCTACGAAGGCGACCATGCCTGTGAAAACGACTATCTGCTCAACCAGGTCCTGAAAAAGGATCTCAAGTTCAAGGGTTGGGTCCTCTCCGATTGGGGTGCAACACACAGCACCGTCAAAGCTGCAATCAACGGGCTCGATCAGGATATGCCCGGCGACGACAATTACTTCAGCGCACCCCTGAAGAAGTCGGTTGAAGATGGCCAGGTTCCCATGTCTCGTCTCAACGACATGGTTCATCGCATTCTGCGCAGCATGTTCGCCGCAGGGGTCGTTGATGAGCCTCCCATCCGCACAGTCGTCGATCCCTTCCGCGGGCGCGAGGATGCGCAGCATATCGCCGAGGAGAGCATCGTCCTGCTCAAAAACTCCGGGCAAATACTCCCGCTAAAACCATCGGCAACCACTATCGCGCTCATTGGATCGCACGCCGATGTAGGGGTGCTGTCCGGCGGAGGTTCCGCACAGGTCGACGCACCCGGTGGCAACGCGGCGAATCCGCAACCCGGCGGCTCGAAGTGGGGTCAGCCTGTCTACTTTCCTTCTTCACCGATGAAGAACATCCAGGCAAAATCACCTCAAGCCACCATCAAATACAGCGACGGAGCAGACCCTACCGCCGCCGCGAGTCTTGCAAGATCATCGAGCCTCGCCATCGTCTTCGCAAATCAATTTATGAGCGAGAGCATGGACTCTCCGACGCTTTCATTGCCGAACAATCAGGACGCTCTCATCGAAGCGGTGGCTGCCGCGAATCCGAATACAGTTGTCGTGCTTGAAACCGGTGGTCCGGTTAGCATGCCGTGGGTCGATCACGTCAAAGGTGTCGTTGAGATGTGGTATCCCGGCATCGGTGGCGCACAAGCGTTGGCGAATATTCTCTTTGGCGACGTCAATCCTTCCGGCAAACTCCCCGCCACCTTTGCGAGAAACGAAGTCCAACTCCCGCATCCCATCGTCCCTGGCCTTGAAGGTATCCCACCTGGCGAGCCGCTCCGGGAGCGCAATGTGAAACCCTTTGACCTCACCTACAACGAAGGAGCCAAAGTCGGTTACAAATGGTTCGAAGCAACCAACAAGCAGCCGCTTTTTCCCTTCGGCTTCGGCTTGTCGTATACGTCGTACGCATACTCGGACATCGCAGTCGATGACACGTACCGCACCGTTCATTTCACTGTCCGCAATACCGGCCAGTGTGCAGGAACCGAGATAGCCCAGGTCTACGTCACGCTTCCCTCGGCTGCGAAAGAAGATTACAAGCGCCTTGCAGCTTTCCAGCGAGTGAAACTTGCTGTCGGTGAATCGAAGGACGTGACCCTCACGTTGCATCCGCTCACGCTCTCCGTATTCAATACCCAACAGAACGGCTGGCGATTGCTGCCCGGCGATTACACAGTAACGGCGGGCTCGTCTTCTGCCGACACACCCCTGAAGACCACTCTGCACGTTCGCCCATAGCAGATCAGGCTTCGCGCACCGCCGCAACGCTGTGCGAAAATGGCGAAGGGATGGCCCGCCTCATCATCAACGCGGACGACTTTGGCCTCACGCGCGGAGTCAACCGCGCAGTCGAAGAGCTCCACCGCGCTGGCGTCCTTACTTCAACAACGCTGATGGCCACTGGGCCAGCCTTTGAAGATGCCGTCAAAGTTGCGCATTCGAATCCGAGCCTCGGCGTAGGCTGTCATATCGTCCTCACCGATGGCATACCCGTCTCGGCGCCTGAAAATATTCCCACTCTGATCGGCCCCGACAGAAAATCTTTGCGTCCCTCGCTTATCGACTTCCTTCAAGCCCTGCTGCGCGGCAAAATCAGCCAGGACGATATCCGGCGCGAAGCTCTCGCTCAAATCCAGAAGCTCCAACGCGCTGGAATTAAACCCACACACCTCGACACTCACAAACATACTCATCTCTTTCCCGCAGTATGTCGCCCTCTTCTGAATCTCGCAGAGCAAAACTCAATTCACGCAATTCGCCAACCGTTCGAACAACAATGGAGCCTCGCTCTAGGCCATGGAAAACGTCTCCGTCGTCTCGAGGTCAAGCTACTTGGCAGCCTGAAGACGAAGTTCGAACAGCAGCCTCAGATTCGAACGCACCGAATCCTCTCACCCGACGGCACCATCGGCATCTCCGCAACCGGCAATCTCTACACCGAAACCCTGCGCGAACTTCTGCAAAAAATGCCCGCCGAAGGAACCTTCGAACTCGTATGTCATCCCGGCTACAACGACAGCGACCTTGACCGGATTACAACGCGGCTCCGCGCCCACCGCGAAATCGAACGCAATGCCCTCCTCGCAGAGATTTCCGCGATAGCCTCGCAACCAAATGCTCCACAGCTCATCAACTATGGGGACCTCTCGTCACTCAACCCTAAGAAATTTGCACCGAGCCAACAGCAAGCGAGCGTCTAATCAAACGACAACCGCGTCCAACAATCTGACACAATGACGAGCCTGACAAATCGATTGAGAACCCTATGAAGATCGGCATCACGTGTTACCCCACCTACGGAGGCAGCGGAGTCGTTGCCACCGAACTCGGCATCGAACTCGCCGCACGCGGCCATGAGATCCACTTCATCACTTACTCGCAACCCTTCCGCCTCACTGGTCGTGAAGCCAACATTTTTTTCCACGAAGTTGCTGTCACGAACTATCCACTCTTCGAGCATCCACCATACGATCTCGCACTCGCGACACGTATGGCCGAGGTTGCTGAGTTTTACTCGCTCGATCTCCTCCACGTCCACTACGCGATCCCTCACTCCGTCAGTGCGCTGCTAGCCAGGCAGATGCTCGCATCACGCGGTCATCATCTTCCTTTCATCACGACGCTGCACGGAACCGACATTACGCTCGTTGGCCTCGATCGGTCCTATCTACCGATCACGAAATTCGGCATCGAGCAATCCGACGGCGTCACGGCCATCTCCACTTATCTCCGCAACCGCACACGCGAGGCCTTCCACGTTGAATCGGAGATTGAAGTCATCCGCAACTTCGTGAACTGCGACGTCTACGTCCGCACTCCTGAGCTGGTCGCTGCCATGCGCCCCCGCTTCGCCGAACCGGACGAGCGTCTCCTTGTCCACCTCTCGAACTTCCGTCCGGTCAAGCGCATTCAGGATGTCGTCAAGGTCTTCGCTCACGTCGCCAAAGCCATTCCCGCACGCCTGATGCTTATCGGTGATGGTCCCGACAGAAGTATCGCCGAATACCTGGCCCGCGAAAACAGCGTGCAGGATCGCATCCACTTCCTCGGCAAACAGGATAATGTCAACGAGCTACTCCCACTTGCTGATCTTATGCTGATGCCCAGTGAGATGGAGTCCTTCGGACTCGCCGCACTCGAAGCGATGGCCTGCAGTGTTCCCAGCGTCGCAACGCGCGTCGGCGGAGTTCCAGAACTCATCAACGATGGCCACAACGGGCTGCTCTTCAACGTCGGCGACATCGACTCTATGTCCAAAGCTGCCATTGACCTGCTCAGCAACTCAACTCGTCTCGCGACGATGGCGAAGGTCGCGCGTAAGACCGCACAAGATCACTTCTGCTCCTCCCGCGTCATTCCGCTCTACGAGGATTATTACGACCGCGTCGTCACTCGCACACAATCAACCTCGTAGCGTTGCTATGACCGCGTCACCGCACGGACCGCACCCTGCACCAGATGGCTGATCGCATCACCCGCCGCGCCGCCAATCGGTCCCCACACCTCCGCACCCGCATCCATAATCGGCATCAGCAAGGTCACCCTCGTTCCGCGCCCCGGTCGGCTGTTGATCTCCACCGACGCCAGCTTGCCGTACAAAACCTCCATTCGCTCCCTTACGTTGCGCACGCCGATTCCCGTCCCCGGTCTTACCAGCCCGCTTGTTGGCGAAGCCTCATCCTGCTCCGGTGCGATCCCCACCCCATCGTCCTCCACCTCCACCAACAATCGTCCTTCGTCGGTGATACGGCTGCGCAGCGTCACCGTACCTCCGTTGATCCGAGGCTCCAGCCCATGCTTAATACTGTTTTCAATCAGAGGCTGCAACAGCATTCCAGGCACGACCACATCCAGAGTTTCGTCTGCAATCTCCTTGACAACGTTTAGCTTGCTTCCGAACCGCACCACCTCAATGTCCAGATAGTCGTCGGTAAACGCAAGCTCTTCCCGCAGCGGCAGAAATGCCTCTCTCTCCTTCAGCAGTACGCGCAGAATGTTCGCCAACTTCACTACCATCTCGCGCGCCAGCTCCGGCTGGGAACGCACTAGCGATGTAATCGAGTTCAGGGTGTTAAACAGAAAATGCGGATTGATCTGCCTTTGCAGCGCGTCCAGCCGAGCCTCCAGCAAAAGTCTTCCCTGCTCCTCCAGCTTGCGCTCAATTCGAATCGCGTTCCATATCTTCAAAGGAATGCCCACGACAATCGGTGCCGTCGCGCAGATAGCCAGTTCCACCCAATACTCTCTGGAATACAGCTCAAAAAAGTGACGCGGATAAAACATCGACAACATGCTCGTCCCGAACTGCATGCCAAAGACAAGCACCAGCAGCAGAATCTGTCGGTCCAGCTTCGGCCGTCGCAGATTGCGAGTCACCCAGTGGTAGATGCTCAGGTCTATCATCGGCGAAAACGACCACACATCTTCGGGATCAGTAAATCGCCCGAATGCACCCGAAATCGCCGCCACGATCAGATTCACTGGCAGCGCCCAGAACTCGCCATGCAACAGCGCGGGAATCGTCAGCACCGCGCCGCCCGCCATGGCAGCAATCGGCCCAACCAGTATCCCAAGCAGAATCGTCGTCTCAAACGAAAGGTCCGCCGCCAGAAAGTTCGGAACAGTCGTGCGAACCCAGACACCCAGCGTCAGCGGAGCACAGATCATCGCCACCAGCCACGCTGTTTGCTTCGGCGTCCGGTGAACCTTCAGGAGTAAATCTTTGAAACGTTTGGACCGCGCCAGCGAACTCGATACCGCGGCTGCTACGCCAAGCTCGACCAGCAGCGTAATCAGAATCAGCTTGGAATCGATCTGGGTCACACCTCTACTTTACGCTCATGCCATCGCCCAACCAGTGTGAAATCAATCCGCTGCATCGAATCTAGTACCTACAGAATCCAATAATTATGGGTACCGAAACGTATAATGAGACCATGCCGTTCGCAAGCGTGAAAAAAGTAGCCGAAGCCGATTTCCCCACCCGCTGGGGACGCTTCCGAATCTTCGGCTTCGAAGGTGTCGTCGAAAACCCTGCTCAGTGCAATGACAACATCCCTGCACCGGCCGTCCGGACTGAATCCGCCATCGCTCTCGTCATGGGAGACATTCATTCCGCTCCTCCCATCGTCCGCATTCACTCCCAATGCCTTACCGGCGACGTTTTCCACTCTTTGCGTTGCGACTGTCGCCAGCAGTTCGAACTGGCCATGCTCGCTATCACCGAGGCCGGAGCCGGAATCCTTCTCTACGAGCAGCAGGAAGGTCGCGGCATCGGTCTCATGGCCAAGCTTCGTGCCTACGAATTGCAGGACCAGGGCCTGGACACCATCGAAGCCAACCTGGAACTGGGTTACGAAGCGGACTGCCGCCGTTTTGAACTTCCCGCAGCCATTCTTAAGCAGCTCAACGTCCCTGCCGTCCGCCTCATCACCAACAATCCGGAAAAAGTTGAAGCTCTGGAGCAGGCAGGTATTAAGGTCCTCGAGCGCATCTCGGCCGAAGTTCCATCCGAGCCCACGAACGAACGCTATCTTCAGACCAAGCGCGAAAAGATGGGCCACCTCGTCAGCTAGCTTACCCTTTGAAGATGGCAGATCCTGGATGGTGGTTCATCCAATCAAAGCAATAGTCTTTGTGCGCGTCGATCTCTTTCAGGCACTGCCCAACGAGACTTCCTTCGACCGCACACCCCTGAAAGTTCCACATGCTTCCCGTCTGTGTATCCCTCATCACCGTCCCGCCCTCTCCCGCAACGAAGGCCAGAGCCCGGCCCACTGCTGATTGCATAACCGCGAACGCACGAATCGAAACTCCATCCGGCCCCACCACAATCACAACCGGCGAATCCTCAATCCGATCCTGAATCAGCTTCGCCGCAAGCACTGTTTCAATCGGATAAGCTTTGCTTTGGCCTGCCACCGTGACTCCAACCATCAACTGATGTGGTCCAACTCCTGACCTCGTCGTGTCGACCACTGTTCGTGTCGTAGCGATATGCATTTCCCAATCTTTAGCCTCGTATTGGGCCTGGTAAGTGGCGTCCGGTTTCAACACCAATCCCTTGGGTTGTTCCTTCCTCCACAGAGCAAACGTTAGCTCATCGCTCGGAACGAGCTGCAGGAATCGCCCCTTCAGTGGCCCAAAGATAGCCTCTCCTGTGCTTTGCTGCCATATACTGCTGGTCTCTTCATCTCGCAGCAGAGCGTTTCCGTTATTAATACCGGCGAGTCGAAAGTGCAATGTCTTTCCATCGATGGCTCGATTCCAGACCAGCCCTGTATGACAGAGCGTGCAGTAAGTCACCGCAATCGGCACACCCCCCAACGTGTCATTCACAATGTGGTGATACCCCATCGTCCTGATCGGGTAGGCACGCGCCTGCTCCCCCACCCTGACAGCCAACACCTTATCGTCCGAATCAACCTTCACCTCATTCGCTCCAGCAAAAGCGGGCGAATCATAAGGATGAAACATCTTCTCGAAGATATTGATGTGAGTGAGAACAGCCCCGGCGGTCGCGAAGACAAGCGACACAGCTAATGCGATCTTGGAACCCAACCCGCTGATCTTCCAGAGTCGAAACACCAGCAGCAAAACCACTACGGCACACAGACTCGAAAGCCACAGCCCCGCGTGTCGGATCGCCAGCGCGAAATTGAGCTCCTGCGCCCCTTGTGGGCGAAATGGTCGAATCACATACATCGGAATGGCCACACAAGCAAACGATATGGCCGCACAAACAAGCGCCAGGGCGAACCATCCTCTTGTTTCTTTTCCTACTGCCCGGACTTCCTCTACATGGATCATCGTCAGCCTCACCGCGATTCAACGCCATCCACCCCGCATGGTCAACCAACCGAACGACCGGTATCAAAATCTACCCATGGGATGATGGCCTCATTGCGCAAAACTGCAACCCTCGACTCCGTCTTCATCATCTGACTAGAATCACTGACTAAATGCAGTCACGAGAGGTCACGCATGGCAATTCCTCGCCGCACCGTCCTGATCGTCCTCGGCAGCATCGTCGCGCTCCTTCTTCTCATCGTCATCTCCATCCCGCTCTTTCTCAACGCCGACAGCTTCCGCACGCGCATCGAATCGTCGCTCTCGACCTCGCTCGGGCGCAGAGTCACTCTCGGCAAACTCGACCTATCCGTCCTAGCCGGCAGCCTTGTCGCTGAAAACGCCACGCTCTCCGACGATCCTGCATTCAGCAGCCAGCCGTTTCTTCAGGCTTCCAAGGTCAAAATCGGCATCGAGATGATTCCCCTGATCGTCAGTCGGGAGATCCATATCACCGGGTTCGATCTCGATTCGCCGAAGATCACCCTGCTCCGCGCCGCCAGCGGTAAATGGAACTACTCCACCATCGGCAGCGCTCAGCAGAATCCCTCTGCCAACAAGGAGTCCAGCTCCCTCGTTCCTAACCTGACAGTCGGGCACGTCTCTGTCACCAACGGCGAAGTAACCGTCGGCATCCAACCTGCTCCCGGCGTACCTCCGACCCCGCGTCACACCTACGACAAACTCAATATCGAAGCCAAAGACTTCTCCTTCCAGAAATCCTTCCCCTTTACCGTTTCTGCCCATCTGCCTGCTGACGGCACTGTCACCCTGACTGGCAATGCAGGTCCCATCAATGCGCAGGATGCCTCTCTCACACCTTTCACCAACCACCTCGTCGCCAAGCACATCGATCCCGTAGCTACCGGCTTCTTCGATTCCACGACCGGGATCAGCGGAATGATTGATGCTATCGACCTGCAAGCCACATGGAACGGCCAGCAGCTCCACGTGGCCAATCTCCTCGTCGACACGCCCAAACTCACTCTCGTCCGCGACAACAAGCCCACTGCCGCCGCACCGCCACCCACCCCTGACAGCAACAACATGCTTAGCACCTTCACAGCGGACCATCTCCAGATTAAGAACGGCGAAATCAAAATCACGTCAGCCGGACAGACCACACCAGCAATCTACCAGCAGGTCAATGCCGAACTCACCGGCGTCTCCCCCACGGCTGCATCGCCCTTCAAACTGAGCGCGAAAATCCCTGGCGGTGGGTCGCTCACCGGTGACGGCACCGGCGGTCCTCTCAATCAGGCCAACGCAGCCTCCACGCCCGCCAATGCCCACATAGCAATTACGCATCTCGATCTTGCGACCAGTGGCGTAGTGGCCCCCGACGCCGGAATCAGCGGCATCGCCGATGTCGATCTCCGCGCACTCTCCGACGGCAAAAACCTCAACGCGAACGTCTCCAGCAGAGTCCAGAGTCTTCGGGTCGCCAAGAACGGCTCGCCCTCAGCAAAACCTGTCGATATCCAGCTCACCCTCGCACAAAGCCTGCAGTCTCTTGCGGGCCAGATTCAAAAAGGCGCAATCACCATCGGCAAGGCGATCATTAATGTCGACGGAACCTACCAGACCACCGGCTCCAACACAGCCGTCAACCTCAAGGTCAGCAGCAACGACGCATCAATCGACGAACTGGAAGCCTTCCTGCCCTCTGTCGGCGTCCATCTCCCCACAGGTTCACGTCTCCAGGGCGGAACCCTCACCACCAACCTCAACGTCACGGGCTCGGTCGCCAATCCCATCATCAGCGGCCCTGTGCGCGTCAACAACACCAGCCTGGCCGGCTTCGATCTGGGTTCCAAACTAGGCCCGCTCGGCTCGCTCGCTGGAATCAAACCCGGTACCGCCACGGTCATCCAGTCCCTCAGCGCAAACGTCGTTATCAACAGCGGAAACGTACGCACCGACAACGTCTCGGTCATCGTTCCCTCGCTCGGGTCGGCAACAGGAGCAGGGACCATCAGCGCAGCCGGCGCTCTCAATTACAACGTCATCCTCAAACTCACCAGCGTGGCCAATGTGCTCGGTGGCAAAAGCGGGTCTGCCTCAGGCGCAGGAGGCATCGCAGGCCAGCTGATGGGAATGATCCCAGGAGGCGCCGCAGGCAGTGTCATCGGAAACTATGCCGGAGCCGCTCTCCGCAACGGAGTCCCGGTGGCCATCGGAGGCACCACCTCCAACCCGACCTTCACCCCCAACATGGGAGGAATAGTGAACAGTGCAACCAGCGGAAGCACCACAAAGGGAACCACCAAACCCTCAAGCAACAAGTCAACCGATCCGCTCTCGAACGCGCTCGGCGGTCTCTTCAAACCTCACTGACCGCTCTTGACCACTCGGGGAAGCCTCTTCACACGGCGGATCTTCCAACTCCCGCCTTCCTGCTGCAGCGTCACCGCGAGGCGGTAGGGATTCGCAGGGCTTTCACCCAGCGTTACTACGGTCGTCGCAATCCCCGACTGAATCTTGGTATCGCCAACCGAGATGTGGGTCGGCCAGTCATCAAGATAGTCTTGCGCCTGAAGAAAATAATCTGCGCCAATGCCATTCGGGCTTTGCATCATGCGTTTCAATTCGCGCAACAAAGAAGCGGATACGTAAGGCGACAATGATCGCTCGTTTTTACTTATCGGATCGTGATTTTGTTCAAGTTCGTGGAGATACCACTTATAAAATTCAGCGGCCACCACGCCGGGCTTCGCGGCAGGCGCAGGGTCTGCCACAAGTAGCTTCGCGCCGCCCAGAGCGAGAAACAGGAAGCCGATTGAGATCAGTCTGACAAAGCGCTTCGTCATCTTCTCAGTCCAGTCATGGCAAAACCTGCTTAGTCATTCATGGGAAGCGGTAGATCGTAAACGGGGGCTGAGCGGCTCGATAGGCCGGCCCCGGATACAAACCATGCAGTTGCTTGAAATCGGACACCCAGAACGTCCCGTCATACATTGCCATATGACCGAACGGATGACCGGGAATCGATTGCACAATCCCTACGTCCCCCGCTTGGTAGACCGGGGGGGGAGACATCAGGACGACAAATCCCACTGCAGTCAGGCTCGATCCATAATCTTGCGCATCGGGGTGCCTTACCAGGGTCACGCCGCCTGCCTCTATCGCCCGGCGCGTGTATTCGGCACAAAGCCCTTGGCTCAGGGGCTGCGCGTTTGCATCGAGAGCAGCCACAGCGGCCGCCTTATCCCAGGTCGCCATGCTCGTACCCCCTATCGTCGCAAGTATTCTGAATCAGGCTGGACCCTCATCCGGTGAGCCCGATAACTATAACGCAGTATCGAACCGATTTTCACGACCGGCCCCAGCCGATGCCGGGTTAAGCTCCATAACTATCTTTGCAGTCGTCACCAACTGACCGACATGCCGCTGCGTGTGATCGGCACAGTGCACAAGCAATCCACCGACGCTGGTTGGCAGCATCCTTCGGCCTACACCACGCACCTCTTCATAACTCCCCGGCGCAATTGCCCTCACTCTCTGCAACGCGGACTCGAGCCCCAGTGCAAACTCCTCAAATAAAGCCTCACGCGAGCCGCCGGCCATCTCGCTCTTCAACGCTCCAAGCTGTTCCTCGCTCAACTGCCGCCCCTCCGCATACGTCAGCAGCCGATCCAGGCTTCGTACAATGTGTCGCATCTGGAAGCCAACCGAAGGCACGTTCAGTGTCCGCACCTCAAGCTGCTCCTCAGTCAACTCACCAGTCCAGCGTGCTACATCCTCGCCAGCCAGCTCCAACGCATGCAGCACTCCACGTCGCACGGCATCCACCTCCGTCAACGTTCCTCGCAACCAAGGCTCCGGCATCGCATCCATCGTCTTATTCCTCTCTCGATGTAGCCACCGCGGTTACACGTATCGCAGCATCGCTTATCTTGTCCCAGTTCGCATCGCCCAACTGTTTCTTCAGTCGCCTCTGTGCTGCATTCCAGTATGGAAGAACGCGCTTGTACTCCTCGAGACCTGCTTTTGTGATTCCGAGCCGAAGTTCGCGGCGATCGCTGCCCGCCTCCGCATTCAGCCAGCCTTTGCGTCGAAGAGACGATAGCGTCCTCGTCAACGTCGTGCTATCCACTCCAAGCAGCCCGGCCAACCGCTTCTGAGAGATCCCCGGAGCCATATGCAACGCTTGAAGCAGCGTGAACTGTGCTACCCGGAGACCGCTCGGACGCAACGCCTCGTCGTAAAGCTGGGTAACCACACGTGCAGCCCGTCGCAGATTCGCACACATGCAGGGCAAGGAAATCACGTGTGCAGCGTTAGTTTTTACGGATTTGGATGGCATTGCCTTCGATATCTGTATCTACATCTATATCAGGTCCTTGAATCCGGGAACAAGCGCCGAATCATTAACTGAATCAGATTTAGATGTATCTACATCTATTTTCTAAAAGCTATTCACCGAAAGGTAATTCCAAAAAGGAGATTTGAGATGAGCCCATCCACACCCGGTTATCTATTTCCCGTCATGCTATTGGAATCATTGGCCACCATCACGGCTCTTGTGTTCGGTCTCAACCACTCACTGAAGAAAGCCGCCTGGACACTGCCCGAGCGCAGAAGCGCTGTCTGGAGCGGCGTCATCCTGATTGCGTTCTTTTATGCGGCAGCGCTTATCCCCTCACGCCTCGGGTTCTATGGCGGAACGGCCTCGCGTATTCCAACCATCCAGTACGGGCTTCTCATCCCGATCGCTCTGGGTATTCTCTTTTATCTGCGGTGGCCGTCCTTCCGGCGCGTCGTCCGGACAATACCGCAACCATGGCTCGTAGGCGTGCAGCTCTTTCGCGTAGCCGGCCTTATCTTTCTTATTCTCCTAGCAGATGGGAAGTTGCCCGCTCAATTTGCCATGCCGGCTGGAATAGGCGATGTCCTCGTCGGCCTGGCCGCTCCTTTCGTCGCCCTTGCCACTGCTCGGGGATGGCGTTATTCCAATGCCCTAATGCGAACCTGGAATCTTTTGGGCCTCGCCGATTTGGTTGTGGCTGTCGGCACCGGATTCCTCACCTCGCGATCGCCCTTGCAGCTCCTCGCTCTCGATCATCCTAACGAACTCATCGGCAGATACCCACTCGTGATGATTCCTGTCTTTCTGGTACCGATCGCCATCCTGTTGCACCTGGTATCGCTACAAAGACTGCGCGAAACGAAATCCGTTCAACACGCTCTACATCTCACGACCGTCGCCGGTCGCGTTTGAATTGGTGCTCTTGTGCGTCATACGATTTTCTGCG
>DATMKY010000107.1:0-2323 GCA_035570955.1 Edaphobacter sp. | reverse complement strand
GCGACCTTCGTATGCCTGCCTGACTTTCATACACGTTTACCCCTCACGTTGGATGATCCAAAGCGAGTCGAAGTTCTGGCGACAGTGTTAGCCGAAGTTCGTCGCGGAATGCTAAATTCTGCGATTTTTTGATGTCGGAAGCGAGAGAAGTCCTGTGTCTGCAATCGCGGGTTTTGAAAAGTCGATGTAGTGTAGACCAACCATATTGAAAAGGGATGAGTGGGATGACATGATCAGCGCGAGATGTTCTTGCGACCGAACTACCGCCCAAAGGATGGTAAGGACCACACCTATTGGTCGCTGGTAGAAACGGTGCGGACGGTGGACGGTCCTCGGCAGAGAACGCTTTGCTACTTGGGGGAGCTAAACGGTTCGGCCCAGGCGCGGTGGCTGAAAAGCGTGGAGGTGTTCAACGAGCAGGGCGAAGCCGAGCAACTGAAACTGTTTCCTTCGCATATCGAGGTTGGGGACGAGGATCCGCAGGTAGCGCGGGTCTTAGTGAATCAAGTCCGCCTGGAGAGAACCCGGCAGTTTGGCGGCTGCTTTCTGGGCTGGGAGTTGTGGAAGCAACTGGGACTGGATGATTTCTTCGAGCCGGCAATGGACGAGGAAGCAGCGGAGGTGCCATGGTCGCGGGTGGCAGCGCTGCTGGCCATCAACCGGCTGTGCGCCCCGGGCAGCGAGTTGGCGATCGAGGAGCGCTGGTACCCCTCGACTGCGTTGGATGATCTGCTGGAAATCGAAGAGGGCAAAATCAACGATACGCGCCTGTATCGCTGTCTGGACCGGATGCTGCCGCACAAGACGAAGCTGGAACAGCATCTCAAGCAGCGCTATGGAGAGTTGTTCGGAGCTGAGTTTGATGTGCTGTTGTATGACATGACCAGCACGTATGTGGAAGGAGCGGCAGAGAAGAATCCGATGATGAGCCGGGGATACTCGCGCGATCATCGCCCGGATTGCGAACAGATGGCGATCGCGCTGATTGTCAACCGGGAGGGATTTCCGTTCAGCTATGAGACGTTCGATGGGAACCGCGCTGACGTGTCCACGATGGAAACGATTCTGCGCATGGTGGAACGTAAGTATGGCAAGGCACGGCGGATCTGGGTGATGGATCGTGGGATCGTGAGTGAGGAGAATCTGGCAGCGATTCGTAAACGGGGCGGACAGTATCTGGTGGGCACACCGCGGCGCCAGATGAAGAAGTTTGAAGCCGAGTTACTGCAGGGCGACTGGACGCAGGTGCGACCGGATGTGGAGGTGAAGCAAATTGCGATTCCGCAGGGAGAAGAGACCTACATCCTGTGTCGCACGGCAGGCCGCAAGGAGAAGGAGAAGGCGATCCGCAATCGGTTTTCCGCGCACATGCAGGCGGCTCTGCAAACCTTGGAGAAAAGCATTGCCAGGGGCCGATTGAAGGACCGCAACAAGATGGAGCGCAGGCTGGGACGGATTCAGGCGCGACATCCGCAAGTCAACGATCTGTTCGAAGTCACTCTGCGAGACACGCCCGCCGGGTTGCGTCTGGGGTGGGAAATGAAAAAAGACCGGGAGGCCTGGCGGGACTTGCGAGAAGGCGCCTACATGCTGCGTACCAATCTGCAGGCCGATTCGGCCGAGCAGATGTGGTCCATGTACATGCAACTCACCGAAGCGGAGGCGTCGTTTCGCGCGCTCAAAAGCGAGCTTTCCATTCGGCCTTTGTTTCATCAAAAGGAGCCGCGGATCAAAGCCCACGTCATGGTGGCCTTTCTGGGTTATGCCTTGTGGGTGACCCTGAAGCATCTGCTGCAGCGGCGGTCGGCGGTCGTCCCTCAACCCTCTGCCAGCGGAGGGAACAACGCTCAGCCTTTATCGCCGATGAAGGCACTGGCTCTGCTCTCGACGCTGCAGAGTGCTGACATCGTACTGCCCACAACGGATGGACGCGAGATCCGGCTGCGACGGATTACCGAACCGACAGCAGAACAGAAATCCCTGCTGCACCAGCTCGGCCTCAGCCTGCCAGAACGGCTGAAATCTCTTTCAAAATGTAGTGTAGACTTCGCGAAAGCATGAACTAATTCTAAAAGACTTAGCTACCTTCTCGACCACTTCGTGACGAACTTCGGTTAGGATGGGGATGTTGATTTGCCTGCTGCCATGCGCGCAACCGGCCTAGCCGGTATAGATGGGTATAGATCGCGGCATGTCAGGTCTGGTAAGAGGTGGATAGCCTGGATTGTGCCGTGCCGCCATTGAACCGTAGCAGCATTAGTAAACCACGGACACAACTTTCGATTGCGCCTACTCAACTCCGTGGACAGCCACGCGCAACGCA
>DATMKY010000106.1:0-5730 GCA_035570955.1 Edaphobacter sp. | reverse complement strand
TATCGTTAGCAAGCAGCGCGAAAAGAAGCGGCAGAAGAGCGATCCAACAAAAGGCAGTGCGCCAGAGTGGAGTTGGCCCCGCGATGGGAAAGGGTAAAACCTGAAGGATGCCGGAGACCACGGCGAGGGCCCAAAGTCGCGGGGGGATTTGTCGCATCGCGTCTGAAGTCTAACATTCGATTGTGGGGCCATCGATAATTGCTTATCGACGGTGGTATCAGCGATACAATCTACCGTGATGGATTTCGTAATTCATGTTGTCGCAAAGATTGTCGTCCCGCTTTTCTTTATCGGAATGGCGGGTTCTGCCGTTGTGATTGTTGTCAGCTTCGCTGAGGATCTGAAGGAGTTGTTTGGAGATGAGGAATAACCGAGAGCGTTGGTTCTCGCTTGCTCAGGCTCCGAGTTGGAGCGTTCTTATGGTGTCAGAGCTTTGGATGGAACGCTTTTGTTTGTAAGAAACGATAATGGCCTCTAAACAAACTATCTCTTTGCCGCAATCGAACCGCGTCCGCCTGGTGGTGGCTTCGTCGGTGATGCTCACCTTCATTTCTTTCTGGCGAGCGGCGGCGATTGTTCTGAATGATCTTGGGTCTTCGGCCTTCTATGCGGGTGGCATTGCAGAGGAGGCGGTGGGGAAGGCTGCACCATGGTTCATTCTGGGCGTGATGCTGTTCAGCTTTGCGGTGCGGTCGGTATATGTCGAAAGCTGCAGCATGTTTACACGTGGCGGCGTGTACCGGATCGTCAAAGAGGCGCTGGGTGGGACCTTTGCGAAACTGAGCGTTTCGGCGCTGATGTTTGATTACATTCTGACTGGGCCGATCTCGGGGGTTTCGGCTGGACAGTATATCGTTGGTCTTCTCAACGAACTTCTCCAGCAGTGTACGGCGCATCATTGGCTCACCATGCTGGTGATGCATCCGAGCGGAGTGGCGAGACAACTACCCGTAAACGGGACTTCGGCTGCAATTGCCGGACTCATCACCATGTATTTCTGGTGGCAGAACACCAAAGGAATTGAGGAGTCGAGCGACAAGGCACTGAAGGTGATGAAGATCACGACGGTGATGGTCGTGATTCTGCTCGGCTGGGGTTTTTTCTCTGCCATTCACCGAGGCGTGCAGCTTCCCCCGTTGCCTACGCCCGATAATCTGCATTTCAGCCAGGACGCGCTGGGCTTTTTGAAGGGAACGGGATTTGCGCGATCGCTGGGATTGTTTGGGGTGTTGATGGCGTTCGGACACTCTGTGCTGGCGATGAGCGGTGAAGAGTCGCTGGCGCAGGTTAACCGCGAGATAGAACATCCAAAGTTGAAGAATCTGAAGCGCGCTGCGATTGTGATTGCAATCTACAGCTTCGTCTTCACCGGGATCGGCACATTGCTTGCAGTCATGCTGATTCCGGACTCTGTGCGGGTTCCGCTGTACCGCGACAATCTCATCGCAGGGATAGCGATGTTCATGGTGGGACCGCTGTCCTTGCGGATAGCGTTCCGAATTTTTGTCGTAATTGTCGGATTTCTGATTCTGGGCGGAGCGGTGAATACGGCGATCGTCGGTTCGACCGGCGTATTGATGCGTGTTGCCGAAGACGGTGTGCTCTCGGACTGGTTTCGGAAGCCGCAGCGGAAGTTTGGGACGAGCTATCGCATTGTGAACCTTGTTACGGGCTTGCAGATGTTCACGATCATCGTGAGTCGCGGCGACGTAATCATGCTGGGCGAGGCTTATGCGTTTGGCGTGATCTGGAGCTTTACGTTTAACGCACTGGCGATGCTCGTTCTGCGATGGAAGTATAAGGGGGAGCGTGGGTGGAAGGTTCCGCTGAACCTGCGGTTCGGGAAGACTGAGATACCGCTTGGCCTGTTTTGTGTATTTCTGGTTTTGCTCACTACGGCGGTAGTGAACCTATTTACTAAGTCGGTCGCTACGGTCAGTGGAGTTATTTTTGCGGCGGGATTTTTTATTATCTTTTCTCTTTCCGAGAGAGACAACAAACGGAGACACGATCTGGCGACCCGTCAGATGAAGGAACACTTTCAGCTGGAGCATCAGGACAATGTTGGCCGTGAGGCGCTGGAGATTCGACCGGGCGCAGTCGTAGTGACGATGCGGGATTCGGCGGCTCCGTTTGCGCTGAAGTGGGCGTTGACCCACACGAATACGGACGATCAGGATCTTGTGGTGCTGGCGGCGCGAATGATGGGTGTGGGCGGTCCGGAGTATGTAGATGCCTCCGAGCAGCTCTTCAGTGAACACGAGCAGATGCTGTTTACGAAAGCTGTGTCTGTGGCAGAGAGTTTCGGAAAACACATCTCATTGCTTGTGGTTCCCGCTGGAGATATTTTTGCAGCGCTGGTCCAGACGGCTAATTCGCTCGACGCGGCCGCTGTGGTTTCGGGATTATCGACGAAACTTACTGCGGCGGAACAGGCTTATCACGTAGGCCAGGCGTGGGAGGCGCTGCCTGAACCGAAGCGCCAGTTTACTTTTTATGTTGTGAAGCCGGATGGCACGTCCCTCAGCTTCCATATTGGCCCTCATGCGCCGAAGATTGAGCCGCACGAGGTACAACTGGTCCATCGTCTTTGGCTCAACATGCGACGCGCACCGGACATGGAGAACCTGCACCATAGCGATATTTTGACTTATGCATTGACTCGCATGGCCGCGGCGTATTCGCGAGACAAAGAGGGGACTCTGCGGGATTTGCAGAAGTGCATGGAAGAAAGTCACCATCGTCACGGCCTGGGGGGGTTGAGGTACGAGGAACTGGATGAGGTGGGGCGGAGTTATGCAATTGACGTTCCAAGTTCCCAGACAAAGGTCGAAGAAAGCGATGCTGCTACTTCGACAAAAGTAAATTAGTCATTCACTCATTTATTGTTTGCCCGCTGAGAGTTGATTCTGTATCGTTTTTAGAGCTGGTGAAGACCACTTACGGCAGCTATCGAGTAAGTCAACCTGTCGATATCAACTGGAGGGAATACGTGGAAGTTAATCGAATCATCGCGGAGATTGACGCCCAGATACTCAAGCTGCAACAGGCACGAGCGCTGCTTGCCGGGGCTGCTATGCCGAGTGCGCGGCCTGGGCGCGGACGTCCCAAGGGAAGCAAGAATGCTGCGCCCCGTAAGCGAAAACTGAGCCCAGAGGGCCGGAAGAGAATTGCGGATGCGATGAAGAGGCGCTGGGCAGAGCGCCGTAAACAGAACGGGAAGGGTTGAGTTTCTGATTTTGCGATAGAAAAAGCGCAGTCGCCATAAATTTCAGGTGACTGCGCTTTTCTATGTCGCTAAGTTTCGATGCCAGTTGTTACCGGGTAATAATGACTTCGCGGAGGCTATCTTTTGCGAGAAAGAAGCGGTAGTTACTAAACTCACTTAACATATTTTCAATCTTTCGGTTGTTGTAGATGTTAATGATCGGGTAGTTCCCTGCTTTCTGCATCTCGACGACGTCGGTGTCAGTGAGGTGATACCTGCAGAAATGTGTATCCGGAGTTGAGGTCTGGTGGAAGAATGCGAGCATCAGGCCGCCGGGCTGCAGGACCTTGTGGATTCGAGATAAGACCGGAGCGACGAGCGGGTCCGGCAGATAGTCCGCGGTGTCCCAGAAGATGACGACGTCGAACATGCGGCCGGAGAAGTTGAGATTGGCTTCGAGAAAACGATCGACGTCAAAGACGAGATCTTCCCCCTCGGCGGCCGGGATTCGCCATTCTGGTTTGGAAGCTTCTTCTACGACATTGGCCATGTAGATGCTGTGGCCAAGGCCGGTGATGTAGTTGATATTTGTGGAAGAAGTAGGTCCAATGTCGAGAATGCGCAGTGAATCCTGCGATCGCAGGTGCTTCAACAACTCATTCCATCCACTCGAGTGGCGAGGCACGCGAGTGGATTCACTCTTGGAACTGCTCGAACTTTCACCAATGCCGAAACGCATCGACTGCTTCCCTTTCTGACTTAGGCCTTGGGTTGAGGAAATAGAGAGGCGTTCGCGGGGACTGGCGCGGCGACGGCGGGCGCAGGGATTGGAGCGGAGGGTGAGGCGGCAGCCGGCGTTGAAGGCTTCGCGGCTTCGGCGATTTTAAGTTCAACCCGTCCGGTCAAAATGGCGCTCTCTTCGATTGATAGCCTGCCAGCAAGGATGTCTCCCTGCACCTGAGCCGACTGGCGGAGGTCGACACGCCCTGAGGATTGAATATTTCCAGTGAGCTTTCCGAAGATGATGACCTCGCTGGCGCTTACGTCGGCTCGAATCTGCGCGTTGGGGCCAATTGTCACGCGGCTGTCCGGGAGAGTAACGGTTCCTTCGACATCTCCGTCGATGTAGAGATCTTCATGGCCGGAGAGTTCTCCCCGTATGATGACCGACTTTCCAATGACGGTCGAACCTTCTGCTGGCTTCATCAATTTCTCTCCCTTGGGTTGCTGTGAGACTTAGATGCATTCTGCCCGAACTATACCCAAGCTGATGACGTGAGGCAAACTGCTCCAACTTTGGCGCAGGTTTAGCGTCTTACGTAAGATGAACTGAGGAGTCAGTCTAAACAGAAGAGAGGTGCGGGTTGGCGGCAATTGCATCGAGGAGGCACGGGTTTTTTTGGCGTTCTGCGCTTCCAACGGGGACGGGTGCCGGGCGGAGACGACTTTGGAGATGGAACGCGATTGTATTTTTCATTCTGCTGAACGCAGGTCGAGGGTCTTGCGCGCTGGGTCAAGCCGCAGGGGAGGCAAGTCAAGGACAAACATCCCTAGAGTCAATCCCTCCGCGTTCCTGGGTGGTGGATGCAGCAGCGAACGAGCTGGTGGCGCTCCATCATAAGAACTCCTACCTGCGGTATCGGATGGAAACCACCAATGAAAGGGGCACACAGGTTCGGGACGTCATAGAAAGCAAAGACGGAACGGTCGCCCGTCTGCTTATGAAGGACGGCAAACCACTGACGCCCGATCAGGATAAGGCGGAACAGCAGCGGTTGAACGAAATGATCACTTCGCCGTCCAGCTACCAAAAGCATGTAAAGAACAGCGACACAGAGAAGAAGATGGCGGACACGATGGTTCCGATGTTGCCAGACGCAATGGTCAATAGCTACACGCCGGGTCAACCGCAGTCAGGCAGGAATGGCGGCGCACAGGAGATCGTTCTGGACTACAAGCCGAACCCAAAGTGGAATCCGCCGACCACAGAGGCCCAGGCGTTGACCGGACTGGAAGGACGGGTGTGGATCGATGCAAAGACACGCTACGCGGTTCGTATGGAAGGGACAATCTCTCACGCGGTGAACTTCGGCTGGGGCATGTTGGCGCACATCTATCCGGGAGGCAAGATCGTGTTGAACCAGACGAACGTGGGCAACGGTCGCTGGATTTTTACGGAATTTTCCATGGATTTGACCGTGCGGGCTCTGATGGTCAAGACGTTGAATATTCACTCCTCGGCGAAGGCGAGCGGATTCCAGGTGCTGGAACCGATGAGCTACCAGGATGCGATTCGCATGCTGCTGTCGACGCCTCTGCCAGAGCGGTAAAGCGACCCCTCAGGCTGTGACGCGGGCCTTGGCATAGAGCGTCTGGCGACGGACGGTGAGCGCTTCGATGCGGTCGCGCTGGACATCGAAGCCGCGGCCTACAGCGGTGGGGACCTTGATCTCCCCTTCGGGGCTAACTGTGACCGCCGGTTCGATGATGTCCTGGGCCCAGTAGCGGCTCGAGGCGGAGAC
>DATMKY010000105.1:0-34762 GCA_035570955.1 Edaphobacter sp. | reverse complement strand
GGACAATCCGCCGCCTATCCCGGAGCCGACAAGTTACGTTCTCATGCTTACGGGGCTTGCGGGTGTCGCAGGAGCAGTTCGCAGCAGACTCAATCGATAGGCAGACTCAGGCTGTAAGTAGCTCTTTCATTAGGCGTTGTTGTTCCCCCACCTGAATCGCAGCGCCAATCAGAAGGATTACAGGCGCGGGCCCCACGTCCCCATCCTCAATTTCTCCAAGAATTGAGCTGTGCACCAGCTCCTCGGCCATAGTCGCTTTGCTGATTGCGACACATGGAGTCTCCTTCGTGATCCCTGACGCAATCAAATCATCGGCAAGCTCACGAAATTTCCGTCCAGGCATATAGATCACCAGCGTCGCATCCTCCGGAAACGCCCCCTCCCACCTCGGCGTAAGTTCCAGCTTGCCCGCTGCATGATGCGCCGTCGCCAAAATAAGTTTCGAGGCGGCACTGCGATCCGTTAGCGGAGTTTTCAACCTTGCCGCCGCCGCAAACGCCGTCGTAA
This sequence comes from Edaphobacter sp., assembly GCA_035570955.1. Lineage (GTDB taxonomy): Bacteria > Acidobacteriota > Terriglobia > Terriglobales > Acidobacteriaceae > Edaphobacter. Next base: position 34,255 of record DATMKY010000105.1, on the reverse strand, counting down.
TCCCTGGCACGATCTCAAATGGGATGTCCACCTCTCGCAGCGCGGCAATCTCCTCACCTGCTCGCCCAAAGATCAGCGGATCACCCGACTTCAACCGCAAAACCGACCGACCCGCCTGCGCCGCATCGATCATCAGCCAGTGAATCTCTTCCTGAGTAATTCGTGCCTGCCCGCAACGCTTGCCAACCGGAATAATCTCCGCATCCGCATGAGCCAGCGCAAGTATCTCCGCCGAAACCAGATCATCCGGCAGAATCAGATCCGCCGTCTCCAGTAGCCGCAGAGTTCGCAGCGTCAGCAATTCAGGATCACCCGGGCCCGCCCCCGCCAGATAAACTGTTCCACGTTCCGCACCGTAGTTCATACACTTCCTCCTGGCAGTGGATTCACCAACGCATGCTCTCTTGCCATAACCCGCGAAGGACACTCTTCAAACCCGCAAACCGCACGCTGAGCCAGCTTGTGCAGAAGCAGTCTCCGCTCCTCATTCAACGGCTCCCGCTGCACCACTTCGCGTCGAAGATTCCCCAGATCCTCCAGCCAGTCGCCCACATCCAGTGGTAGTTGCGCATTGATCTCCTTCCGCAGCCTCTGCGCCAGAGCCGGACTCGCCCCTGCCGTAGAAATCGCAATCTGCAGGTCGCCTCGGCGCACCACAGAAGGGAAGTAGAAGTCACAGAACGGGGGATCATCCACCGCGTTGCACAAAACGTTGCTCTCCACGGCTTCGCGGTACACCGCACGATTCACCGCAGGATCATTTGTCGCTGCGACCACTAGAAACTGTCCGTGCAAATCCCCGGCAACATACTTACGCCGTTTCCATTCAATCTCGCCGGTCTCAGCCAATTCAATAATCCGCTCTCGGGCCACCGGAGCAATCACCAACACCTTCGCATGCGAAGCGAGCAGCGAGTCAATCTTCGACTCAGCCAAATTCCCCGCACCAATCACAACGCATGGCCGAGCGGTCAGCTTGAGGAACATCGGAAATAGATCCATCCGTTACTCTCCCGGCGCGTGTCGTCCAGCGCCAACCGGCGGCGCATCGCGCTCCACCGGATCGATCATCGTCCCGGCAAGCTGCGCTCGCAGACTCTCATCATCCATTCTCGCAAAATATCCTCGCAAATCTTCTTCAGACTCGCGAGCAGCCAAATATCCGCGCAACAGCCGTTCAATTGCATCCGGAACCTCGTCCGCTGCAGCCCTGTATCCGAGTTGCCGAGCAGTCCGCGCAAACCGCCCCACCGCGCCGCCGACGCAGAAGTAAAATGCATCCACCATTTGACCGTTCTTCTTGATCTTCTTTCCCTCAAGCCCGATATCAGCAATCCAGTGTTGCCCACAACTGTTCGTGCAGCCGGTCACATGCAGCTTGATCTGCTGATCGAATCCAGGCAGGCGCTCCTCCATCTCGCTCACCAGCCACTTCGCAAATCCCTTTGTCTCCGCAATCGCCAGCTTGCAGAACTCAGTGCCTGTGCATGCAATCGCCCCGCGCCAGAACGCCGAAACATCCACGTGAAGGTCCATGCTGTTAAGCTCAACCACAAGCGCCGCGGTCTTTTCATTTGGAACATTCACGATAACAACATTCTGCGTGATCGTCGTGCGCAACTCGCCGTTGCCAAACTGTTCCGCGAGCTCAGCCAGGCGCAGCAACTGATCGCCGGACAACCGCCCCCGCAGCACACTCGCGCCAACCGAAGACAAGCCGATCTGCCTCTGCGGCAAAATTCCCAAATGGTCACGGTACACATCATCCGGTACGCGATCCTCGGCTGTCGGGCTCGGATCAAGCTTGTACCCAAGTTTTTCTTCCAGCGCAACAAGAAAAGACTCCGCCGTCCACCCAAACCGCATAAACAGATACTTGATCCGCGCCCGAGTGCGATTCTCTCTCAACTCCGTCTGCTCACGAAAGATCTCAACCGTAGCCCTTACTGCCTCATAAGCCTGGTCCTGACGAATAAATGCCGGAATCCGTACCGCAAGGTGCGGCTCTGTCGAAAGTCCGCCGCCGACCCGCAATGAGTACCCAATCTCCTCACGACCATCGACAATACGCTTGATCGCCGTAAGCGCCACATCGTTAATCTCCGGATACGTACACCACTGCGAGCAGCCTGTTACTGAGATCTTGAACTTTCGCGGCAGATTATAAAACTCAGGATTGGCCGTCAGCTTATGCGCAATCTCTACCGCTAGCGGAGAAGCATCGATGAGTTCGTGCCCGTCCAGCCCAGCCAACGGGCAGCCCGTCACATTCCTAACCACATCACCGCAGGCGCCCTTCGGACTCAACCCCACGGCCGTCAGTGCATCCACGATCTGGGGCAACGCTTCAATCGTCAGCCAGTGCAGTTGAATATTCTGTCGGGTCGTAATGTCGGCAAGGTTTCGCGCATATCTCTTTGTTAAATCACCAATCACCCGCAACTGCGCGCTCGTCAAAATTCCATTCGGCAACCCGATCCGCATCATGAAGTATTCAGTCGCCTTGCCCTCGCCTCCAACGCCTCCGGTCGCCCCCACTCCATCGCCTTGCGTATAAATCCCCCACCACTTGAAATAAGTCCCAGCCCACTCCGGTAACACGGACGCGCGACCTTCCCGCGCAAACTGCCGAACCTCCTCCCACGCCTCCCATGGATTCTTTGCGCGCTTTAAACGCTCACTCTTCTGTGCCTTCGTCTCTTTTGGGTTAGCTGCTGCAGGAGCGCTCATGCTGGGTATCCTTATCTCGACCGAAATTAAAATGAAAAAGCCCACCGTGTAGGTGGGCGCTGGAGCTTTGCTGAAAGGATTCGGAACTTAGTGGGAAAGTCTCCGGTTCAGGCAAAGTCGACTGCGCCCGCGCTCACAACAACACGCGCGACAAGCGTCCATTCGACATGCCATAAAGCAAACCATAGCCTAAGGTTAGTCCGGAACCGCTGAAACGTCAAGATTTACGAATATTTCGCATCAGCGAAATCAATACTTTAGTCTGCTTCGGCCAGCGAAAACTTATGTCGCACATCCGATCCACGGACCCAGAAGATCACATCCTCTGCAATATTAGTCGCATGATCTGCAGCTCGCTCCAGGTTCCGCGAAATGATGATCGCATTCAGCGCTTGCCCGCTCGCCACCGGATGCTGCTGCATCACCTCGACGAGCTCCGCCTGAACGTCCCGGTTCATATCGTCGATCTCGTCGTCCATCGCCAGCACTGACTCCGCCAGCCTCGCATCGGCCTCCAGCAGTGACTGAATCGCCCGCCGGATCATCACTCCAACCTTCTCTCCCATATCTGGAATATCGATTGGCAATGCTATCTTCGGCGAATCATGCAGAAATTGCGTTCGCGAAGCGATATTGGTCGCCTGATCGCCAATCCGCTCCAGATCCCCATTAATCTTGATTACCGACAGGATGAACCGCAGATCGATCGCCATTGGCTGCTCCTTCGCCAGCAGGTCGTAAGCCATCTCGTCCACATCCCGCTCTGCCGCATTGATTGCCTGTTCAATCTCCTTCACATGTTCGCAGAGACTTACATCGCCGGTCAGATAAGCCTCCAGCGAAAGCGAAAGCGCCTGCTGCGACAGCGCGGCCATAGCGAGCAGTTTGTCCTTAAGTGCAGCAAGCTGTTGTTGAAAATTAATGCGGGGCATGGGGAGCACCTCAAAAAACGTTTATCCCTTCATTTTGACGCACAGAAGGCGAAGTGAGGATGAATATTCACGACAGGAGTACGTCACTGATACATATTTACAGCGGTTCCGTATCTATCGATACAGCAAATAATGCTGCCGACGCTTCTCAAACGCCGCCAGATCCGCCTTCCATCCCTCCGCGATCTTCCGCGGATCATCCTGGTTCATCAGCGCCCGCATCGTATCTACATTCGCAATCAGGCGATCCGCCTTCGCCACCGTGAACTCAGGATAAAAATGGTGTAGCGCACTGATCAGCTCAATGCCCAACTCCGGCGCATCCACCGCTGTTTTATCGGTCACCGTAAAGGCCACTCCCGGGATTGTCTTTCCATGGAAAGGGAAGTGATTCGTGTCTTCCAGCACCGAAAAAATCGTCGCAGCAAAACTCACCCCGGCAATCTTCCGAGCATTCAGATAATCCGCGAGTTGGCCCCCACTAATATAAGGAGCGCCAATATGCTCAAACGGCGTCTCCGTCCCGCGCCCAACTGACACGTTCGTTGTCTGCAGCAGCTCCACTCCTGGATAAACCACATTCGCCCGGGCGCTTCGCAGATTCGGGCTCGGATTGACCCACTTCAGACCCGTGTCATCCCAGTACATTCCGCGAGTCCAGTTCTGCATTGCCACCACCGTAAGCTGCGCGTGAATCGGCACCCGGATATTCGCCGAAGTCGCCCCCGGAATCATCCGTTCGCTGTTGAAGTAGAGCGCGAGCTCCCCCAGCGTCATCCCATGCCGAACTGGCATGGGCATGTAATCGGCATAAGACTCTGCGCCATTATCCGAAACCGGCCCCTGCACCGCCACGCCCCCAATCGGATTTGGCCTGTCCAACACCAGAATCTCTATATGCGCCTGCGCCGCCGCTTCGAGAAAATACCCCATTACTGTTTCATAGGTATAAAACCGTACACCCGCGTCCTGCAGATCGATCGCAACTGCATCCAGCGTCTTCAGCGACTCGACACTGGGCCGCCTCTGCTCCTCCTTCGCCCCATACAAACTAACCACTGGCAGATGAGTCGCGTCATCGACCTCATTACCAATCTTCGTTGTGTCCTTCATGCCAAACAGCCCATGCTCCGGCGTAAAGATTGTCTTTAACTCCACCTCCGGCGTGCTGTGTAGCAGAACATCAATCGTTCGCTTCCCCTCACGATCAAGCCCAGTCTGATTCGTAAGCACTCCCAGCCGCAGATGCCCGCCATGCCGCCCCGCAGCCTCGTGCAGAGCAGCAAAATGTGTCGCCTCCAGGACATCAATCCCCGTCAGTGTTTGTCCGGTCACGGCAGAGGCATTGCTGCTCTCATAAAGATGTAATGCCCGCCCAACGGCGGTAGCCACCTCGCCACGTAGCGGCGAGATCGTCGCCCGCCCCCGCGGATACACTGCATTCGCCAGAATCACCACGAACGTATCGCTGCCGGGATCCATCCAGAGCGAAGTTCCCGTAAAACCGGTATGTCCAAAACTGCCAACCGGGAAAACTTCACCCCGCGGCCGTGAAAACGCGGTATTGATATCCCACCCGAACCCGCGTGCAGCAACACCTGTCGCAGATTTCGCACTAGCCGAATAAACCGTTGCAGTCGCGACTGCCGTCCCAGGCTGCTCAGGTTTCGTCATCAGCTCGAGCGTCTCTCGTTTCAAGGGGAAATTACTCGGTCGCCCTGCAAGCCGATCCAGCAAGGCCTGCGCAAAGCTCGCAATGTCGTTTGCAGTCGAAAACACTCCCGCATGTCCCGCAACTCCACCCATCCGCCGCGTACTCGGATCATGCACAATTCCACGCAACATCTTGTCGAAGTCAGGATTCGTCTCTTTCGTCCCTTGATCGTCATACTGGGTAGGCGCAATCTGCGAAATCCAATCTTTTCCAGGCAGAAAACGCGTATGCGTCATCCCCAGGGGTTCAAAAATATGCTCCCGGGCATACACCTCCAATGGTTGCCCGCTAGTCTTCTCTACCAATGTGCCCAACGTAATAAAGTTGATATCTGAATATTTGAACGTCACTCCCGGCGGTCCATACAGCGTCGCATTCATCGCCCGCCGAATCCCCTCTGCCTTATCTGGCTTCACCAGTCCCCACTCATCCTTCAGGCTTACATCCTCAGGCAGCCCCGAGTAGTGCGTTAGCAACTCCCGAATCGTCACCTTCTCCTTACCATTTGCTGCAAACTCGGGAAGATACTTTACCACCGGATCGTCCAACCCAATCTTGCCCCGCTCATAAAGCTGCATCACCGCCGTAGCAGTCGCCAGACACTTCGTCAGCGAAGCCATATCGAAGATCGTATCCACAGTCATCGGCTCAATCGCTGTGTCCAGGGCACGATTCCCAAACGCCTGCTCGAACACAGTCTTTCCGCCATGTCCAACCAGCACTACTGCTCCGGGCAGTTTGTTTGCCGCAATCGCCTGATTGACCGCAGCCGCCACGCCACTGAAGTCGTATCGTTCTGCAAGGTGAGTTGACCCGTGCTGCACCTCCGCCGGCTCCAAAGCTCGAACCGGCATCGCAAGCAAACCCGAGACAAGCGCGACGATAAGAACTCCCACGACTCTCGCTGCAACCTTTCTATCCCTGGCACCAACGCCGCCCTCCGGCCAGATCAAACTCACCGTCGAGCCCACCGCAAACGTCACAATCGCTCCAATCAGCACATACCAGGTAAACGCTACAGCAGGGAAGTGCAATCCCGCCAGCGGATTCGGCAGCAACCGAAGGCTTTGCAGCCAAAGAATCATATTCAGCGCAAACCCGCAAACCATTCCCACAATCGCCCCCGTCTGCGTCGCATATCGAGTCAGCGTCCCCAGCAGAAACACTCCAAGCAAAGCCCCATAGGCCACCGATGCAATCGACAACCCAAGCTCGACCACATGCCCTTTGCCACCGGTAAACACGCTGTACACAGCCACCGCAAACAGCACCAGAGCCCAGATCACCGTGCTCGCCCTCGACACCATCATCCGTTCCCGATCATCCGCTTCAGGTCGCCATTGCATATAGAAGTCCACCACGGTAGTTGAAGAAAGTGAGTTCAAAGCCGCACTGAGATTCGACATCGCCGCCGCCAGAATCGCTGCCACCAGCAGCCCCGCAATCCCAACCGGCATCTCGCGAACAATGAACGTTGGAAAAATCCGGTCCGCCGAAGCAAACGCCTCCGGATGTAACCCGTAAAAAACATAGAGCCCGGCGCCAATCAGTAGAAACAGGGTGAACTGCAGAAAAATCACGCCGCCACTCGCCAACAACGCCACCCGCGACTCGCGCAGATTCTTCGCCGCCAGCATCCTCTGCACCATCAGCTGGTCGGTCCCGTGCGAAGCCATCGTCAAAAACGTACCACCCAGCACCCCAGCCCAGAACGTATAACTCTGCGTTAGGTTGAACGCAAAATTAAACAGGTGGAACTTTCCTGCAGCCGCGGCAACAGCATGAATCTGCCCCCACCCGCCCGGAACGTGCGCTCCCAACGTATAAATCGCCACAAACGTTCCGCCAAGATAGATCGCCATCTGCACCACATCAGTCCAGATCACTGCGGCCATTCCGCCCTCAAACGTATACAGGAGAGTCAGCGCCGAAATAATCGCAATCGACAAAACATCCCCGGTCCCGATCGCAATACCCACCACAATACTTACAGCAAACACACGCACACCCTCAGCCGCGGCGCGTGTCACCAGGAACAATCCTGCCGTCACCTTATGCAACGTATGGCCGAACCGCCGATCAATCAGTTGATACGCCGTCAGCATCGCTCCGCGAAAGTACTTCGGCAAAAAGATCGCAGCCACCACCACACGCCCCAGCATGTACCCAATCACTATCTGCAGAAACCCAAAATCTCCTGCAAACGCCACGCCCGGGATACTGATAATCGTCAGCGTGCTCGTCTCCGCCGAGACAATCGACAGCGCAATCGCCCACCAAGGAATTTTCTGGTCCGCCAAAAAGTAGTTACGAAGCGTCCGCGCATTTGCGTCCTTTTTAGTACGAAAACGCAGCCCGAACAACGTAATCCCGATAAGGTAGAAAACGATCAATCCAAGATCAAAAGCATGAAGACGTGTGGCCATTCGAGCTAGTGTATCGCCGCAACAACAAGCCCTGCACCCTAATCCACAAGCCAGCATTCAAAACGAAACCACCCGCACTTCACAGAAACGTCTGACATATCATGTTCCCTGATGAGTTCCCAGACGAGTATCTTCCTCGCAATCGACGCCGGCGGCACCAAGACCCGAGCTCTCCTCGCCGACGAAACCAAGGTCCTTGCCCACGCCACTACCGGTAGCATCAAGCTCATGCGTGTCGGTGAGCCTGAAGCAACCGCGCGCCTCAAAACTCTGCTGACCGAAGTCGCCACCGTCGCCAGCGTCGATCTCCGCAAAGTCACGCGCACCTGCATCGGTCTCGCCGGGCTCAGCATCGAAGCCGTTCGCGTTTGGGCCGAGCGTGAGATTCGCAGCACGGTCGGCGGCGAACTCCTCCTCTCCGGCGACGAAGAAATTGCACTCGACGGAGCCTTTCACGACGGTCCCGGAATCCTCATCATCGCCGGCACGGGCTCCAACGTCGTCGGCCGCGCCGCCGACGGAGCCATATACAGCGCCGGAGGCTGGGGTCCTGCCCTTGGCGACGAAGGCTCGGGCTACTGGATCGGTCAGGAAGCTCTCAGAACCTGCTTCTGGGGCAAAGACCGCAATATCGCTACGGCCATGTTCCCGGAGATCGCCGAGCTCTGGAAGACAAAATCCATCGGCGAGATCGTAGAAAAAGCCAATGCTAAGCCCGGCCCCGACCTTGCCGCTCTCGCCCCCATCGTGGCCCGCTGCGCCGAAGCTGGAGACGAACTCGCCAACGCAGTTCTGGAGCGCGCTGGTATAGAACTGGGGGAACAGGTTGCCCTCGTAGCCCTCAAGATGAAAGAGTCAGGCGGACGCAGACGCAAGGTCGAAGCTGCCTACACGGGCAGCATCCTCGAGTACATCGCACCAGTTCGCAACGCCATGATCGCGGCTCTGAAAACCTCATCACCCAACGTCAAGGTGAAAGATGGCGCAGTCGACGCCCTCGAAGGCGCTCTCTGGAAAGCCCGCAATCTTTAAAGAAACCAAGAGCAGAGCGAACTCCGATCAAGGATGAGCCGCCGCTGAAGCCATTGGCGTGGGCAATCCGACCTCCGCAGCTGTCGGCAGCGTATGCGTATCCGACCACTGCCGCTGCGCACTCCGCAGCTTGTCGCTTCGCGCATACCACAGTCCGATCGTGTAATCGTAGTGCTCCAGCATAGGCCGCAGTCCATATGCCCGGTTCGATCGATACCAGTTCTGCTCAAACAAATCTCTCAACAGGGAATAAGTATTGATGTAGTCCTGAATCCGCCCATTCACTCCATTAATGTCCGACAACTCTCGCCCCACATCCATCCGCTGTTTGCGATCCTTCGTATTCTGCATCGAATAGGCCCGTTGATAGCCCTCAGCAATCTCTTCCGACAACTGAAACTTCAGCCCAATGAAATCGATTCGTCGCGCACCAAGCTCAAGGGCATCAATCGCCGCAGTCTCTCGCAGCGAAGTCGCCGCCGAAGGATAAGCTTGTGACGGATCAAAGAGCGCAGGTTCCTTTTTCACCGGCGGAAATCCAGGAGCTGCCGCCCGAGCCTGGGCAATCAGCGTCAACGCCCGCTCTGCATGCAACCGCAACTCATGCGCAAACGGTCGTACCTGCGCTCCAATTCTCAATCCATCGGCCGACATCGGGTCCAGCCAGAAAATGCTGTTGGTCCCATCGCCAACATGCGCCTGATCTCTTAGTACATTGTGCGCCAGCATCATCTCCTTCTGCGCCTCGTTCAACGCGCCCGTCGCGTCTCCATGAAACACCTGCCCATACGATTCCTGAAACGCTGCAACCGACGACTCGCCCTTCTGCCACGCCGCCGCCGCCCCAAACAAAATCCCGTACCAGTTCTGATTGAACAATCCTTCGCCGTCATCATTCCAGATCGTATTCAACTGACCGGTCGACCCCAACCTCTGCCCATCCGCCGTCATCCGCTGAATGTTAGCCAAGGCAAGGTTGTTATCCGGATAAACCTTCCGGAAGTTGTTCACACTCGGCGCAACCCAGGTCTCAAATCCCGCCTTCGTAAACGGCGTCAGGTATTTGTCATACCCACGCGGCTCCGGGTTATAAACCCAGGCAATCGCTATTGTCGAATCCTTGAACGACTGCGGAAGCCCCTTCAACAGATCTGGCGAATCCTGCGCAATATCCCCCCAGAACAGAAACTTCCGATTCAGTGGCTTCAGTGCTGTCACAATTCTCTGCATGAAATCCAGATAGACTGCGCCCAGCCCGCGCGAATCCACTTCCCCCTTCGTCTGTCCCAAACCAAGATCGACCGTTTCATCCGCCCCGATATGTAAAAACGGTCCCGGATAAATCGCCGCCAGCTCCGTAAACATCTGCTTGATGACTTCAATTGAGCCAGCCTGCCCCGGAGCCAGCACGGCGCCATGAGAAGTTTCTGCCAGCGTCTGATATTGCTCCCACGTCAGGCTATTGTGCAGATGCCCGAAGGCCTCCTGCTCGGGAACAATTGTGATGTGATAAAGCTTCGCGTAAGCAACCAGTTCCTTTGCCTCTTCCGCCGTCACGCTCCCCGGAGGCCCCATTAACGGATTCGAAGCGTACTGCTGCGTGTGCTCAAAATAAGGCGAATACAGATTCACCTTGTAAGACGCAATCGTTCGGATCATCTTCTTCTCGAATTCAAGAGTCGTAATCGGCCCCCGCGACATGTCATCGTCCAACCCGCGATACTTCATCGCAGGCCAGTCCCGAATCTCTGCCTCCCGCACCACTGCCGCAGCGCCATCGCCCACAATCATCTGCTTCACCGTCTGTGCGCCATAAAATACCCCGGGAGCCGAATCGCCAATCACCGTCAGACCGGTCGAAGCCGAATGAATGATGTACCCCTCCGCCTTCATCTCATCGGAAAACTTTCCATCAGGATGGCCGGTCAATCGCGTCAATTCAATCGGAAACCCCGCTATATCTGTTACAGGAATGTTACGAGCGAGAAGTGCCGAGGAAAGATCATCGGCTGCAAACTGGTCTTCTGCTGAACAGGGTGCGGTGCAGACAATCCGCACACCATGGGGCAATGTCTGCTGACCGGCAGCTTTTACCTCCCGCGGAATCGGTATCAGTCGAAGTGGGGACTGCGCGGATGCGAAACCAACCAGGGTCAGCACTAAGGGGACAAAGCGAAACTTTTGCATGGCATAACGGTAAATGAGTTTGCCATGCAAAAGCAGCAACAACCATTCGGCTCGTACACCATCGGTATCCAGCCCGTTGTTCCCGGCCATGATCATGTAAACTGACCCTGACATGACGGTCTCCTGCAAACCCGCCCACCTGCACCTCATGTCAGGTCGCTGTTGTTGTTGCCAGACACGCAGCATTTTCTGAACGAGAATATCCAGAACGTTAAAGGACGGTAAAGATCTCGCGGCATCGTGGAAATCGTTCTTTTTCTTCGCATGTATGCACCAAATTATTTCTCTGTTCACAATTCTTTGTGAGTATCAACCGAAAGAGCAAAAGGAAGTGAAGCCGGAAGGGCACAGCGCCTAACTGGGTTTCTTGTCGCCCTTTGCGTCTTTTAAAACATTTTGTGAGGACCCATGACGAAGCAACTTAGAGCCACTATGGCAGCGATACTGGTGTTCAGCACCGTCTCGCTGCAGGCGCAGAACGCTACGCCTGCAAAGACGACCAAAAAGCCGGTCGCCAAAAAAGCCCCTGCCGAGAGCCCGGTCGAGCGTGAAATTCGCGAACTCCGAGAGCAGATGCAGAGCCAGCAGACGCAGATTGACGAGCTGAAGCGCCAGAACGCCGCCAAGGATGCCCAGCTCTCAGCCGCTCAGCAGGCTGCGCAAGCTGCACAGGCTGCCGCCGCTTCTGCCTCCGCCAAGGCCGACAGCCTCAGCTCGAGCGTTTCGGCTAACGCAGAAACCGTCAATACCCTCAACTCCACCGTAACCGATCTCAAAACCACGAACGTCGGCCTCGCCCAGACAATAAGCGACACCAAGAAGTCCATTACCGATGCGATGGAATCGCCTACGGCACTTCGTTACAAGGGGATCACCATCACTCCGGTTGCCTTCTTTGCGCTTGAAGGTGTTTACCGTTCGCGTTCCATCAACTCCGACATCAACACTCCTTTCAACTCGACTCCTTACCCAGGTGCAGCTCAGGCGCACACAAGCGAACTCAACTTTTCCGGTCGTCAGAGCCGTGTCGGCGGCCTCTTCGAGGGCAACACCGGGCCATTCAAGCTGAGTGGTTACGTCGAAGCTGACTTTCTCTCTGCCGGCACCACCAGCAACGACAACCAGAGCAATAGCTACACCCTCCGTCAGCGCCAGTTTTGGGGTCAGGCCGCGACCAAGGAAGGTTTTAAGGTCACCGGCGGACAGATGTGGTCTCTCGTAACCGAAACCAAGAAGAGTACCGATAACCGCACTGAGAACCTGCCGATGACCGTGGATCCGGCGTACCACGTCGGCTTCAGCTGGGCGCGCCAGCCTGGCATTCGCTTCCAGCAGTCCTTTGGAGGCTTCACCGGTGCACTCTCGATCGAGCAGGCTGAGTACATCTACTCCGCTTCGAACGCCAACGGCAACTTCTTCATCGGCAATGCTGGAACCAGCGGCGGTCTCTATAGTCCTCTCGCCAACTACTCCAACAACGTTGCCCCTGACGTCGTCGTCAAGGGTACCTATGATGCCAAGTACGGCCACTTTGAAATCGGTGGTGTCGCCCGTTGGTTCCGCGACCGCTATTACCCCAACCAGACGCTTGCGACTCCCTCCGCTGCGGGTGGACAAAACAACACCAAGGCGGCCGGCGGCGGTTTCGTCAACATCCGCGTCCCGGCTACCAAGTACCTCGACATCGGTCTCCACGGACTTGGCGGTACAGGTGTAGGTCGTTACGGCACCTCCACCCTGCCTGACATCACTGTCCATCCCGATGGCACCCTCGCGCCGATCAAAGCCTACCAAGGCCTGATCTCCCTCGAAGGTCACCCCACACCTAAGCTCGATATCTTCGGCTATTACGGCGCAGAGTACGCACAAAGGACCTACTACGTCAGCACGCTCGGCTCCTCCGCTGGGAAGCTGATCGGCTATGCTCCTATCAACGCTGTCAACACTGGCTGCGGTATTGAGACCCTGCCCACCTCGACCGGCAACGGCTTCGCCGGTGCGGCTCCCTATAACCCGGGCACACCCGCCAATTGCGCAGGCGTTACCCGTGTCGTCATCGAAGCCACTCTAGGCTTCACCTACCGCGTCTATAACAGCCCCAAGTATGGCCGTCTGCAGTACCAGGGCGTCTATAGCTACCTCACGCGCGACGCGTGGGCCGGCGTAGGTGGCGCTCCCAAGGCGACCAATGGCATGGTCTTCACCGGCATGCGCTACTACATCCCCTAGCCGAACGTAATATCCGCAAGAGAGGCGCCCCTCAGGGCGCCTCTCTGCTTTAAACCCTTCGCGTATCATCTCCTCTACAAGGGGACACGCATGCAGCAAAAGTATTGGGTAGCAGGAGGAGTCTCTCTTCTTCTGCTCATCATGGTGATTGAAGTCGGACTTGCGACACGACAGCAATCGCCTAGCTGGGATGAAGGCGACCACATCTACTCCGGATACATGAACTGGAAGAATCGCGAATACAGCCTTAATCCCGAGCATCCGCCGCTCGTCAAACTAATCGCCACTCTCCCTCTTCTCCCGCTCCATCTCAAAACGGCTCCTCGCCTTGGCCGGTACTTCAAAGATGAAGCCTACTTCGGCGGCCGTGAACTCCTCTTCCGCAACGATCCCCGCTATGGAGGTTTTTACAGCTCGGACACGCTCCTCTTCCGTGTCCACATGGCAGTTCTCATCTTCGGTCTTGCCCTCGCTCTTCTCCTCTTTGCCGCTACACGAGAGATGTTCGGCATTCCCGCCGCCTTCCTCGCACTCACACTCTTCGTCTTCGATCCCACCATCATCGCCAACGCCCCCTTCGTCGCCACCGATACCGGGGCAGCCTGTGGAATCTTCGCTTCTGTCTATACCTTCTATCGCTTCGTCAGATCCATGCGCTGGTCACGTGCACTTCTCTGCGGGCTCGCAGTAGGTCTGGCTCTCGCAACGAAACACTCCGCAGTCTTGCTGCTTCCCATCCTTCTCCTCTTGGCCGCCGGAGAAATCATCGGCCGCTGGCGCACCGACCATCTCTGGCCCACACGCGACGTTACGCGAATGCTCTCAGGCATGTCAGTCATCGCCGCAATCGCCCTTTTCGTTCTATGGAGCATCTACAGCTTTCGTTACGCCATGCATCCTTCTGGCGTCGTGATGCCCCCCCTCGCCACTGAGATGTCTCCCCTCTCCCCCGCAATGCAATCAGTCATCTCCTTCTGCGCGCGCCATCATTTGCTACCCGAAAGCTATCTCTTCGGCCTCGTCGATGTACAAACAGTAGGCATCGGCATGCCGACCTACATCTTCGGAAAGGTGTATGCCCATGGCCAGTGGTTCTACTTTCCCGCTCTACTCTCGTTGAAATGGACTATCGGTGTCCTCGGGCTCCTTGCTCTCTCGACCTACGCCTTCGTCACCGGAAAAGTGCCCCGCCCCCGTGAGATCTTCTTCCTCGCCCTTCCACCGGTGTTCTATCTCGCAATCGCAATGGCTGGCCCTCTGAACATCGGTGTCCGCCACGTCCTTCCCATCTTCCCTTTCGTCTTCGCACTCGCCGCCGCAGGAGTGGCATCACTTCTCCAGCAACGCAAAGTATGGGCTCCTGTCGTCGCCATCCTTCTGCTCTGGCACATCGTCGACTCAGTCCGCGTGTTCCCTAACTATCTGCCCTACGCGAACATCCTTTGGGGAGGCCCGTCCAAGACAAATCTCTACTTTTCCGACTCCGCCACCGACTGGGCCCAACAATTGAAGGCAACCAAAAAGTGGACCGACGGCCACAACATCCAGCAATGCTCCTTCGCTTACTTTGCTGCGCCATTTCTTCTCCCCAGCGACTACGACATCCCCTGCCATCTTCTTCCCACCTTCGACACCTCTTACGAACAGGAAGTCCCCGTTCCCGCCGTTGTCCACGGTCCTGTCCTTATCAGCTTTGGCGACCTCAATGGCTTTGAGTTCGGCACCAAAATTCGCAATCCTTACCAAAGTCTTTTCACTCGCAAGCCTGACGACATCATCGCGAACGGTATTGCCGTCTTCTACGGAGATTTCACCTTTCCCGATGCCGCCGCGCTCGAATTTATACGCCGCAGCGAAACCAATCTAAAGCAGAATCCGCAAGCCGCGCTTTCAGCGGCGCAAAAGGCCGTAGCCGTCTCCCCCGACAACTTCGATGCAAACATGGCATTAGGGGCCTCCTACGCCGCCATTGGCAACCGGGCCGCTGCGCGCGCCGCCTATCAGACCGCCATGCACCGCATCGTCGAAATGGAGCCGACTGCCCAGGAACATTGGAAGCCGATCGTCGAAAAAAAACTGGCGGATCTGGCCTCCCCCGGGAACTGAACCGCACACCGCGCGCATTTGTTCGGGGTACGGCGAAATCTTTGATACCCTTCCTATGC
This sequence comes from Edaphobacter sp., assembly GCA_035570955.1. GTDB lineage: Bacteria > Acidobacteriota > Terriglobia > Terriglobales > Acidobacteriaceae > Edaphobacter. The sequence goes on along the minus strand of DATMKY010000105.1, from coordinate 18,840 downwards.
TGAACTTTTAGTGATTAGCTGAGTTCCGAGAGGGAATGGATGAAGATTCTGGATGCAAACAGGTTATTTCCTGCCGACAGTGAGTCGCGCTCAATCGCAGCGAGACTTTACGAAACAGTGAAAGACCTGCCCATCATCTCCCCGCACGGGCACACCGACCCACGTTGGTTTGCCTTCAACGAGCCCTTCCCCGACCCTGCAAAACTGCTCATTCAGCCCGACCACTATATCTTCCGCATGCTTTACTCGCAGGGCATCAGCCTCGAGTCTCTCGGTGTCCCCCAAGTCGACGGCAAAGAAAAAGCTGACCCACGCGAAGTCTGGCGCATCTTCGCCCGCAACTACTACCTGTTCCGTGGAACCCCAACCCGCCTTTGGCTCGACTACACCCTAGAAAACCAGTTTGGGCTCAAAAAGCGCCTTGGCCCTGATAACGCCGATGAGTATTACGACATCATCGCCAAAAAACTCGAGACTTCCGGGTTTCGTCCCCGTGCACTCTTCGACCAGTTTAATATCGAGGTCCTTTCCACTACCGATACTCCGCTCGATACCCTCGAATACCACAAGGCCATCCACGAATCCGGCTGGAAAGGCCGTGTCATCCCTGCCTTCCGTCCCGACTCTGTTATCGACGCTGAATACGCAGGCTTCCTCGGTAACATCGAAAAGCTAGGCCAGATCGCAGGCGAGGATATCAGCACGTACAAGGGATACCTCAACGCCCTCCGCAATCGCCGCGCCTTCTTCAAATCCATGGGCTGCACCTCCACCGATCACGGCCACCTCACCGCCGCGACCGCCGACCTCGACCCAGCCACTGCAGCCTCGCTCTACGGTCGCATCCTCTCCGGCCGCTCCGTTCCTCAGGAGCAGGAGATCTTCCAGGCCCAGATGCTCACCGAGATGGCTGGCATGTCAATCGAAGATGGCCTCACCATGCAGCTCCACCCTGGTTCCGTCCGCAATCACAACAGTCTTGTCTACGAGAAATTCGGTCGCGACAAGGGCGCCGACATGCCCTCGCCAACCGAGTACACACGCAACCTTCGCCCTCTGCTCAACAAATACGGCAACGACCCTCGCCTCACCTTCATCCTCTTCACCCTCGACGAGACCAGCTACTCCCGCGAACTCGCGCCGCTCGCTGGCCACTATCCAGCGCTCAAGCTCGGCCCACCCTGGTGGTTCCACGATTCGCCCGAAGGCATGATGCGCTTCCGCGAGCAGATCACCGAAACCGCTGGCTTCTACAATACCGTAGGTTTCAATGATGACACTCGCGCCTTCCTCTCCATCCCCTCGCGTCACGACGTAGCCCGCCGCATTGACTGTGCTTTCCTGGGGCGCCTCGTAGCCGAACACCGTCTCGACGAAGACGAAGCCTTCGAAGTCATCCAGGACCTCACAGTCAACCTCGTCCGCAAAGCCTACAAACTCTAAGGGCGCATCGAACCTCCCTACCGCTCTTGCTTGAACGCCCAACTGTTTCCGAGCCCAAAATTCGCAGCCGAACAACAAACGATCGCAAACAAATTCGCGACCACCACTCGCAACTGGGCCTCATGAACCAGCACTCGCATTAGAGCGAGACTTCCGAAGATCGAGACCGCTCCATTCGAGAGATGGAACCGGATCAGTTGGGTCAACCACACGGAGCTGCCACGCCGATCACGCCACGTGTAGTGAAGATGCCAGACGAAGTTATGCAGCACTGCTAGTTCTACAGCAGTAGCCGAAGCGACCATATAGCGCCCACCGGTCCAGCGATTGAGTAATGCGAGCGAGCCAAGCTGCACCGCCATACCCATCGTGCCCACAAGATTAAATTTTCCCCAGCGAACTAGCATCCTCACGCCAGTGGTTCCTCGCGATAGAGCTGAGCCGTATGTCGCACCGTCAGTACGATCGCAAGCCCAAACATGCAAACCGCCGCAATCACTCCACCGAGATCGAACAACAACATCCTGTGCCTCAAAATCGTCGAATAGGGACTCCGCAGCAGCGCCAGATTCCCGAGGATCAGCAAGATGCGGAGCTCTGTCGGTCCAAAGATTCCCTGTGAAAGCTGAAAGTGAGACAACGTATAAGTAGCCAGATAGCTCTCGCCCGCCAGCAGCAAAAAACCGACCAGCATCGCTATCGCGGTCTGCCAATGCACCAGCCCTGAAAGCCCAAGCCCGCCCATCAACGCAACGGCCCCGATCATGTCCACGACGTGGTCGACATAGAAGCCATAACGCGGCCGCTGTTGTCCGCGCACACGAGCCAGTGTCCCATCCATGCTGTCTCCAAACCAGTTCAGTACGAGGCACAGAATCACCAGCAGCAGAGCGTACCGGTTGTATCGCGATAGAGCATAAAACAACCCAGCTCCGATCTGTGCACCCAACCCGAGCGCAGTAAGTTGATCTGAACTAACCCACCTCGGTAATCGAGCAGCCATCCGCTGCAACGCGCGCCTCTCCACCGAAGCCGTTAACGACCGGTTGATCCGCCGTGCCGGTGCAAAACTCACTTCTTCTCTTGCTATCACCTGTACACTCATCCTTCCGTCCTTTCCAAGCCCGCAATCAATAGAAACTACTTCCGCAGCGCACTGCAGACAGACCGCAGCGTAAACTCCAACGACTCCCTTGGAATGCTTTCGATATAGGGCTTAACCACCCACCCCAGACCATGCGGAACCGCTCGCGTCAGCGACACCGATTCGATTTGCAGATAGAGCCCACCCTCACGCTCCTCATAACTCCAATAGGTATTCTGTCGCCACAAAAAACCATGCTCCTCATCTGCGCTTAGAGCCCGTTCTGACCCCGTGCCCGCTCTATCGATCTCCTCAATCCGTATACTGTGCGAAACACTATAGCCATATCGGGCATCCAGCCGCCCGAAGTCGATTACATAGACCGTATCCATCACGACAGTGATCACATGTTTCTGCCGCACGCGCATCGAAGCCTCCATGCGATCCCCGCCCAGCGCAAACCCTCTCGCTCGAATCACTTGTGGAGAAAAATGCTGCGGATAAGCATTTACGTCCCGCATCAACCGATCAAAATCTGCAGCCTTAGCCCCGGGCGCAAAGGCGGTCCCACGCCAGTGATGCAGCAATGCTCCCGGAAATTCCCTGTCGTTCGAAGGAGTCAACTGCTCGACAATCAACTCACCCTGCCTCAAACGACCGTCCGCACTCTTCCAATCCACTGTAGGTGATGCAAGAAAACCATCCTTGTCAGCCACAGACCTCGATGACCGGCGCTGCTGTGCGAGCCGTGCTTCAACAGCCTTGCTGTAGACATTGAAAGCCGAAGCAGCTGCAGTTGTCGGCTCAGCTAGCAATCTCGGAGCCGCAAGCCATAGGATCACTCCGCACCTGGCCAGTACTTTCGCAGTCTGTGCTAAGGCACTCGCAGAAGATCGTCGTTTCATGACTTCAACCTTGCATTCTGCACGCTCCCGAAGCAATGGAACGAATCTCACCTGGAGGGACATTGATTCTCACGGTGCAACACCCTGAAAAGATTAGCCTTCCTCGAATTCCTCCCAACCGAAATTACCGGAATCGACCAGAACCTTCGGTACACTAAGCCTCACACATGCTGGAAACCCAGCCACCCAGGCGCTATCGCTTCGGAGTCTTCGAAGCAGACTCCACTACCGGCGAACTCCGCCGCAAAGGCATCCGTGTCAAGCTGCACTCGCAGCCCTTCCAAGTTCTGTTCATGTTGCTCGAGCGTCCCGGCGAACTTCTCACCCGCGAAGAGATCAGCCGCGAGCTCTGGCCGGGTGGCACCTTTGTCGACTACGAGCACGGTGTCAACTCGGCCGTAAACCGTCTTCGCGAAGCCCTCGGCGACAAAGCCAGCAATCCCCGTTTCATCGAAACACTCGCTCGCCGGGGCTATCGCTTCGTCGCTCCGGTCGAAAAAATTATCCCGAACGAAGCTTCTTCAACCGCACCCGAACCTCGATTGTCCGAAGAGCTATCAAAAACTCTGACAACACCGCCACAGCCACCAGATCCGAAGCCTGCACTCTTCAGCAAAGTATTAGCAACCCCGGAGGACCTTCCCAAGACCTCCCACCTCGTGGTTCAGATCCTCTTCGTGCTTCTGCAACTCATGTACATAGGTTTCTATGTCGGAGCACTCGCCAATCTGGACGAGATCGGCGAACTTCTCGCGGTGCTCCCGTTTGCTCGGCAGGGATTAGTTGTCATCATAGTGACAGCAACCATTCTGATTCCCGTTCGCACCTTTCTCGTCTCCGCCGTACTCTTTTACGCGCCACGAATCCGCGAAAAATTTCAGAAGATGTGGTGGCTCCTCCTGCCCTTCGATCTCTTGTGGTCTCTCTCGCCGTTCCTCTTGCTACACCACATCAACTTCGGATTGGCTCTCGCATGTGTAACGTTCCTCGTCTACTCACCCTTTGCCCAGCGTTCTCTCATCCTTATGGGCGCAGGCCAGTTTCGATCACAAATCACTGCATAATCCCAAGCTGCGTCAGCAGGAACGCATAGCGGCGGTCCGCCTCGCGAATATGGTCGTAGCGCCCGCTCGATCCCCCATGCCCCCCGTGCATATTAATAAAGAAGACGAGCGGATTCTGATCCGTCTTCAATGCCCTTAGTTTGGCAACATACTTCGAAGGCTCCCAATACATCACCTGAGAATCATCGAACGAAGTCTGCACCAGGATCGCCGGGTAGTTCTTCGCCGTCACATTGTCATACGGCGAATACGTCAGCATGTAATTGAACGCAGCCTTCTCATTCGGATTACCCCATTCCTCATACTCCCCCACAGTCAGCGGAAGCGTAGCATCGAGCATCGTGTTCATCACGTCCACGAACGGCACCTCGCACAACACCACCTTGAACAAATCGGGTCGCATATTCGTCACCGCACCCATCAGTAACCCACCCGCGCTCCCGCCTTCGATACCGACCTCGCCCCGCTTCCCGTAACCCTGCGCCAAGAGTCCTTCAGTCGCATCGATAAAGTCCGTAAAAGTATTTCGTTTCGTCATCATCTTGCCCGCATCATGCCATGCTTCGCCGAGCTCGCCGCCGCCGCGAATATGCGCCACCGTAGTGACCACGCCACGATCTAAAAGTGGCAACAACGACGCCGAAAAACTGTCGTTGATCGTGATGCCATACGAGCCATAGCCGTAAACGTACAGGGGATTTTCTGCGCGCTTGAACTTGTCCTTCCGATACACCACCGTCACGGGAATACCGGCGCCATCCTTCGCCGGCACAAACAAACGCTCAACAGCATAGTTAGCCTTGTTGAACCCGGGAACCTCCTGCTGCTTCAGCAGATTCGACGTCTGTTTCCTCACGTCATACTCAAACGTCGAACTCGGCGTAATCGGCGACTGATAGTTATAGCGGAACTTATCCGTATCAAACTCCGCATTCACAGCCGACCCCAGCGAGTATGCCGGCTCCGGCACCTCGACTACATGTTTCTCATCCGTCCTCATCGAGATCACCCGCAACACCGGCAATCCCTTTACCCGCTCCGTCACCACGTAGAAAGTCTTGAACGCATCGATATCATCGATTGGCACATCCTTCCTCGCCGCAATCACTTCCTTCCAATGCTCTTTGCCCGGAGTCGCCACGGGCGCCGAAACCAATCGATAACTTGGCCCCATGTCATTCACGCGAAGATAGAAGATCTCATTCGCCTCATCCGCGTAGTACCGCATTCCCTCCTTCCGCGGCTCAATAATCCTCCACTCTCCGTTCGGAGAATCCGCTGGCACAAACCTCAGCTCACTCGTCACATGGCTTTCAGACTGCGTGATCAGATACTTTCCATCCCTCGTTCGATAGACAAACACCTCATAGCGTTCGTCCTTCTCATTGAACATGGTCGAATCGGTTTTCACATCCGCGCCAAGCATATGCTTGTGCACCAGATCGCTCCGTTTCGTCTGCGCATCCTCTGTCGAATAGAAAAGCGTCTTATTATCCGCGGCCCATACCACCGAATCCACCCGCTCTACCGCATCCGCAAGCATCTTCCCCGTGCGCAGATCCTTCACATGCAGCCTGTACTGACGAAATCCGACATTGTCCGTAGTAAACGCCAGCAGATTCGAATCATCGCTCACCTCTGCCGTCCCCAGCGACATGAACTTCTCACCCCTTGCCAGTTCATTCACATCAAGCATTACCTCTTCCGGTGCGCTCTGTGTCCCTTTCTTACGGCACAACACCGGATACTGCTTTCCCTCCTCGGTCCGCGTGTAATACCAATACCCACGCTTAGGGTAGGGAACCGAAGTATCCGTCTGCTTGATGTGGCTCAGCGTCTCGTTATAAAGCTTTTCCGCAAAAGGTTTCTCATCGGCAGTTACCTGCTCCGCATATGCATTCTCTGCCTCGAGATACTCATGTACTTTCGGACTCGTCCTCTCGCGCAGCCATCCGTAATCATCAACCAGCACCGACCCATTCAGCGGTTTTTCCGTATGAACCTTATTCGCAATCGGAGGTTTGGGCACCGAACTGCTCTGAGAGAGGGCCGACACAGCAATCATCATCAGCACGAAGAGAGTAAGTCCTTGATATCGCATGGCAGCGATTGTATGACAGCCATGGGGGCTGACAGCAATCGAGATATGAACTCTCACGGCACGCCTTATCTCTTGCCAAAGATCCAAACCAGGCAGAAAATGTAACGGTACCGCATACCCAATCACCATAACTCCCGACGAAGTGGGCCCTCTCCAAACTGCGATCCAAGAAAATGTCGCACGCCAACGGAGGTCACATGCAAGATACGATCCTGGCTTACGGGCCACCCCCTCTCACTGAGCAAGCCGCCGACGCCGCACTCGATACCATCGATTTCATCGCCGCTGCTGTCCGCGGATTCGACGCTATCGAAGTCACCGCTATCTTGCGCCCCCTCTGGCGAGTACACCTTGCCTACTACTACAACAGTCTTCCGCCCGACATGCGTCAGTGGTACTCAGAAACACCCATGCAACTCGCTGCAATCAACGCGAACTGGCCGCTTCTCAACCCAATGCAGCGCGGCATGATCCTCCAGCAGTGGGCAGCCGAACTTCCTGCCATGCTTTGGATGCTCGACCCCGTCCTCGCCGAAGCGCAGAACCTCGAACTGCAGGAGCATATCCGCGCCAATATTGCCGCCACCCGGCAGCAGGCCGCTCCCACCTACAACTCTTCGCAGGCCGCAATGAACCGACTCGACGCGCAAGCCACTCAGGCCACAAGACTGGCCAGCTTCAACATCAATATGACCGCGAACACGATTAACCTCATGCGCGCGATGAACAATCACTAGGATGAATCTTCCGACAATAGTTCGTTACCGCCGCGACTAATTTCTCTAACACTCTCATTCCCGTTACTTTTGACAGTTCTCACTCCCATCATTTGCCTCTCTAATCGGAGGCAAGTGAGTCGCCGGAAGATAAGCCTCATCCGAGGCGTGAGTGGACTGTCGCATGCAAACTTCGAATTTATCCGTACCCGTCGAAACACCACCTGACCAGAGCTCCAAGATGGTCTGGATCCCCAGCGGAACCTTCCTCATGGGCTCAGAAAAGGCCTACCCCGAAGAATCACCAACTCACAAAACCAGGGTTGATGGCTTCTGGATCGACAAGTGCGTAATCACCAACGAACAGTTCAGCGCCTTCGTGGACTCCACTGCGTACATCACGACAGCCGAGCGTTCCCCCAACCCGGAAGATTATCCCGGCGCTTTACCAGAGATGCTTCAACCCGCATCGGTCGTCTTCCAGAAACCACTCCATCGCGTCGACCTGCGTAATCACTACAACTGGTGGACGTACATTCCCGGCGCAAACTGGCGTCATCCCGAAGGCCCGAAAAGTTCTATCACGAAACGCATGCAACATCCCGTCGTCCACATCTCCTATGAAGACGCAGAGGTCTATGCAAACTGGGCAGGCAAAGAAATTCCCACCGAAGCCGAATGGGAATACGCCGCTCGCGGAGGACTCGAGGGAGCAACCTACGCCTGGGGAGAGGATATGACAGTCAACGGGAAATACATGGCCAACACCTGGCAGGGCGAGTTTCCCTGGCAAAACCTTCAGCATGATGGCTACGAAGGCCTTGCCCCCGTAGGTCAGTTTCCGCCGAATGGCTATGGCCTCTACGACATGATCGGCAACGTGTGGGAGTGGACCACCGACTGGTACACCGCCCATCACCCCGCTGGAAAAGGATGTTGCAGCGGCTCGGTTCCCAAGGGAGATCGCGAGGCCAGCTACGATCCCCGCCAACCGGAGATAAAAATCCCGCGCAAGGTGATGAAAGGCGGTTCCTACCTCTGCGCTCCCAATTATTGCCAGCGTTACCGCCCCGCAGCTCGCATGGCACAACCAGTTGACACGTCAACCTGCCACCTTGGCATTCGGTTGATTAAAAGATCAAAGCCTGAACAGGTCCCCGTAACTCACTCATGCCACGAAGGTGATTAATGACAACGAAAAAAGCAGCGAAATCAACGGAGAAGAAAACTATGGCAAAAAACTCACAACCGAACATCCTTGTCATCTGGGGAGATGACATCGGTACGGCGAACCTGAGTTGTTACATGCATGGGGTCATGGGCTACAAGACCCCCAACATCGATCGACTCGCCAAAGAGGGGATGATGTTTACCGACTCATACGGCGAACAAAGCTGCACCGCCGGACGCTCCTCATTCATCACAGGCCAGAGCGTCTATCGTACCGGCCTTAGTAAAGTCGGCACTCCAGGTTCGACCGTTGGTCTCCAGGCCGAGGATCCGACGATTGCTGAGATGCTGAAGCCGCTTGGCTATGCCACGGGACAGTTCGGTAAAAACCACCTTGGCGACCGCAACGAATTTTTGCCCACGGTGCATGGATTTGATGAGTTCTTCGGCAATCTTTATCACCTGAATGCAGAAGAGGAGCCTGAATATCCGAGCTGGCCGCCCAAGAAGGATTTTCCAAACTTTAACGCGAGTTTTGCTCCGCGTGGCGTGATGAAGTGCAAGGCGTCTGACAAGGACGATCCGACGGTCCAGCCCCGTTATGGACGCGTGGGTAAGCAGGTGATTGAAGACACAGGGCCACTGACGAAGAAACGAATGGAGACCTGTGACGACGATTTTACGGGTGGGGCTGTGGATTTCATCAAGCGAAAGACGAAGGAGGGCAAGCCCTGGTTCGTGTGGATGAATACGACTCATATGCACTACCGCACACACACCAAGCCGAGCAGTCTGGGGCAGGCCGGTCAGTGGCAGTCCCCTTACCACGACACGATGATTGACCACGATAAAAATGTCGGTCAGTTATTAGATTTGCTGGATGATCTTGACATCGCGGACAATACGTTCGTGATGTACTCGACCGACAACGGGCCGCATATGAACTCATGGCCTGATGGCGGCATGACTCCCTATCGCAACGAAAAGAACTCGAACTGGGAGGGTGCATTCCGTGTGCCGCTGCTAGTGCGGTGGCCCGGAAAGATCAAGGCGGGTTCGATCTCTAACGACATTGTGCAGCATCATGACTGGCTTCCGACTTTCGTGGCAATGGCGGGCGATCCGGATATCGTGGAGAAACTGAAGAAGGGTTATAAGGCCGGTGATAAAACCTTCAAGGTTCATATCGACGGATTTAATCTTTTACCTTATCTGACCGGCAAGGAGAAGGCGAGTCCGCGAAAGGGCTTCTTCTACTTCAGCGACGATGGTGATCTGTTGGGCCTTCGCTTTCACAACTGGAAGGTCGTCTTCATGGAGCAGCGCGTCCCGGGAACGATGCGCGTGTGGGCTGAACCGTTTGTTAAGCTACGCGTTCCAAAACTATTCAACCTTCGGACCGACCCATACGAACGTGCGGATGTTACTTCCAACACGTACTACGAGTGGTTCCTTGGCAATGATTTCATCGTCCTTGCGGCGCAGGCAGTTACAGGACCGTTTATGGCAACGTTCAAGGACTTTCCTCCACGGCAGAAGGCAGCATCGTTTACCGTCGAACAGGCTCATGATGCACTTGCAGACGCTTCAACGATCGGGCATTGAAGAAGCCCGTGCATGGGAAAATCCATAATCAACCGCGATGCGAGAGCAACCTCGCATCGCGATTTTTCACCAAAGAACATGGGTACTGTTGATGGGACGTTTGACTCCAATACCGCACGATGCCGACGTCTCGTCCATTTCTGACGAAGTTGCAAGGTGCGTCCGGCCGAACACCGATCCTCGCTCTCAAGAAAACTGGTACGAGAGACGTCTGACCGACGGTAAGCATTGTGTTGCGATGGTCTTTCATCAAGCGTGGACGCTGGCCTTCCTCATGAAACATCCGCAAGCCACATGGCGCGCAAAGACGGTTGCTGGTTGCATCGCCGCATATCTCGTAAGCCCAATTCAGCTAATCCCATCGTTCATTCCCGTCGTCGGTCAGCTCGATGATGTCTTTGTTCTCTTCGCCGGAATGAAAATTATTCGGAAGTGGGCTTCTCCAGACGTAATTGCAGATTGCGAAGAGCAAGCCAGCCGCTCGGCCACCCTGCAACGCTTCACCCCCCGGTCGGGTAATCCCGCAAACAAACGGGAAAACATTTTGCCTGAGCAGCAGGTTGTTTTAGTTGCGCCGCGTGACTGATATATCGAGCACAACTGATCAATGACACCACAGCCGTTCGAAGAAGGTGCAGGCCATTTCTGTCTACGAAGTTGGACATGTGACCCTCAGAGCTTGCTGATGGCGCGACTCCCGTCAAAACGGAATGCTCATTTCCGTCGACGTCGTGAAAAGTGATTGACGCGGGTGGACTCTCGAGGTAACTTTGCATTGTAAAGTTAAGTACGATGAATGATCTTCAAAAAGCCCTTGGCGACATCAGCAGCATTCGCAAACAGATGGCTCGCACCACGGAATTTCGTGGCTATGGGTCGGCCACTCTTGCCACGACGTCCGTCTTTGCAATCCTGGCCGCCATCCTGCAAAAGTTTTGGGTGCAGGACCCAGCCGGCCAAATTCAGACATACCTCGGCATCTGGATATCGACCGCTATTCTTTCGGCAGTCTTAACTGGGGCGCAGATGTATGCACGCAGTCGCCGCATTCATTCAGCGCTCTCAGACGAGATGATTCGTATGGCTGTCGAGCAGTTTTTGCCATCGGTCGGGGCAGGCCTGCTCCTGACAATCGTTCTTCTCTACTACGTACCCATAGATTCATGGATGCTGCCCGGAATGTGGCAGGTCATCTTCAGCCTGGGCGTATTTTCGTCCTGCCGCTTTCTGCCTAAACCGATGATTGCAGCCGGTGTCTGGTATTTGTTAACTGGCTTGGCCTGCATCGCCACGGCAGGGAATCAAGCACTCTCTCCGTGGGCGATGGGAATCCCATTTGCAGTAGGTCAACTTCTCGTCGCGGCGATTCTCCTGTTCAATACTGCGGAGGATTGTGAATGAAGCCTGAGTCTTCCTCCGCGGAAGGTCGTTTCGCATACGAAGGTCTCGATCGAATCATCCACGAACGTGCTCGTCTCAGTATCGTTACGTCCCTGGTCACCAATCCGAAGGGATTGACTTTCAACGATCTCAAACGTCTTTGCTCCCTCACCGATGGCAATCTCAGCCGGCATCTCAGCGTGCTCGAAAAAGCAAAGGTTGTCGAAATATCCAAGGGGCACGAACACAATCGCCCGCTCACCATCTGTCGTATCACATCATCAGGCCGAAAACGCTATCTCGATTACCTCTCGACGCTCGAACAGGTGATTCGAGATGCAGCCAAAGAGAGAGCAGGGAAACAGGTAGGGAACCTTGTGCGCCCCCTGACACCAGCAAGAGCATAATTTTTTTGTCTTTAGACTTTGCATTGCAAAGTACTTTACATCATGGAGAAGACTCATATGAATGATTTTCTGACGCTGCAAGCTCTTCCGCTGGCCCGTGCAAAATCGAGGTCTATGGGCGTAAAACTCGTCGTAGTCTGCGTGTTGGCTCTGCTCATGACCATCCCATCGTTCTTTGTCAATGGATTGGTGAACGATAGGACCAACAGCGCAAAGGAGGTTGCGAAAAAAATAAGCAGCCATGTAGGAGGTCGTCAGACCTTCCTCGGGCCTACCCTGGCTATCCCCTACACGATCTCGCGGCAAACTAACTCGGATACCGCGAAACACGGCACCTATCTCGTCTTTCCTGCGCAAGCCTCTGCTGTCGTCAGGACAACCACCGAAGAGCGCCATCGCTCTCTCTTCAAGGTGCCGGTTTTTCAGGCTGATATGAAGCTCGACGCAACCTTCGACCTCACAGGCGTACCCTCCGCGGCTCCGCAAGGTGCGGAGTTGGACTGGAGCAGGGCCGAGATCGTCATTGGAGTCACCGACCCCCGTGGAGCGATGGCCGACGCCACGTTGACGGCAGAAGGGAAGTCCGCCACACTCGTCCCGGCCAGGACCGCGGAGAGCTTAACCCTCGGGTCCGATCAGAAAGAGCACCTTAAGCTGTCTCTCTTTGGCGCAACCATCGCCGACGTTGCCAGGCCCGATGCGCAATTTCACACCACATCGACATTGCGATTCTCAGGCGCCGAGCGAATCGCAGTTCTCGCCTACGGAAAGACAACACATCTCACCGCGCAGGGCGATTGGCGAAATCCCGGATTCGACGGTGGAATTCTGCCCGTCACCCGCAACCTCTCCGCCCAGGGCTTCACCGCAGAGTGGTCGGTGCCCTTCATCGCACGCGGCGTGCGGTCTGAGGGACCAGTTGAATTCATAAGCGGCCTCGATGCGACCGCGCTCGGTGTCTCGTTCATCGAAGTGGCAGATCCCTACCAGTCCGTAAACCGGTCTCTAAAGTACATCCTTCTTTTTTTAGGACTAATCTTTCTCTCCTACTTCATTTTTGAGGTGACAACCGGCAAGCGAGTCCATCCTGCCCAGTACATTCTCGTTGGTATTGCGCAGATCATCTTTTACGTCCTCCTGTTGTCACTCGCGGAAAGAATAGGTTTCGACTCCGGCTTCCTGCTCGCTGGCAGCGCAACTGTAATTCTGCTTTCGGCAAATGCAGGCTGGATATTCGCCAGCCGGGTACAGGCCGCGAGGGCACTCGTCGTCTTCACTCTTCTCTACACCTTCATCTACATGCTCCTCCGTCTCGAGGACGATGCACTGCTCGTAGGAGCAATCGCCAGCTTCGTTGCGATCGCTGCCGCGATGTACTTCACTCGCAGTATCGATTGGTACAGTTCTCTTCCTGCGCCAAGCGCACCGCCGCTCACACAGCCGGTTCCAAAAGACGCAGTCTAAGGACAACCGAGGTAACTGATAGCGCTGGCTGGCAACGCAGGTCTTGTTCCGCAGCCAGTCAGCGCTGTCAGATTCATTAGAGCAGCAAGTGGTCCAGCCAAAACAAATCCTAAAAAAGAAGAAAATCCAGATGCCCTAAAATCACAGCATCGAAGCACGCCGAAAATGCATGTATCACCACGCTTACGACCATAAATTCCCGCGTAAAAAACGCGCACTTTTCGCAATCCCTTTCAAAGAAGCCGGCAATAACGCGGGTAAGTCGTCTTGCGCCACCCACAAAGAAAATATTCCGCAAAACTCCAGAATCTCAAAGAGTAAGATCTAGAGAACATGAGTCTCTTCTTTGCCGCCGGTAGCCCCACCACAGAGATGTCTCTGCAGGAAATCCAGTCGAATCTGCATCATGCACTCGACAAGCTCGGCACCCGCAAAAAAGTCCTCGCCGTCCCCCCCGATTTCACCCGTATGCATTCTCAGAGCGGTCTCCTGACTGAGCTCGCATGGAAGTACTACGGCGACAAGCTCATTGACGTTCTTCCCGCGCTTGGCACCCACAAAGCCATGACAGAAAAAGAGATAGCGGAGATGTATGGATGCACTCCGCGCTCACTGTTCCGTGTCCACGATTGGCGCAACGACGTCGTCACCCTCGGGGAAGTCCCTGGAGACTTCGTCTACGAGGTCAGCGAGGGCAAAGTCGACTACACCTGGCCTGCCCAGGTCAACAAACTCCTCCGCGATGGCGGCCACGATCTTATTCTCTCTATAGGACAAGTCGTTCCTCACGAGGTAGTTGGAATGGCCAACTACAACAAGAACATCTTCGTCGGTACCGGTGGCTCAATGGGTATTCACCGCAGCCACTTCCTCGGTGCCGTCTATGGAATGGAACGCATGATGGGCCGAGCCGACACCCCCGTCCGCCGCGTTCTCAACTACGCCAGCGACAACTTCGCGAAGAACTTACCGATTGTCTACGTCCAGACCGTAGTCGGCAAAAACACTGAGGGCAAATTAGTTATCCGCGGGCTGTATGTTGGCGACGACGTAGAATGCTTCAATCTCGCCGCCGCCCTGAGCCTCAAAGTTAACTTCAAGATGATGGACCGCGAGATTAAGAAGGCAGTAGTCTTCCTCGATCCGCACGAATTCAAAAGCACTTGGCTCGGCAACAAGAGCGTCTATCGTACCCGCATGGCACTTGCTGATAATGCAGAGCTTATCGTTCTGGCACCGGGGGTCCATGAGTTCGGTGAAGATCCTGCCATCGACAAACTCATTCGCAAATACGGCTACTGTGGCACTCCACAAACCCTCGAATTCGTCAAAGAAGATCCCCAGTTAGCCGGAAATCTGAGCGCAGCAGCTCATCTGATCCACGGCTCCAGCGAAGGCCGCTTCACCATCCGCTACTGTCCCGGCCACCTCACGCAACAAGAGATCGAAAGCGTCCACTTCGAATACGGCGACCTCACGACAATGACCGTAAGATACAACCCGGAAACTCTGAAAGACGGCTGGAATACCGTAGACGGCGAAGAGATCTTCTACATCTCCAACCCGGGTTTGGGCCTGTGGGCTTATCAAGACCGCTTCAAAGATTAGCAACATACCCCGAAAAAGCTCTCCTTCGAATTCACGGGTGCTTCTTCCAAAAGCAAAAAGTCCAATGGAAAAATATTTCGAAGCAAATCCCCAATCATTTGCCTGAAAACCCCAAAAGTCAGTATTCTAATGGCTGCTTAGAAGTGGTTAGACCAGTTAGATAGAAGGTTCTATGAGTGAGGGATTAAAGCTTCCGAAGTATTCGATCGGGGTGGGTGATCGATTTGCGCATCAGGCTAAGGCGCAACTTGCGGCTTGCGTGAAAGCTGCAGAGGTTGGAGTTGAAGTGGTGCCAGTGTGGAACAAGTCCAATCGGGAACATTTGATTATCGGATCCGAGCCAAGCCAAACTCGCGCTGCAGCAGACGCTGCAGTGAAGGAATTGGGCTGGACCAAACCATATTTTCTCGATGCCGATCACATCAACTTAAAGACCGTGGAAAGATATCTCGCCCCATGTGATTTCTTTACACTCGATGTGGCGGAAATGATCGGCAAGTCCGCTGATCCGAACGACGTTGCATCATTTATTGAACGTCATCCTGAATTGGTGGGAACCGTAACTATCCCAAATATCGCTGAGCCTTTCCAAACGAATAAAGCATTTGTGACTGGGGTGGCAAACAAATTTTTAGCTGCAGTCCAGGACGCTGGCCAAATTTATCGGTTTCTGGTCGAGAAAAAAGGTGAAGAAAGTTTTATTCCAGAAATATCGATGGACGAGACTGACGCCCCGCAGACTCCTGTAGAGTTGTTGATTATCCTTGCAGCGGTTGCAGATGAGAAAATCCCAATCCAAACGATCGCGCCGAAATTTACCGGACGATTTAATAAAGGTGTGGATTACGTTGGGAATGTAGCCCAGTTTTCGAAGGAGTTCAATGAGGATCTTGCGGCCATTGCATTTGCGATCAAGACCTACGGCCTGCCAGAGAATTTAAAGCTCAGCGTTCACTCGGGTTCCGACAAGTTCTCGATTTACAAATCCATCCATGACGCGATCCGGCGGTTTGGCGCCGGTGTTCATTTAAAGACTGCGGGCACCACATGGCTTGAAGAACTCATCGGTCTCGCCGAGGCTGGCGGAACGGGGTTGGTGATTGCCAAGGAAGTTTATTCCGAGGCGTTTGCCCACGCTGCGGAGCTTTGCGCGCCCTATGCGACTGTGATCGATATTGATCCTGCGAAGCTTCCCAAGCCGGAAGAGGTTAATCAATGGAGCAGCGACCAGTTTACTGCGGCCTTGCGGCACGATCAGAGCAATAAAGCTTACAATCCTAGCTTCCGGCAACTTTTGCATGTCGGCTTCAAGATCGCGGCCAAGATGGGAGATCGATACATCGATACGCTTGAGGCAAATGAAGAGGTTGTCGCGAAAAATGTGACGGAAAACTTGTTCAACCGTCACATTCGACCGGTATTCCTTGACGCATAGATTGCCAGAGTAGAGCATTCAAATCCGACAAGTATCATCATGAACTGACTGGGTTTCCTACGGGAGTCGAGTCTAAGGAGGAAGTAACAAATGAGTCTTGGCTTCAACGTTCCTGAGGGCGGATCGCTCGATCTCCTTTCTCTCGGTGCACTCGTACATCGTCTTGATCCTGGCATCATCCCGTTTCGTAAAGCGACACAGTTTACGATCCACGTCAGCGGGGGGGAATTCAATGTCGCGGCGAACTTGGCTGATGCGTTCGGTCAGCGAACTGGGATCGCAACAGCGATGGTTTCTTATCCTATTGGAGATCTGATCTCGGAGCGCGTGCGAGGAATGGGGGTACGACCTTTCTACAAGCGGTTTGAGCACGATGGTACGCGCGGTCCGAACATGGCTACGGTATATAGCGACCAAGGGCTAGGTGTTCGTGCTCCCGTGGTGTTCTACAACCGCAGCAATGAGGCTGCAGCGCAACTAAAGCCTGGAGATTTCGACTGGAAAGCGATCTTTGGCGAAGGCGTACGCTGGTTTCATAGCGGCGGTATCTTTGCCTCTTTGTCGGAGACGACTGCGGAGCTTGTGATTGAGGCGATGAAGGCTGCCAAAGCTGCTGGCGCGATTACCTCATTCGATCTGAATTATAGGGAGAAGCTTTGGAAGACGGTCGGGGGGATGAAGCGGGCTCACAAGGTGCTCGGAGCGATTGCCGATAATGTCGACGTTCTCGTCGGCAATGAAGAGGATCTGCAGAAGGGGCTTGGATTCGAGGGGCCGGAGGTAGCTTCGAGCTCCAAGCTGGACACTTCGGTGTTCCTGTCAATGATTGAGCATGTGGTTGCGCGTCACCCGAACATCAAGGTAGTCGCGACGACCTTACGAGAGGTCCACTCCACCAATCACCACAGTTGGAGCGCAGTCGCGTGGGTCAATGGTGAGGCCGTTTTTGCTCCCACTACTGAGTTGAATGTGCATGATCGAGTCGGCGGTGGAGATGGCTTTGCATCTGGGTTTATCTATGGTCTCCTGAATGGTGAAACAGCGCAGGAGGCGATCAAGCTGGGATGGGCTCACGGCGCGCTGATGACGACTTTCCCTGGCGATACAACGATGGCAACTGTTGAGCAGGTCAGGGCATTTGCCAGCGGAGGATCCGCGCGAATCCAGCGTTAGGCTTTATGAAACGCGTTGATGGAAGCGTCAATGCGTCTCGCAATGTCCTTATAACCGACTTTCTGGAGTGGAGATGATTGTTGTGCTGATGGGCGTCAGCGGTTCGGGAAAGACTACGATCGGCAAACTACTCGCCGATCGTACCGGCTGGACGTTTGCTGACGCCGATGACTATTTCCCGACTGCTTACAAAGAGAAGATGGCGGCTGGACATGCTTTGACTGACGATGACCGGGCGCCCTGGCTCCAGACACTGAATGGTCTGCTGCGGCGATGGGATGAGAATAAGGTCGATGGGATTCTGGCGTGTTCCGCGTTGAGGGAGAAGTATCACGAGGTGCTTGAGGCGGGAATACCTTCAGCGCATATCATGTTTGTATTCCTTGATGGATCGAAAGAATTGATTGCGAAGCGTCTTGCCGTTCGCAAGCATGAGTATATGAATCCGAAGCTGTTGGACAGCCAACTGGCAACTCTGGAGAGGCCAGATGATGCCTTTCGGGTAGTAAACGATCGTGCGCCGGAAGAGATTGTGGATCAGATTCAGGAGTACATTCTGCAGGCGCAGGAGTTGCCGGCAGAAGAGATTTTGGAGTAGGAGAGGATTTTTCATGGGTCATCCGTTGTTTGATCTGACTGGTAAGTCTGCTGTGGTTGTGGGGGGTACATCGGGTATTGGATTGGCGATGGCGATCGGGCTTGCTGAGGCAGGCGCAGATGTTGTGGCGAGCTCGCGACGTCAGGAACAGGTGGACGAGGCTGCAAAGGCCATCGAAGCCACAGGCCGGAGATCGCTTCGTCATACCTCGGATGTTGCTGACCGCGCGTCACTGCAAGCCTTGCTCGATGGCACCGTCAAGGAGTTTGGCAAGGTCGACATCCTCATCAACAGCGCGGGGAAGATCAAGCGGGAGCCGACCCTTACTGTCGCAGAAGAGACCTGGGACGACATTATGGATACGAACGTCACCGGAACACTGCGCGCTTGTCAGATTTTCGGCAAGCACATGCT
Organism: Edaphobacter sp.; assembly: GCA_035570955.1. Classification (GTDB taxonomy): domain Bacteria; phylum Acidobacteriota; class Terriglobia; order Terriglobales; family Acidobacteriaceae; genus Edaphobacter. The sequence continues at coordinate 273 of DATMKY010000105.1, read as the reverse complement.
CGAGCGGGGCTACGGACGCATCATTAACATCGCTTCTCTGAACACCTTCATCAGTCTGAAAGAAGTTACCGCATATGCTGCCAGTAAGGCTGCTGTAGGAGCGTTGACCAAGTCTCTTGCCGTCGAGTGGAGCTCACACGGAGTTACCGTCAATGCCATCGCACCCGGGGTGTTTCGGACCGCGCTCAACCAGAAGCTGCTGGATGAGAGCGATCGAGGCAAGGAGCTCCTGATGCGGACTCCCATGGGGCGGTTTGGTAAGACTGTGGAACT
>DATMKY010000104.1:0-64000 GCA_035570955.1 Edaphobacter sp. | reverse complement strand
ACACTCAGCACACCGGCGAAGGTGAAGCCACCAACCTCTCGATGTCGCCAGGCATTCCACACATCCGCTACCACTTGGCTTCGAAGCAGGATTAAGTCCACGGTGATCTTTCTTCATCATTTCGATTTTGTCCTTTGCATTTCAAGATGGCCGGATGGCCCATTTCTAAACTTGGATGCCCCGCCTTCGCGGCGGTTTCATCGTCGCAAAGGTAGGTATTGCGTAAAGCGTGATCCACTTTCTTCGGCACTCGGAACGCGGACCGGATGGAAACCACCTCAGCGAATTATGATGAGCAAACCACCGCTCATGCCGATTGACTGTTGATGCCCACGCGCAAAACTATAGTCATAGGCGGGTTCGAGAAACCACCCAAAGCGGTGCTTATGCGCCGGCCAGAACATGAAGTCGCCCGCCACTTCACCGGCTATGGAATTAGTAGTCATCCCGTTCTGCCTCAGATGCATCCACTCTGGACCAACGCCGAGCATGAACTCTGCTCTGCGCGAGATCGTCCAGGGTTTCTTAAACAGCAGATCGATATCCCATTCCGTTGAACTTCGGGTAAAGAAAGGCGACACGCCTGCCTCAATCTCAAGCCAGTTCTCGATCGGCGTAGTTTCGATCGCAAAGTTCGGCGCAAACGTAGCCGCGCCCCCGGTCAAATTCCAACTTGTTGCCGCGCCAATCTCAAGAATGGCAGCGGGATCTTTATCTCCGGACCCCTCTCGCGACAGGCGGGAGGATCGACCCGATGAGTCTTGACCATGAGAAGGCAAACTCAAAAACAGACAACCGCCTCCTATCGCAAGCAAAAATAGACGAGTGCGCATTGAGTTTCCAGCTTACCTCGGAAGGCCCGGTACAGTCGGGTCGCAAACGAAGGGATGTCCAGACTCAACCCTTTTCCTCGGAATACTTTGCACAAAAAAGTACCTCGTAAGGAGGGACCGCCCCCCAAATACTAGAAACATTCACACTCCCCGTGTAGCCTTAGGGCGTGAGCAAAGAAAACCTCAAAGAACGGCTTGCCTACTTCGAAGGAAAACTCGAAGAAGCAAAGCGCAGGAATGCAGCCCGGGAGCCTCATCCGCGCAACTTCGACGCGGGCTACACCACCGAGGTATTCAAAACGTGGGTGGAATCCATCGCAGTCATCAACGAACGCATCGCCAGTATCACCGCGCAACTCAAGGCCGACTAGCATTTATTGCAGTCCACCCACTGCAAATCCAATTACACAACTATTACCCAACCCCGCCCCTTTTCCCCGACACTTCATAGTCCAATTAGGACATGAAGCAAAAGTTATTCGGACACGATCGCACTTTCACTGAACCCATCGTCTGGGTAACGTTTCTCATCATGCTCGCGTTCCATATCGGCGCGATCGCTGCGCTCTTCATGTTTCGCTGGAGACCCTTCCTCGTCGCTGTCATCCTCTGGTGGGTCTCCGGAGGCTTCGGCATCGGCATGGGCTACCATCGCCTACTCACGCATCGCGGATACAAGACCTCCAGATGGATGGAGTATCTCCTCACTATCTGCGGCACGCTCACCCTCGAAGGCGGACCGATCTTCTGGGTAGCCACCCACCGCAAGCATCACCAGAACACCGACAAGGAAGGCGACCCCCACTCCCCCAGCGAAGGCGGTCTATGGGCCCACGTCGGCTGGCTCGTGACCGGCCAGACCATGCATAACAACGCGGCCGAACTTCTCCCTTACGTCCCCGAACTGAGAAAGGATAAGTTCCACATCTGGATCAGTAAGTGGCACTGGCTCCCGATAACGATTCTCGGCCTCACACTCCTCGCCTTTGGAGGCTGGCCCTATCTCTTCTGGGGCATCTTTTTCCGCACCGTCCTCGGACTCCACTCCACATGGCTCGTCAACTCCGCCACACACATGTGGGGCTCACGCCGCTTCGCCACCACTGACACCTCCCGCAACAGCCTCTGGGTGGCTCTCCTCACATTCGGCGAAGGTTGGCACAATAACCACCACGCCCACCCGCAGTCCTCCCGCCACGGCCTCGCCTGGTACGAGTTCGATCCCAACTGGTACGGAATCTCCGTGCTGCGCCTATGCGGCCTGGCATGGGACGTCAAAGCACGATCCCTGCACCCGAAACCCGAAGCCGCAGCCACCCCCGCCGGCGTTTGAATTCAAAATTCTTACCGACTACTGCACTTTCCCCAGAGGACGGAGCTTTCGTAATTCTCCAGCACAGGCAATGGCATTCAGCGCCATGAGCTTTAGGTTGTCCGCAGCCAACCATATCCAGAAGCGCGTTCCCTTATCTTGATCATCAGCATCTTTCGTCACCCGTACCATGACGTCTTGCTGGCCTGTTGCACTCAAATTACTTGGCGGATCAGACTCGATGCCTACTATGTCGATCGGCTCGCCGGCCAACGCAGCTTCAACGTCTGTCGTCGTGGCATCCTGCCCGAGTTCGATAAGTATTGACAGAACGTAACCGTGGAATACCGGCGCCTGCACAATCTGTAAGGCCGGCGGCGGTAAACGACCGCCTGATACCAGAGCATAGTGATGCCGGATACGTTGTTCTGTCGCTTTTAGCTTCACCTTTGCTGCTTCTCCGAGTTCCGGTAGAAGATTGAACGACACTTGCGCGTCAAACTGCTCGCGGGGCAACGTCTGAAAGGACAGCAAATTGACAGTCTGCTGGTGAAGCTCGTCCATCGCAGCGCGGCCATACTGCGAAGCTGGTTCCATCACAATTGCAGCAATGCTGATCAGTGCCAGCTTTGCCTCGACCTTCGCGCCAATCAGGCTCAGCATCAGGGCAATGGGATGGGCTGGAACTACAGCAGGCGTATTCAGATTGAGCAACCCCCTCGGCGCACTATCAGATGGGTTCCCGTGAAGCGCCTCCACCACCCAGGGTGCACGCACCAGGACTTCCTTCTCGCCTTCCAAAGCATAGGTCAGATCGATGATACTGGCTCCGGCTCGGCGGGCATCCTGCCAGTGCTTCCTTGTTACTTCAGCGTCGCCTGCGAAAAAGACAAAATCCATTCGTTCAAAAGAAGACTGCTCCAACGGCTGGATAAACGAAACCTCATCAGCAGCTGCGGTCATCTGGCCAGCGGCATCTTCCACGTCGAGCAGGACAAAGTCTGCTTCGGCAAGTTGGGACGACGCGAGTTCCTCGCTCAACTCTTTGCCGGTTAGCGAAGATGCGCCAACGATTCCGATTCGATACGCCTTACTGGTCATCTTGGAAATCCCGTTCGCGACTACAACATCAGAGTCCGAAATTAATTAAAGGCCTTGACCCGACTCCTGATTGATGACGACCGAGCGTCGCCGCTTCCTGCCCCATGAATAAGCCAGTCTTGCGACTACGCCTGAGACCAGATACGCCATCGCAAGGATGAAGAGCATGTACTGGTGATACAGACCGATGAGAGTTCCGATGACGACAATGACCACCACTAATTGGAAGGGACGTCGGCTGCCTGAAGTAATCTCCTTCGCACTCCAGAACCTCCAGTTGCTGACCATCAGGAAACTCGTGAAGAGTAAGAGGCAAAGCCAGACCAGTGCTATCCAGGGACTATCGATTGGCGAGCCTCTCTGCAGATGAATCACAGAGCTGATCACGCCCGCCCCGGCAGGGATCGGCATTCCGACAAAGTATTTTTTTCCGGGACGGCCAGGATTACGTGGCTGCGGATTAATACTGATGTTAAAGCGCGCCAGTCTGCTTGCTCCGCACATTAGAAAAATAAAGCAGACAAAGATTCCCGCATGAATCAACTGCTCCCGTAGATTCGGGTGTTGCAGTGGCGGCAACATGCAGAAGCCCCACAGGTATGCGAGCAGACTGGGAGCCACGCCGAATGTAATCACATCGGCCAGCGAGTCCAGCTCTTTGCCGAAGTCGCTAGCCGTGTTGGTCATTCGAGCGATAATTCCGTCCAGCCCGTCGAACAGGACGGCAATACCGAGCGCCAGCGCAGCGCGATCAAAGTAACTTTGATCTGCAACTGACCCTTGGATTGTCTGCGTAATCGCATAATATCCAGCAGCCATGTTTCCCGCTGTAAACAACGACGGCAGCAGATACATACCTCTGCTAGGCTGGCGTCTAGTCTTACCTCCAGCACCGATCTGCTCTTCGTCCGCCATCAAGCCACCACTGCCATCGCGGCGTTCGTTGTCGTTACAGGAAGTTCAGGAAGAACGGCAAGAACCGTTGAACCACCCTTAACGCGGGAACCAGTTTTCACCTTAAGATTCGCCTCCGCCGGAATCAGCACGTCCACGCGCGAGCCGAATTTGATGAGACCAATGCGCTGACCGCGCTCCACGCGATCCCCAACCTTCAGATTGCAAACAATACGACGCGCCAGCAGACCAGCAATTTGCTTGAAGCTGACGTCGTAACCGCCAGCATCGATTGTCACCAGGGTTTGCTCATTATTTAGAACGGATTCGGGTTTCATCGCGTTCATAAAAGCACCCTTGCGAAACTCGCACACCTTCACAACTCCGCCGATAGGGGAACGGTTCACGTGAACATCAAAGACATTCAGAAAGATGCTTAGGCGCAACCGGCTGCCGCTCACAGTTTCGATCCACTCCGCCTCAGTGACGACGCCGTCGCCCGGAGAAACAATCTGACCAGGTCCCTGAGGAATCGTTCTCTTGGGGTCGCGAAAAAACCACAGAAAGAATGCGGCCAGCACAATCGGCAATGCTATGAGCCACGCTGGCATATTCATATACCAGAGCAGCACCGCCACCGCCCCAAGTCCTAAGGCGTAGAAAAAACCGTCACGCACCATAAGTATTCGATTATAAGGCCAAGCACACCCTTACCTTGAGCCCGGCGACGGCCCGGTTTCGTATCGTTTTCTGTCTTACCAGCCTCCGACTACGAGGCTCCCAGCCGCCGCAGACGCTCTATCTCGTCCTTCAGGCTGAGTTTCAGCTTTTTTAGCCGCACTTCTTCTAGCTGCTCTGCATCAGTCGGAAACTGCTTGGCGCGCAGTGTGTCCAGCCGGCGGTCGTACAGGCTGTGTTCCTGCATAAGTTGTTGGATGGAAGGTAACGAATGGGTGTTGGGAAGCTCCGTGAACTTTGCAGTTTGCACGAGGGACATACCTCCAGAACAAACAACGTCTCACTGACTGCGACACGCTATCACAGACCTGCCAGTGACGGCAAATGTGGATTAAAAGCCCTTTTCTAAATCCAAACGCATCAGTACCGCGTCCTCAACTGGTTCCTGGTAGTATCCTCGGCGACTCCCGGTGATCTTGAACCCCAAACTGGAGTAGAGGGCGATCGCCGCTTGGTTCCCTGTTCGAACTTCCAATTCCAGAGCGAGCACTCCCTGTTTTCGGCTCCACGCTATAACGGCTTCACACAAGACCCTTCCAACTCCTTGGCGTCGGGTAGCTTCGTTGACCACAATGCTTTCCAACTCAGCAATGCTTTCGTAGGCCAACCAAATCATTTTGCCTACCGTAAAGCCCAGGAGTCTGTCTTTGCCCATATCCTCTGCGACCAGCAGACAACGCTTGAGCAAGTTTTCGGTGTTTTGATTATCGCCAAGCATCGCAGCATATTCGTTCTCAGACCAATGAGGAGCTTCCGCGATACTACGTTCCATCGCCACTATTTTCACCAGATCAGCCTTCTGCGCTGCTCGAATGCGAAACCCGGAAATGTTCATGAGACAGCTCTGACCCCGGGTTTAGCGAATATCTCTGCATCGCTGCGGCGCAGGTAGTTAGCATCCAGAGTGGCAACGTCGTCGAAATCGTTCGCCTCAATCCGCTCCAAGGCAAATGGAAGGGCATCTCCCGCCAACGGTTCAGCTACCATCTGCGGGGCAATCCCAAGTGTCGCGGCAACCTTTGACTCACAAGCGACGACAATCCCTTCCCCAATTCTGGTTACGAGATCTTTTCCAGAAAGAAGTGCTTCCTCCAGCCTCTGGCGGCCAAGATATTTTCCGTAATAAAACTCCCTTCGCCCGGCGTCGAATACGGCATGGACAGGTTTTCCCCCACCGTCGGCGGAAGCAGCCAACAGAGCAAGCTGAGAGACCGCAACTAACGGCACCCCTGCAGCCTCACTCAATCCCTTCGCTGCACTCAAACCCACGCGAATGCCTGTGAAGGACCCCGGACCATGCACAACAACCACGGCGCCGAGTTCGTTCAGGTTCCAGCCACGACCCTCCAACAGTTGTCGCACTGTTGGCACAAGTTGCTCCGACGATGTTCTTCCCGGAAGGGCTGCCGTCGCGACAATCGGTTGCGCAAACCCCGTGTCGGCCAGCGCGACGCTCCCCTCGCTACCTGCTGTGTTAATCAGCAGAATTTTCATTACTTTTCACCCGAAGGAGCACCTTCGCCGACGATCTCCAGCAAGACGCCTCCTGTACTGGCCGGATGCACAAAAAAGTACCGATGGCCGCCTGCGCCTACCCGTACTGTGTCACTAGCAAGCTTCATGCCTTGAGCTGTCAGTGAAGAGAACATCGAATCAACATCTTCCACTTGCACGGCAATGTGATGCAGTCCCTCTCCACGCTTCGTTATGAACTTCGCGATCGTCGAATCTTCTTCGGCAGGTTCCAGAAGTTCAATTCGGGTTTCTCCAAGAGGCAGCATCGCCGTCTTCACTCGTTCGTACTCTACGGTCTCTTCGCGAGTCATCGTCAATCCCAGTGCCTCATAGAACCGGCGTGCTTCAGCAATGCTCTTGACTGCAACACCCAGATGATCGAGCCGCAGCCCGCCAGTCAAAGATGCACTGCCTATGCGAACCCTACGAGTTCGTTTCAACTCCGCGCACTGACGTACAGCCTCCATCAGTGCCGGAACGCCGTCGCCCGTTATGGCAACTGTCCGAATGACAGGCGGAACCCACTCGCCGTGTGCCAGACTCAGCGCCTGCATTGCAACAATCTCCTGCTCGACCAATTCAGCGCCACCGCGATCGCTTTTGTTCACCACAAAGATGTCTGCGATCTCCATCACGCCGGCTTTAAGACTTTGCACTTCGTCACCCATCCCAGGCATCAGAACCAGCAAAGTGACGTCAGCCACTCCAATCACGTCGACTTCATCCTGCCCAACTCCAACAGTCTCGATCAGGATTGTTTGGCGACCCGCTGCTTCCATCACCGTGCAAACGTCTGCCGTCGAGCGAGCCACACCTCCCATTGCCCCGCGCGTTGCCATGCTGCGAATAAAAACGCGGGCCTCTGCAGCGAATCCTTGCATCCGGATTCTGTCCCCGAGTAGTGCGCCCCCGGTGTATGGGCTCGATGGATCGAGAGCAATCACACCAACGCTTTGACCTTCGGCACTCAGCGACCTCGCCATCTGATCGACCAATGTGCTCTTCCCTGCCCCTGGCGACCCCGTTATCCCGATCCGTATTGCATTCCTTTGAGAGACGCGGCAGGCCGTAACCAAATCTGCAGCTCCAGCGCCACCATCCTCGACAATGGAGATTGCTCGAGCCAGAGCGCGCAGATCTCCCGTGCGGAGGCGCCCAATCATCTGGGTTATCTCATGCTGACCAGCGTTAGAGTCTTTGCTCACGTCAGCGATGATATCGTGCTCCAGCAAACTACTTCACTATAGTGGGGTCCCACCCATCCAATCCTGCCAGATATGCCTTCGTCTCGTATTTCTTCGCCTCTTCGGCAGTTAGCTGTTTGGAATGCGGCTCACGCGCCTTAGGATTTGCTCCTGGTCCATTCGAATTGAACTCAGCATAGGTTGCCATTGGCAGACGCGGCTGCGGCGCGCCCTTCCAGTCTGACCATCCCTCCGGCATGATTGGCGCTTCGATGTTGGTGTTCATGAAGATTACCGTCGAGTAGTCCCGCCACGGACGCCCAAGATACACATTCCCTGCTCCTTGTTCCGCTGTGATCTTGCAATGATTGAAGACGTAGCCTGCGTCCTGATCCGGACGGGTATTGCTTTGCGCGGTGAGATACCCGCCCGGGCCGTGTGCGATACTTCGAATCTCACAATTCTCGAAGACTGCCTTGGCATCGCCAAAGATAAAGTCAACATGGCCTTCGATGTAGCAGTCAGAGTAGTATTGCCGCCCCGTCTTGCAGTCATCTCCCGGATTCATGCAACCCGTACTTGACGCATAAAGCGTGTCTTGCGCACCAAGGAGACGCACGTGTCGGATCACGGCGCGGTCCGCCTTCAGATTCAGCGCCACCGCCTGCGAGGATACCTCACTTGTCTTGCTGTAGTCGTTGGCGATCGTCATGTTGGCAGCCAGAAAATCATCGGCTGTTACAAAAAGAGTCGCCGAACACCTTGTTCCACATGTCGACGCTGCACTGTTGTTGTAAACCAGCAGAACTTTGGTCCAGTCGTTTCCTTCACCGCGAAATTGGATTTTTGGTTTCTCCACATGCACGACCTCGCGGTAAACGCCAGGTTGGATCCGGATGACTGCGCCTGTATCCGGCGCGGCATTCACTGCGGCTTGGATCGTCGCGAAATCAGCGCCGGCTGCTCCGACAGTTATCGTTCTAGGAATTTGCGCCCGGCAAACTCCCCAAACCATTACAGCGACGAGCGCGAGCGCGTACGACTGAAATCCTCTTCTCAACATTTCCTCTCTCCACACGGAAACGATCTTTTTCACACAAATGGTCCTACAGGGACTATGCTCAACCTCAGCACTCTGCACCAGATCAACCGAGGCTTGGCCCTTTGTTGGAATAGTGGTCAGACCGACATTTTAGCGGGAGTTTGAACTGTAATGCCGATCCAATCCGCCAGCCTGCCTGACACGGGCTTTACTACGATGGCCCCGGAAAAATCCAACGTCCGATGGTTTGTCTGTTTTCTTCTTTTTCTTGCGACAACCATCAACTATATGGATCGGTCCGTCTTTTCGCTGATCGAACCACTTCTTCATCTCCCGTTTATGGGGTGGATACCGGGGCTTGATCATGCGCATCAGCCCGCCTACGACATCAACTATGGTCGGGTGCTGATCGCGTTTCAGATTGCCTATGGTGTGGGCTTTCTCTTTGCCGGCCGCATCATCGACAGACTCGGAACCAAAACGGGGTACGCGTTGGCGATCCTTGTCTGGGGATGCGCTTCGATCAGCACTTCGCTGGTCAGCAGCGTCATCGGTTTCTGTGTCTGCCGCGCTTTGCTTGGGTTAGGAGAGTCCGGCAACTTCCCAGCGGCTATCAAAGCCACAACCGAGTGGTTCCCTTCCGAGGAACGTGCTCTTGCGACGGGGCTCTTCAACTCCGGCTCAAATGCTTCTGCCTTCGTAGCCCCCTTGCTTATAGCTGCTGTGACCGCGAAATTCGGGTGGCACGCAGCGTTTATCTGCACCGGATCGATGGGGTTGGTCTGGCTGGGTATCTGGCTGCTCTTTCCTTACAACAAGCTTCGCCGTGGAGCGACTCAGACTCAAATTAATCTTGCTCCTGTAATGCAGGGCCGGCCCATCTATTCCACTCTCCTCGGACATCGCGGATTCTGGGCTTTCTTTCTTGGCAAAGGACTCACGGACCCCATTTGGTGGTTCTATCTCTTTTATTTGCCGAAATTTCTAAACGATAATTATGGACTTGACCTCAATCACGTGAAGTATCCGCTGATCATTATCTATACGGCCGCAAGTATCGGTTCCATCGCTGGTGGATGGCTCTCTGGGTTCCTGATGAAGCGGGGATATAGCGTGAACTCCGGCCGCAAGATTGCATTGCTGGTTTGCGCCCTTTGCGTTCTGCCGATCATGTTTGTGCCTCACATGCATACGCTGTTTCCAGACAATGCGTGGCCGGCAATTGGGTTGTTCTGTCTTGCAACTGCAGCGCATCAGGGCTGGTCGGCTAATCTTTTCTCCACGCCGACAGATATGTTTCCTTCAACCAGCGTCAGTACGGTTGTGGGTCTGGGCGGAGCGGCCGGAGCGGCGGGTGGAGCGATGTTTACGTGGATCGTGTCACATTACTTTTCGCTTCATCCCTTGCTGATCTTTACTTTGGCGGGATTTGCTTATGTCACTTCGTTAGTGATCTTCCAGCTTCTGGTGCCGAAACTTGGCGTGACTCAGGCGGCCTGATCGCAGAGACCCGGCATCTAAAATGGCGACACCGGCTAACAATTGAATCGCTTAACTATCTTTGTTTCCGCGTGTTACTCTTCTCAAACTTAGGGGCAAGGAGCTTCGTTCAGCGTGAAAAAAGAGGCTAAAGAGCATCAAGACGAGGGCACTGGCCACAGCCAGCTCACGATGCAAGTTGTAGAACACGTTCGCTCTCTCATCAGCAGCGGGGAGGTTCACCCGGGCGACCGTCTTCCGCCGGAGCGGGAGCTCGCGCGGAAGTTGAAGATCAGCCGGTCCAGCTTACGTGCGGGGATCGGTTTTTTGTCAGCGATGGGTGTGTTGAAGAGCCGGCATGGGGCCGGTACGTTTGTTTCTTCGGGCCCTCCGGCGCTTGATTCGAGCTCACTTTCGGTGCTGGGGGCACTGCATGGGTTTTTGCCGTGGCAGATGTTTGAGGCGCGGCTGGTGCTGGAGTCGAATGTGGCCGCGCTCGCGGCGGAGCGGGCTACCGATGAGCACATTGCGGAGCTGGCCGAAGAGGTCGCGGAGATGTATGCGGCGCTGACCGATCCCCAGGAGTATCTCATTCATGATGTTCGGTTTCACCGGACGATCGCACGAGCCGCGGGGAATCCGATTCTGGGTGCGCTCATGGAGACGATTACGGCGAATTTGTATGAATACCGCAGCAAAACTGTTGTGAATGCGGTGGATTTGAAGGAGTCGGCGGAGATGCACAGGGAGATTTACCGGGCAATTCGTTCGCATAATCCGGCGCTGGCGCGGCAAACAATGGAACAGCATTTGAATCTGGCGCGGATTGCGCAGGCTTCTGAGGCGGAGGCGGCTATGGTGGCCGGGCAGAACTCCCCGGAGCCGGGGGCTGTGGTAGAGGAGCCAGCTGATTCTTAATTTTGTGATGGGAGCGCGTTCTTACTGGAATTTCCGCGATTTCCACTGGGTTGACAACTAAGGCCAGACCGGAGGGGCTCAGTTTGAAATTCTGAGCGCCGTGGGGTGGGCGCGGCGCGCGCGCGATTAAGCAGGAACGTACGTCAACCGAATCAAGTCATCGGCGATTAAATCACTGGCCACCAGGTGAAGCGGTAGCCGGGGGCCGGCAAAGAATGGTCTGCCCCCGCCAAGCACGACGGGGCGGAGGTAGAGCCGATACTCATCGATAAGCCCGGCCTCGGTAAGGCTTTGCGCCAAAACTGGTCCGGCAACTTGAATTTCGCCAACCAACTCGGCCTTCAGCCTGCGTATCACCTTCTCGAAGTCATCCGCGACAAGCGTGGCGTTGGGGCCAACTGACTTGAGGGAACGGGACACGACCCACTTCGGCTGGCTCCGCCACACCACTGCGAACTCACGATCCTCCGCGTCCCAATCTGGAAGATCTTCCTCCCAATAACGCATGATCTCGTACGTGTGGCGACCGTAAATGAGGCACGTCGCGCCGCGCACCAGCTCGATGAAGTGACGGAACGCCGCGGGTGCAGGCGGCCCAAGCTTCATGTGGTCGACGTAGCCATCGAGGGACTGGCTCAATCCGTAGACAAGTTTGGCCATGCTGCAAATCTCCCTTCCACGTTCTTCAGAATAGCTTGAGCCAACATCGCTCGAAGGTGAGGTGGAACACTATCTCCAGGCCGCATTGTCGGTGTGACCATTAGCAGAGATCTGTTTCCCAATCCCGAGATTGAAACTGACCGACTGCCGCCACGACTGCCTGCTAAGAAGGACAGCCCTGCTAAACTGGCCTCTGGGACATGTCCACACCGAAAAAGTTTTATCTCACTACCCCGATTTATTACGTCAACGCTCGTCCGCACATCGGTCATGCCTATACGACCATCGCGGCGGATGTGATTGCGCGGCGGCATCGGCTGCTGGGCGACGATACCTTTTTGTTGACCGGAACTGACGAGCACGGGCAGAAGGTCGAGCGTTCGGCGGCAGCGGCAGGGGTCTCGCCGCAGGAGTTCACGGACCAGGTCTCAGCCACCTTCAAAGCGCTCTGGGATCGCATGGGGATCACCTATGACGATTACGTTCGGACGACCGAGCCCAGGCATACCAAGGCCGTGCAGCGGTTGTTTCAGGACTTGTGCGACCGCGATGCGATCTATCTGAGCACGTATACGGGGCAGTATTCGGTGGGTGAAGAGATGTTTGTCGACGGGCCTCCCGGGACGATCGGGCCGGATGGCAAGCCTACCGAGACTGTGACCGAGGAGAACTACTTCTTCCGGCTTTCGAACTACCAGGAGAAGCTGATCGATCTGATCGAGAGCGGCGAACTGGAGATTCAGCCTGAGGTTCGGCGGAATGAGGTTCTAAGCTTTCTGCGCGGGAACCCAAAGGAAGCTACTGAAAATGGCGAGATCGTCGCGATTGCCACCTCAGGGAATCCTTATGTACCGGGAGCACTCAAAGATTTCTCCCTTTCCCGAACGAGCGTGAGTTGGGGCGTACAAGTTCCCAGCGATCCTAAACACACCATCTACGTCTGGTTTGACGCGCTTATCAATTACATGAGCGCTATCGGCTACAGCAGCGATAATCCTGAATTGCAGAAAAAGTTCGAGCATCTGTGGCCTGCCGATCTCCATCTCGTCGGCAAAGAGATCATTCGGTTCCACTGCGTTTACTGGCCCGCGGTTTTGCTGGCGGCTGATTTGCCTTTGCCCAAAGCGATTACGGCGCATGGATGGCTGCTGTTTGAAGAGTCGAAGATGTCGAAGTCACGGGGAAATATTGTTCGGGCGGAGACGATTCTGGATGCTTTCGGGACGCTGAAGCCTAAACCGGTGGACGGTCCCGGTCCCGAACTGAGCGATGAGTACTGGAAGCATGAGCAGGATTTATTTGCTTCGGATGTGCTTCGCTATTTTTTGCTGCGTGAGATTCCGTTTGGACAGGATGGAAGTTTCAGCTTCGATGCATTAGTGCAGCGGTATAACAGCGATCTGGCCAACGGATATGGAAACCTAGTCAGTCGCACCTTGTCGATGATTCAGAAGTATTTCGACGGTTACGTCAATCCGTCCGGTCGGCTGGTGAGCAAATTTTTCTACGAGCCTGCCGTCGATCTCATCCAGCACTGCTCGATCAACTCGACGGCTGCGAACCTGACTCGATATCTCACTGGAATTTCGGGTGTAATCGCGCTGGTAGACAAGTACATCACCGACAAGGCGCCGTGGAAGGTGGCGGCCGATCGGGATGAAGATGCGCAACTTGACCTGGAAGAGATTCTTTATACGGTAGCTGAGTCAATTCGAATCATCACGGCATTGCTCCATCCGATTCTTCCTTTCGCGACTGGGAAAGTTTGGGAACAACTCGGACTAGGAGACATTGATGCTGCAATCAAACACGGAGAACTGGCTAACCTTCAATGGGGTGGTCTACAAAAAGGCGTTCGCCTTGGAGATGTTGTTCCGATTTTTCCGCGAGCACCGAAGGAGTTGATTCAACTGATGAATGATATGGAGCAGAAGAATAACGTAGCCAAGCCTGAACCCTCGAAGCTTGTGGATGAGAAGATTGCCCCGAGCGCGGTGGTTCCCGAAGATCCGACCCATCCGGGGGCACCTCCACGGACGAGTTCGCTGGCTGTGGAGAATCCAGGGGCCCACGTCGGAGCTTCGGCAGCGGCGACGCCTGAGCTGGCGAAGCCTCCCGCGTCGCACGCAGAGGCTCCGGCTTCGCAGGTGTTTGCGACTGCGGCTGCAGCTTCAAATGTTCCCGATACGCCGCGGATTGCGATTGACGATTTTGTGAAGGTCGACCTGCGGGTAGCAAAGATTGTTGTGGCGGAACGGATTCCGAAGGCCGATAAGCTGCTGCGACTGGAGGTCGACCTGGGCTACGAGACGCGGCAGATTCTTTCTGGTATTGCGGAGTGGTATACGCCGGAAGAGTTAATTGGCCGTAGGATTGTAGTGATTGCGAATCTGGCGCCGCGGAAGATGCGTGGACTGGAATCGCATGGAATGCTGCTGGCGGCTTCGGAGGGTGAGAATGGGAAGCCGGTGCTGGCTACTTTTGGCGAGGATATCGCTCTTGGATCGCGGCTGAAGTAACGCTCTGAATCAAGTTGGAATGAAAGCGGTTCAATCTCGATGGAGGATGAGATGCTTCGTTTGACCCCGTTCCTGCTCTTCGATGGAAACTGTGCTGAAGCCATGGAGTTTTATTCCGGCTGCTTCGGTGGCGAGCTTATTCTGACTCGACTCGCGGACACCCCGATGAAGACCCAATTTCCTACAGAACAGCACCATAAGATTGTCAACGCATACCTGAAGAGCGCAGCCATCGAGTTCTCAGGTACTGATTGGCTGCACCCGACGCAAGCGCGGAAGCAGGGAAATACAACTGCGATGTATGTCAGCAGCGCTCAAATTGACGAACTAAAAGCCATCTTTGACAGGCTGTCCGACGGGGCAGATAAGGAGTTTCTCGTCGAACTTCGGGACATGCCGTTTGGAGCTTACGGCCGGCTGACCGATCGGTACGGCGTGGAGTGGTTCTTCCGCGGGGAGAAGGTGAGCAATTGATCTGAGAGTTTACCGGCTGGCTATTCCTGCGCTACCGGGTTTTTCTTTGGCTGAAACGCTGGCCGCGTTCGGACAGGAAATCACTCTCTAATTGCGGTTGCAGTAGTTGCGGCTGCTGGCCGAGGCTCTTCAGCATGCGGGTTTGTGCTTCGTGGAGGTAGGCAAGGTTTTCCTGCACGGCCTCCTTGGTCTCACAGTAGGGGCGCGGCGCGTGGGCGAAGGTGACGTCGATGGTGCCGTCGGCTCTTCGTTTGGCCCACAGAAAAATAACGCGAGCGCCTATTCGCCCGACGAGACGCAACGCGAGCGAGTAGAGAGGACCGCCCATCTTCGCGTCGGCGAGGCATGCGACCGGGACGCCCTCCTGCAGATACTTCCGTACACGGGCCAGAGCATGCAGGTTTGCCGTGATGGTGGTGAGGCGTTGCGGCATGCCTGCGACGAGCAATTGGCCGTTGGCTGTAATTCGACCGGGATCGGCGACGACGACGGGCTCGGCAAACCCGCGCTCGAGGAGCGGCCTAAGTGGGAACTCGGCGAGCGGCTCGTGAATCCAGCAATAGAGGATGGGCCGGGTGGGATCCGCTCCGATGACTTCTGCGCCGGTGATGGTCCAGGGGATTGGGAAGGGGGCGATGCGAGTGAGCTCGACCAGCCAGTGGTCCAGCATGACCGCTTCGGTGAGGAGACGGTTTCCGCCGAACCAGCTAACGAGAATGCCTTGTATTTTGCAGGCGACGAGCGCGGCTCGATACCAGCTTTTGCGAGGGGTGAGGCGGGCAACCCACTGCACCTGCCTGAGCAGTGTCAGCCAGCCTGCAATCCTTTTGAGTGGCCACTTCAAGTAAGGCTACCCTCTTCTTCGGAACAAGAGTGCCTTCCGAGAAGATCAGAGACTAGGCGGGACTTTTTTCCGCGATGATGAAACCTGAGACTTGAGAGAAACAAGGGTCTTCCTTAAGAACAACAACGCACTACGAACGACAACCTGCAACACCGTTCGTTATCTTTGTGCGAATACGGCAATCATTATGTCGCAAACAGAGGGGCTTTCTATACGGTGTGAACCATTTTGACTACGTTTCTTTTGTCTGCACACCGACGGCAACGACAAAGTAGCTTGCGGTAGTGGTACCAACGTTTTTGAGACCATGCATGACGTTGGATGCGGTGAAGACTACGCCGCCTGGACCTACGGGTTCGGGCTTGCCGTCGTTGATGAACTCGAGGTTGCCTTCGCGGATGAGAAGGAACTCGGAGTGGCTGTGCTTGTGGGGTGGATGGGGCATCTTGCCAGCTGGGAGTGTGGTCTCGTGCACCTCGACGAACTCACCGGTGGCGAGCGTTCCGGACATTACCTGCCGGCCGGTGCCCCCGTTGGCGTTTTGTTTGACAGGAAGCTTGTCGAAGGGAAAGACGACAGATTTGGCGAGCTTGCCGTCGGGACCTGCTGCGGCGCCGGACTGGGCCTCGGCCATGACTCCGCCTAATGCGGCGAAGGCGGAGAGAGCGGTGAGAAGTTCTCTGCGGTTTAGATTGTTCATTCGACGATGTTACGCGTAGGAAGCCCTGGTCGGATGCGTCTCTTTAGTAATCCCACAAGGTTGGGTTGGCGGCCCAGGTGCGGCTAGTGTTTGACGTCGCCGCCAATTTGGACTACGGCGTATCTTGCAGGGGTGTTGCCGACGTTGATAAGGCGGTGCATCGTACCTTTTGCGACGTAGACGATATCGCCCGGACCGGCTTTTTCCTGTTTGCCATCGTGTTCGAAGAGCATGGAACCTTCCTGGACGATGATGAGCTCGGAGTGTTGGATGACATGGAGCGGGACCGGAGGCGCGCCTGAGGGTTGCAGGGATTCGTGGAACCCGACGGATTCGCCTGTGGTAAGAGCGAAGCCGGGGATTGCTCGGGTCTCGGTCCCGTTTTGCGATTTGTGCGACGGCATCTGATCGCCAGAGAAGACCTTCGATGCGGTTGATGTGGCTTCTGTGTTCTCAGTGGCGGCTCGTGGCTTTTCGGCAGGGGATTGCGCCGAGAGCGATGCAATAACCAATGTTGCGAGGAGGAGCGCTATCGTCAGGTTTCGACCGATTCGAAGTGTCATACACTTTTACCTTTCGAGTCACAGGTCTTCAAAATCTTTATACTGAGAGAGTTGCGACTGCTCTTTTTTTGAAATGACACGATGCCGCTGATTGATACTCACGCTCATTTGGATTTTTACACGGAAGACCGACAGGACGTGCTCCGGCGCGCCTACGACGCCGGCGTCGAGACGATTCTGGGGATCGGGATCGGCGAAGGGCCGGAGACGATGCATCAGGCGCTGGAGATTGCGGCGGCCACTTCGGGGTCGGGGCTGCCGGTGGTTTGGGCGAGTGCGGGTATTCATCCTCAGGAGGCGGCGAACGCGACACTCGAGGCTCTGGAAAAGCTTGCCTTGCTGGTCGCGCAGGAGCGGTGCATTGCCGTGGGGGAAATTGGGCTGGACTACTACCATGTTGAAAATCCCGTGGCGGCGGTTCAGAAAGAGGCGTTTGTCGCCCAGATGAAGATTGCAGTTGAAGCCGGAAAGCCGATTGTGATTCATTGCAGGACCAGTGAGCTAGCGGCTCCGCAGGCAAAGGAGAAGTTTGGAGCGGCGGATGCCTGGGCGGATGTACTGGAGCTGATTGCAGAGCACTGGACGCCGATCGGGCTGGGTGGGATTATGCATTGTTTTTCAGGGGGCGTTGCAGAAGCCGAGCAATCGCTTGCGGCCGGGTTTTATCTTTCGTTTGCGGGAAATCTGACTTATCCGAAGGCACAGGGGATTCGGGATGCGGCGCAGCTGGCGGCTTCACACAGGATTCTGGTAGAGACGGACGCACCGTTTCTGGCGCCGATTCCGTTACGCGGCCAGAGAAACGAGCCGGCTCTGGTTACGCATACGGCGGCAGCTTTGGCGGAGCTTCGCGGCATCTCAAGTGAGGAATTGGCGGCCCTGACGACGGAGAACTTCAGGAAACTTTTCCCTTCGACTCGCTGAAGAGAAGTCCAGGTGCGAGACAGGGCATAATAGAGAGCGATAAAAAAATCGAGAGGGCGGCGGGATATGGCATCGGATAACAGCTTCGACGTAGTTAGCAAGGTTGAGCTTCAGGAAGTGAAGAATGCGATTGATCAGGCCTCAAAAGAGGTTCATGCGAGGTTCGATCTGAAGGATTCGAAGTCGAAGATCGAGCTGGAAGGGACTGACGCGATTCAGCTGGCGAGCCAGGATGAGTACAAGCTGAAGGCTGTGATTGAGATTCTCTCGCAGAAACTGGTAAAGCGCGGGGTTTCGCTGAAGAACCTGGAGTACGAGAAACTGGAGCCGGCGGCGAACTCGAGCGTTCGGCAGAAGATCAAGCTAAAGCAGGGCATCACGGGCGACAGTGCTAAGAAGATTGTGGCCAAGGTGAAGGATTCAAAGATTAAGGTGCAGGCGAGTATCCAGGGAGATACGGTGCGGATCAGTGGGAAGGACAAGGACGCGCTGCAGCAGGTAATTGCTCTCCTACGTGGCGGGGACTTTGGGGTGGATCTGCAGTTTGTGAACTTCCGATCGAATTAGGGCTTGGGCCGCTATCCTGATTTCTGCAAGATCAAAGAGAGTTACTCGATTTCCGAGCTTGATACTGTCGCTAAATCAACATCCTGTTACTCTTAACTACGAGTGAGTACCCTTTCCATCGCGACCGCAGGGGAAGTCTTCGAGCTTCTGCGTGAGGATCTTGCAGCGATTGAGCAGGAGTTTGCGCGACGGTCGGATTCGAACGTTGAGGTCATTACCGACATCGCGCGGTATTTGATTGCAGGGGGGGGAAAGCGCATTCGTCCGCTTCTGCTGTTGCTTTCTGCAAAGGCGCTGGGATGCACCAGCGAAAGCCGGATCCGGCTGGGCGCTGTGGTCGAAATGCTGCACACGGCGACTCTGGTTCACGACGACATCATCGATGAGGCGGACACGCGGCGTGGAAGGCCTTCGTCGAATACGACGTGGGGCAATTCGAAGTGTGTGTTGGCGGGCGACTGGCTCTACATGCAGGCCTTCAGTTCGGCTCTCGAAGAGCGCAATTTTCGAGTGCTCGAACTGCTAATCTCGCTAACTCAGCAGATGGTCGAGGGCGAGCTGCTGCAGATGCAGAAGCTGGGGCATCTGATCAATGAAGAAGAGTACTTCGACCTGATCTTCCGGAAGACCGCCTGCCTGTTCAAAGTGTCGATGCAGCTTGGCGCGGCAGCTGCGGCAGGGCATGGTTTTGGTGATCCTGAAGAGATTGAGGCGCAACTTGGCGAGTATGGACGGAATCTGGGGCTGGCGTTCCAGATAGTCGATGATGTCCTGGACCTGACCGCTGCCGAGGACGTGCTTGGGAAGCCGGTGGCAAGCGATCTGCGAGAGGGCAAGGCAACGCTGGCTGTGATTCATGCGCTGGAGCGCGGAACTGGCGCAGACCGGGAGGCAATTCGGACGGTACTGGCTGACCGGAGCTTCGACCGCATCTCGCATTCGCAGATTCTGGAGATCCTTCACCGGCATGGCTCCATCTCCTACGCCATGGACACGGCCTGCGCCTATGCCGAGGCTGCGCGGATGACGATTGCCGATCTGCCAAACTCGGATGCAAAACGGGCGTTGCTTTGGGTACCGGGTTTTGTTACGACGCGCGACCGCTAAACTCTGGCTAAAGTGCGACTGATAAGATCGCATTGACGGTTTTTTGAGCCACAACAGGACTCTTTCAGCAACTCCATGTCGAAATTCGCAGAAGATATCGCACGTTACAAATCAAAGGGTTCGTATGGAAAACAGCTCTGGTTGAACCCAGCGGTCTGGGCGATCGGAGTGTATCGTTTTGGCAACTGGCTGCATATGGATAAGCCGAATGTACTGATCAGGCTGCCGCTTAAAGTAGTGTTTTTCTTCGCGAACTTTTTCTGCGAGCTTGTGATGGAGATGCACATCGACGCTCTGGCCACGATTGGGCCGGGTTTCTATATTGCGCACATCGGCGGCGTGCATATTAATCCTGCTGCGGTGCTGGGAAAGAATTGTGATGTTGCGCATCGGGTGACGATTGGAGCGTCGGCGATGGGCCGACAAGGCGTTCCCGTGCTGGGCGACGAGGTGTATGTAGGGACCGGGGCGACGCTGATCGGTAAAATTAAGATTGGAAGCGGGGCAAAGATCGCTGCGAACACACTCGTAATTACGAACGTTCCCGAGGGCGCTACGGTGATGGGGGTTCCGGGACGAATTATTATGCGGCCGCCGAAACCTGCTACGACTCCGGCGCCTGCGGTGGAGAAGCCAGTAGTGGAGAAGATGGATGCTTAATGATTCGCAGCGCCAGGAGATGCGCCGGTCTATCAGGGAAGCTGCGGCCCGGCGGGATGCGGCTGCCGTGGTTTCACTCGGGCGAGCGCTGCTTGCCGAATCAAGCAAAGCTGCGGATGTAATGTTCTGCGCCTCGACATTTGCGGGACTCGGCGATGCGATCAAGGAGCAGCTTGGGGCGAAGCGACTGAAGGTTTATATCGTTCGCTCAGTGACGGTGGAACCGATCCTTCCTTCGCTTGCGGTTGAGAGTGTGTTTTCTAACTTCGTCCTCGATCTGCACGCCGGAGGGTATGGGTCTTTTGCGGAAGAGCTAATGAATCCACAGAGCGCGCTGGCACGGTACGGTGCGGATGCAGTGCTGGTCGTGCTCGATTTGGAAGACGTTGCCGGTGGTCTGCCTGATCTTTGCGCGGCAGGCAAGAGCGGCGAGATTCAACGCGAGATTGAGGAGTGTGTCCTGCGAGTGGAGCAAATGCTGCGCGGGTTCCGCTCCGGGAGTTCGGCGAGGATTGTGTTTCAGGGGCTGGCGGTCCCGGATACAAGTTCGCTGGGCGATGTTGGGGATGCGAATCTTCCGTCGAGTTTGAACGGAGCAGTCGAGGAGATCAACCAAAGATTTGTTGCGATGTGCCGCAGCATTCCGGATTGCCTGTTTTTCGATGTGGATCGCGTTGCGGCTCGGTATGGGCGAGCGCGGTGGCGTGATACACGGATGTTTCTGGCTTCGCGGCTGGCGGTTTCAGCCGACGCATTTGGCGTGTATGCTCGTGGGCTGGTACGGTCGCTGGCGGCAATGTACCGGACACCACGGAAGGTGCTTTGCACAGATCTGGATAATACGCTGTGGGGCGGCGTGCTTGGAGAAGAAGGGACTGAGGGGATTCAGAGTGGCAGTGCGTTTCCAGGGAACTGTTATTTGGAGTATCAGAGGTATTTGAAACAGCTTTCGGCACGTGGCATTCTGCTGGCGATCGTTTCGAAGAACAATGAAGCGGACGTGCGTGAGGCGTTTGAGGTTCGCGCCGCAGATCTTGCGCTGGGGCTGGGGGATTTTGTTGCGCTGAAGATCAGTTGGGACGAGAAGGCGAAGGCGATTCGTGAGCTGGCAGAGGAGCTTTCGCTGGGGCTGGATTCGTTTGTGTTTGTCGACGATAACCCGGTGGAGTGCGAGGCGGTTCGGCAGCAGTTGCCAGAGGTGGCGATTGTTGCCGCGCCGGTGGAAGAGCCGTGGCGAGCGGTTGAAATCCTTGCCCAGCAGAGTTATTTCGATACGGCTGTTGTGACCGAAGATGATGCGAACCGGTTGAACGAGTACAAGGCGCAGGCTCAGCGGGCACAGCTCGAGAATAGCGCAGCGAACCGCGAGGAGTTTCTGGCTTCGCTCGAGATTGTGTGTACCTTCCAGAGTGCGCTGCAGGCTCCCCTGGCGCGTGCGGTGCAACTTCTGGCAAAGACAAATCAGTTTAATGTGACGACGCGACGGCGGTCTGCGGCTGAGGTTGAGGAGTTTGCCGCGAATGGGCAGGCGTGGGTGATTCGTGTGCGCGATCGGTTTGGCGATGCGGGCGTCGTTGGACTTGCGATGGCTAAGAATCATGCCGGTGTGTGCTTAATCGATTCGTTTCTGCTGTCGTGCCGCGTGATTGGTCGTGGGATTGAGACGGCGTTGCTGGCGTTTATCGCAGAGAATGCGCAACGTGTCGGCGCGACGAAGGTTGTGGGGGAGTTTATCCCTACGAAGAAAAATGCTCCCAGCGCAAATTTTTATGCGGATCATGGATTTACACAGACGCGCACGGAAGACGGCTCGATTTTTTATGAGTTTGATTTGACGAAGTCGGCTCTTCGGAGCCCCGACTGGATAAATTTGAAAGGAAATGAATCGAATGAGCTCTCAGCAAGTGCCGTCCTCTCTTCGTGACATCCTGGCGGATGTTCTTGAGGTTTCGCCCGAAGAGATTACTCCCGATCTGACGATGGAAAGGGTTGAGAACTGGGATTCGTTCCGCCATCTGCAGGTGATTCTGGCGCTCGAAGGCGAGTTCGGGGTGCAGTTCGATCCGCAACGGGTTCCGGAGTTAACTAGCGTTTCTCTGATCCAGCAGGAGCTGGAGAAAAAAGGAGTCGCGCTTCAATGACTCCTGAAGAGTTGGGTTTCAAGCTGATGCACGTCGGCGTTGCCGTGCCGAAGTTGGATCCTGCAGCGGAGAATCTTTCGAAGTTGTTCGGATATCGCGTTGTGTCGGGGCCTTTCGACGATCCAATTCAAAAAGTGACGGTGAACTTCTTGACGACCGCTCCGAACGATGCGGTTGAAATTGAGCTGATCGCTCCGCTAACCGAGGACTCGCCGATTCGCGCAATGCTCAACAAAAATGGTGGCGGGGCTTATCATCTGTGCTTCGAGACGGCGAACCTCGATGAGGCGCTGAAACATGCGACGAGCAATGGGTGCATGATCGTCTCGCAGCCTGCACCTGCAGTTGCTTTTTGCGGGCGGAGAATTGCGTGGATTTATACGGGCGCGAAGCAGCTCTTCGAGCTTGTTGAATGCGAAAAACGAGGCTAATCGTGGCTATTTCGGTTTGCGGTTGTCTTCGGGATCCCAGTCGGTCGCAACCATCTCACGGCCACGTGCCATGAGAAGTTGAATCTTGCCCTCGGCGGCTTCGAGCTCCTTTTTGCAGGAAGAGGAGTGCTTGAGACCCTCTTCAAAGAGCTGCACAGACTCTTCAAGCGAGAGCTCTCCGTTTTCGAGGCGGTCGACGATCTTCTCGAGGGCTTTCAAGTGCGTTTCAAAGGTCCCCATTAGGCACCTTCCTTGCCGCTCAGCCCGAGGACGTCGGCTGCGACGCTGTATCTGCCAAAGGGAGCGCTGACCTGAACGCCCTGTACCATCGGTCTTGCCTCGGCAAGCATCTCCCGCGCGATCTTTGCGCCTTCGGCGCGGCTTTCTTCGGGTGTGGTGACCCTGGCCATACGCGCCATGATCTCCTCGGGCATGCTGACGCGGAGATCGTTCTTCATGAACTCAGCGTTGCGCAGGCTGGTGAGCGGCCAGATGCCGGCGATAACCGGGATGCGGAAGCCCTCGATGCGTCGAAGAAACTCTTCGAGCACGCGGAGATCGAAGACGGGTTGGGTGATGGCGTACTCTGCACCTGCCTCAACCTTGAAGGCAAAACGGCGGACCTCCTGGTCCATGTCCTGCACACCCGGATTGGCTGCGACGGCTATCGTGAAGCCCGTGGAGGCCCCAATCGAGTTGTTGCCGATGTCGAGGCCGTAGTTGAGATTGTGGACGACGTTGACGAGGCCGATGGCGTCGACGTCGAAGACCGCAGTGGCGTTGGGATAGTTGCCGAGCTTAGGCGGATCGCCGGTGAGGCAGAGGATATTTTTCAGACCAATCGAGGATGCGCCGAGCAGGTCGCTCTGGATGCTGAGAACGTTGCGGTCGCGGCAGGTGTAATGGAGGATGGTCTCAATGCCGACGTGCTGCTGGACCTGCACGCAGAGGCTTTGCGCGCTCATGCGGGCGCTGGCGCGGGGAGAGTCGGGGATATTGATCGCGTCCACGCCCAGGCGGTGAAGCATGGCTGCGCCGTCGATCTCTTTGCTGCAGTCGATTCCTTTCGGCGGGACGATCTCGACCATGGTGACAAACTCACCGCCGGCGACCATGGCTCCGATTCTGGAGCGCTGAGCCAGAGTCGGCGGCTCAACCTTCGGCGCGGATTTTGACGCCGATTTGCCATTGTTGGTGCTCAAGACCTGGGTACCGCCTTCCATGGCATCCAACGCGCGCAGATAACTCTTCATGGCGCGAATGTAGCTGGGAGTGGTTCCGCAACATCCGCCTACGATGCTCGCGCCTGCCTTGACGAGTTTGCGCGTGAAGCTCGCCATGTACTCTGGCGAGGTGAGATAGATTGTCCGACCCTCGACAGCCCGGGGTATACCTGCATTGGGCATTGCGGCCAACGGCTTCGTGGTCACGGGGCGCATGCGTTCGATGACGCTGAGAACGGTGGCAGGTCCTGCACTGCAGTTGCAGCCAACAGCGTCTGCGCCCCACTCGGTCAGCTTTGCTGCAGCTGTTTCGGCAGACGAGCCGTCGAGGCAGTTACCTTCTTCATCAACGGTCATCATCACGATGACCGGGAGGCCGGGAGCGACGCCGCGGGCTGCGAGGATCGCCTGTTCGGCTTCGGCGAGCGAGGTCATGGTTTCAACAATGAGCAGGTCGACGCCGACGCCAGGACCGCCTTCGGCAAGCGCATGAATCTGCTCGGCAAAGGCTTCGCGGGCTTCGTCGAGGCCAACTTTGCCAAGGGGTTCGAGCCTTACACCGAGGGGGCCGATGGCTCCCGCCACGAAGGCCTCAGCTGCCTGTTTATCTCGAATCTGGTTGACGCACTCACGCGCGATTCGGACACCGGCGAGATTGATTTCGCGGACTTTATCTTTGAGACCGTGTGTTTCGAGACGGAAGGCATTGGCTCCGAAAGTGTTCGTCTCAATGACTTCGGCTCCGGCCTGAAGATATTCGTTGTGAATCTCACGGACGAGTTCGGGCTGCGAAAGGTTCAATTCGTCGTAACAGCGGTTGATGAAGATGCCACGAGAGTACAGCATGGTGCCCATTGCTCCGTCGCAGAGCACGGTTCCGCCATCGAATAATCTCTTTGCAGCGGTCCCTAAACCCTCTGCTGCAACGTCAAACCCATCTGCCATGATCTTCTCCCACTGTATCTTTCATCCTAAGCTACCGGCTACACGCACTCCAAGCCTGTGTGGGAAAGAGCCTGATTCCAACGGGTTCCACGGCCATTTGCGGGAGTTTCCTTGTTATACTCAGCATAGAGCAGTGGCTGCCCAAAGACGCCGCAACGCTCGGGTTGGAGTTTGTTACCGTTGACGAATCGAAGTCTCTTTGCACAGTCCCTACGCGCCCAGATCTTCTGCGGCCTTCTGATCGCTGCCGCCACGCTGGGACTCACCGCGTGCGGGCCGTATTACTACAAATTTCCCGAGTTTACGTTCGCCAACCGGCCGATTCCACCGAGCCAGCTGGCCAACCGTGTCATGGTTTCGGTCACCATTAACGGAGGCACTACAGGCAGTCTTCAAATCCTGGACGCGCTTCGTGATATCCGCAGCAACGTACAGAACACCCGCACTTCGTTTTCGGTCTCGGGCTATGCCTCCGGCTTCCCGAACCTGATCCTTAGCTTCCCGGCAGAGATTACGGGTTACGTGTACTCCAATACGCTGGGGGACGTACAGATCATCAACTATGGGAAGGAGTCCACCTCAGGGTCTGCCGGTTCGCTGCCGGCTAAGTCCACGGGCCTCGCGGTTCCTCCGACCTTTGGCCACATCTACTCCGCAGAGGAATCTATCGGCGAACTGGTGATTGTCGACAAGATCAGCGGCGGGACGTACGGACTCAACATCCCGAACGTCTTTCAGGTTGTTGTCAACCAGGGTGATACGGTTGTGCTGGCTATGGTGCGGAACTCCAACGTCGTCTACCGCGCGATCAAGCTGAATAACGGCCAGTATCCCACTGCCGTAGCGGCCATTGCTGCGATCGGCGCCGTGGACTGCACTCCGCTGAACAATCCCGTCTACTGCGCTATCCCGGTAAATACCGGAACGGCGACGAATCCCTTCGACCGCCCGACGAATGCCTACTTCTCGCTCGATGGCACCGCCGTCTACCTGCTGAACTGCGGTCAGGAGTGCGGAGGCAGCACCTCCAGCGTGACGTATCTGGATCCGGGTGCTCTTCAGGTAAACAGTTACTCCCAATTCACTACGCCTGCGCAACAGAATCCAAACGCATTTCTGCGAAATGTGCCGGTTCCGGGCGGCGCTACCGCGGCGGTTTCAAATGGGACGACGCTTTATATTTCCGGACAGCAGCTTCAGCCGGATGGGCTCTTCGCGGGTAATCTCTCGACGATCAATCTGGCAACCAGCTCGGTTACAGGTAAATACTCGATCTCGGACGGCACGCATACGAAGATGCTCTTTGCTGACGACAACACGCTTTGGATCGGCTCGCAGTTCTGCGCGACCGGCGAGCGGGCGCACCAGGCGTCTCTTGGCGTGACGACGCAGGCGGCAAACTACAACTGCCTGACGCGGTTCGATATGGGCGCGCTGACTGCTTCCATTGTGCCGTTTGTGACACAGGGCTCAGCCACTGCGGTGGTTCCCTACCCCAATACGAACCAGAACCAGTACTACTATGGCGATCTGACGGGACTGTGCTGGGTGCAAACCTTCCATAAGGTCTACACGGCGTACGGAGGGCAGGTGCATGTGTTCAACACGGCCACGGGCGCGGAGATCAATAACGTGAACGTAGTGGTTCAGGGCACGGCTCTCGACGTGGCATATATGGATGCTATTACGGACGCAGACAACTAATCAGTGATGAGTCCTACGCTATGAGCTCTCAGATCAAGACCGATTCAGAGCTCCTTGCGACGGGCTCGCAACAGGTGGACCTTCTTGCCATCGCTGCGCATCGCGATGATGTGGAGCAGACTTGCGGCGGAACTTTGCTGGCGATGAATGCCCGCGGATGGCGTACAGGCATCCTTGATCTGACGCAGGGGGAAGCCGGAACGCGCGGTACGGCGGTTGATAGAGAAGCGGAGGCTACCGAGGCGGCACGGATTCTGAAGGTGGCTCATCGCGAGGCGCTGGATCTGCCGGATGGAAATGTTCAGAACACGTATGAGAACCGGTTGAAGATTGCGTCAGTTCTGCGGCGGCTGCGACCGCGGGTTGTGATCCTGCCTTACTGGCAGGGACGACATCCGGATCACTACACTTCGGCAACGTTGAGCTACGAAGCTTGTTTTGTAAGCGGGCTGGCAAAGGTTGAGACTCCGGGCGAAGTGAATACGCCCCATCGGCCTTACAAGATTCTCTACGCGAGCCTCTATGCGGATGTGCGACCGAGTTTTGTAGTCGACATTACACCGTTTGTTGAGCAGCGGCTGCAGTCGTTGCTGGCGTACCGGTCGCAGTACGCCTCGCAGACGCAGGGTAACAGGCTGTTTGTGCCGGAGGAGGAGATTCGCGAGCGGATGTTCGCCGAGGCTCGACACTACGGGCTGTTGGGTGGTGTGCGATACGCTGAACCGTTTGTGCAGAAGGAAGTCGGGTTGGTTGAAGACCTGATGCTGCTTCCGGTGCAGTCGATTTAGGCACGTTGCTGGGCTGCTAAGTTGATGCGCGAATCCAGCTGCTTCTTTACAAACTCCACGACTTCCTCGGTGACATAGACGGGTGGGCGTATCGGCAGGATCGGCGTGCCTTCGAGCAGTTTCAGCGAGATGCCTACCCACTCTGGGCGCTTCAGATCGCCTTCGGGGACAAGAACGGCATCAGCGCGATCGAGAAAATATTTCGCGGACTCCTTGAAATCGGGAGTCTCAGGGTCGAGGACACTCAGGTACAAATCGGGCCGTAAAAATCGCATGATGCTGTTGGATTCAAGGATGACATTCTCTGCCTGTGCAATCTCCTTGCGAATGCGTGGCATTGCGTCGGCGAGGTCTCCGGTGCGAGTTCTTACCCAGAAAGACCGGCTTGCCCCGGCTGCGAGGTAGCGGCCTGAATCTGTCGTCGCGTCGCCATCTTTGCGCTCTTCACTGATCGCTACTGTGTGTTCGGCTGTCTCGCAGTCGCAGGGTTCACCGTTGGCGGAGCACATGCCGTGGCCAAACTGCGTGATCTTGAAGGCCGTCCAGTGCATCTGCGGGAGCGCAGTAATCAGGCCGGCGACGACGCTCGTCTTGCCGATGTTTCTTGTATGTCCGCCGATGACTACGATTGCCATGCTTCGCCGCGATCCACGAGCTAGGAAGATTTTAACGCTGTTTCAGACGAGCGAGGTCGCGCAGATACTCTTTGAGCGGGCGCGCGGGCCTGCCCCAGAAGACTTCGCCTGGGCCTCGCATCTTTTTCCCACTCAGGACACCGGCTCCTCCGCCGAGAATGACGCCAGTGCCAACCGTGGCATGTTCGCCTATTCCGACCTGGCCGCCGAGGATGGCTTCGTCTTCGACCACGCTGGAGCCTGAGATGCCTGTCTGCGCGGCGATAACGACGTGTTTGCCGATGGTGCAGTTATGCCCGATGTGAACGAGGTTGTCTATCTTCGTGCCGCGACCGATCCGGGTCTCGCCCAGCGCCCCACGGTCGATGGTAGTGTTGGCTCCGATCTCCACATCGTCTTCGACTATCAGGCGGCCCTGCTGCGGGAAGATCAAGTATTCGCCTGTCTGTCCGTTGCGCGCATATCCAAATCCTGTTGAACCAAGGACAGCGCCTGCCTGAACGATGACGCGATCGCCTAGAGCTGTTCCGGAATGGATGACGACCCGTGCACTTAGGTTGCAGTCGCGGCCAACGACAACTCCTTCTTCTAGCACTGCGCCGGGGCCCACGCGGGTACCGATCCCAATCACAACATCTTTGCCGACGACCGCGGAAGGATGCACACCTGCTTCGAAGGCGCGTCCACGCAAGTGTTTTCCAACAACAGCGAAGGCGTACTTTGCATCTCCCACCCACAGGACTCGAGGATCGAGCGGCAAATCCGCCTCTTCAAGGTTTCGGTTGGCGAGGATCGTTCCCGCTGTGGACGCAAGCGCCTTCTTCAGAGTCGCTTCGTCGACTGCGAAGACAACTGAGTTTGCGTTGGCAGCCTCAATGCCCGAGACCTCTGTGATCTCAACGTCCAGCAGGGGTGCACTTACGCCGATCCAGTCGGCAACTTTGCTCATACTCGCCATTAATAGATCCCCATCTCGCCAGCAGGTCTTGTCTTCCACCGCCGATGCACCCAGAGCCACTGCCCCGGGTATCGGCGCACGTAGGATTCGACCGCCGCAGTGAAGGTTGCAGTGTTGACAGTTGCATCTTGCTCGGAGTCTCCAGTATGGACTACCGGCAACTCCGGACCAAAGTGCAGCACGTATCGTTGCTCGCTCTCCTCCCACAAAAGAAAACCAGGAATGACGGCAGCGCCTGTTTTAGCTGCGATGCGAGCCATCCCCGAGGCCGTGCATGCCTGCACACCAAAGAACGGCACGAACACACCCTGTGGCGGCGTCATATTCGTGTCCATGAGGATGCCGACGGTCTCGCCTGCGCGCATGGAGGCGATGAGGCCTCGTGCAAAGTCGTCTTTGTGGATGACGCGGTTACCGTGCAGGCAGCGGATGCGATTGACGAAGGCGTCCACGAGTGGATTGTCGAGGCGACGGATGACCATCCCCATCGGCATTCCCATCAGCGAGTGGTAAAAGCTGGAAAGTTCCCATGCGCCGAGATGGCCGGTCAGAACGAGGACTCCTTTTCCCTTTGTGCGGGCGGCTTGATAGTTTTCGAGGCCCTCGTAGCGAATGAAGCGGCTGGCCGACTCCGGAGTGTAGCCGGGCATTTTACAGAACTCGGCCAGCAGAAGACCGAGGTTGCGGTACTCGGAGCGCAGAATGATCTCACGCTGGGCCGACGGCATCTCCGGGTAGGCCAGTTCGAGATTACGGAGACCGACGCTTCGCAAGCGACCTAGGAGACGATAGGCGAGGGCTCCAATCGTGGCCCCGACCGCCCGAGCCAGGTTCCGGGGAAGGAGGCGCATGAGATGAAGGAAGACCCAGACCACGGCAAACTCCATGGTCTCGCGGAGAGTGGGCAGGACTCTCTGCAACGTGGATGGTGCAATTTCGCTCAAGCCTCTAGTCTACTAATTTCAATTCGTCAGTGATTTAAATGAAAGGAGGCGGCTGTCTTCGCCGCCTTCTTTCTTCTGGTTGCTCTTGAGGTTACTGATTCTTCGCAACAACAAAGTACTTCGCCACTGTACGAACAAAGGGCTTGCCCTCTTCGGTCGTTGGCGTATTGCCGCTTAGAATCGTGTTGTAAGGAACATTGGTGCCGTAGATTGCAGCGGTTCCGTCCTGATTTTGTGAGAGAACGGTACCGTCAAGATCGATGCCTGCGAACAGACCCTTCGAACGCGAGTAGCTCAGGAATTCGGCGTTTAATTTCCAGTCCGTACCGGCCTGCGCATTACGTCCAACAGGCCCAGCCGAGGCGGCTGCGTCTGCGCCGAGTTTGACCTTGTTCTTCAACATGTCTTGGAGACCCTTTTGATTCATTGCAATCAGTACAAGGTCCGTTGCCTGTCCACCGATCTGAAATCCAAAGCTGCCGCCGGTCAGCTGAACGCAGATAGGTGCGCTCCATCTTCCACTCGCAGTGCGGCAGGTGGCAACGCCCTGGCCATATTGCGCGCCGACGACGAAAGCACCTTTCTTAAAGCTTGGGATAACAACGACGCATGATGCACCGGCAAGAATGCCGCTGGGTACCGCCTTGTCAGGAGTGGCCATGATCTCTTCGATTACCTGGCTGGCTGCAGTGAGCCGTTCTGCTACCTTCGCTTTGTCATCCTGGGCAGCATGCGCAGACAGAGAAGCGGCCGTTAATGCCAAACCACACAGAATTGCTGGGAGTTTCTTCATCATTTGTTTCTACCTTTCGGGTTTGGGGTCAAAATTCTTTGGAAAGGGCCCATAACGCCTCATATTTCCAACAATATGTCGGATGGAAGAACAGGAGGGGAAGTTGTCCTGCTTTTCGAAGAGCTTACCACCGGACGCAAAAATGTTACCGGACATAAAAAATGGGGGTTATAGAGATAGGGTCGGGTCCACCCGACGCTGTCTCTATAACCCCTCTCCCAGGTCTGTGTTGCTTGTTAATAATCTGCCTGACATTAGGGGCTCTCACAACGGTACGAAGGTAGGTAGACCTTTGAGCGCTGTTTGTTAACTCAAGTGTTAACGGACTGGAGAGGCGGCTTTGCCTGATTTACGGGTCTTTTGGCTTCCTTCATTCAGGAAGCAGCTTGCGGTTCATGACCTGAACCGAGAGAGCAGTACGGTTGTTTACGCCAACCTTGCGCATCAGTGTGCCGACGTGCTTCTTTACCGTTGCGAGATCGATTCCCAGCTCTTCGGCGATGACGCGGTTGGGGTGGCCTTCGACAAGAAGCTTCAGAACTTGAATCTCACGTTGCGTAAACTTCGGGTCATCGTACGACCCGACCCGGCGTTCCTCCGCCGAAGAGAGCTCCAGCAGGTTCGCCAACACCTTGCGGGGCGCCCACGCGGAGCCGTCCTCGACGATCTCAATCGCCAGACGCACCTCGCTTCCCTTCGCGGTGTACGGAAGATAGCCCTTGGCGCCGGCGCCGATGATGCGCTGGATGTATTCGTGATCCTCTTCCAGACCCATCACGATCAGCCGCAGATGAGGCCTGGAGCGACGGAAGGCGGCCAGCAGCTCGAAGATATGGTCGGTGGACGCGGCATCGATGAGGATGAGAGAGACGCCAGAGGCGTCGAGGGCGCCCGGAATCGATAGCGGTACGATCGTCACAGGTGCTCCATGCAGGCCGCCTTCGGCAAGAATGGACTGCAGCCCCAGAATCCGCAGCGGATCGGTAGCGACAAGGCCCAGCCTCAGGACTTCTTGCGGTGTTTCGTCTTTCATCGCCTGCGCAGCCTCTCTACTCAGCGTCGTGCAACAGTAGGCCGACTTCAGCGCTTGCGGGGATCGCCACCCCTTTGCCGATCAGAGCTTCGGCAGAACGATTCCCTGCTGTTTCTGATACTTTCCTTTGCGGTCTGCATAGCTGACTTCGCACATCTCATCGGACTGGAAAAAGAGGATCTGGCACAGTCCTTCATTCGCATAAATTCTGGCGGGAAGAGGAGTCGTATTCGAGATTTCGAGGGTCACAAACCCCTCCCACTCGGGCTCAAACGGAGTTACGTTGACTATGATGCCGCAGCGGGCATACGTCGATTTCCCTACGCAAATTGTTAACACATCACGGGGAATCTTGAAGTATTCAATAGACCTGGCCAGCGCAAACGAGTTCGGCGGAATGATAACGCTGTCGGCCACAACCGTAACGAAAGAACGCTCATCGAAGCCTTTAGGGTCGATGATGGCACTATTGACGTTGGTAAAAATCTTAAATTCGTCGGAGACCCGCAGGTCGTACCCATAGGAGGAGAGCCCATAGGAGATGACGCCCTCGCGAACTTGTTTTTCGCTGAATGGGGAGATCATTCCGTGATCAATCGCCTGACGGCGGATCCAACGGTCACTTTTAATTGCCACTTCTTATCTCTTTTCTGTCAGTTTTCGAATTCGGGCCGCTAATTTCGGCGTTAGGGTGTAGATTTAAGGGCGACCGGAAACTGCGTTACCCTTGCCTCATTAGATTCTTCATCTTACGGCAGTGTTCTATCGTTGACAATCTCGCTTCTACTTTCTACCATCACGTTACTAAAACCCGGTCAGTATTTGTTTTCAAAAAATTACAGCCCAAGGACGGCGGCCCAGATGATTAAGCAGGATCTTATACAAAGGGTTGTTGAGCGTACCGGACTGCCACGAACCAAAGCAGAGTCTGCGGTAGACGCGATCTTCGACAGCATGAAGCAAACACTGATCGCTGGTGACCGCATCGAGTTGCGTGGCTTCGGCGTCTTCACTGTAAAACCCCGCAAAACCGGCATTGGCCGCAATCCGAGGACAGGTGCTGAAGTAACGATTGCTCCGGGAAAGGCCGTTCGCTTTAAACCCGGAAAAGAACTTCATCTGTTGGACTAGCTTCGGTTACCCACAGATCAGGTTCGATCTTTAGCGCAGTGACCGCCTCACATCAAATGAACCGCGTCCACGTCAACCACAAGGTTGCGCCGGGTAATGCCCTGTGTCTCTGCAAACGCGAGCATGGCCCGCAGCGTCGCGCCAAGTGCTTGTCTTTGCTCAGCTTTTAAAACGAAATGATAACGGTAGATGCGTTTGAGCCGCACGATAGGCGCCGCAGCAGGGCCGAGGACACGTATCTTATCCAGGCGCGTCTGCTGGAACCACCGTCCCAGCGTTCCCGACCATGCTGTAGCCTCTTCCAGCTTTTCGCTTTGAATCACAACGTTGGCGAGGACGGCGAACGGCGGGTACTGCATCCAGCGCCGATATTGCAATTCTTTCGCAACGAAGCCCGGGTAGTCATGTTTGGCGGCGAACTGAATTGCATAGTGATCCGGATGATAGGTCTGCACGAGAACTTTACCGGGCAGGTTGCCTCGTCCAGCGCGGCCTGAGACCTGTGTGAGAAGTTGAAAGACTCGTTCGGCAGCGCGGAAGTCAGGCAGACTCAACTGAAAGTCAGCGCCGATAACTCCAACCAGTGTCACGCCGTGAATATCGTGGCCTTTGGCGATCATCTGTGTTCCGACAAGAAGATTGATCTCGCCTCCATGCAGTCGCGCGAGAAGCCGTTCCATATCGCTGCGGCCGCGAACGGTGTCGCGATCCATGCGACCAATGCGCGCTGTGGGGAAGAGTTCCTGCAGCCGCTCCTCGCCCTGCTGCGAGCCGACACCGAGAAAATAAAGGTGCTCGCTCTCGCACTTCGGGCAGACCTTCGGCACAGCACGGCGCGAGCCGCAGTAGTGGCACTCCAACCGCTGCCCCGGCTGCGCGATGGCATCGTTTTCGCTGACTCTTTTGTGATACGTCATCGAGACTGCGCAGTTCTCGCACTCGATCTTTTCGCCGCAACTTCGGCACATCACAACCGTTGAGTAGCCGCGCCGGTTCAAGAGCAGAATGACTTGCTCGCCACGATCAAGTGTGACTTGCGTCTCTTCGATCAGACGACGCGAGAAGATGTTCTCCTGTGCGGTCTCGCGAAACTCGTCGCGCATGTCGACAAGCTCGACATCAGGAAGCGGGCGCGCCATGACGCGCTCGCGCATCTCGATGCGCACATAACGCCCCTTGTCAGCATTGGCCCAGCTTTCGAGCGACGGTGTCGCTGACCCAAGAACAACGACCGTCTCCTGAAGCTTCGCGCGCATAACGGCGACGTCGCGCCCGTGGTAGCGCGGCGTCTCTTCCTGCTTGTAGCTTGAGTCGTGTTCTTCATCGACGATAATCAGCCCGAGATTTACCAGTGGTGCGAAGACCGCAGATCGTGTTCCGACTACTATTCGTGCGTCGCCGCTGCGAATTCGATGCCACTGTTCGGCGCGCTCGTCGGGCGTAAGCTGCGAGTGCAACAGAGCAACCTCGCCTGCGAAGGCCGCATACATCTGAGCGGCCATCGCAGGTGTCAGGCCGATCTCCGGCACCAGCAGCAGTGCCGATTTACCTGCGTCCAGCGCACGCTGCATTGCTGCGAAGTACACCGTCGTCTTGCCAGAGCCCGTGACGCCATACAACAGATTAGGGCGGAATCCGCCTCTCTCTATCGCTGGGACGATTGTTCCGAGAGCTTCCATCTGGGCTTCGTTTAGATCGTGTTCGTGTGCATGCTTTTTACCGGACGAACTGACTCCGCCGAGATGGAACTGCTCACGCACCTCTTCGATTGCGACGAGCCCGCGCTTGACGAGCGTCGCAAGCGTGGAAACAGTCACGCCTCCATTACGTAACGTGAGCTGCAGATCGCTGACACGCATTCTTCCGCCGACTGCTGCAAGCTCGGCCAGGATAGTCGTCTGATTTTCGTTGAGCTTCGGGAGCCGCGTCTCCTCGACCAGCACCGCCACTTTTTCAAGCCGCCGTGCATCGCGCTCCTCGGCTACTGCCTCACGCCTCAGCCACTTTTTGCGAACCATGCCTTCGAGCAGCCCCTTGTTGGCTCCAGTGGCCGATCGCAGTGTGGAGAGCTTTGCCTGCTCGCCGTTTTCGAGATAGTTCAGAATGGAGTACTCGCGATTCTGGTCTTCGGCTGACAACTTCGAACGCCGCGACGAGCCCTTCTCCGCGCCCTCATATAAAATCTTCCGGCCTGTTTCTGTGATTCGATAAGAAAAATGACGCTTCACCTCCGCGGCGAGCGGAAGCATACCACGCAGGACCTCGCCCAGCGGCGCGACGTAGTATTGCGCAATCCACTGAGCCAGCTTCATCAGCTGATCCGGCAGGATAGCTGCATCGTCGAGCACCTGCTGCACCGGCTTGATCTCAAAATCATTCGCAGGCACCTCGTCGTGGACTCGTACGACGACACCCATCAGCCTCTGGCCGCTGAACGGCACCAGTACCCGTGCGCCGACTGCAGGCATCACACCGTTCACCGCATAGGTAAATGTCTGGTCCAGGGGCACCGGCAACGCAACGTCGCAGTACAGAGGCATCCTTCCAGCTTAGCGGAATCCAGCCTCACCTGGCCGTCAGCCTAGCTACCCTCCCTCACCCTCTGCTACTCCGCTGCCACATCATCACCTGGCCAAACAAAATCGTTCCTTCCGAACCCTCGCGCGAGTACATTGAATGCGGACAACATACAAAACCTGTTCCACCCATTCCAAAATCGGCAACAAGGCATCTGATGATTCGAAGGTCAAGAATGCGCATCGCCGTTTTTGTTCTAACCTGCCTGCCCTCACTCGCAGGGTCAGGACTAGCAACGGGACACGCGGACACGACTGCAAAAGTATCCGCCACGGTCGGCGGCAAACCACTACCGCTCCAGCGTCCGGAGCAGATTGCCCTAATGTTCATGTCCGCAGTCTCCAACATTGAGGACGACTGCATTCGACACGCCGGCCACGCGTGCTCCCTCGATGAACTGGTCAACGGCACCACAACCCAAGACAACTGGAAGGTCGGTCACCTTAAGTTCGACCCGCGCACCGCCGACCCTAACTACACCTACACCGTAAACGCCGGAAAGAATAGCTTCGAAGCAAAAGCCATACCTAAAAAGCTAGGCCTCGGCGGCTTCTTCACTGTAAAAGCAGGCTTCGGCTTCGGCAAAAAATTCTATAACCCCCAAGGCGAAGCATCCATCGCATCTGAAGAGATCGACAGTAGCAGCATCGAAGGCGACCTCTTTCAAGCGCATTAGTAAGGCGCAGGTCTCGTGGTCGAAGAATCCTGCCATTCCGCAACCCTCGCGTGTCCTATGCAGTGGTAACCACTGGCGCGGCAACACCGATCGGATTTTCGGTCCCTGTCAGCCTCTCCTCACTGAACGGCCTTGAATAGCAATAGGGATGACTTCGAGTGAAGGCATCCCCATTGCGAACGTGCTCCTTTGCTAAACCCGGTTACTGCATCTTCGGCAGTTCCATCAGCAAGCCGCCGT
This sequence comes from Edaphobacter sp., assembly GCA_035570955.1. Classification (GTDB taxonomy): domain Bacteria; phylum Acidobacteriota; class Terriglobia; order Terriglobales; family Acidobacteriaceae; genus Edaphobacter. The sequence continues at coordinate 27,747 of DATMKY010000104.1, read as the reverse complement.
TTCCGGTTTGAACCGTGGGAAGCTGTCCGTTCCAGCGCTCGATCAGCGCCTTTTGGTTCTCGATTTTTCTGAGTTCCAGAAGCTGCGGAGTCAGAGAGGTCTGGCGAATCTTGTTCGCCTCAGCCTCACCATTGGCTCGCGTCACGGCGGCCTTCGCTTCGCCATCAGCCTCGGCAACCGTCTTCGCCGCCTCGGCTTGTGTCTTCGCCAGTTCGTTACGCGCGCGCTCTGCATCCTGGATCGCCTGCGCCTTCGCTGTAATCGCCGATGCGATGACTGCAGGAACACGCGGAGCCCCGATGAAGCCAAACTGCTGAATGCCGACGCCAACCGATTCCATCTTCTGCTGGATCAGAGCCTGCACCTTATTGAGAAACTCGGCCTTCTGCTCGCCGTAGATCTGTTCGACGCTGTACGTCGATGCAACCTCATTGAGCGAGTTGCGAACCACATCGCGCAGAATGCCATGCGTGAATACGTCCAGATCGCTCAGCCGATACTTCACATAAAAGTCCGGGACCCGGTGCGGATCGATGGCATAGCTTAGCGAGACGTCGGAATAGATCTCCATCCCTTCCTTCGAGTTGAAACTCATCTCTTCGTTCGAGGAACGGCCTTCATTCAGGTCGTGCGTCCACTTCACCGTCTGCACGAAGGTTGGAAACTCGATGATCTGACTGCGCAACGGGCTGTAGAAGACCCATCCGGTCCGGATCGGAATCTCCGACGGACCGCGTTGCGAACCGCTCAACACAATCTCAACACCAACGTATCCCGCACCGATGCGAGTGATTGAGGCGATGTAGTTGAAAAAGATAACAGCCGCAATCAGCAGGGCAACGGCAATTGCGCCGAACTTCAGGAACTTCATCGGGAGCCGCATATCATTACCCCGGCCATTGTCGGAATTCATTACTTCACCAAAGAGAGACATTACATCCTCCAGATCTTTCGAAACGCAACAAAGCCACCCGTTGCTGTTGCCAGCAACAGGCACACGCCCCCCAGAACAGCTCGATCACTCGGCAAATTGAGTAAGTGGAACGCCGTCACCATGACCCAGTACAGGGGTAGCGTGACGATCAGAGAACCCAGCACCTTCCAGAACAGCATCGTAGTCCCTGGCCAGTTCTTGCTTGGCCCAACAACCATTTACAGCAACAGGAATTATATCCCGGACCTCATAAAAATCCCGTAATGTGCGATATCCGACCCAACTTGATATGCTGCTCGCACTATGAAGAAGAAAACCCTCCCTCTCCTCTCCCTTCTTCTGTTTTTCATTGGTTGCGAGCCACACCCGAGCCCAACACCCGAACCCGCACCCAAACCTCACGTTGCCGCGTCCGCGGCTCATCCGGTCGCTTCGCAGGACTTCGACTACTATCTGCTGAATCTCTCGTGGTCACCAGAGTTCTGCTACTCGCATCCCAACGCAACTGAGTGCGCCCGACATCCTGCCTTCGTTCTGCATGGATTGTGGCCTCAGAACCTGAGCGGGAGCTATCCGCAGAACTGTTCCGATGCACCTGGGCCGGCAGATCCATCGCAGTACAGCGATATCTATCCAGATTCCGGACTGCTTCGGCATGAGTGGCGAACGCACGGCACCTGCTCGGGGTTGTCGCCGGATGACTTCTTCGCCTCGGCGCGTGCGGCCTTTCGGTCGATTTCAATTCCAGCCCAACTGGCCCAACTTACCAGGCAGATCTCGATGCCGCCTATGGAAATTCTCGGACTCTTCACCACGGCGAACCCAAAGATCCCCAGCGAATCGCTGGCGGTGAGCTGCGGCAACAACTTTCTGACTGCGATTGAGGTGTGTCTCAACAAAGAGCTTCAGGCTGTAGCATGCGGACCAATCCGCTCGTGCCATGCAAACATGGTTCGTATCCCACCGCCATAATTATTCTGCTGGATTTGCCGAAGCCTTCGCTGGAGGCTTGAGTCCCATTTGCTTCATCACCATCTGCAGGTCTTTCCATGCCTCCGCTTTCATGCGTGGATCGCGCAGCAGAAACGCGGGATGATAAGTGACCGCGAGCTTTGCCCCACGGCATCGGTGCCAGCGTCCGCGCAGCGCGCTCAACGATTGCTTCAAACCAAGCAGGTACGTTGCCGCCGTTGAACCAAGAGCGACAACGACCTCCGGCTGGATCACGTCGATCTGCTGCAGCAAAAACTGATCACAGGTGTTCGCCTCAACCGGTTCAGGCGTGCGATTGTTCGGTGGACGGCATTTGACGATATTGGCGATGTAGACCTGTTCGCGCTGCAAGCCCATCGCCTGAATCATGTTGTTCAAAAGCTGACCGGCTTTGCCTACGAATGGTCTGCCCGAGGCATCTTCATCCGCGCCTGGCCCCTCGCCTACAAACATCAGCCGCGCATTGGGGTCACCCTCACCAAAGACGATCGTGCGGCGACCTGCATAGGCAAGCGGACAGCGGGTGCAGTCGCCAATCTCTTCTTTGATTGCAATCAGAGCATCGGCCTTCCGAGCAGGAACAATGTGAATCTCCGGCAACGGCGCAAGATTATCGAAACTCACCAGTTTTGCTATGGGAGGCTCCAGGAAGGCAGGTCTCGGTGCGGCAGGGCTCTCGTCCGAGTCGATCATTGTGACCGCAATAGGCGCAGGCGGCACTGGCGCGACGGCTTCAGACGCGGAATTCTCTTCCACGACCGGCTCGACAATCACAGATTCGCCACGACGATAGAAGTCATGGACCCCGAGGTCCCTAAGGTATTCCACGTAAGCCCGCAGCTGCTGTTCTGCCTCACCTGCCATGGCTCTATGGTATCGCTACATTAGTGCAAGGGAAGATCGAGCACTGTTTCCGTGGGCCGCTCAGGAAGAACGTACTTCACGTGGCCCTGCTTGATCTCGTCCTGCGCAACTCGGCACGCCTTCATCGATTTGGCAGCGATCAAAGGCGAAGCTCCCGATTGCAACTGCCGGGCCCGACGTGCGGCGCCTTTCACCAAACTGTATTTGTTGTGGAATGCGCTTTCACTGGTCATTCGATACCCCCATGGTGTGAAGTTATACCTCAGACGGGCAAATTGCTCTACACAATTCGCAGTGTGGATAAGTGGGCCTTATCTCTCTATCTCTCCAAAATTACTCAACGCAGCCTTTAGCTTCGGAGAAGCAACATCGGTCCTGCAGCTCAACGCGAGGGACTGAACTCCGTCTCGCACGCCACGCTCGTACAACACGATCGAACGTAGCTCCTTGACGGCCTGGTCCAGAACATCGTTGACCAGAGCATACTTGTAATCGCGCATTTGCTTCAACTCGTTCCGCGCGCCGGCGAGCCTTTTTTCGATCACGGCCTCTGATGTCACGTGCTCGGCCTCGCTCCGGGCGCGCAGGCGAAGTTCCAGAATCTCAGGACTGGGCGGCAAAATGAAGATCGAGACAGCCTCCGGCAACTTTTTCATTACCTGCACCGCGCCCTGAACGTCGATGTCCAGCAACAGATCCTTACCCGCATCTTTCGCATGCTGAAGCGCGGAGCTAGCGGTTCCGTAGTAGTTGCCGAAGACCTCGGCCCACTCCAGAAAATCTCCCCTCGCGATCATTCTCTCGAACTCCGTGCGCGTGGTGAAGTGATACTCGCGGCCATCTTCCTCGGACCCGCGCGGCGCACGTGTCGTGTAGGAGATAGAGAACTCCAGCCCTTCCACCAGCGTGCGGAGCTGGCTCACCAGCGTCGATTTTCCCGAACCCGACGGCGCCGAAATAATAAAGAGTATGCCTGCCATGCGGCTCAATCACCTAAAAGTTTTCTTGTCAGTGTAGCAATCGCTATTCGAGGTTCTGAACCTGCTCTCGGGACTTCTCGATCTCCGCCTTCATCTCCAGTCCTAGCTCTGTAATGCGAAGGCTGTTCTCGCCCGAGGCTCCGCTGGTTTTTGAAAGCATCGTATTGGCCTCGCGATTCAATTCCTGCAACAGAAAGTCGAGACGCTTGCCAAGCTCTCCGCCCTCGTCGAGCATGGTGACAAAGCGATCCACATGTGTTCGCAGACGAACGATCTCTTCTTCGATGTCGCTCTTCTCCGCGAGCACTGCAGCCTCCGTCAAGAGACGCTCTTCGCTCACCTGCGCTCCTTGGGTCAGCTCCGCCAACCGGCTGCGCAGGCGATCAAACTGGGCCTCGCGAACTCCGTTTCGCAGAATCGCCATCTCGTCGCCCGCTTTTTTCAGGCGAATCATCGAAGCACGAAGCTCTGCCGCTAATGAGACCCCCTCCTGTGCGCGAACTTCGTTCAACTTCTCGATCAGCGGCAAAAGCTGCGCGAGCACCGCTGCTTCAAGCGCAGCCATCTCCTCCGGAGTCGTGCTGCTGCTCTCTGCCGTCATCATGCCTGGGATGCGCAGCATCGCATTCAGGTCCGGCTCGTAGGCAAGCCCGTTCGCATCGCATGCCTCGCGGTAGGCCAGCATGTAAGCACTCAGCAAGGCTGCATTCAACTGAATCTCCGCACTCGCGCGACGCTCGAACTGTAACGTGACATCGACGTGACCGCGGCGCAGTGTCTCCTTCAGCAGCCTGCGTAGATGGATCTCCAGGCCGTCACAGTATGACGGTAGACGAAAACTGAGATCGAGAAAGCGATGATTGACGCTCTTCATCGACAGCGTAAACGCGACATTGTCCTTTATGGAACCACGCAGACTCGCGTATCCCGTCATCGAATAGATCTCACTCACGCAATTCCCTCCATCTTCGCCGTCACTTCGACCTCACCACCGGAAACTGTATCCTCACCGGCAAACTGCATGTTGTAGAGCCGCTGATACGTTCCGGAGTGCTGCATCAACTCCTCGTGCGTGCCAATCTCAGTGATCTGCCCGCCTTCAATCACGGCAATGCGAGTTGCGCGACGCACGGTCGACAGCCGATGCGCAATCACAAACACGGTCCGATCACGCATTAGGTTTGCCAGCGCAGCCTGCACATAAAGCTCACTCTCCATATCGAGCGCAGAGGTCGCCTCGTCGAGAATCAGGATCGGCGCGTTCTTCAGAATCGCCCGCGCAATCGCCAGCCGCTGCCTTTCGCCGCCGCTCAGCCGCAACCCCTTCTCGCCGATAACGGTGTTGTAACCCTCCGGCATGTTCTGGATGAAGTCATGCGCAAGCGCCATCTGTGCCGCCTCTTCGACTTTGGCGATGGGAACGTCGGGCTGGCCATAGGCGATGTTGTTGCGCACAGTATCGTTAAACAGCACCGTCTCCTGCGTCACCTTGCCGATCTGTTCACGCAAAGAAGCGATGGTCACATCTCGCAGATCGTGGCCATCAATCAGAATCTTTCCTTCGTTGACATCGAAGAAGCGTGGAATCAGATTGACGAGTGAAGATTTACCCGCTCCACTCGGGCCAACGAGAGCAATCACCTCGCCGCGCTTCACCGTCAAGTTGATGTTGTGGAGAACTGGCTTCGTCTCTCCCTCGCTCTCATAGGCGAAACCTACGTGATCAAACTGAATCTGGTCACTGAAACCCTTCAACACAAAGGCGCGCCTCTTCTCCTGCACATCGTCGGTCGCGTCCATGAAGCGAAAGATCTCGTCGCTCGCGCCGATCGCCTGCTGAAAGCTGTTGTAGAACGCAGCGAACTTTCTCACCGGATCATAGAGCGTAAACACTGCGATCAGAAAGGTGATAAACGATCCCGCCGTCATCGCCTGACGTTGAATGCTGATGCGCCCCAGATAGAGCAGTAACGCAATCGCAACGGATGCAATCAGGTCCATCAGGGGTGAACTGATCGCCTGCACCTTGACAGACCTCAAATTGGCGTCGAACAGCCTTCGCGCGGCACGGCGAAAGCGATTCATCTCCCACATCTCCATTCCGAAGGCTTTGACGATGCGATTGCCCGTGATCGTCTCGTGAAGGATGTTTTGAATCTCAGCCAGCTTGTCCTGTCCCTTTCGCGTGGTCTGCCGCACTCCCCGCCCGATGCGTCGCGCAGAAAAGACCACTACGGGCACAAACAGCAACAAGACCCACGCGAGCCTTCCACCGACGATAACAACCGCAACTGCGGTGAAAATCAATGTGAAGAACTGCTGCAAAAAATCGCTCATCACGCTCGACATCGCGAACTGCACCTTCTCGATGTCGTTGATCAACGTTGAAAGCAGCGTACCGGTCGTGTGCTTCTGAAAGAAGCCGACAGACCTGCGCAGAACGGCATTGTAAAGATCGTTCCGCAGATCGGTAATCATGCCAAAGCCGGCACGATTCACCAGATAAGTCCCCGTGTAGTCGCAGATCGACTTCAACAGTGCAGAGCCTACCAACGCAACTGCGACCACAGTCCACGCATTGTGAAAGTAGCTCGGCAGAAGACGCTGCAGATTAATTACATAGTCGGTATGCGGAATACGAAAGACAAGCACTAGCCCCGGAGGCGCATCGGGGCTCAAAACATTGTCGAAGATCGGCTTGACTAGTAGGATTCGGAACGCGGCCATCGCTCCGACAATCGCCATGAGCACAACTGAAGCAAGCGAGTATAGAGCATACGGCTTTACGTAAAGCAGCAATCGCCAGATGCGCCTCAAGCCATCACTCTCCCGATCGTCCTTCTCCTAATGCGCATCTCTTTATTCTAGTGCGCGTCACTGGTTTGCACTCGAACCGGACCTGTCTACTTTGGCATATCGCGGTGCGAAGACTTCACCCGATACCCTTCATTTTCCAGCCGCTTCTTCATCTCTTCCGCAATGAAGACAGAGCGATGCTGTCCTCCGGTACATCCAAACGCCACTGTCAGATAACTTTTTCCCTCTTTGATGTAGTGCGGCAAAAGAAACTTCAGCAAGTCTTCCGTCTTGTCGAGAAACTCCTTCGTCTGCGGAAACTGCAAAACATACTTGGCGACCCGTGGATCTTTCCCAGTCAACTTGCGAAACTCCGGAACAAAGTGCGGGTTCGGCAGGAACCGTACATCGAAGACCAGGTCGGCTTCCGTCGGCACACCATTCTTGAATCCGAAGCTGTTCGACGAGATCATCAAAGTCTGATCGCTCTCTTCGCGCTCAAACTGAGCGTTGATGTGCGCCCGCAAATCATGCACGTTGAACTTCGTCGTATCGAGAACAATGTCCGCAACGTTACGGATCGGGTCTAACCGCTTTCGTTCCGCCCGAATCGATTTCACCACGGTATCGCTGCGCCCCATCGGATGCGGACGCCGCGTTTCCGAGAATCGGCGAATCAGAGCCTCTTCGCTTGCTTCAAGAAAGACGACACGCGTCGGCAAAACCTTGCGGACGTCCTTCAGAATTGAGGGAAACTCATCCAAACGCATCCCCTCGCGCACGTCAACAACCAACGCGGCTCGCTTGATCTCTCCCGACTGCCGGACGAGATCCGCAAATCGAGGAACAAGTTCAAGCGGGAGATTGTCGACCGAGTAGTATCCGAGATCCTCGAACGCCTTAAGGGCCGAGAGCTTGCCCGATCCGGAGAGCCCGGTCAGAATGACCAGTTCGCCGCGATGCTTCGATTCATGCGCTGTCGACTTCTGTGTTTTGCGTTTCTTCTGGCTGCCCTTCTTGGGCCGCTTTGCAACCTTCTTACTCGACATGCAGAAATCCTAGCACCACGGCCCTTAGAATCTGTTGAGGGAACCCTGCGGAACGCTTCTATGGAACCTCGATCAACTCCATCTTTCCGTCCCGCTTGCGATAGAGCACCATCGCCTGTCCGCCATGGTCACGAAACACAAAGACATCACGGTCGCGGAATGCTGCTTCTTTGACGGCTTCTTCAAGCGACATAGGCCGCATTGCGACTCCGTCCTTCGAGCGCACGACGTGCGGTTCCGGTAGCGGCGAATGCGATGGAAACGAGTGCACCAGCATCGGCACGGCCTTGCGCCCGTTGCTGCTCTTCGCCGACGCCTTCGCCGTACCGTTGGTTTTTTCGACAACAGGCGTCACGATCTCCGCCTTGGCGGCCTTCACATCAGCCTTGGGATGCCGCTTGATCGTTCCAAACTTCTTCTTTTGCCGGATGGCCTGTTGTTCGATCTTCTCCAGCGCATCTCGGAGCGCCATCTCCATCTCGGTTGCTTCACATCGAGCGACCAGCTTGAAGTGCCTGGTCTGCACGGTCAGCTCGGCGGTCTGCCGATATTTGTCCGTGGAGAGAGTTACATGCACACTGCCGGAGTTGCCCACGATCTTGACGATTCGTGCCACTCCCGTCTCAGCCTGCGTCTTCAGCTTCTTTGTAACTGTGGTCTGTCTGCCGGTGTATTCCACGTCCATCTGCTCACCTCGCCCTGCGACTCTGACAAGAGCTTCGCAGACGACTAGCGTACACGACGTTGGTGGGTACTTGGAATCTGCATGTCTTCCCGGTACTTAGCGACCGTCCTCCGGGTCACCTGGATCCCCTGCCGCTGCAACTCGGCCGCCAGCTGATCGTCCGTCAATGGCTTGCGCTCATCCTCTTCTTCAATCAGCTTTTTCACCTTGCGTTTCAACAGAACCAGCGGCAGGTCGCCACCCTCGGGCCCGTTCACGCCTTCGGAGAAGAAGAAGCGCAGCTCAAAGACTCCCTGCGAGGTATGAACATATTTGTTTGCAACTGCACGGCTTACCGTCGAGGGATGCACGCCGATCTCTTCGGCGACTTCCTTGATCATCATCGGCTTCAGCGCGTTGACTCCCTGCTCCAAAAACTCCTGCTGTCGCCGCACGATGACCTCGCAAGTCCGAACGATCGTATTTTTTCTCTGCTCAATATTGCGGAGCAGCTGAATCGCGGACTTGTACCGTTCCTTCACGTACTCTTTGACCTCTTTTTCAGTCGCCTTCTGCTGCAGCATCCTGCGGTAGCCCTGGTTCAACCGAAGCGTCGGCATGTCCTCTTCGTTCATCACCACAATGTAGACGTCATCGCGCTTGACGAAGGCGACATCCGGCTCGATCAAGCGAGTCTCGCTCTGGTTGTAGCGCTGTCCTGGGCGCGGATCGAGCGTCCGGATAAACTCAACCGCCGCCATCACCTCTTCCGCAGACCGCCCACAACTTCGCGTCAGTTCGCGCATGTCTTTTTTCTGCAGTAGCGGCAGGCAGTTCGTCACAACATGCGTTGCGATCGCGAATATATCCGATCGATCGGAGACATCACCCGCAGCCACAGAATCAGCTGCGCCGTTGCCTTTTTCTGTTCCACCATTTTTCGAGACAGAATCAGCAGCAATCGCCTGACGTCGTCGTAGCACAATGGCTGCTTCGCCTTGCTGCGCGCAGATCTGTATGAGCAGGCACTCGCGCAAATCTCGCGCTCCAACACCAACTGGATCGAGAAAATTCACCAGTGTCCGCGCCTCGCGAATCACGGCCATGAGCGGCGCAAAATTCTCGTCCGAGGCAGACGCAGCAATCTCGACGGGCTCGGTCTGCGTCCCATGACTCTCAACACACTCCCGTATCTCAGGCGGATTCCATACCAGCGCCGGCTTGCCCTTGTTCCCACGCTCAAACGGAATCGGATCCGGTCTCTGTGGCTCTCGCATCTGCAGTAGAAGTTGGACCAGTTCTTCGTCGCTCGCGGTAAGGTAGCCATCCTCATTCAGATTGCCCACGATCAGATCCGTAGCAATCTGAACCTCCGGACTCAGCGTCAGCGAGCCAAGTTGCCACGCCAGATGATCGCTGAGCGTGCTCGGCTGCGAGAGAAAATTCTCAAATGAAGGCTTGTCATACTCTTCAAAGTTCGAAGACGTGCGGAAACCGGGATCGAGGTAGTCCTGAAAATAGCTTCCAAAATCGATCTCATCGAAAGGATCTTTTTCGACTCGTTCGCTCTCGGCTGCAACCTCCTCTGCCGACCGCTCCCTGTCTCCTTCCTGACCGGCGCGCTCCTCCAAAGTGACAGCAGACTCCTCCAGTTCCTCGAGAACCGGATTCTCAACCATCTCGGTATTGATCATCTCCTTCAACTCGAGCTTGTTCAGCGCCAGAACGCTGACCATCTGGACAAGTCCAGGAGTCAACACCTGCCGTTGGGAGACCTTCAAATTCAGCTTAGGTTGCAGAAGCACGTTTTCCTCTTACCCTCGTATAAGCCGTTGATACTTCTTTCGATAGATGCCGGTTTGGCGATTGTCGTGCTTACCGATTGCATTATGCAATCATCTGCACATGAAATTCCACTCCACGGCTTTGCCTCAGTCTACAGCTTCGGCTCAGTCTGGCTGTAAGTCTAACCGTACCAATGGCTGCGTGAACTCCACCGATAGCAACGCCGCCCTACAACCTTGGTGTTAGGCATGGACACTTAATCCATCGAGAAGTTCTCCCCGAGATAAATCCTGCGTACCTCAGGGTTGCGTCCTAGCTCTCCAGGCGTCCCGGTCGCAAATATTTTTCCCTCGGTAATGATGTAAGCACGGTCGGTCACCGAGAGCGTTTCACGTACATTGTGGTCCGTAATCAGGACTCCGATTCCGCTGCGCTTCAACCCGAAAATGATCTCCTGCAGGTCCAGCACGGCGATCGGATCGATGCCCGAGAAGGGCTCGTCCAACAGGATGAAGGCAGGCTCGATCGCCAGGCATCGCGCAATCTCGACGCGCCGGCGCTCGCCTCCGCTGAGGGCATAGCCGTGTGTCTTGCGCACATGCCCCAGATTGAGTTGCTCAATTAGCCGTTCGGTGCGCGTTCGACGCGCCTCCCAGCTCAACTGCTGCGCCTCCAGTACGGCCAGAATATTGTCCTGCACCGTCAGCTTGCGAAAAACCGATGGCTCTTGCGGCAGATAGCTAATTCCATAGCTACGCGCACGCAGATACATCGGCAGATTGCTGATATCGTGCCCACTGGCCAGCACGCGCCCTGAATCCGGCCGCACCAGCCCGACAATGATGTAGAAGCTCGTCGTCTTCCCTGCGCCGTTCGGCCCAAGCAGCCCCACCACCTCCCCCTGCTCGATCTGCAGGTTGACCCCCTTTACCACCTGGCGCCCACCGTACGACTTTGCGATCTCCTCTGTCGATAACGTCTTCATTGCCTGTTCTTCACCCGCGTCTCTGTGTGCACCTTCGTACCGCTCTCTCCTCCATTAGAAACCACGACATTATCATCCCCCCCGTGGAATCGCAGGGACGTACCTGTGAGGGTCCCTCGCTGATCATCGACGACCTTCGGCAATGCGGCCGCGGTCCCCGTCAAAACATACAGGTCGTCGCCTGCCGTATAAACCAGCTGCTCGCCGGTCGCGCGCCGGCCGGGCTGTTCCAGTTCGAGATGACCCGTCAAAACCATCCGCTCCAAATTGCCGCCCATAAATCCCGTATTGGTGGCGGTGATCTTCATTCCATCCCCGGCCGTCGTCTTCGCGGGAGCCTTTCCCGCAGAGCCTTTCAGTGCAGCCTGCAGATATACAACGATCTGTTGCGCCCGTACCCTGCTGTCCCCGGACTCGGCCTCGACTCCTCCGGTAAACTCCGCCTTCTTCGTCTCATCAGAGTAGACAAGTTCACGGCTCACCACCCGCATCACGTCCGACCGGCCTGCGCCCACGATCTTTCCAAGCGAAGTAGTCTTCGCAGCATCGGCCTTTTCTGCAGATCCGGTACCTGTAGCACGAACCAACACCGTATGCACCGACATCGGCGCTCCCTGGCCTTCGCCGCGTGCCTGCAGCCGCTGTTGTTTCTGGTCAAACTGGATCACAGGTGCCTCAACCTGCGACCCGCCCTGCCAAAGCCGCGCAGGCCTCCCGGCGACTCCATGAAAGGTTGTGATCTGTGAATCATGCTTCAGTTCGGCGCGTGCAGCCAGCACATGCGCTGGGTCGTCGCTGCTGCCGGACTGCCGGTAACTTGCTTTGACCGAACCTTCCGCCGTAGCATCGCCGCTCTGCTGTTCCATCACCACACGATCCGCCCAAAGAACGCTCGCTCCATCGTTGATCACTACATTGCCAGTCAGCGTGGCGCGCTCAAGGTCGCCGTCATAGAAGGTCTTTTCTGCCGTTGCCTTTCGCTCAGACGGCGCGACTGCATCGCCGGGCTTCTTCACCGGCAACTCCGTCAGCACAACATGGCCCTCCATCGTCGCATCGGTGACCTCATCTCCGCCCGGGCCGCCAAAGCCATCCGCTTTCTGCTGGCTCTTGCCTGAAGACTTCGTTGCACGCGCAGCGCCTGCCACTGCGGGCCGGAAATGAGCCACCAGCGAGTCTGCCGAACTCGTATCCATCTCTCCAGTCGCACTGACTCGGTGAATCCTTGCATGGCCATCGCTGTGTACCTCAGAGAGATGGTCTGCATTTCCCATACGTACAAAATGTGCGGTCAAAACATCTCCCGACATCGTGCTGTTACTTGTCCCGCCTTTCGCTGCGGCATTGACTAACTTCAACCGCGCCTCTCCAGTCGCCTTCGCATCCTGCAGCACTGCATTTCCAGCCGGCGTGGTCGTCAAGGCGAGTTCCACCGCACCGGCATTCAACTCCCGCTCGCTCCAAAGTTCGTTAGCGGCGTCCGAAGCCCGTACACGCTCATGCAGATGCACCGCACCGCTCATCGTCACATGGTCAGGATGCCCTTTCTTGTCGAACGCCACATGGCCCTCGGCCGCCTCGCCCTGCGCCTGACGCAACGGCTCATCCGCTCCATACTTTACTCCGCCTGTCATTACCGCCGACATAGGCTGATTCGCAAGATTCAGCGTCACCTCGCCACGCGGAGCCGACACACGTCCCCCCGCTCCGTTCGTTAGTGCCACATCTCCGTCGCCCTCCACGCGCTCAGCCGATCCATCTCTCCGCAGATGCACCACCACATGCTGCGCCTGCGCCGTCTCACCTTCTGTGGCCTCTGTCTTCCCACCCACAACCACATACTTCGCCTGCGAAAGCACCATCGTCTGCCCGGGTCTATCCAGCACGGCATGAGTGGCCGTTAGCACCACAGGCCTCTCGTGCTGCAGCCCATTCACCTTCACCGCCGAGTGCAACACCACCACACCCGTATCCGAGCTGTAATCCGCGCCCACCGCATGTCCAGTCAACCCACCCGACTCAAATTCAATATCCTTGTCCGTCGCTGCGACGCCAAGCTTCTGCAGAAAGACCAGCCCGCTAGTCGTCACATGGATCAAGCGCTCATCCGTCGCTTCATGCTCGCTGCCAGTTGCATCTTTGTGCAGATCCTTCCCCGCCGCATAATCCATCTTTGCGTTCGCATCGGTGGCCTGGGGTGCCTGCAGGTCGATATGAACCTCTCCGACGGCACGAATCACCTGGTTTTTGGGGTCGTACTCAAATTCATTCCCGTAAATCCGGTCTGCTCTGTCCTGCTTCCTTCCATACAACACGATTCCCACGTCGTGCAGCGTCATCTTTCCGTCCGAGCGCTCCACCTCTTTCGCAGCATGAATGGTATAGACCGTTCGTCCTTCAACTGACTGCGAATACGTGACGTTGTTACTCTCGCGTCGGACGTCCACCCCCAGCTTTGCCGGAAGCTCCTTCAAGAACCGGTGCGCGCGATGATGGGCATATCCAAGAAAGGCAACGACGACCATCACCAGCAGGCCCGCACCTACCAGTAACCCCAACCGCAGCCGTTCTACCGAAACATTCATCTCTCTCTATCTTCTCACCCAAAAGATAGGGAGCTGACGTTGCTTGTTTCTACTCCCTTCTCCCTATTCCCTGCTCTCCTGCACCCCATTCGCTGCTCCCAGACTCTAAACTGTCTATATGGCCGATCAGCTCTATCTAAGTCTCTGGTTTCCCAACTTCCGCTTAGACGCCCTGCCAGCTGCGATGGTATCGGTCATGCGCCAGTTCGCACTTATCACCAAGGATCCGCGAGTCGTCGCCGCGAGCACATACCCAATCACCTTCAGTGAAGCGCCCGTCTACCAGCGCACTTACGTTCTCGACGATCGCTTGCAGGACAGCACCTCCTCTCTCATCGAAAACGCAGTCGCCGAGGCCACGGAGCAGCTTCACGATGACACCGCCTACGAGTTCGAGATGCGCTGGAAGCTCTGGACGCCCGACACCAGCGAGACCCAGGTCACGGAATCCGTCGCACTCGATACCGTCTGGAAGCCGCAGCAATCCACTGTGCGCTTCCTCGGCTTCGGCCCCGAGTTCGACGACGCCACCTACGAACAGAATGGCCACATCCGCATTGATCTCGGCCTCGACACTCCCTGGCTCGCCGAAACCCTCGACGACGAAGCGCTTGACGCCGACGCCGCAAAACACATCCAGCAGAATGTCGAAATGCTTCTCGCCTTCACTCTCTCCATCGAAAAGAACAGTGGCATCAGCAGCCGCCTGCTCTGGACCGAATCCGGGGAGCCGCTCGTCCAGAAGCTCATCGACCGCCTCCAGCGCGTCAACTGACACTTTTCGAAAAACTTTCGAATCCTTTACGAAAATCTACGAGAACCCTTACACCTTTCTTACAAGCGACTTGTTTGAATAGTTTTCGGCGGCAGAACCACGCTGTCAGGAGACTTGAGTGAACACCTTTCGAACCCGTAGACCGCTTCTCGTAAACGCCACGCAGTGCCAGCAATGCACTACCATTCTCACCGACTCCGGCCAGCGAAAAGCCTACCCCGGCGACTGGATCATTGAAGGCGAAAATCACGAGCGATACATCGTCGACAACACCTTCTTCCAGCGCACCTTCGCCCCCATCCCATGGGAGCCATCGCACGAAGGCCGTCACTACGGAAGCTAACCGGCTGCTCGCTGTCGTTCGCAAAACCAACGAATCAACCTAACCCTAGCCCCTCGGCCCCGCCGAAGCGGAAAGTGCAGTGTCCCATGGCAATGCCTCTCCTCGAAGAACCTCCGAGTTCTTCGCCGCTGTCTTCTCTCACAGAACCAAAGACAGATCAGCCCCACACCCGAAGAGCGACTCTGCGTGATGCTCGCGCAATCCATCAACTAATCGACAGCTTCACCAGTGATGGAACCCTCCTTCCCCGTTCCTACAACGAGATATCCCAAAACATTCACACCTTCACCGTGGCCGAAACCATCTCCGGCCAGTTCCTCGGCTGCGCCTCGCTGCACGTCTACAGCAGTCATTTCGCCGAAATCCGTTCTGTGGCAGTTCACCGCGACACGATGAGAAAAGGCGCAGGCAGCCTCCTTATCCATGCTCTCCTCGATCAGGCAGAGGCCAGCGGAATTAAGTGCGTCTGCCTCTTTACGCGAGTCCCGGCCTTCTTCGAGAGACTCCACCTGCGCATTGTCGACCGGCAGAACTTTCAGGACAAGATCATGAAGGATTGCATTCATTGCCCGCGCCACCACGCATGCGACGAGACTGCCATGTTCTTCGGAGAGTTGCCGCAATCCGGTTTAACTGCGGGCACATTCTTTCGCTCCACAACCGCGACGAATCTCGTACAACTCCAGTTATGACAAGGAGATCGGGGCGCATCGAAAGAGTCAACTCATACCCTGAAAGTCGCATTTCAAGGGCCGTAACGGGGCGGATACCATTCAACACGTAATGCTTGCGGCGGCGACTTTTCCTCGTGGATGATGACCGTCAAGAGATTACGCGCAGCTCGCAACGCTTCAAGAGGAAAAGACCGCGATCAACGCACTATCTCTCTCGCTTGCAATCAGAAGGCGAGAGTCACACAGGATAAAACAATGGAATACGTAGAACAAAATGACGTCATGTACCAATCGAACTCTCGTGCCGAAGATGGCCCTGCCGCCGCTCCAAAGCTTGAACTCTACGAGAATGTAGTGATTCCGCTCGCTACGGTTGGCGCGGTACTTCTCTTCGTAGCCGGAGCCATGGTTCTCACAATCCGTTGAACAGCGCCTTGCAACGAAACGATCCGGAAAACCAGGAGAGGCCACGCCCGCTCTTTGTTTCCGGATCGCCGGGTGCTTTCTGCTAACCTGAGTGTCCATTACCGTCACCCAAAGCTTGAGCCTTAGGTATCTCTTGCAGAACGAATGACGTGAGGGCTTCAGCTCCTGGGTAAGCCTTCTTACCCAGCAACAACAATCTCGGAAAAATCGGCGATACCGGAGAAGTTGCTTACGATCTTCGTCAGCAACGACAGCCGGCTCGCCCGAATCTTCGGGTCGGGATCCATCACCATTACCTGATCAAAAAATGCGTCCACATGCGGGCGCAGAGTCGCGATGGATTCGAGTGCCCGCTTGTACTCGCGTTCCTCTGCCATCTTTTTCACCCCGATCGCAATCTCTTCTTCCCTCGCCGTCAACTCCCTCTGCGTCGGATGGAGATCTCCGCTCTGCCCTTCGTCACCCTTGGGCAGCTCGCCCTTCTCCTTCGCTTGCGAAAGAATATTTTTCATCCGCTTGAATGCCGCCGACACCGCAACAAAATCGGCTGATCCACGAACCGCAGTCACTGCCTCGGCGCGCGCCACCGCATCGCGAACATCGTTCGCCCCCGCAGCCAGCACTGCCTTGACGACATCGTAAGCCTGTCCCTTCACCTCGCGCAGGTAAAACTCCAGCCGTTCTGCGAGAAAGACCTCTACGCGCAGCCGCACCGTTTCGTTCAATGAAGCTGCATCGACGATGTCTCCAAGCGTCAGCGGCAGCGCAATCTTCGTCTCCGCAAGAACCTTGACGATACCGTTCGCAGCTCTCCGCAGTGCAAAAGGATCTTTTGACCCAGTAGGTTCCAATCCAAGACCAAACATCCCAACAATCGTGTCGGCCTTATCCGCGATGGCGAGCAAAGCGCCTTCGATCGTTCGCGGGACGAGATCGTCCATCGACTCCGGCTTGTACTGGTCGTAGATCGCAGTGGCAACCGCAGCCTCAAAACCTTGCGTCCGCGCATACAACCCGCCCACAACGCCCTGCAACTCGGTAAACTCCTTTACCAGCTCAGTTGTCAGATCGGTCTTCGCCAGACCCACAGCCTCAGACAACGCAGCCGCGTCGAGCGGAGTTCCGTGCGAGACAACGAGACTCGATAGCTTCGCCGCCAACGCCCCTACCCGCTCCGTCTTTGCTGCATAACTTCCCAGTTCCTTCTGGAAAGTAACATTCTCGAGCAGCTTCACTCGTTCCACCAGCAGCACTCGCTGATCAAACTCCCAGAAGAACCGCGCATCGTTGAAGCGGGCTCGCAACACCGTCTCATTTCCGTGACGGATCACCGCCTTCCCCGCAGCATCGGTCTCCGTATTTAAAACCGTAAGAAAATTCGGGACCAGCTTGCCGTCCTTATCTTCAACGGCAAAGTAGCTCTGGTGGTCGCGCATCACCGTTACCAGAACCTCCTCAGGTAGCGTAAGAAACTCTGGTTCAAACCGGCCCATCAATACTGAAGGCCACTCCGTCAATTGCGTCAGCTTATCGACAAGCCCAAGATCCTCACGCCAGCGCGCGCCTTCGATTTCGCGCGTCACTTTATCCAAAGCCTTGCGAATCCTCTGTCGCCGCGCCTCGACATCCGCGATCACAAACCCACCAAGCAGCGCATCCTCATAGTCACCCGGAGCCTTCAACGCAATCGGCTCATCTCCAAACAACACGCGATGCCCACACGTCACCGCGCCTGCCGTCTTGCCGCCAAACTCCACCGGCACAACCCGCGCGCCGAGCAGCGCGACCATCCACCGAACTGGCCGCACAAACCGCTCCGGCTTCCCGGTACGCCAATACATATTCTTCGCCCAATAAATCCCCGCTAACTCCTTCGGCAACTCAGCGGCAATTACCTCAGCCGCGCCGCGGCCAGCCTTCATTGACGTAGCCGCTAGGTACTCGCCCTTGGCATTCGTCACGGTCTTCAGGGCCGAAACCTCAATTCCAGCCTTTTTCGCAAACGCCACCGCTGCCGGAGTCGCCACGCCATCCTTATAAGCCACCTTCACAGAAGGCCCAACCAACTCCTCGGCCACATCCTCCTGCCGCTCCGCAACACCTGCGACCCAAACTGCTAGCCGTCGTGGCGTAGCAAAACTCTTCGCCTGGGCACCCGAGCCCACCAGCCGCTCGCGCTCCAGCATCTTCACCATGCGCTGCTGCAGCTCCGCCTGCGCGCTCGAAATCATCCGCGCCGGAACCTCTTCCAAGCCAACCTCAAAAAGAAAATCCGCCATCGTCCCTCAACCAATCTCTCAATCAAGCAAAAAGCCCGGGTGCTCGCCCCTTCGCAAAACGAACGGATGGGAAATTTCACCCCGCTGCACTACCACGTTCTAAACTCCGCAATGCCTCGCTCTGAGCCGCATAAGCTTTCGCCACGCCCACAACCAGCGTGCGAATCCGCGCCATCACGCCCACGCGCTCCGTCACGCTAATAGCTCCGCGCGCATCCAGCAGATTGAACATATGTGAGCACTTCAGCGCCAACTCATAGGCACCAAGCACTGGAAACCGCATCAGTTTCTGTGGCTCCATCTCTTCAAACCGCTTCGCCTGCTCCAGAAGCCCTAGGCACTCCTTCTCATACATCTCCAGGTGCTTCCAGAGCGAGCTCACATCCGCATAGTCAAAGCTGTAAGCCGACCACTGCTGCTCCCCCGCCAACTGCATCTCGCCATAGGTTACTTTGCGGCCGGTGTCTGGCTCCACAGCCCACACCACGTCATACACCGAGTCCACATCCTGCAGAAACTGCGCCATTCGCTCCAGACCATACGTGATCTCGCCCGAGATCGGGTCCAGATCCATCCCGCCGCATTGCTGAAAGTAAGTGAACTGGGTAATCTCCTGGCCATCCATCATCACCTGCCAACCCACGCCCCAGGCGCCGCCTACCGGCCACTCCCAGTTGTCCTCTTCAAATTTGATATCGTGCTCGCGCAGATCGATCCCGATCGCCACCAGCGACTCCAGATAAATCTCCTGAATCCTCTCCGGTGGCGGCTTCAGAATAACCTGCAACTGCGTATGCCGAAACAGCCGGTTCGGATTCTCTCCGTACCGTCCATCCGCAGGCCGCCGCGAAGGCTGAGCATACGCAATCCGCACCGGTTTCGGCCCCAGCACCCGCAAAAACGTATCCGGGGACATCGTCCCCGCTCCCACCTCAACGTCATACGGCTGCTGCAGCACGCAACCGCGGTCTGCCCAGAACCTCTGCAGAGTAAACAGCAACTCCTGAAACGTCAGCGCCCGCTTTTCCGCGACCGCAGAAACCAATCCGCTCATATGCCTCTCGTCTATTCGGCGTATCTTTTGATTCTAACCGTTCAGCGAACCCGCGCCCCCACACGATAAGCCCATAACTTATTGCGGCTTGATGTCGCGACGCGTTCCCTGTTCTGGAGCACGCGATGGCCCGACAGATACGGTAGTCGGGTCGGCCAGTAATTTTGGATCAGGAATCGGCATCGAGACTCCGGCTGATCGAATGAAGTCGATCGGTTCTCCGGCGATCCTGACCTCCATTCCATGCGCACCGGGAGTCGAATTCGAAGGCCGCGGAAATTCGACTATATAGCGTTCCCTCACTGCCGTCATAAACTCTCCAAGCGTCTTCGGCAGCGCGTAAACAGGAGTGTTGAAGATCATTCCGCCGCTCAACTCACATACAGCCAGAAAAGGATCTTCGGTAGATCGCAGGAAGAACCTGGACCTCATATCCGCGGCATACGGCGGAATATAGTTCATCCCAAACACCGCAGACCCCGTTTCCTGGGCAAATTCTCTCACCTCGTTCCATTTATGCAGACTGCCTTGATCTTCTCCATCCGACACAACGAGAACTACCCGCCGCCCCGGAACTTTGTATAACTCGGCGATCACATATGCCAGTGCGTCCCACAGATGGATGGACTGCTTGCAATTCTTCGTCTTGTCTTGCTTCCGGAGCAGCCACGATTGCAGAGCCCCGTTGACCGCGTTCTTCAAAGTCTCCGCATCCGCAGGCGCATCGCTCAACGACCGGATTAGCGAGCAGTCCAGAGCGTAGACCGAAACGTGGTCCTTCGCATGCAGCATCGTCGGAGCAAGCCCAGCAATCGCGTCTGCCATCTTCGGCATCAGGTCCGCCTCACGTCCGCTGATGTCCAGCAGAATCGAAAGGGAGATTGCATCCTCGCCTTCCTGCCGCACATGCGTCGCCGGAAACCACGGGCCGCTGTCGATACTCACCGAAAATTTCTTCTCCGGAATCGTCCGCTTGAGACGTTCGCGGTTTGGCCCAAGCACCAACGTAGGAATCTGCACGAGGTTCGTGTAAACATGCAGCGTATGAATCGGCTCATCCGCAGAAGCCGTCGGAGCCTGCGCCCAAAGCAATCCCCCACTGCCCGCCAACGCGAGCCCTGCGACGCAGGGTAACACCCACATACTCCACACGGCCGGCAGACAACAGCGGAATTCAAACCTGCCAACGCGCGCCATGCTCATGATTCTATGTACCCGAATTCCTGCGAACTCGAACTCCAATGCTTTTCATCCCGTCCTCACTGTGGCTTTAACATAACCTTCCGCGAACCCATCTCCGGAGTATCCTTCGGCCCTGTACTCACCGTGCTTGGATCGGCCACTATGGACGGGTCAAGTTGCGGAACCGAAATTCCTACTGGTCGAATAAAGTACCTCTGACCGTGATCGACCTGTACGCGCATCGTATGTCTTCCAGACGTCGAGTTTGACGGTCGCGGGAATTCGATAATATATCGCTCTCGCACAGTCCTCAGAAACGACTTCATCGACCCTGAAACGTATTTAGCCGGCGTCGCAAATACCATCCCGCCGCTCAGTTCACATAGCTGGTGAAAAGGATTTTCTGTGTCCCATACAATGTTGACCGGCGAAAGAGGATGTTTGGGATATACGATCGATTCCCCCATGTCTAATGTGCTCGGCAGCGGGTCGTCCGAGTTGAGTGGAACCTCAGTCAAACCAAAGATCGCCACGCTCATCGACTCGGCATAGTCTCTCGCCTCATTCCAGGTATGTTTGCTTCCCAGGTCCTTTCCCTGCGAAACCGCCAGAACGACCCGCAAACGAGACGATTTGGACAGTTCTCCGGATACATACTCCAAAGCATCCCACAGATGCTTTGGCTCCTGACAACCCGTGTCTTTGAGACTTTCTCTGCGTCGAGCCCATGATGCGAACGCAGCTGAACTACGCTCTCTAAACGATGAATCGGCCGACACATTATCCAATAAGAGGACTAAAGAACAATCAAGCCCGTAGATAGAAACTCGATCTTCAGGCCGAAGTGGATAATTCTTCGCTTTTGTAATACCGTCCTCGACCCCTCGAAATAACTTCGCCGAATCTCCATTCGCATCGAGCAGAATTGTCAGCGAGATCGGATCATCTTCCTCTTTTCGAACGTGGGTCGCGTGAAACCACGGGCCGCTGTCGATACTCACGGAAAATTTGTCCTGAGAAATCTGGCCAAGTCGCTCCTTTCCCGGCCCAAGCACAACCGTTGGAATCTGAATTGAGTTGGTGTACACATGCAAGGTCGTTATCTGTTCTTCCGCCTTCACCGGCGCTTCCTGCGCGCAGACCACGGCTACACTTCCCACGAATGTAAGCCCCACAGCCAACAATGCCAGTCGCGGGAATGATGCAACAGTCAGACAGGGAATTCTCAATACCCTCCATCCCCCGACGCCTGCGATTACCCCATCTTCGCTCACAGCATTCCTCCATCTCCGTACAACCTGACGACTCCACTACTGGCGTCTCATCAGCCGCCGATTCCCTTCTTGCGGTGTATGTGCCGGGTCGGATGGAACCGTCGTTGGATCAGCCAGCGCGGCGGCGTCTGGAAGGGGAACCGTAATCCCGGACGACGTTATGAAATCATCACGACCATCCGCAACCGTTACCTGCAGGCTATGGAACCCAGCGGTTGATTTGGCAGGCCGGGGAAACTCCACAATATAGCGTCCTCGTAACGTCGTTACGACTCCGTTCAGCGTCTCCTTTGCGGTCTGTGCGCGAGTCATAAATACGATCCCGCCGCTCAACTCGCACAGAGACCGAAAGGCATTCTCCGTATCCCAACGAAGGAAGATGTGATTCCCGTCAGGGGCGAAGAGAGGAACAGTGAACACCCCAAAGACCGCCACTCCGGTCGCCTGAAGATACGTTCGTACCTCGTTCAACGAATGTTCGCTGCCGGAATCCTCCCCTTGCGAAACTGCCAGGATCACCCGCCTGCCCGGCAGTTGAGACAACTGCTTCGCCACGTACCCAATCGCGTCCCAAAGGGGAACCGAATGCTTACAAGTCGTACCGCGCTTATCTGCCTGGCGATTCTGCCATGACTCCAGAACCCTCCTCACCCCGACCCGCAACTTTTCACGTTCCACCGGAACATCATCGAGAGACTGCACCAGGCTGCAATCGAGGGCATAGATCGAAACACGATCCTTGGCATGTAAAGAGTTTGGCGCGAGACGAGCGATGGCTTCATCAATCTTTGGCAACAATAACAATGTGTCGCCACTCACATCCAGAAGAATTGAAATCGAAAGCGGATCGTCCCCTTCCAGTCTGGTATGGGTCGCGCGAAAAGTCGGCCCCCCATCGATGCTGACGGAGAACTTCCCTTCAGGAATCGGCTGCTTGATCAGCTGATGGGTTGGCCCCAGCACCAAGGTTGGTATCTGAATCAAATCGGTGTAAACGTGTAAAGTCTCAACGGTCTTGTCCGCCTCAGCAGGCGTATCTTGCGCGAAAAGCATGTTTCCACTGCCCATTAACGCGAGCCCCGCGATGCAGAAGACAAATCTCAGGCCCCGCGCAACCGGCAGACAACGCAACCCGAAAACGCCGCTCCGCGCCATCCCGAAAGTATGCCAGAACCTTTGCGCGCCGTCACATTTCATGTGAAACCCTTTGCTCCGCTCCTACATCCAATGCACGCTCGGCAAAAATACTCTTACGTCATTGCAAACAGGCTTCAATACCTTCAAATAGACCTTGAACTCATCGTCCAGGAACTTGAGGAGAACGCTTTCATGAAACCTACTGGCAACACGATCCTCATCACCGGCGGCGGTTCTGGCATCGGCCGCGGGCTCGCCGAGGCCTTCCACAAACTCGGCAACAAAGTCATCATCGCCGGCCGCCGGCAGCAGCTCCTCGACGAGACCACCAAAGCCAATCCCGGTATTTCGTCGGTAACTCTCAACATTGAAGATCCGGCAGCGATCACGGCCTTCGCCAGGAAGCTCACCGCCGACTTTCCCGCCGTAAATGTTGTCATCCTCAACGCAGGCATCATGCGCCCGGAAAGCCTTCTCCAGTCCGCAGACACAGCCGACGCCGAATCCATCGTCACAACCAACCTTCTTGGTCCCATCCGCCTCACCGCCGCATTGCTGCCGCACTTTCAGAAGCAGCCCAGTGCCGCGATCGTGACCGTCACCTCCGGTCTGGCTTTCGTCCCGCTAGCCCTCACGCCAACCTACTGCGCAACTAAGGCCGCGATCCACTCTTGGACAGAATCACTCCGCTATCAGCTGCAATCCACCAACATCCAGGTCGTCGAACTAGCCCCACCCTACGTCCAGACCGAACTCATGGGTCCCGGCCAGGCAGCCGACCCACGCGCGATGCCGCTCAAGGACTTCATCGACGAAGTCATCGACATCATCAAAACCCAACCCAAAGCCACCGAAATACTCGTAGAACGCGTCAAACCATTGCGCTTCGCCGCCTCCGAAGGCAACGAAAAATACGACGCCTTCTTTAAGCAGTTCAACGACGCCATGAATCATCCCCACTGAAGCGAAAGCCAGCCCAAGCTGCCGCAATTGGTCCGGCTTCGCGAACTCGGCGAATCACTCGAATGCGAGAGCGTTACCGCGCCACAAACCCTGCGACAGATCCTAGCAAGGCGACGGCCCCGCCCAACCGCAAACTCGTCCGCCAACCGAGCTGTTTCCCGATCGCACTCAGCGAGTAGACGCTCACTGGCCCCAGCGTGCAGAGCAGTGCGGCAACATAAGGCACGGGAACCCCGGCATGGTAGAGGACGTAAGCCAGCGCCACATCCAACGCCATTGGTACCGGAAGCAACGTCCCCAATACCGCAACGAACACTATGCCAGACACAGAAACAGGCAGCTGCGTCCCATATACCGGAATCATCTCCGCTGCCAACGCTCCCACCAGTGCACCCAGTAGCATCCAGGGCAACGTCAGCAACGTAAGCCGCAACAGATTCCGCAGATAGGTTCGGCAAAACTTCACCAATCTCGAAACTACCGTCTCGTTCTCTGCGAAGACTTCGATCCTTCTCACACTCGGCTCGTTCTCCGGTATCAGCAGCGGCAAGGCAGCAAGCAGCACCGCCGGAACCACCATGCGCATCGCCGCAAGCGGCAGTGGAAACAACACAAATGTCATCGCCACAACGACGGGATTGAAGCTGGGGGAGCTAATCATCGCTGCAAGAGTAAGTCGTGTGCTCGCTCCGCCAACGAGCATGCTTTGAGCCACCGGGGTCGCGCAGTTCGTACATACCCCTAGCGGCGCCCCCCCGACCGCTCCGCACAATACATTTCCCGCCGCGGAAGAAAATCGTTTTGGAGTGGCGATCCCTGACAGCAACGTCAGCATCGCTGCGCCAAAAGGCAGCGCGAAGTACATCCCAAACCGGTTCGTATAAAGCCAGTTCACGCTCGTTCGCATCACTCGAGTCGGAGCCGGCATGTCCGGAGTCACCTTCAGTAACGCGTCAAACGAAATCGCTCCCGCGACCTTGACTGCTGTACCCGCATGCATCTTCTTCAAAAGCGCGGGATATCGCTGCTGACTCCAGAAGATCAGCACCACGCCAACAGCAATCAACGCTGCCAGAGTGACTTCAAGGGACCGCCGACACGAAGTCGAAACGGAAATCGAAGTTGTGCTCATAACGGCCCAAGTCTACTCGAGCCTTCAGTTTTTGAATATCCATCGCAAGGTTGATCCTTGGGCACTCACCTTGCAACCAGTAGGTTCGACTCGGTCTGGATAAGCTAATGCGCCAACAGTGTCAACGGAATTGCCTCACCCATCGCCTTATAACCGGCTGGCCCCGGATGTAATCCATCCCCACTGTCATACGCCGGCAGAAGATGATCGGGATGCGCTGGGTCCCGTGTCAGCTGATCGAAGTCCACAACTCCATCAAAGTGTGCCGGATCGCGAATCCAGGCATTGATTGCCTGCCGGTCTGCCTCGCTTTGCGGCCCCGGATGATAGTACTTCGACCCGCCATATGGCAGGATCGTCGTTCCAATCACACGAATCCCGTGCACATGCGCCCGCGCAATCATCTGTGCATAAGCCCCTTCAATCCGCTTTACCAGATCCTTGTGCGCCTCGTCGGCAGCGTCGTGATCCCGCGTCAGCGTACCCAGATCGTTCACACCCTCCAACACAATCACCCACTTCACCGCAGTTTGCGCGATCACGTCGCGATCAAACCGAGCCAGCGCATTCGGACCAAGCCCGTCCAGCAACAACCGGTTTCCTCCGATCCCGTGATTCAACACGCCCATCATCCGCGTCGACTTATCACCCTGTATCCGCGCCGCTAAAACATCCGGCCAGCGATCGTTCCCGTTCGTCGTTGCGCCATGACCATCCGTAATCGAATCCCCCAGCGTCACGACAGCGACAGATTTTTCCTCCCCAACAACGTCTACTCCAGAAACCTGATACCAATGCTCCACTGTCTTTGCATCCGGCAGATTCGCTGCTGAAACCGCATCGCCATGCACCACATACGACGTCGCCCGCGACCCCGGGTGCCCCGTCTCCCCTTTCGGCGGCTCGTCATAATGAATCGAAATCGCCAGGCTCGAAAGCGGTGCCGCAAAAAACGTGACCGAATCAGATACATATTCTGCTCCGGCAGGAATTGTCACGTCCGCGGCACCATTGAACATCACCGCCGTATCGCTTCCTGCGTCAATCGCCGCACCCGCAGCCGAAACCGGTCGCGCCACATGCACCGCCGTCAAATGCAGCGGCTGCGTCCCAAACGCATTCGACACCCGCACCCGAATCTGGCTTCCGCCAACGGTAAGATGCACCACTTGCCGCAGTGTCGCATCTCGCATCAGTTCCGTGTCCAGCAGATTCGCAGCCTCAGGCACCTGCTGCGAAGCCGCCCACGACCCAACCCAGTGGGTACTCTTCTGCGCATCTGCACTCCCAGCCGCAAAGAACGCACCCAAGGCCACACCAGGCAAAGCAATTCTCGTCCAACTCATTCGCATCCCTGCACTCCAATCAAATTCGCTCGATACGAAGCTTACCAGCCAACGCCGCCACCCTTGCTTCCCGTTCCGCCAAAGTCAAACATTAATTCACACGCAGAGCATCCGAAACATCTCCTCTCCCGTAACTACCTCGGGCCCAAATTCACTGCACGGGACACACGAATGGCGAGGCTCGGAGCATTCTGCTTTCCAGGCACAGGACACATCAATCCCATGACCGCCCTTGCGCTCCGGCTCAAACAGCGCGGCCACCAGGTTATCCTCTTCGGCATCGCCGACACCGAGGCGCGCGTCCGCGCCGCAGGCATTGACTTCCATCTCATCGGCGCCACCGACTACCCGTTCGGCACCCTCCAGAAGCTCGACCAGCAGCTCAGCGAATTAAAAGGCATCTCGACCTTCCGCTTTACCGTCGAGCGCTTAAAAAACACCGCATGCATGATCCTCCGCGACGGCCCCGAGGCAGTCCGGAGCGCAAACCTTGACGCCATGCTTATCGACGAAGCCGACATGGGCGGCAACATCGCCGAATACCTCGGCCTCCCCTTCGTCTCCATCGCCTTCTTTCCGCCCCTCGTCCAGGACGACTACATCCCACCCTTCTGCTTCGGCTGGAACGGCGGCCAGAACCCCTTCGCACGCCTGCGAAATCGACTCGGCATGCGCCTTCTCTCACGCATCGCCGCGCCCATTTACGCCGTCGTCAACGAGCAGCGCAAATCGTGGAACCTCAAACCTCTCGCCCACCCCACCGAATCCCTCTCGCCACTCGCGCAGATCACGCAGCTCCCTGAAGTACTCGAATTTCCCACGCCCAGCCGACCGACCAACCTCCACTACACAGGCCCCTTCGTCAACAACCAGCAACGCCCACCCATCGACTTCCCCTGGCACCGACTCGACGGGCGCCCGCTCCTCTACGCCTCACTCGGCACACTCCAGAACGGCTCTGAACAATCCTTCAAAACGATCGCCGAAGCCAGTTCCACCCTCAACGTCCAACTCGTTCTCTCGCTCGGCGGCGGCCTCAATCCAGCTCGTCTCGGCACACTCCCCGGCACGCCAATTCTCGTCCGTTACGCTCCACAACTCGAACTCCTCAAGCAAGCCGCCGCAGTCATCACTCACGCCGGTCTCAACACCGTCCTCGAATCCCTCGCCGAAGGCGTCCCCCTCGTCGCCATCCCACAAGGCAACGATCAACCCGGAGTAGCCGCACGCGTTGCCGCAAAAGGCGCAGGCATCGTCATCCCAGCGCACAAACTCAACGTGCCTCGCCTTCGCACCGCAGTCCAATCCGTCCTTGAAGAGAACAAATACCGCGCGCAGGCGCACAAGATCCAATCCGAGATGCAAAAGATCAACGCACTCGAAACCGCCGCCAACATCATCGAAGCTGCACTCGAACTCAAGCCCGCCCCAAAGCCCGAGCACTTGCCAATCGTCGCTCCAGATGCCGCTCCAGCGTCTCCACTGCAAACCGCCGCAGATCGACCCCTCGCCCCTTCGGCCAATCTT